>JAFRFJ010000015.1:0-30885 GCA_017434385.1 Eubacterium sp.
CTTCTTCCAGACGTTTTCTTTCCTGGTCTTTTTCGTACCAGTCCTTGGTGTGGACGGTACATTTGACCTTGTCGGGGTCGAAGGTCAGGAGATATTTGTCGTCATCGGTTTTGCCGGATGAGCCCTTGGGTTTTACCCTGTAGACCCGGGTGACCTTGTGGGGGCAGTATTTGCCGGCTGTCTTGTTGGTGTCCTGGCAGACGGTGACGGAGATGTGGGATTCGCACCTGTCGGTGGGTTCGGTTCCCGCTTCGAAGTATTCCGTACGTACCATGGAGTGCTCAGGATCGTTGGAGCAGATTCCCTCAAGGGGAAGCTTGCCTGACTTGGCGCAGATGGTCTGGGAGATGATGTCCTTGCAGGCGGGGAAGTCCTTGGTCTTGAGCTTTTTCTTCTCAATGATCTTGTCCATGATCTTCCGCCAGATCACTTTGTGGTAGTCGCCTTCATTTGTGAAGTTGGTATTGTAGTCGTAGCCGGTCCAGATGGAAGCCGTGTAATAGGGAGTGTAGCCGCAGAACCAGTAGTCATAGTTGTTGGAGCTGGTTCCCGTCTTGCCTGCCACCGGCATATCGGATGTCAGCTTTGCTTCGGTCCCGGTGCCGGAAGAGACGACGTCTCTCATGGCATCAGTCAGAAGCCAGGCTGTGGATTCTTTCATAACCTGTCTGGGCTCGGGCTTGTTCTCCAGGATGACATTGCCTTCGCTGTCCTCTACAGTGGTATAGAGGATGGGCGTGTTGTAGGTGCCCTTGTTGGCGATGCTGCAGTAGGCAGCGGTAAGTTCCAGGTTGGTGACACCGTCGGTGATGCCGCCCAGGGCCAGGGACTGGTTGATGTCGCTTTCCAGGGCGCCTTCGGAGTTGGCTCTTCCGGATACCAGTGTGGTGAAGCCCAGATTGACCAGGTAGTCGTAACCGGTCTGAGGAGTGATCTTGGTGAGTGTCTTTACTGCCACGATGTTGTTGGACTCCCGGATTGCGTCCCGGATGGTGGTCATGCCCTTGTAGCTCTTCTTGTCATAGTTTCTGACCCGGACGCCGTTGCTGTATTTGTAGGGGGCGTCATTGAGGGCAGTGGCCAGGGTTACGGTTCCCGAATCAATGGCCGGCGCGTAGGCCGCCAGGATCTTGAATGTGGACCCGGGCTGGCGGGTGACTGCCGTGGCCCGGTTGAGGGCCAGGTCGTCTTTTTTCTTTCCCCTGCCGCCTACCAGAACTTTGACTTCTCCTGTCTTCTGGTCGATCAGGGAGAAGGAGAGCTGGGGCTCGAGGGAATAGTGGACTGTTTCTTCCCTGACCTTGTCTCCGTCGGTCAGAATTGCCTTTTTAAATTCCGCCGCTGCCTTTTCCAGTTCTTCTTTGGAAGAGTAGACGGTTGAATAGTTCTTGTCTTTCTTTTTATTGGCGAAGTACTTTCGCACATCGGCTTCGTTGTAGGTGTCGAAGCTGTCGTCCGCATGGGTAACTTTTAAGGTGTACTCCATGGAGTATTCCGTATTGACCGGATAGTTGTTCTTGTTATTGATAATATCGTCGGCGATCTTCTGCATCTCGGAGTCCTGGACCGAGTGGATCCGCAGGCCTCCCTTATATACGATGTTAAATGCCTGGGACTGGGAGTAGCCTTTTCTGGTCTGCAGGTCGGAGACGATCTGGGTGATCAGGGCATCCGTATAATAGGAGTAGACGGCTGCCGCTTCCCGGTTGGCCGTGTTTTCGGAAACTCTTGTATATACGTCGTCGGCGATGGCGGTCTGGTAATCTTTGCTGCTGATGTAGTTAAGATCCAGCATCTTGCGCAGCACCAGTTCTTTTCTCTGGGCGCTTGCCTCCGGATGGTCCACCGGATTGAGGGCGGAGGGGTTCTTGGTGATGCCGGCCAGGACCGCGCACTCGGACAGGTTGAGATCGGCAGAACTCTTGTGGAAATAGTACTGGGAAGCTGTCTCCACTCCCAGTGTACCTTTACCCAGGTTGATGGTATTGAGGTAGCGGATCAGGATCTCATCCTTGGACCATACTTTTTCGGTCTGGATGGCCATGATCTGCTCCTGGATCTTACGGCGGATCTTGGGGATCAGATGGTCTTCGCCGCCTGTGTCAAACATGCGGTTCTTGATCAGCTGCTGGGTGATGGTGCTGGCTCCCTGGGAAGGGGTACCGGTCGACAGATCGCTGATCAGGGCCCGGATGATACCCTTTAAGTCCACACCGTTATGCTCATAGAAACGCTCGTCCTCAATGGCGATAAATGCATTTTTCAGATCTTCCGGCGCGTCTTCCACGGGGATCCTGTTGGAGCTGTAGTCGGACAGCTGCTGGACAGCTTTTCCGTTCATATCGTATATCATGGTGGCGGAGGTTTCCGGCTTTAAGTCAGTGATCTCCGGCGCGGTGATCAGAATAGCCCGGAAGGCTCCGTACATGAACCCCGAGACGGCCACAGCGCCTGACATTGCCAGGATCAGGACCACATAGAGGATGGATACGAATATGGAACTGCGCAGCTGTTCCTTTGCCGAGTAGAGGCTCTTACGCTTTTCCGTGATGGAATTTTCATTATAGATCATGGTGAAAACACCTTCTTTTTATCATTGCATGAACACATTCATTACAATAGATTTTTCACTGGTCATTCCTGCGTATTATACCATAGTGGAACTGGCTTTGGCAAATCAGGGAGAATGCTGTAATAAACGCTTTCCGGAGGGATTTTCTCTTTACAGGTCCGCCCCTGGCAAATATAATATAGATACTTAAAGTTTTGTCTGTTAATGAGGGAGGATTAACATGAAGAGAAGAGCAGGATTATTTATTGTAGTTTTGATGCTTCTGATGCTGCCCCTGTCGGTGGAAACCCGGGCGGCAGGGAAGTATACCGTTTATGTAAACCGTAAATCGAATATTGTAAATGTGGTGGAGAACAGCAGCGGCAAAGTTGTCAAGGCTATGTGGTGCTCCACGGGTAAGCGCTATAAGACACCCAGAGGTACATTCAAGCTCAAGACCAAGTACCGCTGGCGTCCCATGATTCACGGCTATTATGCCCAGTACGCATCCAGGATCACACGCGGCATCCTTTTCCACGCGGTACCTTCCGTCGGAAAGGGCCATGCAAGGGTTAAGAACAGCGCCTTAAGAGAGCTGGGAAGACAGGCTTCTTCGGGATGTGTCAGGCTGGCCTGCATCGATGCAAAGTGGGTTTATAATAACGTGCCCAAAGGAACCAAAATCGTGATCGGGGAGAATCATTCCATGGTGACCCCGACCAGGCCCATCGCTAAGCCGAAAAAGAAGTCAGGCAAGGGCTGGGATCCCACGGATCCGGATTCCCGCAATCCCTACAGACCGTCCATCAGTCTGAAAAGTGCAGGAAAGAAAGCTATTCCGAAAGGAACCGCATTTGACATAAAGAATTATGTTTCGGTTTCCTCCAAGCTTACTGCTTCGGGTACCCTCTGGGACAATGCCACCATTACGGGCAAGGTGGACACATCGGTTTCCGGAAAGTACAAAGTAACTGTTAAAGTATTTGATCCCCTGACTTTACTGTCCAGGAGCAAATCGTTCACATTTACGGTAAAATAATGAGTGTTTACAAAGGGCCTGTTTGACAAACAGGCCTTTGTCATGTACACTTTAAAGTTGTAGTATTTTACAGGATTTGAAGGAGATAAAGCAATGAGACATGATTTTAAAAAGATAGAACCCAAATGGCAGAAGCGCTGGGAAGAGGAGAAGATCTTCCGCGCAGTGGACGGATCAGACAAGCCCAAGTTCTACGGCCTAGTTGAATTCCCCTACCCGAGCGGAGCCGGCATGCATGTAGGACATATCAAGGCTTATTCCAGCATTGAGGTTGTATCAAGAAAAAGAAGGATGGAAGGGTACAACGTGCTCAATCCCATCGGATTTGACGCATTCGGACTGCCGACGGAGAACTATGCGATCAAGACCAACACCCATCCCAGGGTGATCACGGACCAGAATATCGAGAAGTTTTCCAACCAGCTGAAGAAGGTCGGATTTGCTTTTGACTGGGACAGGGTCGTGGATACGACAGATGAGAACTTCTACCACTGGACCCAGTGGATTTTCCTTCAGATGTTTGAGAGAGGGCTGGTCTACAGAGACAAGGCCTGGGTCAATTACTGCCCCTCCTGCAAGGTAGTCCTTTCCAACGAGGACAGCCAGGGCGGCAAATGTGATATCTGCCACAGTGATGTAGTCCAGAAGTCCAAGGACGTCTGGTATCTGAGGATCACCCGGTATGCCGACAAGCTCCTGGAAGGACTGGAGACTGTGGATTATCCCGATAATATCAAGCAGCAGCAGATCAACTGGATCGGTAAATCCACCGGTGCTTTCGTAGATTTCACCATCAGCGGAATCGATGAGAAGCTGGAAGTCTACACGACCAGACCGGATACCCTTTTCGGTGTTACATTTATGGTTATGGCACCGGAGCATCCCCTGATCGACCAGTATAAGGACCGGATCGCCAACATGGATGCCATCGAGGCTTACAGGGTCCAGTGCAGCAAGAAGACTGAGTTCGAAAGAACCCAGCTGGTCAAAGAAAAGACCGGTGTGAAGATCGAGGGCCTGACAGCGGTCAACCCTGTCAACAAGAAAGAAATCCCCATCTTCATCGCCGATTATGTAATGATGGGTTACGGAACCGGCGCCATCATGGCGGTACCTGCCCATGACCAGAGAGACTATGATTTTGCCAAAGAATTTGGCGCGGACATCATCGAAGTCATCAAAGGCGGCAATATTGAAGAGTGCGCATACACCGGTGACGGAGAGATGGTCAACTCCGGCTACTTAAACGGCTACACCAATAAAAAAGATTCCATCGCCAGAATCATCGAAGAGCTGGAGAAGGAAGGCATCGGCCGCGGCGGCGTCCAGTACAAGATGAAAGACTGGGCTTTCAACCGCCAGAGATACTGGGGAGAGCCCATCCCCATCGTTCACTGCGACTATTGCGGAGACGTGGCTGTTCCCTATGATGAACTGCCTCTGCGCCTGCCGGCAGTAGACGATTTTGAACCGGGTCAGGGCGGAGAGTCTCCTCTGGCAAGGATCGACTCCTTTGTTAACTGTACCTGTCCCAAATGCGGCAAACCGGCTAAGCGAGAGACAGATACCATGCCCCAGTGGGCAGGATCATCCTGGTATTATCTGAGATACATCGATCCCCACAATGACAAGTGTCTTGCAGATATGGACAAGCTCAATTACTGGATGCCGGTTGACTGGTACAACGGCGGTATGGAGCATGTCACAAGACATATGATCTACTCCAGGTTCTGGCACCATTTCCTTTATGATATCGGTGCAGTGAACACACCGGAGCCTTATGCGAAGAGATCTGCCCAGGGACTGATCCTGGGTCCGGACGGGGACAAGATGAGCAAGTCCAAAGGAAATGTTATCGATCCTCTGGATATCGTAGAGGAATACGGCGCTGATACCTTAAGGACCTATATCCTCTTTATGGGAGACTACGGTGTGGCAACACCCTGGAATGACCGGGCGACAAGAGGCTGCAAACGTTTCCTTGAGCGTGTTGCAGGCATGACGGACATGATCTCTGACGAGCCTATGCCCGCTTCCTTTGAGACCAAGCTTCACCAGACCATCAAGAAGGTATCCCAGGATATCGAGACCATGAAGTTCAACACGGCGATCGCAAGCTTGATGGCACTGATCAACGAAGTCTACGATGCAAAGCGGATCGACCGGGAATCCCTTTCCGCATTTATCCGCCTGCTCTGCCCCTTCGCGCCCCATCTCTGCGAAGAGATCTGGGAAGATCTGAAACTGGGCGAAGGCCTTTGCTCCATGGCTGAGTGGCCGCAGTATGATGAGGCCAAGACAGTGGAAGCCAACATTGAGATCGGCGTTCAGGTCAACGGAAAGATGCGCGGCACCATCGAGATCCCCAGAGACGCCGGAAAAGATGAGGCCATGGCGGCAGCTTACGCTCTGCCCGCAGTTGCCAAGTTTACCGACGGCAAGAAGATCATCAAAGAAATCTACGTGCCCAACAAGATCGTCAATATCGTAGCAAAATAAACACGAATCATGATAAAAAAGAAGGCGCCGCAGTAGCGTTCCGGCCCATCCTGTAAAGATGGCCGAATCGTAACTGCGGCGCCTCCTTTCGTGGGCCGGATTTTATTGTGATAGCTGTTCACGTTGCGAATACATGTTGTGATACCTGTTCACATTGCGAATACATGCTCATACAGTGAGCAATTGGCAAAAAATCACGCTCCGGGCCGTAATATTCCATCATGGTAGTTCTTTTTTTAATACTTGATGGACGTTTTCAAAAACATGTCATGTATACGTTTATCTTTAGAAATTTTGATGGTACTTTTTGCTGATTTTTCATGTATAAATCGTGTCATCGTTGTATTTGGTTATATTCTCCATGTTCATTTTCATGGATAGATATGCAGAAGGCTTCTTTTGATGGAAACAGGAAAAAAAGATAATGTAAAAAAGAGGTATACTCATCATTTGATGGAAAGAATTATTAAACAGTCATGTAAAAATCGGTTTTTAATCATGATTGATGGAAAGTTACTCCAGGAGAATGAAAAATCCCGGCAAAAATACAAAACCCCAACAAGAGCACGAAAATCCCGGCAAAAACACAAAACTCCAACAAGAGCACGAAAAATCCCGGCAAAGATACAAAAACCCCCGGCAAAAACACGAATAAGAGGCGCCGCAGTAGCGTTCCGGCCCATCCTGTAAAGATGGCCGAAACGTAACTGCGGCGCCTCCTTTTTGTATGCCATAAAGCAGTGTTTTATTTACTCTTTTTAAGAAGCTCTTCCCATTTGCGGTCGATCTCGGCCTGGATGTCGGCGATCAGCTCTTCTTTTCCGGGCTGGAAAAGATGCTTGAATCTTCCCTGGGGCCTGAGGAAGTCTTCGATGGGCAGTTTCTTCTTGGGGATGTAGTTAACGATCCACTCTCCGTCGATTACTTCGAAGAGGGGCCAGAAACATGTATCCACAGCCAGGCGGCAGATCTCCAGAATATCCTCCGCCTCATAACGCCAGCCTCTGGGGCAGGGTGCCAGTACATTTAAGAAGGCAGCCCCGGGCGTGTAGATGGCCTTCTCGGACTTGACGTGAAGGTCTCTGAAGTTCTGTACGAAGGTGGTCTGCGCCACATAAGGGATGTTGTGGGCGGCAATGACCTGTGCCAGATCCTTGCGGTTCTGGATCTTTCCCTCGGACTGGGAACCGACGGGGGTTGTGGTGGTATCCGCGTACATGGGGGTAGCGGAAGAACGCTGTACACCTGTGTTCATATAGGCCTCATTGTCATAGCAGACATAGACCATGTCATGATTTCTCTCCATGGCGCCGGAAAGGGACTGGAAACCGATATCATAGGTTCCGCCGTCACCGCCGAAGGCGATGAACTTGTGTGTTTTCTTTACTTTGCCCTTTTTGGCCAGAGCCCGGTATGCTGTTTCAACGCCGCTGCATGTTGCGCCCGCGTTTTCAAATGCGTCGTGGATAAAGGAATCCTTCCATGCCGAATAGGGATACATGAAGGAGGAAACTTCCAGACAGCTTGTGGCGCAGGTGATGACAGCCTCGTCTTCTTCGTGCAGTCCGCGGAGGACATTACGAACGCCGATGGTAGCGCCGCAGCCGGAACACATCCTGTGTCCGGGAGAGAGACGCTCTTCTTTATTTAAAGTCTGTTTTAAGTTATATGCCATAGTGCTTTACTCCTATTCCCTGACGGACAGATAGCGGTAAGGAGCACCTTTCTGTCCTGTTTCCTGCATGGTGATCAGGTCTTCAAATACGCTGGTCAGGCTCTCGACGGTCACGTCGCGGCCGCCCAGACCATAGCAGTAATTGATGGTATCCGGATGGTATCCGCCTGTAAAGAGGGCGGAACGGACCTCTGCGCCTAAGGGGCCGCAGTTGGTGTTGAAGTCTTCACAACGGTCCATGATGGCAACTGCCTTAACAGCTTTTAAGGCTTCTGCGATTTCTTCTGCAGGGAAGGGACGGAAGAGGCGGATCTTCAATACGCCTGCCTTAATACCTTTTTCCCGCAGGATATCAACCACATCTTTGGCTGTGCCGGCTGCAGAGCCGATGATCACCATAGCGTAGTCCGCGTCATCAAGGCGGTATTCTTCAAAAAGTCCGTAGGGACGGCCGGAAAGCTCTCCGTAGGCTTTTCCGATTTCCTTTACGACGTCTTTTGCATTGATCAGGCCCTGGAGCTGGGCGCGCCTTGCCTCCATGACATAGTTGGTCACGGCATAGGGGCCGTAGGCGATGGACTCGTCATCCTTTAAAAGGTAATGTTCGGGCTCATACTCTCCAACGAAGCCTTTTACCTTATCATCTTCAAGAAGCTCGATATTCTCCACGGCATGGCTGGTGATAAAACCGTCCTGGCAGACCATGATAGGAAGCATCACGTCCGGATGCTCCGCAATCCGGTATGCCTGTACCATGTTGTCGTAGGCTTCCTGGTTGTTTTCCGCGAAAATCTGGATCCAGCCTGTGTTCCTTGCGCCCATGGCATCAGAGTGATCACAGTTGATGTTGATGGGGCCGGAAAGGGCACGGCAGACCAGGGACAGACAGATGGGCAGACGGTCGGAAGCCGCTACATTTAAGACTTCCCACATGAGAGCCAGTCCGCAGGAGGAAGTAGCCGTGATGGTTCTGGCACCGGCCGCTTCCGATCCGATGCAGGCGCTCATGGCACTGTGCTCACTCTCCACGGGGATAAACTCCGTATCTACCTGTCCGTTGCTGACAAAGCTGGTAAAATACTGGGGGATCTCTGTTGACGGGGTGATGGGGTAGGCCGGCATAACGTCCGGGTTGATCTGGCGCATTGCCACAGCTACTGCCTCATTGCCCGATAAACGGTCGCGAATAGACATTTAGCGCACCCCCTTTAACATAACGATCGCATCGAAGGGGCAGGCCTTGACACAGATGCCGCATCCTTTGCAGTGATCAAAATCAAATTCAAGTCTTTTTCCGTTTTCCACCGGGATGGCGCTGTCCGGACAGGCAGGAGCGCAGAGAAGGCACTGCTTGCACTTTTCCGCGATGAACTTGGGCGTGTCGGTTCTCCACTCGCCGGTTACAAACTCTGCTGCGGTATTGCTGCCGAGAATGGTACATCCCAGAGTGAGATCCTGCCATTTGACATCAAGTCCCAGCTTACTGATATCTGAAGTCATTCCGCTACCTCCTGCAATGCAAGTGTGAGGGCTTTCATGTTGCCCGCGATCACCTCCGGCTTGGAGGCGAACTTATGTGCATAGGATTTGCGCATTTCCGCAAGAAATACCTCATCCTCCATAATATTCGTTACTTTGACGATGGCCGCCAGCATGGGCGAATTGGGGAAATACCTGCCCAGTGTCTGCATGGAAATGTCCCTTGCGTCGATCAGGTATACGGCTCCCTTATAGCCGCCCAGCTTGGGAAGGATCTCTTCCCTGGAGCGGGGAGTGTTGATGATGATGCCGCCGTCTTCCTTGAGTCCCGCTGTTACATCAACGGAGTCAAGAAGGGTCTCGTCTACTACGACAACATAGTCCGGGTCATAGATATTGGAATGTACCCGGATGGGGTGGTTGCTCAGACGGTTGTAGGCAGTGATGGGAGCCCCCATACGCTCCGGGCCGTACTCCGGAAATCCCTGGACGTACATACCGGTGCTGAAGGCAACATCAGCCAGCAGGAGAGCAGCCGTCTTGGCGCCCTGGCCGCCGCGGCCGTGCCATCTGATCTCGATATGGTTATTCATTTGCTTCCTCCATTCTTCTATAAGAAAAATCCGCGGTGGTGTGCATGAGCCGGAAACGGCTGTCCGCCCACGGAGTATTATCTCATAAAGACAACATTCATACAGTATAGCACTGATGTTTAAATTTGTGAATAATAAAGAGAAAAATTATTCACGCTTTTTCAAGAAAAAAACTGCGGCACCTCCAGGGTACCGCAGTGATCAGTTTCGGCTTCAGACCGGCTTCTTTTGGAATATTAGTCTAACTTGATATCCTTTAATAATGCGCCGAGACCTGTAGTAACAGAACCTTCGTCCTTGTAGGAGGAGGGGCCGTTCTCACGTCTTCTCGGTGCGCCGTCGCGGTCTTTACGCTCAGGACGGTCGCCGCGCTCCTGTGCGTCACGGATGCTCAGGCTGATCTTGCCGTTCTCAACTTTAAGAACTTTAACCTTGACTTCCTGGCCCTCTGTAAGGACTTCACCGGGAGTCTCGATCCGCTTACGTGCGATTTTGGAAATGTGACAAAGTCCGGAAACACCGTCTCCGAGATCTATGAATGCACCGTATTCCTTTAATGTCTCAACCTTGCCTGTCAGAATACTGCCGGCTTCAATGGCGTTGATTCTGGCCTCTTTTTCCTCGCGGCGCTTACGGAATAATACATTCTTTACAGAAAGAACGAGGCGGTTCTTCTTGCGGTCAACTGTAATGACCTCTGCTTCCACTTCTTTGCCGAGGTACTCGTTGGTATCCTCAACAAATCCGATATCCAGATGGGAAGCCGGAATAAATCCGCGAAGGCCTTCCACGTATGTGACAACACCCTTGTTAACGATGCCGCCGATGGTTACCGGAATGACCGTCTTCTCGTCCATATACTTCTGTACTGTATCCCATGCCTGCGCGCGGGATGCTTCCTTCACGGAAAGAGCCACATTGCCCTCGCCGTCATCAGCGGAAAGAACTACTGCCTTAACAGGATCCCCGGCCTTTACGGACTGGATGGAAAATGCGGGATCATCGCTGAAGTCAGCCTTTTTGATGATGCCCTGTGCGTGATAGTTGATATCTGCGTATGCAGAATCCTCATTCACTGCAGTGATAGTTCCTTCTACCACATCTCCCTCGTTTAAAGTACGGAAGGAAGCTTCAATTTCTTTTTCAAAATCTGCCATAGATTCGCTCATTTTTACTTTTCCCCTTTTCTTTTTTTCGTGTCTTCCCGAAAGCAGGAGGCAGTCCTGCCTGTATGACACCGCTAATAAAACACATTATAGCATTATTTGCGGCAAAACAAAAGAAAAGAATTCACTTTTCACCGTATTTTTTAAAGGTTTAGGGGCTCTTTGTGTTATAATTAGCCTTATAAATGAGAAGAAAAGGCCAAAATGGGCTTTTAAAACAGAGAGGGGACTATCATGGCAAAGGTTATACAATTCGGAAAAAATGAAGACGCGGTACTGGATCCGGGTCCGGTGGAAGAGGATCTGGCCGCTCTGGCTGAGTCTGTCGAGCTCAAGCAGACCATCCTGGAATCCATTAAAGAGGAAGGCCGCCACATGCTTGCCCTGGCAGGTTTAAAAGACCTGGTCTTTACCATGGATGAGGAGAGTGCAGGGATGTTTGTGGACGCGCCCCTGGAGATTTACGCCATGGATCCTGATAATCCCGGCATATTCGGCTTCACCGCGGACCAGGGCGATACGGTTTACAGGATTCAGGCAGGCCTCTACCTGAACGAGGAACAGGACCGGGCCGATCTGACATTTGCCCTGACCCGGACGGATGAGGACGGCTATTTCCTCTACAATATGGAAGAGGGATGGGAGGCCGTGCCGTCCGAGGCGGTTTCGGGCCTGTGCCGGAGCCAGATTGAGATCCTTGAGGAGGCAGAGGGAGAAGAAAACGAGCTTACGGAATTTGTCGCATTTTCCAGGGTACATTTCGGAGCCATGGATGACGAGGACTTTATGAGCTGCAAAGAAGCCTATGCCGAGCTGATCGAAATTTTTGACGATGTGAAAGACTACTGTATCTATGGCGTGATCCGCAAGGGAGAGGACGAGCATATCCCGGTCCTGGTTCCCAGAGATCCCGTCGTACAGGGAATCTGCGTGGCTTACGAAGACGGCGTCTACTGGCTCTGCCAGCAGCTGGCAGACCTTGTACCGGTCAAGGTTGCCGGATTTAAAGACCCGGAAGGCCTGGAGGAGAGCCTGGACCTCATGCTGGATCATTTTTACCCGGACCAGGTTTATATCATCCCCCTGTCAGGGGACGCTTACGTGAAGGCGGAAGAACTGGAGGGAGACTTTGAAATCTTTGCGGGCCATCCTCTGACGGCTCAGGAGGAAAAAGCCTTTGAAGGACTTATGAACATGGTGGCAGAGCTTAACGAAAGGGACTTTTAAGATGGAAAAGGAAAAGAAGATGGATGAAGAGATCCGTCTGAATAAATATCTGAGTGAGGCCGGCGTCTGTTCCCGCCGCCAGGCAGACCGCTATATAGAGGAAGGCCGGGTGACGGTGGACGGACTGACTGCCGAAATGGGACAGAAGGTCAGTGCCGGCCAGGAAATCCTGGTCGACGGAATCCCGGTC
This sequence comes from Eubacterium sp., assembly GCA_017434385.1. GTDB lineage: Bacteria > Bacillota > Clostridia > Lachnospirales > Lachnospiraceae > Anaerobutyricum. Next base: position 12,420 of record JAFRFJ010000015.1, read on the forward strand.
CGCAAAAAAGGGAAACGGGTGGTCCTGGCCGTCAACAAGCCCAAGGGTATTGTCTGTACGACCACGAAAAAGGAAAAAGATAATATCGTGGACTTTGTCGGCTATCCGGAGAGGATATATCCCATGGGCAGGCTGGACAAGGATTCGGAGGGACTCATCCTCATGACCAATGACGGAGACCTCATGAATGAGATCCTGCGGGCCCGCAACTATCACGAGAAAGAGTATGAAGTGAGAGTAGACCGGCCCGTGACACCGGCCTTTTTAAAGAAAATGTCGGAAGGAGTCGAGATCCTGGATACGGTCACCAGGCCCTGCAAGGTGGAAAAGATAAGTGAGAAGCGGTTCAGGATCATCCTGACCCAGGGGCTCAACCGGCAGATCCGCCGCATGTGCGAGGCGCTGGGCTACAGGGTCCGGGACCTTCGCCGGGTCCGGATCATGAATATAAAGCTGGGGAACCTTTCCGTCGGCAGCTACAGAGAGGTGACGGGAGCAGAACTCTATCATCTTGAAAAGTCGGCAGGCATGACCCCGTCGGGCACGGTACATTTGAAGAGGGTAAAAGCATGAATAAGAAAGATGAAATGATCCGCCTGGCCGCCCTCCTGAACGAGGCCTCCAGAGCCTACTATCAGGAAGACCGGGAGATCATGTCCAATAAAGAATACGATGATCTTTATGACCGGCTGGTTCAGCTGGAGGAGGAGACCGGGATCGTCCTGGGCCAGAGTCCCACCATCCATGTGGGTTACGAAGTGGCAGATTATCTGGAAAAGGAAGAGCATGCCACCCCCATGCTGTCCCTGGACAAGACCAAGAGTGTCGAAGACCTGGCAGCCTGGACCGGAGACCACAAGGCCCTTCTTTCCTGGAAAATGGACGGACTGACCGTGGTCCTGACCTATCAGGACGGGGTCCTCTATAAAGCCGTTACCCGTGGAAACGGGACTGTGGGAGAAGTCATCACGGCCAACGCCAGAGTCTTCTGCAACCTTCCGGCCCGGATTTCCTTTGAAGGACAGCTGGTCCTGCGGGGTGAGGCCGTGATCAAGTATTCGGAATTTGAGAAGATCAACGCTTCCATAGATGACGTAGACGCAAAGTACAAGAACCCCCGCAATCTCTGCAGCGGCACGGTCAGGCAGCTGAACAGCGAGATTACCGCAAAAAGAAATGTCTTTTTCTTTGCCTTCTCCCTGGTCAGCGCCCAGGGAAAAGAGCTGAGCAATTCCGTGGAGGAAAATATGGTCTGGCTTACAGAGCTGGGATTTGACGTGGTGCCCTACCAGGCAGTCACCGGGGAAACCATAGCAGATGCGGTGGCCGACTTTGCAGGCCGGATCCGGGACAATGACTTCCCCTCGGACGGTCTGGTGGTGGTATATGACGACATTGCCTACGGAAGATCCCTGGGGACCACAGCCAAGTTCCCCCGCAACTCCATCGCATTTAAATGGGCGGATGAAGAAGCGGAGACGACCCTTAATGATATAGAGTGGAGTCCGTCCAGAACCGGTCTGATCAACCCCATTGCCATATTTGAACCAGTGGAGCTGGAGGGGACGACCGTCAGCAGGGCAAGCCTTCACAACATCAGTATCATGGAGTCGCTGGCCCTGGGCAGGGGAGACAGGATCAAGGTCTATAAGGCAAATATGATCATCCCTCAGATTTCGGAAAACCTGACCCGGAGCGGAAGTATCAAGGCGCCGGAACATTGTCCGGCCTGCGGCGGACCGACAGAGATCCGCATGGAAAATGAAGCAAAGACCCTCTACTGCACCAACCCCATGTGCAGCGCCAAGAAGGTCCGGCTCTTCGCCCACTATGTCAGCCGTGACGCCATGAATATAGACGGCATCTCCCAGGCAACCCTGACCCGGCTGATCGACCTGGGTATCCTTGAGGAACTCTACGACCTTTACGGGCTGGAGGAACATAAGGAAAGTATCCTTTCCATGGAAGGCTTCAGGGAGAAATCATACAATAACCTGATCCGGTCCGTGGAAGCATCCAGGGATACGGAACTCTTTCGCCTGATCTACGGACTGGGTATTCCAAATGTGGGAAGGGCCAACGCAAAACTCCTCTGCGGCCGCTTCGGCAATGACCCGGAGGCAGTAAGAGATGCATCCCGGGAGGATATGGTAGAAACCGACGGAATCGGAGAAGTCATCGCGGCAAGCGTCCGGGACTATTTCGATAATCCCCACAACCGGAACATCTACGCCAGACTGGTCAGCCTGATGCGCTTTAAGAAAGAAGAAGCAGGGGATGAAGGTAAGCAGAGCCTGGCAGGGAAGACATTTGTCATCACCGGATCGGTGGAACATTTTAAAAACAGGGCCGAGCTCAAGGAGAAGATTGAGTCCCTGGGCGGAAAAGTCACGGGATCCGTCTCCAAAAAGACCGATTACCTGATCAACAACGACAGCACTTCCACCAGCGGAAAGAATAAAAAAGCCCGGGAACTGGGCATACCGGTTCTGACGGAAAATGATTTTCTTGAGTTGATAAAATAAGAAAAAAGGGATATAATAGTTTTCATTCTGAGAAACACTTACGGAGATAAAGCCATGCCTATTCGAATCAACCGCGATCTCCCGGCGCGGAAAATCCTGGAGGATGAAAACATATTCGTCATGGACTATGAGAGAGCGATGAGCCAGGACATCCGTCCTCTGGAAATCGTGATCATGAACCTGATGCCTACTAAGCAGGAGACAGAGCTGCAGCTCCTTCGAAGCCTGTCCAACACACCTCTTCAGGTGGATATTATATTCCTGCGTACCGAAAGCCATGACGCAAAGAATGAATCAAGAACCCATATGGACCAGTTCTACAAGGTCTTTGACGAAATCAAAGACCAGTACTTTGACGGCATGATCATCACCGGTGCTCCGGTGGAGACACTGGACTTCGAAGAGGTAGACTACTGGCCGGAGCTGGAAGAGATCATGGAATGGTCCAGGACCCACATCACCTCCACCTTCCATATCTGCTGGGCAGCCCAGGCAGCCCTCTACTACCACTACGGCGTGCGGAAAGTAGATCTGCCGGAAAAGATGTTCGGTGTTTTCGAGCACAGAACCATCCATGCCAAACCCATGCTGATGCGGGGATTCGATGACGTATTCAAGGCGCCCCACTCCAGGCATACCGGTATAAACAGGGAAGACGTGGAGAACAATCCTCATCTGGATATCCTGGCAGACTCCGAGAAAGCCGGCCCCTTCATCATTATAGCAAGAGGCGGCCGTCAGGTCTTCGTGACAGGCCATCCGGAATATGATGTAGTGACACTGGACGGAGAATACAAGAGAGACCTGGCAAAGGGAATGGACAACGTACCCTTCCCCCACGGCTACTACAAGGAAGATATTCCCCAGGAAGGGCCCCTCAAAAGCTGGCGCTGTCATGCCAACGCACTCTACACCAACTGGCTCAATTATTACGTTTACCAGATGACACCATACATCCGGGAAGAAATTAAAGATATGGAATAAACAGAGTTACTGTTCACAGGAACCGCCTCAGCATAAGGAAATCCGCCGCGCAGCAGTGAGAGCCGCTTAGCGGCGAGATTTCCGCATGCTGGGGCGGTTTTGCAAATAATAACGAAAATTATCAGATGATAACGACAAATCGGGATCAGCAGGAGATTGTGAGAGATGGAATATCGAAGATTAACTTCATCAGATTTGGCATCCTTACTTGATTTATATAAGCAGGTTGACGAAGACGATGACAAATGCCCAATGGACCAAAGTGAAGAAGCATGGAAAGAAATCGAAGCAAATGCAAACATTCAGTACTTTGGAGCCGTTGACGAAGGTAAGGTTGTATCGACCTGTTATGCTGCTTACATACCGAACCTTACGAGAGGCAATCGGGGGATCTGCTTTATAGAAAATGTGGTTACAGATAAAGAATACAGAAGACTTGGACTGGCATCCGGGGTTATTGACATGCGCTTGACAAAAAGTATCGGGAACTTCACATTCTGATGGATGTTTATGCCGAAAGATATACCGCCTGTACGAGCTTAAAACATATATTCCGGATTGTGGAGGGAGATAATGATCATTCAGGATATTGATAAGGGAAAGCCTTTTGATTGGGGAAAAACAGCTGAAGATTATGCGAAGTACAGAGACATATATCCGCAGGAATTTTATGATTATATTTTGAATCTGGGACTGTGTAAAAATGGGCAGACGGTTTTGGATATCGGTACCGGAACCGGTGTGCTTCCGAGAAATATGTATAAGTATGGGGCGGAATGGACAGGAATCGATATAGCTGAAAATCAGATAGAACAGGCAAAAAGGATTGCTGAAGATACCGGAATGAATATAGACTTTTTTGTGTCAAAAGCGGAAGAGGTTTCCTTCCGGGATGAAACTTTTGATGTGATTACCGCCTGCCAATGTATCTGGTATTTGAAGCATGATGTAACTGCTCAGAAGTTTGCGAAGATGCTTAAACCGGGAGGACATTTTCTGATCCTTTATATGGGATGGCTTCCTTATGAGGATGAAGTGGCAGGAAAGAGTGAGAAAATCATCTTAAAGTATAACCCGAACTGGAATGGATATGGTGATACCGTTCACCCTGTCCGGGTGCCTGACGAGTATTTAGGCTATTTCAATCTGGTTACACAAAAAGAGTTCAGGGTCGATGTTCCGTTTACCAGAGAATCCTGGCATGGACGTATGAGAGCCTGCAGAGGCGTAGGAGCATCGATGTCTTCCGCAGATCTGGAATCCTGGGATAAAGAGCACTTTAATATGCTTGAAATGGTTGCCCCTGAGAGTTTTACGGTGAAACACTATGTTTCCATAGCAGAATTACAGGTAAAACACTTTGGTTGAAATTCCTTCAGGAGAATGAACTATGAGCTTTCCTGTGAATACTTCAAGCAGGTGAATGCTCCCGAAAAAGAGATGTTCGTTAATACGAAAGAAACCGGAATTCTGTCACCGGTAGAGTCATGTCGGGCATGAGGTTTTTAGCCTTTACAAGCTAAAGAGTTAACGATATATTAAGAAAAAAAGCTGCGGCCTATATGAAAGACATCCCGGGAACTAAAGCAGCAGGTATATGGGAACACGGTGATAATTCTAAAGTATAGGTAGGAGGTATGAAGATGAAAAAGCAGTGTCAGGATGAGAGTCCCGGTACTGCCTTTTTTTTGCCGGATTTTGCGGGAATATCTGCAGTCCGTTGAAATAGATTCATTACAAATTATTGACTTATGTCATAAACCGCGTATAATAGTATTTGACATATGTCAGAAAGGAGGAATTATGGCAAGACCTATCAGATGCCGAAGAATAGAGCGGCTGCCGGTCTATCGCAGCTTCTCTCCTGATGATATAAGGACCGACGAGAGTGTGCGGATGACAGTGGATGAGTTCGAGGCCTTACGTCTTCTTGATGATGAAGGACTGACCCAGGAAGCCTGTGCTGCCAGAATGAACGTTGCCAGGACTACCGTCACAGCGATCTACGACAGTGCAAGAAAAAAGGTGGCGGATGCCCTCGTTCATGGCAAACGGCTATTGATCACAGGGGGCCGCTGTGAGTTCGCGCCGGTCGAAATCAAACAGCACATAATGAAGAAAGGAAGTAGTACAATGAGAATCGCAGTTACTTACGAAAACGGAGAGATTTTCCAGCATTTTGGTCATTCTGAGCAGTTCAAACTGTACGATGTCAAAGACGGTAAGATTATAGGAGAACAGGTTATAGATACCAATGGAAGCGGACATGGTGCACTGGCCGGTTTCCTGCAGGCAGCAAAAGCAGATGCCTTAATCTGCGGCGGCATTGGCATGGGGGCGCAGATGGCGCTGGCAGATGCCGGGATCAAGCTTTATGCCGGTGTCCGGGGTTCAGCAGACGAGGCGGCAAATGCCCTCATATCCGGAACATTAGAGTATGACCCGGATGCCCGCTGCGATCACCACGGACATCATCATGAGGGCGATTGCGGACACGATCACTGCGCAGACCACCACTGCCAGGGGAATTAAAGAATGGAGAATAAGAGATGGCTATGACAGAAGTAAGTCTTGTTCCACTGACTCCGGATGATAGAAATCAATTTATTCTGGATAATCAGGAAGCATTCAACTATGGTGCTTTGGAGGAATTCGGTCTCCGGGATGATCATTTTGAAGAGGACGGAGAAATCATCTCCCGTGAGACAATCGAAGCATCTATTGATGGCGGTGAGGCATACCGGATCATGAAGGACAGGCAGCCGGTTGGCGGGCTTGTCATAAAGGTGAATGGAGAACGTGGCAATCTTGACCTGCTGTTTGTGTCGCCCGGGGCACACAGTAAAGGCATCGGTTATGCCGCGTGGTGTGCGGTCGAGCGTCTGCATCCGGAAGTGACCGTCTGGGAAACGGTCACACCATATTTCGAGAAACGCAATATTCACTTCTACGTCAATCGGTGTGGTTTTCATATTGTGGAATTTTTTAACAGCCATCACCGTGATCCCAATGATCCTGATGCAGGGCATGAGACAGATGAGAAATTCCCGGATGGTATGTTCCGGTTTGAGAAGAGAATAGAAGTTAAATAAGTATTTTTCTGTGTGATTCTTCTGTGACAATTCGCGTGATAAAATGCAAATCAGATAAAGAAAAACAATCACAGAGGAGGAAACAAAGATGAAAAATACTAAAAACAGTCTTAATTTAAAGCAGTTAGATCAGGTATCCGGAGGAACCGGATTCGCCCCAATCAGAGAAATGGCAAGTGCTACTTTAATCCCGGAAAGCTTCATTCTGATGCGTCCGCAAATGCGGGGCCGTGATGATGAGAATCTCCATCACCTGATTGGCCGCGACGACGAGAATCTTCATCATCTGATTGGCCGTGACGATGAAAATCTCCACCACAGAATCTAGCTAAAAGAGCGGAATTAATGATTTTCATATCGTGTTGAGAGCATACGGCAGAAAGGGACAAACTATGGATGAGAAGAAAAAACTCAGTGCTAAAGAAGAGGAAAATGTGATTGGCGGGAAGGGTGGCCCTTCAGTGGTTAGAAAGCCGGACGGTAAGATCCCTATCGATATCACTGCAAATATAAAATGTCCGAACTGCGGCAGCAATGATTTCGAGCCGGCTGAGCTTGTCATTCCCATTGTAAATCTTCGCTGCAAATCATGCGGCATGATATTTGAATTGCCGGAGTTAGAATAAAAGGAGGCTGTCATATTTAATTAAATTTTCTCGTTGCCCCGGGCAGGATGTTAAAACAAAAACCTGCTCGGGGTATTTTTTGTCGCCTATAAAGTGACCATATTATCGTTCAGATATGATAGACTGAGATCATGGAGGTGACAGAGAAATGATGATCAGTCCGGAAGCGTATTATGAGGAATATCTGTGTGGCAAAAGCCAGGAGGAAGTCCTGGATGAGATTGTTTCTTTGAAAGGAGAGATCAGCAGTCTGAAACGGGAGCTGGAGGGTGACGGTTTGGAGCCGACAGCTCATATAATGCCCGGTCCATTGACACGGATCAAATGTAACCGTGAGTATCTGGAGAAGGCAAAGCAGGCCTATGAAGAGGCCGGCGGGAAATATGAACCGACAGAGGAGGAGCAAAAGGATCAGGCATTTAATGAAGCGCTGACTTCCATGAAAAGTTTTGTGTTAGAGACCGGCGGATTCTTTGGCGGTTATGAGAAGAATATATTTACAATTTCCGGAGAGAAAGTTCTCTATAGTGTGGGGTACATTCTGCTTCCCAGGCCGTCAAACCTGCCGATTTGCCAGCCATTCACCAGAGATGAATTCCTGCAGGGAATTGCGGATCTTCATATGGGAGAATGGAAAGAAAAATATATAAATCCTGAGATAAATGACGGAACGCAGTGGAAAATCAGAATCGAATATGCGGACGGTCGGGAGCCGGTTCAGATATACGGCAGCAATGCTTTCCCATATAATTTCGATTATTTGACAGACTTCCTGGAGATGGGAGTAGAGGAAGCACTTGATGAATGAAGAGAGATTTTACCGCAATAATCATATGACAGCATCGCTGGAAAATGACGTCCCTTTTTGTCAGTCATTTGAGGATTTTGAGAGACGCTGGTCTGAAGAATTACTGAACGAGGATACCCGAATCGGGGATTATCTGGGGAGACTCCTGAGCAAATACGATAAAGCGGCAGCGGCTGTATCAAAGGATGCCGGTCTGGCTTTTGCCTATGTGGGTAATATCATTAATGGGAAGAAGAATAATCCATCAAGAAATGTCCTGATCTCCATCTGCTTCGCTATTGGGACCACCTTTGAGGAAGCCCAGTATCTTTTGAAATATGCAGGTCATGCGCCCCTGTATGTTCGCAGAAAGAGGGATGTCATCATCTGGTTCGGGTTTATGAAGCATCAGGATCTGCACACGGTAAATGGCCTTCTGGTGGAGCGTGGCCTGCAGCCCCTGATCAGGGAAAAATAGATCGTATCAATATTACTGTATTCTGTAAAAACAGCCCCCGGCCGTCATGGATTTGACAGCTGGGGGCATTTTCTGTCCTAATTCAGACTATGAAAGGTCCCGGTTTTTCGATACATAGTCTTAAGGTCTTTAACAAGATAATCATTGTCAGGATCGGTTGAGAATGAAATAGCAGATTCTTTCCCGTTCTTTAAATCACATACATTCCACACATCTACCGAGTTAAAATTCTGAGATATAACTGTAGAACCAAGCGCCTGATTCTTTAAATATGGAACCATTCTGATATACGCAGAATTGAAATCAGCAGCTGCACATTGCCTCTGCGCATCTTCAAATGTAAGATTGTCCAGGTTCAGAGAGAGGGCATGACCATTTTCATCACTGGCAAAAAGATATTCTTCCTCATCTGATAAGTAGATGCCGCAAAAATCACTGTTATATTGCCGGTTTGTCAATTGCTTGGTTTTGCCCTCAGAACAGACCCAGAAATCAATTTTGTAATCCTCGTATTCTTTGTAACACAGAGTAAGATCCTTACCTGTTTCTTTGTCTGTCAGAGATTTGCCGATCAATAATTCCTTTTCGGTTTCGCTTTCTTCGGTATATTCCTGTACAGAGCAGTTTTCACCATCTTCTTTAATTAAAAAGTCAAGACCGGGAGACCCGTCTTCAGGAACAAAAGCGACACTGAACAGGGCATCATATATTTCATCATTAACAGACATACGATTACATGGCACATCATGAAAATATATATTACTTATGCCGTCTTTGAAACGTAATTCTTCACTGATTTCCTGACAGCTGTCCCCTTTGTACCGATAAAAACTGTATTCTATTATATCGTCATCGTAATTTATTTCTTTTAAGGGTTTGACAGAACAGAAAGAAATACTGTCTCCCTCTTTTCTGATATCAAAGAGAAAGGGGGTCATTGAACCGTAATAGCTCCACGGCACTCTTGGCTCAATGCATTTTTCATGTTTGCCTTTAACGTACAGATCAATTTTATAATCCCCATCGTAGTTGGCGTTGGCGACACATAATAAGCGGTCCATATCTGCCATGGCCTGTAAATCCTGCTCAGGAATTAACAATCCGGGATCAAATCCTTCGCATACATAATCAGCTGCCGGGATATCCGATTTTTTGCCGGAGATCTCCATCCTGTACCATCTGCAATACTCTGAATCCTCGAAATAATCTTCTTTAACACAGACATATGCCAGAGTATGGTCATCATTAAAAAATGTTGTCATCTGAGGCCCTTCTAATATCGTTTCAGTCTTTTCTCCGTTAAAATACTTTAACAGCATCACATTTTGTTCCAGACTTTTATAGATGATGCCTCCATTTTCCAATGCGTTCACTACAGATTCGGAATCATATGCAGTATCTAAGACAACGCTTTCATCAACTAATCCGGGTCTGCATTTACCCTTTGCCAGATCCCCGGTCTTTACGTACATTAAGGATGAACAGACAATGTCGTTTTCGTCATCGGGGCGTTCAAAAAAGTATAATATGGAACCGTCTTCTGAAAAGAAAGCCGGATAACTGTCATACATACTGATGGACTCGATCGATTCCCAATCACTATAATCAGCAACTGTAACGGGTTTGCTTTGACTTTTCGTGTCCTTCTTCCACATCAGTTTGTCGTTTTCTGTTAAAAAGATAAACTGTTCTTTATTGGCATTTCCCACCGGCTTCGGCTGTATAACCGTATAGAGTAAAGCAGCACAGATCGCAAGGGCTGCGACAGCAATAAGGATCAAATGCTTCTTTCCATCATGGCCACTTCGTATCCGTTCCATTTCATTTCCTTTCCGGAGACAGCAAAGCCCTGTTTCTCCCAAAAATCGACGGCTTCCGTATTTCCTTTGGGAACGCCCACAGTCAGAAAATCGAATCCCTGGCTCTGCATGGCAGCGCGCACATCGGCAAATAACTGGGAACCGATGCCCTGACCCTGCATGGCGGCATCCACCATGAACCAGCCTATAAAGGCATCATCATCCTCAGGATAACCTGTGATGAGGTCCAGAATGGCAATGAGCCGGTTCTTTATGTCATAAAAGCCCACAAAGTGCTTGCATTCGGCGGCAGTGCCCTCCGGCAGCTCGCTGATAACCTCTGTCAGACCCCGCAATGTAGGCCTGATCTTCATATGCCGGTAGAATCTGCGGTTCTCGCGGCAGAGCTGATATACTTCGCTGATGTTTGCCTCCGTAATGCGCCGCACATCGAACTCGGAAGAGAGCATGCTGATGTCAAAGAGCGGGTTGCGTCCGCCGGTCTCATAATTGATCACGGTGCGGAACTGGGACTCGTAGAGCTGGCGGTAAATGCCGTTTAAGGCCAGCAGTTCATCGTGGCCGCCCTGCTCGGCGATCCTGCCGTCTGCCACTACCAGGATGCGGTCGGCTTTGAGAATGGTGGAGAGCCGGTGGGCGATTACAATGCTGGTGCGGCCTTCCATCATGAGTTCCAGAGCATCCTGAATGGCATTTTCCGATATGGAGTCTAGGGCGGAGGTGGCCTCGTCCAGAATCAGGATCTTGGGGTCTTTCAAAATTACCCTGGCAATAGACAGTCTCTGTTTTTCGCCTCCGGACAGCTTAAGGCCGCGGTTGCCCACTTCCGCATGATAACCCTGGGGCTGCCGGATGATAAAGTCGTGGATATTGGCCCTTTTGCAGGCTTCCTCAATCTCTTCCATGGAGGCATCCTCCCTGGCGTAGCGCAGGTTATCCAGAATAGTCCCGTTAAAGAGGTAGGTTTCCTGGGTAACCACGCCGATCTGCGAGCGCAGCCAGGCCAGATCCATATCCCGCACGTCCGTGCCGCCGACAGTAACGCTGCCTCCATTAACGTCATAGAGGCGGGGCAGCATATTCACTATTGTGGATTTACCGCTGCCGGACGGGCCGACGATGGCATACATTCTGCCGCCGGGGACGGTGAAAGTCACATCGGTAAGCAGGGGCCTCTCCTCGTTGTAGGAAAAGACCACATGGTCGTAGACGATGTCTTTGCGGGTAAGATCTGGCTTCAGACCGTTCTCGGGTGATTTTATGGTAACGGGCCGGTCCAGATAATCAAAAATGCGGGTAAAAAGAGCCAGTGAGCGGGTGAAATCCACTCCAACGTTGAGCAGGGATTCCACCGGCCGGTAAAGTCGGTTGATCAGGGCAACGGTAGCGGTGATGGTACCAACACTCAGTGAGGAGTCAACTGCCTTCAGCATGATCAGTCCGCCGGCAAGGTAGATGAGGAGGGGTCCGACCTGGGTAAACATGCCCATTACGACAAAGAACCATTTGCCGCTCCGGGCTTCTTTGAGAGAGATTTTCATGGATTCGCCGTTCACCTGGCGGAAATTCTCGTATTCCTTTTTCTCCCGGGTGAAAAGCTTGACCAGCATAGAACCGCTAACGCTCAGGGTCTCATTGATGATCTGGTTCATCTCATCACTCTTGGCCTGGCTTTCAGTGAGCAGACGAAAACGGGTGTTGCCCACGATCCGGGAAGGCAGTATGAGCATGGGAATGATCAGCATGCCTACGATGGCCAGCTGCCAGTTCATGGTAAAGAGGGCAACGGTCGTGGTGATGATCGTGGCCAGATTTTTGACGATGTTGGTGAGGGTGCCGCTGATCACTGTACTTACACCGCCGATGTCGGTGTTCATACGTGTAATGATATCTCCCTGCTTCTCCGTGGTGAAAAAGGAGTGGGGCATCTGCTGCAGATGACCGTACATCTGGTTTCTCATATCATAGATGATGCGCTGGGAGATCCATGAATTAATATAGTTTTCGATCAGGCCGATGACCTGGCTTACGGCGATAGCCCCCAGGGCCGCCAGACACAGCCTGACCAGCTGCCCCATATTGCGGTCGATCAGTGCGTGATCCACGATCTGACCGGTAATAATTGAGGGTAAGAGCCCGATCGTTGCCGACAGGAGAATAGCAATAAATACAAACAGAAACTGCAGCCAGTAGGGCTTTAAGTAGCTTCCGATACGGACAAGCAGCGATCTGGTGATTTTGGGCCGGTTGGCCTTTTCTTCTTCCGTGAGATGACCGCGGGGACCCAGGGACCCGTGTACTCCATGTGCCATATGATTTCCTTTCAAAAAAATTCAATTCAACATGATATCATATTATATAAATAATCTTCGGAATCCACAAGAAAAATGCTATAATTATTTCAGACTAATCGGACAGACTCTAATCATGATAAATCGAAAAACATAGATTCATTAAAAAAGGAGGAAAAGATGCAGATGAGAATAAAGAGAATACTTGTGGCAGCGGGAGTGCTGGCGGCTCTGATCAGCCTTGCTGCCTGCGGAGGCAAAAAAGCCCAGACAGCCACCCTGACCCTGCCATCCAATCCCACAACAGGTTACACATGGGTCGTGGAACAGGATCCTGAAATCTTCGATATATCCTCAGAATATAAAGAGGACAGCAAAGAAGGAAATACAGAACCGATGGTGGGGGTCGGAGGAAAGGAAACATTTACACTGACTCCCAAAAAGGAAGGGAAAACAGAAATCAACTTCCTCTACAAACAGGCCTGGGACGATTCCAGCCTGGATACCAGCCTCACTTATCAGATCAAAGTGGACAAAAATATGCAGATTCAGGTCGAATCCGTCAAAGGGCAGATGGGAGGAAGCATGTCGGAATTCCCTGAAGTGCCTAAGATGGAGATAAAATGAAAAGAATGAGTAGAAACAGAACTGCACAACTGATCTTTCAATCCTTCTATGTCGCACTGGCTCTGATCGGCTGTGTGGGAAGCGTGGGATTTTTTGATATGAGGTTCACCGGCGACTTCCATATCTATTTTACCAATATCAGCAATTATCTGTGCACAGGCATCATGACTGCCGAACTGATTCAGACTGCCAGAAAGCAGGAGGACAGCTATGTGACCACAGCACCCGCTTTACGTGTGATCAGCATGCTTGGCCTTGTCCTGACATTCCTGATTTTCAACATTCTCCTGGCCCATGACCCGGCCAGGGATCCGGCACTGAATTACAAGGTGGAATGTATCCTCTGCCATATCGTTCTTCCGATTATGTATGTGGGAGACTGGGCTATATTTTATGAACATGGTAAGGTCAATTGGAAACTGCCTCTCCTGTCTGCCCTCTTTCCCATTATATATCTGGTGTACGTATTTGCCCATGCGGCCCTGCGGGGATTTGACAGCAGCGTAATGAATTATGCAGGGACCGACCCGGTCATCTATCCCTATTTTTTCCTGAATCCGGAACGGGTGGGCATAAGCGGAATGGTCACCTGGATCCTCGGCCTGCTTGCCGGCTTTATTCTCCTGGGATATCTTTTCATGCTGGCAGACCATCTGCTGAAGAAATATGCAGAGAGCTGACGATCATAAAGCTGAATATGATCAAAGAGAGTAAAATATGGAAAATCGACGGTTTTAAGCTACCTAAGTTTGAAAAAATCAAACTTCCGAAGGACAAGGAAGATAAACCGGCAGAGTAATAAGCATCAAACGATCCGAAAGCAGGGGAGCCTTTATGGCTCCCTTTTTTTATATATTTTTTTTTATATTTATAAAGCAAATTTTATAATAAAAAAGCAATATATATAAAATAATGTGTCCGTCCGGGCAAAAAAGATATCAGAACAAAGGTTCCCGGTCTGAGGGTAGAAAAAAGGACAGAGATTTTTGCTAGGATATGAGAAAAGGAGAACGGTATATATTTTTAATCGTGTCATGAAAGAAGGGAGTGACGGACATGAAAAAGATTGAGTTTTCCACTGCCCGGATGAGGCAGATTGCCAGATATGAGGCTACATTTAAAGATATCATTGATAATTCGTCCGTAAATGAATATGAGATAGTTTTTCCGGAGGTATACAGGTTTACCCTGGACGATCTGTATCATGCCATTCTGGGGATTAAGGAAGCCGACCCTACGATAGGGGAATTCGAAAGATACTGGTTTGACCCGATCTATACCCTTTCCGATGCATTTGATCTGGACCGGGCATGCGGTTATTCCGATGACTTCGACGATACGCCGGAATATCTTAAGGGCTATCCCGGACTCATAGTTTCCGACAGCAGACTCTTTTCGGATCTGTGGGAGGAGCTGGACATTATCCGGGGCCTTTATGATGGTGAAATGCTGCTTTCAAATGTCCTGTCCTTTGATGCAGTCATCAGTGACTTTAAACGTTACTTTGCCAATAAGGGTAAGCCAGTGGAAGAAATGGTTTTCTCCACGGATGAAATAAAGAGCTATATAGCCTACTTTGAAAATGACCGGTTTGTGAAGGAAGCGGGGGAGCCGCAGCTGGTCCTTGCCAGAAAGTTCATTGAGGAGCTTTGCGGGCAGGATGACGAACTTGCCCTCCGCGTCAAGGGTTATGCCTGCTACGGGGGCAACCGCCTCTACCCCTGTGACTGGAATATCTCCAGAGAATATATGCACCGCCTCTTTGACAAAGACGATGATCCGAATTATGCCAACACCCTGGGCTATATCTATTATTACGGCCGCTGCAACGGGGGCATTCCGGAGTACGACAAGGCTTTCCGGTATTTCAGCTTTGCCGCAGCAAACGGTATCTATGAAGGCATGTACAAGCTGGCGGATATGTACCGGCAGGGCTACGGCTGCAAAGAGAGTCAGAGGACGGCGAGGGCTCTTTACGGAATGGTCTATGCGGACAGTATAAAGAAATTCCTCAAGGGCGATGATGCAAACTTTGCTGATGCAGCCCTCCGTATGGGACATGTCTATGCAGACGGAATCTTTGAAAAGGCAGATATAATAGCCGCTTATCACTATTATCTTCAGGCAGAGTATGCGGCAAAGATCCGGGCAGCAAAGGACGACTTCTTTGGGTATAAGACTGTGTACAATAATGCACGCGAGGCAGTGGAAAGGAGCCGGGCCCGGCTGCCGGAAGACTATCTTGCAGGGTATCTGGATTATGAGATGCCATATCTTTTCGGAATGCTGGCAGAAGACAATCACAAATGTGAGCTTACCAGGATATGCAATGCAGGCGGCCATACGGATCTTCTCGCAAAGAGGATCCCGACCCAATCGGTTCCGGAGCCCGAGGATGTCCTGATCACGATAGAGAGGCTTTCCCTGTGTCTGCGTACCGGTATGCTGAGTTACACTGTTGACGATGATGCGGAAATCTTCTTTAAGGATGATGCGGATCAGGTTCGCTTTGATTACTGTATATGGAACAAAGATAATGACCGCTATGAGTTTTACAATGACGGCATATGTGTGGCCTGGTCTAAATCCGGGAAGTACCGTCTTTATGCTCCTCCGGGGGAGAAAGGAGCCTGAAATGATGTCAGAGAATAAAGATATGAAAAAGGAGACCGCCGGAATAGAAGCAAGTCTGGATTTAGTCCGCTTTAATATTTTTAAAAAGGATTTTGATAATGCCCTCCTGATCATAGAGGATTTGGTTGCAAAGGTTGAAGACATGGGTGCATTTGAAGATGATCAGGTCAGTGAATACCATGTGTTCGATGAACCTTTTGAGGAATTTCTCTATCAATACCGCGCCAAACCTGAAAAGGATCTTAAGCAGGCACAGATTCCGTATACAGAGTTCTATCTGCTCTATGGCAGTCTTCTTGTTGAAATGAAGCGGCTCTCTGAGGCAAGGGAAGAACTGGAAAAGGGGCTGTGATGGAATCCTGTCTCATTCCGCATCATGTCCGAATATATCGAGACATATAAGATGTCAGGGGAGTTAGGGACATTTTTCAAATTGACAAAGGAAGCCTTTAAACTGGCATTCCGTTCCGATGATCTTGCCCGCTGCTACCGGAATCTGGGATATTACTTTGTGGAAAAGGAACTGTGGTCTGAGGCGATTGCCTGCTACCTGCTCAGCCTGCAGTATGAGAATGATTCCAGGCAGGCACAGTCTGAGCTCTATTATATAAACAGCATCACAAATGGTGAAGTTGCCGAGCCCTCTTTGGAAGAGGTAATGGAATACGGCATCCGGTACGGATTTCCAATAGGAGCTGACGATGATATCGTGGGGCTTTCCTTGTCTTATGGAAAGGAGTTCCTTGATCAGAATGAACCGGATGCAGCAAGGTACTTCCTGTCAATTGCATATGATCTGACAGGCAGGGAGGAGATAGCGGAAATGATGGGGAGGATACCGGTGGGAACTGACGCATAATGAAGTGACAGCAGTTCAGACAATGAGAAAGAGACTGAGAGAGAGGAAGAGCATAGCCATGGGCGTTTACTTAAAAGAGTTTTCTCCAATTAAAGGAGCTAAAGGTAATCAAAAAATGACAATGCTGATAGAGCGTTCTCATAAAGCTAAATCAATATACTTTGAAGTTTATGAGGATGAAAATGACTGGAAGGTGTACTGGAACTATGAGATAGGTCCAGATCAGTTCCTGCCAATAATGAGTCAGTATGCAAATCCTAAAATCACCATTAACGAAGCTTTCAACAATCCTCAAATAATAAGCAAGATTTCAGAGCTGTCTCAAACACATATAAAAGTATTAAATGAAAATGAGATTGGTATCATACAAGATCTTTTAAACAGGGGATTCCCACCTGTTTTAGGAGGAATGCCACAAGGTTTAGACGGGCATAGCTATATTTTTACAATAAATGGAGAGGAGAATGAATACAGGAGCTGGCGTGTTTTACCTAAAGAGTGGGAGCATGTTAAGCCAGTAATAGAGCAGTTAGTAAATATAGCAGAAATGGTTTAAGAGAAGGCTTGTTCGCGTTCATATATGAGTTTAAAAGTTGCATATTGTGAGCAGTTTATAGATAAACATAACCTATTGTGATAGTATGTTTATGAAAGGTTTTGATTATATAATGAGCCTTTAGATATATCAGTAAAAAATAATTTGAGCCATGTCACAGGGCGCAGGAAGGGCGGCATTTATGGAAATCCTTATAAAAGAGTAATCCGTATGAGCAGAGCCTTAGATATCAATATTGAAGAGAGAAAATCTTAAAAAATATCGAAAGGGATGAGGAAAACAACAAAGCATTAAAGGCTTTTGGATGGATAGAATTAAGAACTTGGGAAAGTGAAAAAAAAAAGATTTTAATAGTTGTGTTGAGTTATTAATTTAATAATTCATAGAGATTATATAATATTAATAAAGAAAAATTGTAATTTGTAGTGCTACGAGCAGAGCGCAGACAAGACGAAAGACAGCCGACGGAAGCTCGCTTACGGGAGGATGTCTTTCGGATTGGATGCATTCTGCGACAGCAGAACATCGAGATGAAGCGAAGCTGAATCGAGATGGGCTCTGCGAGTAGCCCGTAGGGGATGGATGTAATGGTTTTTAATGATGTATTATCAATAAAAAATGGTAAGAATCAGCGAGCTGTTGAAAATCCAGAAGGAAAGTATCCAATTTATGGTAGCGGTGGAATTATGGGTTATGCAGATGACTATATTTGCCAAGCACAAACTGTGATTATAGGTAGAAAAGGCAGTATTAATAACCCTATTTTTGTGGAAGAACCTTTTTGGAACGTGGATACAGCATTTGGTCTTGAAGCAAATAGAAAGCTTTTAAACCCGAGGTACCTCTTCTATTTTTGCAGGAATTATGATTTTGAGAGGCTAAATAAAGCAGTAACAATTCCAAGTTTGACAAAGACAGATCTTTTGAAAATTGAGATTGAATTGCCGGATTTGAAAAGACAACAAGAAGTGGTTGATAGATTGCTTAAAGTCGAAAAAGTCCTTTCCCTCCGTAAAAAAGAGTTGGAGAAATTTGATGATCTTATCAAAGCCCGATTTGTTGAGATGTTTGGGGATTATGAATGGTCTACCACTGTCAGGAATTATATAGCGGAGCTACGTGGTGGAAAAAGCTTGGCAGGAACAGAGCCATGTAAGAATAAAGTATTAAAAACAGGTGCAGCGACA
>JAFRFJ010000016.1:0-61323 GCA_017434385.1 Eubacterium sp.
GTCCTCTGCTCTACCAACTGAGCTATCTGGGCCCCTGCTGCATGAAAGCAACGAGGATATTGTAGCGGATTCATCCTGCTTTGTCAAGACATTACACGCTTGACTATTTCAGCCAGCACCTCCCTCTGATGTTCCAGATAGACTTCTTCGGCTGCCAGTCTGACCTCTTCTCTCTCACACTCATAAATTCTAATCCTGTTCACTGCTTCCATATTGGTCAGGCGCGGTATGACAGCCAGATTAACCGGTGTATCCTTGAAAACAGATGCAAGTCTCTCCAGCTTGCTCTGATCATCGATCAGCATGGAAGCAGCCACGCGAACATCATCAAGCGGTGCTTCCCGGGCAATCTTATAGAGCTCATCCTGATCAGTAATCTTTTTTACAGCTTCTATCGCCTTTTCCTTTTTCTTTACATTCTTCGTCATCCAGACCGGGGAGAAAAGTCCCATATATATTCCTCCTTTTGCATCCGGAATTTTCTCAGATGCCCTATTTCGCGTACCGGTTCATCCAGTCGCCAAGTTTTGAAAAAGCTTCCTTGTTCAAACTGTAGTGGATCCATTTACCTGATTTTCTGGCGTTAACAACACCTGCCCGCATCAGCAGTTTCATGTGATGTGACAATGTGGACTGCCCGAAGTCCATGACTGCAAGAAGCTCTGTGGCGTTATACTCTTTCTCCCGCAGCAGATCCACGATCCGCAGACGGTTTTCATCAGACATCGCCTTCAATACCCTTGCATGAATAACATACTCTTTATTATCCATAATTCCTCTCCCGAATGACGTGTGTTTTTAATGGGTTTCCGCGTGGTTAAAGGGGTTTCGCGCGGTCAGATTACCCAGATTCCTTCTTCGTTTTCTATGCTCTGCAGCTCTATCGTCTTATCCGATCCCTTAAACTGGAGTTCCGGATTCTTAACGACTACCTTGGTGTAGGCCGGTACAGACTTGGTCACAAAGGCGCCGCCCGATACAATGGCTCCTTCGCCGATCACTGTTTCGCCGCCCAGAATAGAGGCGCCGGAATATACCGTAACATTGTCTCTGATCGTGGGATGTCGCTTCTTGCCCCGGAGCTGCTGTCCGGCACGGGTGGAAAGAGCGCCCAGAGTAACACCCTGGTAGAGCTTGACATGATTTCCGATCTCCGTTGTCTCACCGATTACTACGCCCGTACCGTGATCGATGAAGAAATATTCGCCGATGGTGGCGCCGGAGTTGATATCGATACCGGTCCTGCTGTGAGCGTACTCGGTCATGATCCTGGGCAGAAGAGGTACCTCCTGCACATAGAATTCATGGGCGATCCTGTATACAAAGACCGCAAAAAGTCCGGGATAGGAGAAAACCACATCCTCCCTGCTCTTGGCAGCCGGGTCTCCGTCATACCCTGCCTCCACGTCTTTCAGAAGCATCTCATAAACGTGGGGAAGCCTGCGGAAGAAGTTGGCACAGATTTCCTCTGCCCGATCTTCAAGCTTGTCCTCGGAGGTATCTTCGCCCGCCCGGAATGCAAGGGCCGCCCGGACCTGGCCTTTCAGCTTCACATAGATATGACTCAGCTGGTCGCCGACAAAGAAATCCGGCGGTACCACTGTAATATTTTCGTCACCGAAAAATCCCGGAAACATTACCCGGCGAAGGTCTTTAAGAATCTCTATGGTCACCCCCCGAGAAGGCAGATTTTTGCTTCCTTTGGATACAATATAAGGAGTATCCAGGATCTGCCCGGTGATACCGGCGGAGGCATCGAGAATCAGTTTTCTCATATAATCCTTCATACTCTGGCCCTCCTGTCAGAATCCGCCGCCCGTAACATCCATGGCGGAATTGTCCGCGCTGGCTTTTCCTGATGCGCCGCACCAGTTGCAAACGATCTTTTCGGATCCGTCATAGCAGCTGACCTTGCCGCAGCTGCCGCATACAAAACATTTGCGGGCTCCGCAGTAAGGGCATCCCGGGTACTCTTCTTCTGTCAGAAAAGTTCCGCTGAAAGTAGTTTTGTCGAACTGTTCCTTTTTGGCCACATCCTCCTTCAGAGGAAAAGCCCAGGTACGGATCCAGTCCATGTCCCGCTTTTCGATCCGGATTCCATATAATTGACTGTCCCTGCACTTGGCAAGGATCACACTGGCTTCTTTTTTCATATGCCGGTCTCCTCCTGTCCTTATTGGTCTAAGTCCGGTATATCATAGCGATGGAAATGTCATCCCCGCTTCCGTCCTTTGTTCTTTTCGCAAAATTCCTTTCCAGACTTTTCTTTGCCTGATCAGGGTCATCCAGAAGCTTCAGGATCAGCCCGTGATATTTAAGAAAATCTTCCTCGCTGGCAAAGGATTTAAAGAGGCCGTCCGTCGATACGAACATGCCCCGGATCTCCTCTTTTGTGTACCAGTGCTCGAAAAAGTGGAGAGCGTTGGTATTACACAGAGAAGACGTATAATTGGCGTGGGCATTGGGATCTTCCACAGGGATGAAAAGGCGGTTTTTATCATCCAGAACGACAAGTCCGCCGTCTCCCAGCACCATGCCGAAGGAGAACTCCTCACCCATGACAGCCGCCAGAACGGTACTGCCATAGATGACCGGCACGGATCCCGGTTTCTTTTCCTCTTTCAGGATCTCTTTTTCCTCATCCGTCAGGGGATTCTCCCGGTGGAACTCCTCCACCGCTTCCCGCCATTTCATGAGGATCTGTTTCTCCATCTGAATCAGGATAAACTCCGGATGGCGCAGAAACTGCTTGCGGAAGTCAGGCCTTGCCATATATTTGGATATGAGCCCTGCCGTGATCTTAACGGCGATGCGCGATCCGGCGTCGCTTCTGAAATGCCTCCTGCTTCCGTGCCCGTCCGCCACGACGGCAATGGCAAAATCATCTCCGTCAAACACGCCGGAACTGTCCTGACACACTATGCCCTTTTCTATATGTGAGAATCCGGTCACTGTCGTGTTGATTCCCTGAAACATTTTTACCATCCCTCGTCAAAATCGATGTCAAGATCGTCAAGGCTTTCTATATCCTCCAGGATATCTTCTTTCATCTCCTGGACCGCCTCGATCATCTGTGCTTTTTTGGTCCCGGCAACTTCTTCTTCCGTACGCTCTCTGGACGTATCCGTCAGCACCATGCTGGAAGAACCGATCTTGGAAGATGTCACGGCGATCTCACGGACCAGTTTCTTTAACATATCGGCGCCAAAAGCCTGAAGGACCAGTTCATCGTCATCCGTAAACTCTTTTAAAACATCCAGGTCCACGCTTGATCCGATCGCCAGCGCCACTTTAAGGCCGTAGCGGAACCAGCGGTTCTTCTTAAGCTGCTCAATTCCCTTCCTGTAGTTGTCCGTCGGATAACCGTCCGTGATCAGAAAGATTACGGGAGCAAAGGACAGGGAAGGCGCCTTTAAGAAGCTGTGCCTGGACAGCTTTGAAGCAAGTTCTTCGCATGCTTCCCCCAGATCCGTTACGCCGTCTGCCTGCAGAGGGGTCCAGGTCTGGTACTCCTCGATCCGTACCGGCTCGGGTGTGATCCACTCGAAACCGGATGAGAAGGACATGACCGCAATCTTCACGTCTGTTCCAGCTTCTCCCACGCCGATCAGCTCCGGAAGAATATCGGACATGACACTGTTCAGGGACTCCAGTTTACTTCCCTCCATGCTGCTGGAGGTATCAACAAGGAAAAACAGCACCATACTTTTTTTGGCGGGCGGCATGGTATCCAGAGGATCAAATGCGTCAGCCGCCGGTATACTACTCTGCTTGCTCATGGTTATCGTCCTCACTTTCTTCAGAAAAAGCTGTCATCCGGAGAGTCCAGTCTTCACCCCGCTCAAAGCGCAGGGTCATGCCGCTCCAGATGGGAATTGCCATTCCTTTTGTGATCTCTTTTGTCTCTCTATTGGGGAAAAATCCCCTCCATACGCCGTCACTTACATTCTTTATTCCAAACAGGCCTTTACGGTTGCGGTTTTCCACCACCTGGCCGGTCACTGTTTCAGTATCAAAGGCATTCAGGCCGGTCTGACACTCATAAAGCCTGGCTCCCGCCGACAGTAGAATCCAGTCCAGACCGTCAGACATGGGATAATAGACTTTGCCGCATCCCGGGCAGACCCTGGTTCCGTCCTCCTTGGAGATCAGCTTTGCCGAATAGCCGTGGAAACCGCAGCTGCAGTCCTTGTAATCCATCATCAGGCGGACGACACTCTGTTTCCAGTCGATTTCCGTCGGGCGCAGATGAATCAGGCTGCCTCCTGAAAGAAAGGCTTTCTGAAACATTTTACCCAGATCCTCCGGGTACTCCTTCCAGAAGCGGATCAGCTTGTCCTGGATCCCCGGCACCGGCGAATTGTCATGGGAGCCCGGTTCCATGCAGAAAATCCCTTCTCTGGCACGGAAAAGTTCCTTTTCGGCAGGGGAGAGGAAACAGTGATTTACCATCTGTTTTCCTTCAAAGGGCGACCCTGTATGGTAAAAGTATTCAAAAAGAAATACCGCCATGAAATACCAGTCTGTCTCCACAGTCCAGCAGGCAGTTTCCCTGCCTTCCTCATCGCCGCTCAAAGCCTCAACCAGCTCCGGAGCCAGGAACTCGTTCATGACCGCCGCGTCCGGCTCAACTGCCGTTCCTTCGGCCGCCACAGCCGCATCTGCCCTGACGTGCAGATCGCCGCATGCCGGATCAAAATAAAAGGCATCCGGATCAGACGATCCGTAAACCATTCCCCGGCTGTGCAGGTCCGAGAAGTAGCCGGCAAAATGCATGGCCCCTTTGTGCAGGGCATCCATGGAGGAAAAATACACTGCCTTTGCCCTGACCTGGCCTTCCGGCCCGGGCAGGACGGCTGCCTCCTCGCAGATTTCCCGCAGGCAGACCCACTCTTTTCCGTCTATTACTTTCATATGCAGATCTTCCCCCTGACACCGTCATCAAACTCTATGGAAAGCTCTTTCCAGACCGGAACCGTTTTCCCGGGGCCCACTTCCCTGACACTCTGATCGGGGAAAACCGCTTTCCACACCTTGCGCGACTGATTCCTGATGCCGAAGAGACCCCTCTTGACACGGTTCTCGATCACCACGCCGGTGACAGTTTCAAAATCATCGTTATTTCTTTCGGTCAGGCACCGGTAGAGTCTGGCACCCTCGTTGAGCGGAAGCTCGTAATCCTTCACGCTTAAAATATATGTCACCTCACCACAGTTCTGGCATACCAGGGCATGCTCTCCCTTCTTCTCAAATGTGGAAGAGAAAGCCGTCCTGCCGCAACCGCAGTGGATGATATCCAGCTTAAGCTGGATCAGCATATGAACCCAGTGCTTCTCTATGATCCTGGCGTTGGGCTCACGGATCCCGTAAGTGAAAGACAGGGTAAATGCCTCTTTAATAAAATCAGGATAAATGTTCCAGAGGGCAATGACATTGTTATGCACGCCGGCTACAGGCCGGTTGCTGTCATTGTTGGGATCATATACGAAGACCGGATCCTTACCGTAGTGGATCAGGTCATTTTCCTCTGTCATCACAACACACTGCAATACCTTCCTGCCCTCCAAGGGATCGCCCCTGAAGAACATTTTAAAAAGTACCACAGCCAGAGAATAGCGGTCTGTCAGCACGCCGGGCTTTGCCACGCCCCGGACCACTTCCGGAGCCATAAAGCCGGGCATTCCGCCGATGCCGAAGTTCTCCCCGTCCGGCGCCACATTATCGCAGTCGCAGACCAGGATGTCGCCGGTTCTGGTATTCACAAAGAAACCGCCGTCGTTCAGGTCCTGGTAACTTTTGCCCGACATATGCAGGGCGCGGAAAGCCATGACAATGCGGATGGCCGCCGTAATCATGACATCCAGGGACGCGAAGCGGACCTTGACCTGGCGGGCAGGCTGCCCTTTGGCTCTTGGTTTCTCGTAACGGTAACCGTTGTATATATTTGTAAAAGACTCATAATCAGAAGGCGCCACCTGCATCAGATAGCCAAAAGCGCCGTTCTTCTTTGTTTTTGTCAGATAAAGGGGCCAGATAAACTGATCGCTGCCCTCCGGCGGTCCGTCGTCAATATTTCTCTTCAGGTTCTTCCGAAAGGCTTCCGGATTACGCATTCTGCTGACAAAATACCATTTGAGGGCAAAGGATCTTCCCCGGTAGCGGACAAGATAGACAATACCCTGTCCTCCCCGGCCCAGTTCCTTTTCCACAACAGCCTCTCCGCCTGCCTCAAGTGGAACGCGCTCACCGATTTTTAACTCTCTCATGCTTCTACCATCCTTCGTCAAAATCAACAGAATCCAGATCTACTGCTTCCCCGAGAATATCTTTCTTTCCTGACCGGATCTCCTCCGCCAGCACCTGCTGCTTGGCACGGGCAAGACTCTGTGCCTGTCCCGCCCCCGCTCCGGTATCCACCAGAGCCAGACTGCGGCTTCCGATCTGGGATGAGGTGACAGCCAGAAGCTTGATCAGGTCTCTGAGCTGGTCCGCATTCTTTGCCTGCACCGCCAGCTCGTCGTTCTCCGTGAACTCACGCAGCACATCCATATCCACCTCGGATCCGATACCCAGGGCAATCTTCAGGCCATACTGGAACCAGCGGTTCTGCCGCAGGGTCTCAAGGCCTTTTTTCCAGTCATCATTGGGTGACCCGTCAGAAAGGAGAAAGATTACAGGAGCAAAAGAAAGAGAAGGCGCATTCAGGAAGGAAGACCTTGAAAGCTTTCTGGACAGTTCCAGAAAAGCATCGCCCATAAATGTCAATCCGTCTGCTTCCAGGCGGTCCCAGTACTGATACTGTTCGATCCTTACCGGTGTCTTCGTGATCCATTCCACATTGGTGGAAAACTTCATCACGGCAATCTTCACCTGTGTGGTCGCTTCCCCCACACCGATCAGGGAAGGAAGCAGTTCCTCCATAGTACTGTTCAGGGCGCCGATCTTGGTTCCTTTCATACTTCCCGATACATCGATCAGGAAGAAGATGGTCATACTCTTTTTGGCCGGCTCCATCACGTCAAGGAAGTCTTCCTCCGCAGCGGCGGATGCAAAAGCTCCGCCTGAACTTCCGCTGTCCGATGCCGGCTGCCGGAAACTGCTCTCAGCACTTTCCGGGTCATTGCCCGGTTCGGAATCCTCTATATCATCCAGGATGATACTGGTCTTTATTCTCTCATTATTGGACGGAAACTCATCATCCGCAACCTGATTCAGGTCCAACCATTTAGGCATATTTTCCCCTCCTGATTTCTGTTCGCCGGCAGGCTGCCCGCCGGTTTTCTCTGTCATAAAGTTCGTAAAGACGATGTACCAGGGAGTCCGGCACATCGTCTTTGATTCATTCCGTAATTATATCTGGCAGTTTCGGACAGGCCTCCTATTTCACCTGATAGATGTTGCAGGACATGTCTGTCAGTTTATCCGAAACAAACATAATCTGGATACTGCCTCCACTTGAGACTCTTATTCCTTCCGGCTCGCGGAATGTCAGTCCTGCCGCGCCGCGAATCACACGTGAAGTCTTGCGCCCGTTCCTGTAATTACAGGTCCGGATAATCGTTGGCTGGAATTTTCTCCGCTTGTCATAACCGCTCAGGAAAAGCTTGGTAGGACTTCCTTCAATGGTGTAGATCGTATCTCTGTATAGGTCAAACCCCTGAAAATCTCCTGCCGTCTTTGAAACGGAGCGCTGCTTGATCAGCTTTCTGGTGTTGATCTTCTTTCCTGACGTAAGGTTATAAATCTGGAAATACTGTTTTCCTCTGTATGTATAACGTACGGCAAGTTTTTTATTATCCTCGCTTACCGCAGGATATACGTTGGTCACATATTTTCCTTTTTTCCCTTTGGGGATACGGTAGCGTATGGATGAATGGCGGCGCAGTACCGCATTCTTTCTGTATGTAAAACAGGAAATACTCCTGGACACATCCGAATTACTCCTGGCATCACTTCCGGTCCACAGATAAGTGGTTCCGCCGACACAGGCGCAGTCAAGGCTGCTTCCGTGACCGAAGTAGAGAAGATCCATATGATCTCTGGAGTATTTTCCGAATCCGGTGTATTTCACTCTTGTGATCCTCAGATGCCCTTTATAGGGGTTGGTCATCTGAATGAAATAATAATACTTGCTGTCCTTTGTATAAGACTGGATCCATCTTTTCGAATCCAGCTTCACGCCGCCGGAAATCAAAGTCAGGTCGCTGGTAAGCGGTTCCTCCTTTATGGTCTCCGCTCTGACGCTTAAACGACCGGCTCCCGCGAACAGAAAAGCCAGGGCCAGCATAGCCGACAGGCAGACGATCATATGAAATCTACACATACTTTTATTATTCATCCTCTTCCCCTCCTGAAAATCTGTTATCCGTCATAATTCCAAATCCCCGGCCGGAATAGGACCACCACCGTCGTCCTGTCATGTACATTTAGGCTTCTGTGTGATATAGTATATCATAAATCAGGTCACATTGTAATATAATTGTAAAAATTTTGATATAAATTTTTGCAGTAATCATACACTTTTCAGGAGGAAATCATGAAATTTCATCGAGTTCTGCTTTTTACCCGTATTCAGATGGAAATCACACCTGTCGGAGAAGACCTTCACGTCCTTCTTACCAGTGAGCAGACACCGGGGCTCATGTGTACCGCGTTTTCCAGATTTATCGAAGGAAGTGACCCTGCCGAGTGCGAGACGACAATCATGACGGCGGAAGAAGACCCTGTTCCCTATCTCTGCATTTACACGGCTGAAAACCTCTGCCGGATATCGGGGAAGGATGTACTCTGCACCGGAGGAATCTGTGTGCCTGATCTTGACGAGGGGCGCATGTCCAAGCTTCTGGAAAATGTGGATGAGATGATCCACGACTGGCAGACCTTTCTGACGGACTGAATCCGGCTTTTTATCACGAAAAAGACAAAAGGGGGCGCATCACATTCAAATTGTTGAATGTGATGCGCCCCCTTTAGGTTTAAACATATTATTCATTTTCGAGATAAGTAAGATATCCGGCTCTCGTGTCCATATATCTGGACTGGCTGATCGGAAGCTGCATGCCGTTCTGCAGTATGATCTCATACTTCTCAAGCTGCGAAATATGCATCAGATTCACGGCATAACTTTTATGACACTGCAGGAAAAAGCTTCCATGCTCATATTTCAGGAAGTCTGAAATCTTCAGGTTGATCGTCTTGATCAAACCGTCATGCCCATAGATATTGAGCTTCCTTTTATCACTTTCCACATAGTAAATCTTAGTGTAAGGAATTGTGAAAATCCCCTGTTTATTAATAACAGTAAAATTCTTTTCTTTGGACTGATTTAACTCTTTTAATGCCAGTTCCAGTGAGTCTTCGACCCGGTTGGAATCAATTTCTTTTGACAGAATATAGATGGGTCTGGCACGGAATGTTTCATATATGGCCGGATTCAGTTCTGCCAGGAAAATCAGTTTCATGTTCTCCTGCAGATCTCTGAGTCTGGCAGTATAGTCAATCAGTTCAACAGGATTCTTGCCAAGCGAAACAAACAGGATCTTATAAATCCCGCCTTCCACGATTGCCGCTTTAAGATCCTCCTCCTTATTCCAAAGACTAACCTGGTAGTGAGGATACTTACTATTGATAATATCTTTTAGCTGATTAGCTACTTTCTCATCACTTTCTAAAATACCAATATTCATACCGCTCTCCTGACCATCATGTTACTGACGAATGGTGTACATCAACTGATAAATGAGCAAACGTACAGATTTTAGTAAATTATACCATATCAGTTTTTCTTTTTATTTTTAATTATTGCAGTTTGAACTTTAATTTTGACATCTCTCAACTATAATTTCGCCATAAAGCGACGATTCTTCTGTTTTAAAAGGTCCGTCACGCCTTACTTTCCGCCAGCTGCGGTGAAAGCGGCTTTCACTGCCCCTTTCCGGCCTGTATCAGATTCATTTTCTTGGATATATGAGGATAATACAAAAAATGCAGAGCCACAATCCTGTCTGATTGTCTGCTCTGCATCTTCCTGCTTTACTATCCTTTTTTGTTGGATTTCCTCCAGATTTTCCTTGCTTCCGCTTCCCGGATAAGCTCGTCCCGGAAATCAGGGTGGGCAATGGATATGATTCCCTCGGCCCTTTCCCATGTAGAACGCCCCTCCAGATTGATCACACCGTATTCTGTGGCCATAAAATAAACCTGGCTTCTGGGCGATGTAATGATATCCCCGTTAAACTGGGGCAGGACCCTGGAATGTCTTTCTCCCTGCCTGTCATTATAGGTGGAACGCATGCAGAGGAAGGCTTTGCCGCCCTTGGATGCGGAAGCCCCGATCAGGAAATCCAGCTGGCCGCCTGTTCCGCTCAGCTGTCTTGACCCAAAGCTTTCCGAGGACACCTGCCCGTAAAGATCCACGGCAACACAGCCGTTGATCGAAACCATGTTGTCAATCTGGGCAATGACATAAGGACGGTTTACATACTCCAGGGGATACGCCGCAACTCCCCGGTTATCATCCAGCCAGTCATAGAGTTGTGATGAACCGATGGCAACACCGAAAACTCCTTTGCCCCGGTCGATGGTCTTCTTTTTATTGGTGAGCTTTCCTGCTCTGTACATACTGAGATAGGCATCAGAGCACAGCTCTGTATGCATTCCCAAATCTTTAAGATCCGATGAAGCGATCAGCTCACCGATAGCATTGGGAATCCGCCCGATTCCCAGCTGCAGTGTGGAGCCGTCTATGATCTTTTCAATGACATGGGCCGCAATCTGCCGGTCAACATCCGAAGGTTCAGCTGCAGCAGCCTGCGGAAATGGCTCATGCTCTCCCTCCACAATGTAGTCCACTTCGGAAATGTGTATGCACTCTCCATATCCACCGTTAATCCTGGGGAGATGCTCGTTCACTTCCAGAATGACAATATCGGCTGTTTCCACTATAGGTCCGGCTACGCCTGTATTGAGGGAGTATCCGAAATATCCGTGCCTGTCCATGGGCGTTACTGCGACCATGGCCACATTAACTTTCAGAAAGTACTCATAATATGCCGCATTATTGTGGAATACCATGGGGATATAATAACAAAGTCCCCTGTCACACAGATTTCTCTCGTAAGCGGAACAGTGCCAGCTGTGATACACAAAATGCTCCTGAGAGGGATCGCACTCCACAATCTGCAGAGGTCCCTCCATCAGATTGCCACGGATCTTTACATCAAAAAGCTCATCCCTCCTCCGGGCCAGAGCCTGATCAAGCAGCACAGGTTTTCCTGCGGCACTTGTATAATCCACCCAGTCTCCGCTTCTGATCACCGAAACCGCCTCATCCGGCGTCCGGAGCTTCTCCCGGTATTCCTTCTTAAAATCCATGCCCGCACTCCTTTTCCATATATAGAAAAAGCTCTGTCCGGCAAGCCGGACAAAGCTTTTCATTCATATCTTTTTATTTAGTAAAATTATTTATCCAGACCGCGTTTCTTTGCTTCCAGCATAGTCTGAACAACAGCTCTTACGATTGCCTCAACATCGTCAGCATCTACTTCCTCTTCTTCCGGAATGCTCAGTGCTGCAGTTACGATGGACATCTTATAAACCTCATCTGCGTTACATCCGCGGCTCAAGTCATTGATCGGAGCATTCAGTCCCTGAAGAACAGGACCTACTGCCTCAAATCCGCCCAGTCTTGCTGCAATCTTGTAGCCGATGTTGGCAGCGTTGATATCCGGGAAGATAAAGGTGTTAGCCTGTCCTGCCACCGGTGAACCCGGGCACTTGATACTTGCAACTTCCGGTGCCACAGAAGCATCGAACTGGATCTCGCCTTCTACAAGCAGGTCCGGAGCTGCTTCCTTGATCTTCTTTGTCGCATTGGCAACCTTTGTTACGGACGGGCCCTTGCCGGATCCCAGTGTGGAATAGGAAAGCATTGCGATCTTGGGATCGATGCCGAATACCTTAGCGGTTCTTGCGGACTCGATTGCGATCTCAACCAGATCATCTTCTGAAGGATCAATATTGATCGCACAGTCACCCATAGCCAGTTTCTCATCGCCGCGTACCATAATGAAGCAGGAGCTTACAATGTTGTTGCCGGGCTTTGTCTTGATCAGCTGAAGTGCCGGACGAACTGTATCAGCGGTAGAATATGTAGCGCCGCCCAGAAGACAGTCAGCCTTGCCCATCTTAACAAGCATGGTTCCGAAATAATTTGTATGTGAAAGGGCTGCTCTTACCTTGTCCTCAGGCATTTTACCCTTACGGAGCTTAACCATCTCGTCAACCATGGCATCCATCTCGGGATAGGTTGCCGGGTCGAGCATCTGACAGCCGTCAATATTAAATCCGCCTTCTTTGGCAGCCGCTTTGATCTCGTCTTCAACGCCGAGAAGAATAACTCCCAGAATTCCCTCAGCTGTCAGCTTGGTGGCAGCATCCAGAATTCTTGCGTCTGTACCTTCGGTAAATACGATTGTACGGGGGTTCTTTTTCAGGCTTTCTATCATTTTTGTTAACATTGTAGATACCTCCCAAATGTTTTATATTATTTAATGCAATAATAAGTCAAAATAACCTAACTCTATTTTAGACCAAATCTATGTGGTTTTCAATAAAACATTACGATAAATTTTTGCCTGACAAGGGCCGACAGCAGAAAAATAGTATAAATATTACACAATTTTTTTATCCTTTTATATCAGTTAATTCCCCCCGTATAAGAAAAAGGCAGGTACAGCGATCGCCATACCTGCCTGTTCTGATGGGCGGAGGTGGATTCGAACCACCGAAGCAAGTTGCAACAGATTTACAGTCTGCCCCCTTTGGCCACTCGGGAATCCACCCATATACGCCGGAACGTCAGTCCCGAACGATACACATTATATATGATTTACAGTAAAAAAGCAAGCTATTTTTCTTTCGTGGATGCCTTCAGCACCATTCCGCCCCCGGCCGGTACGGACAGAGACAGAATACCGTTTTTGACAGGGAACATCAGCGGCGAAAAGTCGTATCCTTCCCTGGTATTGATCACCAGAGAAGAAAGCTTTTCCTTTCTGTTCAGGCCGGCTTCCCAGACGGGGATCCTCACATCCCGGTCCTCCCCGCTGCCGTTGATCACAACAATAATTCGTTCTGATCCTGTAAACCGCCCGTAAGCCAGAACTCCTTCCCTGCCGGTGGACAGGTCTTTCAGAGACCCTTCCGTCAGGGCTCTCTGTTTTTTATGGATCCGTATCATCTGCCTGTGAAAACGGATCAGGCTCTGGTCCTCTCTGCCCCAGGGATAGGTTCTCCGGTTATCCGGATCCGTCCAGCCGGTGAGTCCGGCCTCGTCACCGTAATAGATGGTGGGGGCGCCGGGCCAGGTCATCTGGATGATAACGCCATTGCGCATGACTTCCACATGGACATCCGTGTCCGCCTCATGGG
Organism: Eubacterium sp.; assembly: GCA_017434385.1. Classification (GTDB taxonomy): domain Bacteria; phylum Bacillota; class Clostridia; order Lachnospirales; family Lachnospiraceae; genus Anaerobutyricum. The sequence goes on from JAFRFJ010000016.1 coordinate 13,432, forward strand.
CGCCCAGACTGCCGATCCTTCCCACCTTTTCATTGGTCCTGGTCAGGAAGCGGGAATGATCGTGATTGGAAAGTTCGTTCATAGCCGTAGTCAGAGAGGGGTACTGCATTCTGGACATATGATACCGCATGGCATCCCAGAAGGCCTGTACATTCCCTTTAAGATCCGGCCTTCTCTCGTCACTGTGCTTCTCCATGCCGGTCAGGAACCATGTCACCGGCTCCATAAAAGCATTGTAATTCATGACAGTGTCCCACTGGTCTCCTTCAAGCCAGGAGGAAGGATCCCCGTAATGCTCCGCAAGAATGACCGCCTCCGGGTTAGCCTCCTTGACCGCCTTGCGGAACTCCCGCCAGAAATAGTGGTTATATTCCTCGGTCTGTCCCAGGTCGGCAGCCACGTCCAGTCTCCAGCCGTCCGCATTATAAGGCGGGGAAACCCATTTCTGACCCACATGCATGATGTAGTGGAAGAGCTTATCCGACTCCTCGTAATTGAGCTTGGGAAGCGTCTTGTGACCCCACCAGCCGTCATAGTCCCCATTATAGGGCCAGCGGTTGTCATAGAATTTGAAGAAATGCCGGAAGGGGCTTGCTTCATCAATAAAGGCACCCTTTTCATATCCGGGCCTGTTCTCGTAAATGCGCTCCGCGTCCATCCATTTATTAAAGGAACCGCAGTGATTGAAAACTCCGTCCAGGATCACCTTCATCCCCCGCTTATGAACTTCTTCGGTAAAATGTATAAAGAATTCATTACTTGCTTCCAGATTCTCCGGGTCCGTCACCCTGCATTTGTAACCGGACGCATCGGTATTGCCGGCATTCCACTGGGGGAGTGTTTCTCCTTCATCCTTTACGATTCTGCCGAAATGGGGATCGATATAATCATAATCCTGGATATCATATTTATGATTGGAAGGAGATACAAATATGGGGTTTAAATAAATGGCATCCACCCCCAGGTCCGCAAGGTAATCCAGGTGATCCAGGACCCCCTGCAGGTCGCCGCCGTAGAAATTGCCCACATCCATTTCTTCGGGTGCCCGGTACCAGTCCTCCACCTTGTGAACCGGCCGGTCTATATAAATGTATTCTCTGTCTCTTACATCATTGGAAGGATCCCCGTTGGCAAAGCGGTCCACGTAAATCTGATAAAAGACAGCTCCCTTTGCCCAGGAAGGCGTGGAAAATCCCGGCACGATCCGGAAGGCCTTTTCCGGATCCGGTGTGGTCAAGATGCCGGCATTGGTATAATAGCAGAATCCGCTTCCTCCGACGGGAACGGCAAAGTAATAAGAAATTTCCTCAGTCCCGACACTGATCTCTGTTTCATAATAGTCGAAGAGGTCGTCACTCTCGACCAGATCCATCAGAATCTCCTCGTCGCCGGCACAGAAGACAATGCCTGACACATTGCTCCTGGCAGTCCGGAAACGGATTTTCACCTTATCACCCGCCACCGGCTCCTCCGGTGTGACATAGTTGGCGCTCCGGTCCGTATAGAGAGCCTGAAGGTTCAGGACAGGATCCGTGTGAAATATATAAAGTTGTACCTTTTCCGCCAGAGAAAGAGCTCCCAGACGCTCTGCCATATCCTGCATACTTATCTCCTGTTTTTCTTCATCTTTCTCTTTTCCTGCCACAAGTCAACATAAAACTCTTCCAGCCTGTCCACTTTCAAAGGGAAATTCTCCCTTATACCCTGCATCAGGGAAGGATCCACGTCAGCTATCACCAGTTTCTCTTCTTCACATACTTCCGAATAACACTCGCCGTCAGGTCCGTAAACGGCAGAATGTCCGTTATAGACTATCCCGTCGCCTTCGCCGGTACGGTTTACACCTGCCACAATACACTGGTTTTCCATAGCTCTGGCTTTCAGAAGGCAGTCCCAGTGATGTACTCTTGATCCGGGCCAGTTTGCGATGACCAGGATCAGTTCACAGTCATCGGACACAATCTGGAAAATCTCGGGAAAGCGGAGATCATAGCAGATAAATGCGCCGACTCCTATTCCTTTCCACTGCAGGGTCTGGAGTTGTCTGCCTCCCTGATAATACTTTCCTTCCAGTCCGTAAGTAAAGGGATGGATCTTGGCATAGCTCATCAGGAGTTCGCCCTTTTCCACAAAACCAAGGCGGTTATGATAGTGATTCCAGTCAGGATGCTCCTCCAGCAGCCGGTCTGATACCGGCATACTGTAGCCGAACACAGCCGGAACGTCATACTCCCTGGACATGCCCCGGAAGAAACCGACCTGCTCCTTCCATCTTTTGCCGGTTACTTCCACATTCATGGAAAAGCCGGTCAGGGTCATCTCCGGAAATACCAGAAGATCCACCTTCTCCGCGGCCGCTTCCCGGAAAAAATGCTCTGCCTTGGTCATATTGTGCTTTATATTCTCCCAGCGAATATCCATCTGGGCCAGTCCAATCCTCATCTGCATCCCTCTTTTTCCACATTTCCCGAAATTTGTCTAAAAAAAACCGGCTGTGGTCTTGCATTTCTTTTTCATTAGTGCTAGTATTAAATCATTCCAGAAGTAGTATTTAATACTATGTTACCTTGTTTCTTATATTGAATTTCCTGATTTCAGCCATGAAAGGACATCACAATAAGGAGGTTTTACATATGAACAGACATCTTATTCAGTATATAAAAGATCCCGGCAGTGCCATTACGCACTTTATCGCTCTGGTCGGAGCGGTAGTCTTTTCCTTCCCTCTTATAGGAAAAGCTGTCGGAACATCTAATGCCACTGCTGTTGCCGCCATGGTCATCTTCATCAGCAGCATGATCCTCCTTTACGGGGCCAGCACCAGCTATCATACATTTGACATATCAAAGGCTGTCAACCTGGCTCTCAGAAGAGTGGACCACGCCATGATCTTCGTCCTGATCGCAGGCTCCTACACGCCTGTATGCCTGCTTGTTCTGGACAGGGCAAAAGGGATTCCCCTTCTGGTCTTCATCTGGGCCGCAGCCATAGCAGGGATCATCCTGAAGATCTTTATCATCGGCTGTCCCAAATGGGTCAGCTCCATCATATACATTTCCATGGGCTGGGCCTGCATCTTCGTATTCAGGTCTCTCCTTACAGATCTGCCCCCTGCTGCTTTCGGCTGGCTTCTGGCCGGCGGTATCGTCTACACCATCGGCGGCATCCTTTACGGTCTGAAGCTGCCGGTCTTTAATCGTCTGCCCAAATGTTTCGGAAGTCACGAGATCTTTCATCTCTTCGTGATGGGCGGCAGCATCTGCCACTATATCTTTATGTATGCGTTTCTGATCTGAAAGTCCCTGTCTTTGGGGTTTTCAGGTCTGCCTCTCCTTTGCTCTCCTTCAAAGCCTTCAATGAGGGAGAGCTTTTCTTTGCGGTCAAGTCTCTTGATCGCATACTCTCTCTGCATGGCTTCCTTCTTTGAATCCGCCTCTTCATAATATACCAGTGTCACCGGGCGCCGGCTCCTGGTATACTTTGCTCCGCATCCTTCATTATGGGACCTGATCCGTCTTGAAAGATCCGTCGTCCATCCGGTATAAAGGCTTCCGTCTGCACAGCGGACAATATATACATAATTCGTAGCGCATCTCTCCCCGAAAAAGAATTATTCATAGTATATCACAACAGACTGGTACGAATAAACCATAAGTAGTGTCATTTTTGTTACAAGGCTGTAAAAAAACGTACCCAAACTGGGAAAATCACAAAAGAGTACTTATATTTAACGGCTAATTTGCCTTTACTGACAGCTCTTTTTTGCTTATAATATTTTATGTAGAACTATGCGTTTTTTTAAGTGTCTGTTGCATTCCAGGAAAGGAGCAATTATGACCAGAGATATGATAAACAACGGTATCGGCGCAGAAGACAAGTCGCGTATGATCCAGGAATACGTTCCCGGCAAGCAGATTACGCTGGCTCATATGGTCACCAGGCCTAAAGCTTCTGTCTATAAAAAGCTGGGCCTTCCCGATGAGTATCATGACGCCATCGGTATCATGACCATCACGCCTTCGGAGGCTACCATTATCGCAGCCGATATCTGTACAAAGGCAGCAACGATCAAACTGGGCTTTGTAGACCGTTTCTCAGGCTCTGTTATCATTGTCGGAACCACTGCCAACGTGGAAGCCGCTCTGAACAGCGTCCTGTCTACTTTCTATAACAAGCTTGGTTTCGATACCGTAGCTATTACGAAAACATGATCATCATGCTGATCGGCCCTTCCGCGACCGGAAAAACCACTTTGATTCAGCGCCTGCAGCATGAGGAGCTGAAGTACGACAAAACACAGGCAGTAGAATACGTGGGCGATTTTATTGATACGCCGGGAGAATACATGCAGCAGAGGGGATACTGGGGGTCTCTGACCATCACATCCCACGATGCTGACATTATCGGGCTGGTCCAGGATTCCAGCAGTGATGACTGCTGGTTCTCAGGTGGTACCGCCACCAAGTTTTCCAAGCCGGTCGTGGGGATTATCACAAAGATCGACCATCCGGAGTCCAAGCCTAAGCAGGCAGCCCGCTATCTGGAACTGGCAGGCTGTCAGACCATCTATGCTGTCAGCGCTTACACCGGAGAAGGTATCGATGAACTTATGGACAATCTTCACCGGGTCGCCGACAAATATGCAGAGGATAATGCTGCCCGCTACGCAGACGATTATTATGACTAAACGATGACAGCTCAAAGGAGGGAACTTGTCTATGCTTGAATTAAATAAAGACAACTTACTCTCCTATGTGGTGTCAAAGCTTGATTTCTTTGATCCGGAAGGAACTGTCACCATCTCCGCCGTTGGGGAAGGCTCCGCGGAAGACGACGGTGACGGTTTTATCAATTATGTTTTCCGCATTTCCGACGGGAAGCATCCCCTGATCGTAAAGCAGACTTTGCCTACATCCAGGCTCGGTTCCTTCAAGGTTGACGAAAATCGCTTTCACCTTGAGTACAGGAGCATGCAGCTTCGCAAAGCCATTGTGCCGGATCTTGTACCGGATGTGTATTATTGTGATGATGAAAATCGCATCGTCATAACAGAAGATGTTTCCAGACTGAAAATATCCCGCTTCCAGCTGCTTCAGGGCGTTCAGTTCCCCAGGCTGGCAGATCAGGTTGCCCGCTATATGGCAGCGACGGAGTTCTATACGTCCGAGTATTATCTTGACAGAAAGTCCTTCCGTGAACTCAGTGTGTATTTTACCAACACGACCATGCGCAATATCATGGACTGCGTTATGTTCCTGACCAGCGTTGTTCCCGAAGATACCATCGGGAAACCCCTGGATCCCGAATTTGAACAGTTCTCAAGAAAGATCTGTGCGGATCCCAATGTACTTCTTGCAAGACAGAAGCTCCGTCATCTCTTTATGACAAAGGGCGAGTGTCTGATTCACGGTGATCTGCATACTTCCAATATATTTGCCGGACCGGATGAGTGCAAAGTGATCGACATGGAGTATACCTTCTGCGGTCCTTTCGCTTATGATATGGGTTATTTCCTGGCTAACTTTATTGCCCAGTATGAGTGTGCCTCCTTCCGTCCCTTCCTCTCCGAGGAAGAAAGAAAGAGTTATAAAGATTATTGTATTTCTGTTATCAGGGATACTTATAACAAATTCTGCGAGTACTTTATCACTTACTGCCATGAGGATTCCAAGGAAGTATACCGGAACATTTACGGGCTGGAAGATGATTTCCGAAAGACAACCCTTAGAGAGTTTATCGGTTTCGCAGCAAGTGCCCAGCTGGGCAGGATTACTGCAGAGGTTGCTTATCCCGACTATGATGATATCCCTGATTATGTAGACAGACACAATGCCAAATGTCTGTCTATCATAGTTGACTGGGTCATGCTCAACAAGTGGGAAACATACGAGTCAATTGATGAGTTTATCAATGATCTTTTAACTGTGGAGTCCATATATACAAAGGTTATTAGAGAGTCTGACTGACCGGAGGTGCATACATGATTTCCTTAACTAAAGAGAATGTTACAGAGTATGTAAACCGGCATGTTCCTTCTCTGTCCTTCCATGATCCTGTAGAAGTGATCCAGATTGGTGACGGGGAGCTTGGCCAGGAAGTAGAAGGTGACGGATACTGCAATTATATTTTCCGTCTCCGGGACGGCCAGTCTTCCTGCATCGTTAAGCAGACAGCCACAGTCCTTCGCCGGCGTGGCGCTCTCAAAGTCACACCCAAGCGCAGTGAGTATGAGTACGAGATCATGAAAATGCGGAGCAAGATTGTTCCTCAATATGTACCTGAGGTATACTACGGTGATCCGGAAAATCATGTCATTGTAATGGAAGACGTTTCCAATCTGAAACTGATCCGCTTCCAGCTGAATGAGAATCACCGCTTCCCCAACCTGGCAAGAATGTTTGCCCAGTACCTGGCAGCAACACATTTCTATACTTCCGAGTTTTATCTTCCGGTAGATGATTACCGTAAAATGATCGCGCATTTTATGGATGCCGACATGCGTAATCTTATGGAAGATACTGTATTCATCAGAATCTTCGGAGCAGATGATTACGATCCCGCATGTGGACCTGCTTTTAAAGAATACTGTGAATCGATCAAATATGACAATAATCTGCAGCTGCAGCGCTATCGTCTCCGTCATCTCTTTATGAGCAAAAGCGAGACACTGATTCACGGCGATTTCCATACTTCCAATATATTTGCGGATGACCAGCATCTCAAGGTCATTGATATGGAATACCCCATCAGCGCTCCTTTATCCTATGATCTTGGATTCCTGGCTGCCAACTTTATCTCACAGCTTTGTTCCATTGCTTTCCGCCCCTTTGAAAGTGAGGAAGCAAGAAAGGAATACTATGCTTATGTGATGACCCTTTTCCAGACAGGCTATCATTATTATATTCAGTACTTCTTTGAATACTGGGATAAAGATGCCAAGCTGGAATACAAACTTTCCGACAGCTATCGCTACAGAGATTCCATTGCTATGGATATCCTTCATGAGTTCCTGGGATTTGCAGCCTGCGCCAACTTCAGCAGGGTCTGTGGAAATATGGATACAGCGGATTTTGATTGCATTGAAGATAATGATCTGAGAACAAGAGCAAAGTTCCTTTCAATTAACATAGATGCTCTTCTCTTTGAAAAATGGGATCAGTACCGGTCTCTTGAGGAGGCAGTGGAGGATATCATAGCTCTTACAAAGAAACACAGGTCTTTACAGTAGATATACAGTAGATATAATACTTTAATAATACTATAAAAACGAAAGCACCCGGCAGACTGATGACAGGTCTGCCGGGTGCTTTCGTTTTAAAGTTCAGTTTTCATAGAGAAAAATCCACTGCGATCCTAGAATGCGAATACGCTGAATCTGGACTTCTGGTATTCAAATTCTGTTGATCCCTGGGCGATCTGGTAGGTATCCACGTAGCTGTAGGTCTCACCTTCGACAGCCGGCTGGTCATCGTGGATACGGCACTCTGTATCTGTCTTAATTGTGATTTTCCAGCAGGGAACATCAATCCCTCTGAAATCATAATAGAGATCTAAAATAACAGTACCAAGGTCCTCCCTGATATCTTTAAAATTGAATGTGGGTGAAGCTTCTCCTTCAAGCCCGTTCATCTTGCACATAGCGATGAAATTAAGAATCGCTTTTTTATTCGCCTCTGACAGAGGAATATAAGCTTTTCCCATAATGTCTCCTTTAAACAAACGTAAGGAGGCTGCTCTCACTGTTGAAAACAACCTCCCCAGTATCAATTATTCATGTGGAAACTGATTATTTCAGTAAGGTTTCTCTGATCTGCGGATGCGGACGCGGGATAATGGATGTGGATGTAACCTCTCCACTAACGCCGAGTTTTGCAAGTGTTGCATTCACAGCATTTCTTACTGCTGATACTTCACCGGTGATGATGAAATATCCCTTTCCACCTAATCCTCTGGCAATCCTTAAATCAACAATACTTACATTTGCCGCCTTTACAGCAACATCGGCTGCGATTACAGCTGTTAATGCAGAGATTGTCTCAATTGCGCCAACTGCCTGGATTTCCTTTGTTGCAGTAACGCCTGCAACCGCCGGAAGAACCTCTTCACGGATATTATCAAGGATGTGTGTATTGATCAGATAAATGCCTGCAACAAGTTCAGCTTTGCTCATAGCAGCTTTTACCGGACCAATCTGTCCACCAATGATAATCAGATACTTTCCAGGACACATTGGACTAGACAGCAACAAATCAACATTACCTGCCTTTACCATTTCATCTGCTGTCTGGATGCCTACAGGAATGCTTTTAAGTTCTACGAATCCAATTGCTTTTTTCACTGTATAAACACCATCCTTTATTTCTCGATTGAGATACAACCGTCAGCGATTGCCTTGACTGTACCGCTAATACTTGCATGGATACAAGCTCCTAATTTACCTTCTGCAGGCTGGGCAATTACATCACCCTTCTCTACCTTATCTCCTACAGCTACACAAGGAACTGCGGGAGCGCCGATATGCTGGCCAACCGGAATCGATACATGATCGATTTCCTTCGGTAAATCCTGTAAAGGAGCTGCTACGTTATATTTCGTAAGTCCAAGACGAGCGATCAGTTTCTTAATCGGGAATCGCTTGTACTCTCTCAACGGATGTACAGCTTCTGGTTGATTATGCAACGAATTCTTGATGCCCTGTTTCATCATGATGCCTTTCAGCTCATGATTTACTTTCCAGGGCTCGAGATTCATGATACAAGCATACTGACAGAGACGACATTCAGAACACAGGAATGCGATCATCGGTGTGTCAGATCCATCACATAAGCTTCCGTAACTTGCGAAGCGGATGGTCTTGTGCGGCATAATTCTATGTCCAATCATGTGACGCGGACAAACCTCTGTGCAGAGGCTGCAATGACAACATGCTGTTTTAGCCAGCTGGAGCTGTCTGTTGATATCCAGCTTGACATCCTGGATAAGAGGATGACTCTCCGGAAGTACGATCAGTCCCTTTGTTGTCTTGGTAATCTTGGAATCCAGCGGAACATGCTTACCCATCATTGGGCCGCCGTTGATTACAACAAACGGTCCGTCAACGGTTACGCCGCCTGCAAGGTCAAGTGCCTCTTTCACTGTCATTCCCAGGGGGAGCTTCAGTGTGATGTGGTTCTTAACCTCTCCGGCAAATGTTACGTAGGAATCCGTTACCGGTTTATCTTCATAGTAAGCATTGTAAATGTTGAGCATTGTCTCAACGTTGGAAACAATTACTCCACACATCAGAGGAATGCCACCCTCTGGTACAATTCTTCCTGTCACTTCATATACCGTAACCTGTTCATCACCGGCCGGATAGAAGTTAGGGAGAAGATGAAGGCTAATGCCTTCATACTCCCCTAATAACTGATTAAAGCTATTAATAGCATCTTCATAGTGGCCCTTCAGAGCGATAACACCCTTAGTAGCACCGACAGCTTTCATACAAAGAGCGACTGCATCGAGAATCTTCTTTGTTTCAATTGCCATCAACTGCTGATCTACCCTCAAAAGCGGCTCACACTCAGCACCATTAATAATTACATATTCAGCCTGAGCATTCATTTTGACATGAGTAGGAAAACCTGCACCGCCGGCACCAACAATACCAGATTTAGCGATTACATCAATAAGGTTTTTTTCCATTTAGCTCACCTCGTCATTATTTCATTCTGATATGGAAACCATCCTGTAATACACAACGTCTCTTACGACAGAATGACTTAGCGGATGTCAAGCCCTCACCAGTAGGTCCGGCGATTGTGAATGTAGTACATCCCATTCCGCCAACACCGATTCCGGCATAGGAAGGACCATTTTTAACGAAGATCGTTGTCTCAATATCCTTAGCCATCTTGGTAAGCTTGTCAACATTCTTTGAATGCATCATTGCTGTATGTCTGTTTCCGTGCTCAACCTCTACAGCAAAATCAATTGCTTCGTCTACGTTAGGAACACGTACGATCGGAAGGATGGGCATCATCAGCTCAACCTGAACGAAAGGATGATCCTTCGGAGCTTCCATGATGATAACTTTCACTTCCGGTCCAACCTTGATTCCAACCTTGTCAAGAATGTACTGTGCACTCTTTCCAACGAAATCTGTAACCGGCTTCTTGCCTTCAACTGTAACGAGTTTTACAAGTTCGTCAATTACTGCAGGATCCTTTACTTCGTAAGCACCTTCATTCTTCATGTTGAAGATCAGGTAATCTGCGATCTGGTCTACAGCAATAACTTCCTTCTCTGCGATACAGGGAAGATTGTTATCGAAAGAACATCCGTTAATGATATCCTTTGCAGCCTTCTCGATATCAGCTGTCTCGTCAACGACTACAGGCGGGTTACCTGCACCGGCGCCGATTGCTTTCTTACCGGTAGACATAACTGCTTTTACGATTCCGGGACCGCCTGTTGCAACAAGCATACGAACCTTCGGATGCTTCATCATAATGTTCGTATTCTCGATAGACGGCTCTTTTACTGTAACAATGAGGTTTCTCGGAGCACCAAGCTCTTCGAGCTTTGCATTGAGTTTTTTGATTAACCAAATGGATACGCCCTTGGAACGCGGATGCGGGCTGAATACTACTGTGTTTCCGCCTGCAAGCATGGCGATGGAGTTACAGATGATTGTCTCTGTCGGGTTGGTTGTAGGAGCAATAGCACCGATTACACCAAAGGGACAGTACTCAATCAGAGTTAATCCATCATCACCGGATAAAGCTTCTGTTACCAGATCTTCAACGCCCGGAGATTTATTGGCAGCGAGCTGATTCTTAATGAGTTTATGCTCGTACTTGCCCATGCCGCTTTCCTCAACAGTACGTCTGCTCATGATCTCAAGGTTCTGCTTGTCGTTTACGACTTCGCGGATACCTTCAACATATCTCTGTCTGTCAGCTAAAGAATGGTTCATAAACTCTTTCTGAGCTTTTGCGGACGCTTCAATAGCCTCATCCATTGTATCGAAGATACCATAGCCGTAATCTTCACATGAACAGCCGTTTTCCACATCGTTAAGGACTTTTTTAACGACTTTTTCGATTAATTCAACGTCAATATTCATTATGCCTTTCCTCCTTGCATTTTTTCTAATGCATATGTAGCAACTGCCATATCTTCATCAGCGGTTCCTCCGCTAACTCCAATAGCCCCTATTATCTGGCCATCAGAGAATATCGGATACCCGCCTCCGAAGCATATAATTCGGCCATCGCCTGAATTATGAAGACTCCACAGGCTCTCACCTGGTTTCGTCACGTCGGCAAGATCAGAAGTAGGACACTTTAAAGCACAGGCAGTATATGCTTTATCCTGAGAAACCTTTGTACTGATCAGAAGTGTTCCTTCCATACGCTGGAAATAAATAAGATTGCCTCCTGCGTCCACTGCTGAGAATGCAACAGGAACACCGATCTCTTTGGCTTTTTCTACCGCGAAGTCAGCCATCTTTTTTACACTTTCCAAAGACATATCCATAACACATTCCCCATCGTCAGTACCCAACATCTCTTTTACAATGCTCCTGACCTGTTCTTTCAACTCGTCTACTTCTTTCTGCTGTGCCCTGGCCTCTTCAATCCTGGCCATTGCAAAACAGGCATCAGACAGACGGTTGATATACTTCTTGAGCTCATCACGAACTTCAATCTGTTTCGCCAACGTTGTTATCTTTCTTTCCGCTCTTCTTACTACAGTGCGTGCAACATGTAGTGTTGCGGAGGAAGGATTAACTCCCGGAACAACGAATTCACGCATGGGACCGACAATCTCGGTAGACTTGTCAATGATATCTTCAAGATACTTGATGTCGTCTTCGCTGATCTTGTCCTTGAGCATTTCCATGCCTTTTTCGTCACTGGCGAATTCGGCTCCGGCCATAAACATCCTGTTCTGGATTTTGCTTATGTATTCTCTTATATCCGGTGACTCTGTCTGCGAAAGCGCAACGCCAAGGTTAGAAATAGCCTCGTCGATCGTGCCGTACACATCCACGTTCAGACTGTCTTTTCCGACTCTGGATCCGCCGAAAAGTCCTGTCGTTCCTTTGTCGCCGGTCTTCGTATAGATATTTGCCATCGACTCACACCCTTAGCATTGCGAAATTTCTACTGTATCGACAATTCCAACAACGGCTGCGTCCACAGGAATTTCCTTATTCTTACCATCAGGATCTTTCCCGCCGGCCTTCCGGGCGGAACTGCCTTTTACAATAATAACAGTTTCACCATCTCCGGCTCCAACAGTATCAATGGCAATTTCTGTCTGTTTTTTTGCTGTCAGATCCTGGTTGATTTTCTCGATGATCAGGAACTTACAGCCTGTCAGACTCGGTACTTTGATAGTAGAAACTACTGTGCCAATTACTTTACCTAAATACATGTCTTCACCTACTTATTCTGTGACAATCATTATGCCACGTTCATTTGCTGCGTCTTTTGCGAGTCCGGTAATAATAGCATCCTTTCTCACAATGATAGTTTTGCATCCTGAATATCTGGAAATATCAATCCTGCCGATCACTTTTTTATCGATGAATGCCTGGCCGCTTAAGCTGCCGTCCTCGTTCTCACATCCGCATGTATTGGGTCCGTGAACAGGCTTTTCAGGCTCATCTGCAAGTCCCAAATCGGGGAACTTGAATCCTGAAGTAAAGACATCCTCTACTTTGGTAAACAGGTTCTCCGCAGTGGTCAGCACGATACCATATGTGATAAGGTCTGCCAGGTTGCTTCTCATTTTTGCTTTATAAGCATCAGATACTTTAAAGCCGATCTGCTCTCTGACCTTATTATCGGGACAACAGCCGTCGATTGCTGCCACAACGGGCTTGCCGGCAGCCATTGCCGAAAAGATCATATTAGTGATCAGGTTGTCATTAATGCAATTTGCTGTTTTGGCAGCCGTATTGATCGTAAGAGCAGGAATGATTACAAACTGTGCATCACTTATTATCTGTCTGCCATTAACCGGAGCGCCTTCAACATAAATGGCATCCGGATCGATATCATCTTTGATACGTTTCTCGGTAAGTACTTCCCCTGCAGCTTTGGAAAGAACTGCCGTCAACTGCCAGCCCTGTTCCTTTAAAGCCTTTAAAGACTCCACAGCGTCCGTATAACCGATCAGTGCGCCTGTAAAAAGCACTGCGGCTTTTTTATAAGCACTCATGTATCTCAGAATGACCTGATCTGAAATATAGTCCACAATGGTTGACATAAGCGCATTTTCAAAATCAATTTTATTCATCATTTATGTCACCTATTGTTTAATGCAATTCATTGCAATTCCCAGTGGTGTTACCAGTAATGGTTCTTTAGGCTTGAGTGTCTTTACTCCGATCTGCTTTTCGAATACTTCCTCAAAGCGCTTGAAGCTGCAGGCACCGCCTACTACATAAATGACGTCCACGTCATAACCTTCTATAAAGCGGGCTACAATGGCCGCCATTTTTTCAATTACCGGTTTCACAACCGGAAATACAAGTAATTCCTGTTTGGGATCTTTTTTGATTCTCTCTGCTTCTTCGAAAGAACATCCAAGGCTTCCTGCCAGCACGAGGGACATGTGTGTACCTCCCGTAGGCTCATCGGCCGTGAAGATTACTTCTCCGTTTTTCAGGATGCTGATCCCGGTGGTTCCGCCACCTACGTCAACTACCGCACCTTCGGTTATGCCCAGTACAGATGCTGCCGCAGTCGGCTCATCCACTACATTGATGACATCAAGTCCAACGGACTCGACAACATTTGAGATCACTTTGACATTTCCAGAGATGATTCCCGGAGGAATTGCTGTGGCCGCTTCGTGAAACTCCACGCCCATCATCTCTTCAAGTTTCGCCTTCATGTTGCGGACTGCTCTGGATGCTCCCATAAAGTCTACCACAATCCCGTCCCTCACAACTGAGGAGGGATAAGTCGCACCGGCAATCGGAGTATCATTCTCATCAACCACCGATAGAACAATATTTGCGGTTCCAAGGTCAACTCCCAGTTTCAGGTTCCCCTCATAAGGAAGAAACTCTTCATTCCTGATCAGCTCGGAAAATCCGATTAATATATTGTTATAATCGTTCATATGATCCTTTACTATTTAGATTTCCTCGGCGAAAATCTTATGCAGCCGGACAGCTGCCGGAGCAGCTGTCCGGCTGTCATTATCTTTGATCAGACTTCTGATTATTCGTCAGAACCCTTTTTCTTTTTTGATTTGCTACGTTTCCCTGTTGATGTTTTCTTCTTTGAAGAACCCTCTTTTGCAGGTGCTTTCTTAACCGGTTCTGCCTCGGCAACAGGTGTTTCCTCTGCCGGAACAGTTTCAGCTACAGGTACTTCAACTGCGGGAGCTTCCTCTACGGGAGCTTCTGCAACAGGTTCTTCTGCTGCGGGAGCTTCTGCAGGTGCTTCCTCTACAGGTGCTTCTGCAACAGGAGCTTCCTCTACGGGAACTTCTACCACAGGAGCTTCCTCTGCAGGTGCTTCCTCTACGGAAGCTTCTACAACAGGTTCTTCTTTAAGATCTTCAACTACAGGCGGTTCAGGTGCTTTTTCAGTCGGTTCCTCTGCTTTCGGAGCTTCTTTCGGCTTCCAGTTCTTTACCAGAACTGCCGGACGATTTGTAGCTTTCGGGCGAACACCTTTTGCCAATGCGATCTCACCGCCGACGTTCTCGCCATTATAGATCATAATGTCTTTCATTCCGTCTGCGGGACGTGCCATAAGTACGACACTCTTTGTTCCGCTTAATGTACCGTTTACTGCTTCCGCAGCGCGCTTGCCGATAGCGATCGCAGATTTAACTGCGCCGACATTACCTTCAACCTTTACAGTACACATGCCGTCGCCCTTGGTATATTCGTATCCGAGAAGCTTGACATTAGCGCCCTTTACCATTGCGTCTGCCGCATTAACTGCTGCGGCAAGTCCAAAAGTTTCAACGAAACCTACTGCATTTTTTCCAGCCACCTTCACACCTCCTTACATTTCAGATTTTTGACAGTCAGTCAAGGGATTTAAAGGGCATTTTTTTCACGAGCCTTGCCGCGTTAGATCCCAGGTTGCGATACTGATCTGTCTGATAAATTTTAATTCTAAACAGCGGAGCCTCACGTTTGAGTTTCTCATACTGAAGGACAATTCCTTCTTTACTGATTCCAACTCCGACTCCGATTCTCGAACTTATACTGGCCTTATAGGCAAGCTCCAGGACATCTGAAATGTTTTTGGGCTGAACATCATACGGGATTCCTTCCTCCTCAATGCCCAGCAGGACATCCCTGAAGTCGGATTCGGAAAGATGGTCGCAGTCAAAAAATACTTTGATTGAAGGTTTGTTCTGCAAACCTGTATTTGATCCTTCCATATTAATCTCCTAATTCTCAGCACAAGACATTGCAAGTCCTGTAGCAACTGCGTTCCGGGGTCCCTCACAACCACGAATATTTCCCCGGCCAGCTACTATATTGTATTGTGAAAGTGCGTCTGTTACCAAAGTCGGCACTTCGAAATCAAGTGCTGACCCTCCTACTAGCACCACAAAGGCGATATCTCTGACATTTCCGGTCGGGCTGACCTTCACTAGCGAGCGAATCGCGTTTGTTACAAACACTTTCTTTTTGGCATTTGTCCTCACGACTCTGATCTTTTCCATGGAATCCAGACCTTCAAGAGGTACGAAGGTTCCGTCGCCTTTTACAAGAACGACCTTGGGGAAAAGGTTGGGGTCGAGAGGTTCGTCAAAGAACTGAACTGTTCCGTCCTCATGTCTGATATGGAAGAAGCTTTCAACCTTGGCAAGCGGATATTTCTTAATATCCTCTGCCACATCAAAATCTTCTATGCCAAGCTCAGATTGAATCAGCAATGTGACCATATTGCCTGCGCCCGCAAGATGAACAAGCTTTACTTCACCTTTACTGTTAATAATAGAAGCGTCGGTAGAGCCTGCGCCCATATCCACGATGGCAAGCGGAACGTCAGTACCCGGGGTTGTCAGCGCACCCTTAATAGCCATATCAGCTTCAACACCGCCAACATATACAGGTATGCTTAATCTTTCTGTCAATTCCTCAGCAATCATCTGCATCTGAAGTTTATCTGCCTTTACCATGGCTGCGATACCTACAGCGCTTTCGAGTGTATACTCGTTGGCAAGAGCGCCTTTGACCTTTTGTGGTGTATAGGTGTCTACAGCAAGCAGATCCTGTATTTTGATGTCTTTAGGATGCTGGTTTGTAAGATTTGACATGACCTGGCGCACTTTTTCAAGCATGCCGCCGGCGTTTGTTCCGGGTTCGCCCTTAATATCTTCGATTTCAGGAATGCTTCTTACAGCATCCATCATCTTCTCGGCTCCCTCGTCTACGCCTACGGTAATCTTTCTTTTTGCACCAATAATCTGAATAGACCCTGCCGGAATACGTCTTTCCTTGACATCTCCTTCGGGGGTTTTGATTACAACCGCAGATCTGTTTCCAATCAGCGCTCTTGCGATCGGTACTACAGACTTTGTATCGTCTGATGAGAGTTTGAACAAGGTTGCAATTCCATATGGATTTGAAAGTACCTCAACAACGCCGCCCACCGGGGCAACCTCTACGGCACATAACATGCCAAGCGGTACCTTTTCGATCATTCCAACCTCATCGACGATCGGAATCTTTCTGTTCAGACGATTGTTAATCAAAACGCCATCATCTCTCTGGACAATGGCACCTGTGATATGGAGGACTTTATCATATCTGTTGATAATAGAAGCTGCGGTTTCAAAGGGAATACGTGACGGAATAACTACAATCACATCCGTATCTTCTTTGACCTTGTCAAGTCGGTCTATCATCTGAGATATTCCAACACCAATCCCAATACCACCAGGGGTATTGGGATTGTGTCCAATCATCGTAGATTCTGTGATAATAGTTTCGGTTATCGTCTCCATGGCAACATCTCCGATTACCGGAGCAGCCTCGTTGACCCGAACCTCATCAAGGTCCTTTGTCTCAAGGCCGATTTTGTCCAGAGCATTCTTCAATGATCTGAAAACGCCATGAATATTCTGTTTCGTTCCCTTGATACCTGTAGTATCCGTGATGCCACTGGCAAGGAACGTAACATTTTTTCCATCGATCCTGGCAATTGTACTTTCAGTTGTAGCATTACCAATATCAACGCCCGCAACTAGTTTCACGATTATACCTCCGTGATTTAATCAACTTATGCCTTTTTTAAACGATTACGTTTCTCGTAGATGTCAGCAGCTTCTTTTACGAAGTTACCGGATACAACTGCACCGTACTCGTTAATGAGCTCATCGCCGATTGCATATAATTCAGCTTTCGTTGAACGATAAGGTCTAAGAGCATTGTAGATCTCAAGAAGACGAGCATCCGGTACCGGAATAAGCTCACCGGCTCTTCTTAAGTTAACAGCGAAGAATCCACGTCCAGCGGACTCTGCTACCTGAGCCTGAAGCTCAAGTGTCTCTTTTCTAATACGGAAATCTTTTGCAGTTAATGTGCCGTTAACAACACCTTCAAGTGTTAACTCATCCAGGGTCTTTCCTGATGCACTCTTAATTAACTCAGGCTTTTTCTCTCCAATCGGATAATCTTCAACTGTTACTGCGCCTTCACACTCGCAAGCAGCCTGAGAGCCCTTCATATTCTTGAGGACTTCCTGCATAATCTGTCTTACTAATAATTCCTGATCCACTTCGACACCTCCGATTATTTAAATTCGACTCTAAGAGCCTTAGGAGCTTTATCTCTATCTGCGTGCTCTGTCTCTTTAATATGAAGAACAGCGGATAAAGCCTGATACTTAGGTCTTGCCATCTGATCGTTCCTTACAGGCACCGGACTGGGTGACTCACCCTTAGCATACTGAGCTGCATTCTTTCCGATCTGTCTGTATGTATCGAGGTCAATCAGCGGACACTGCGGGAACAGCTCCAGGTTAGACAGCGGCGGAAGGTCTTTCTGATGGATTACAGTAGTACCTTTGGACTGAATTCCAATACCAATGCCTGATCCTGATAACTCTGCAGCATCATGTGCTACGAAGGATACATCGGATGTTCTGTAAACTTTAACGATTCTGCAGGAAACGCCTTCCTCCTCGAGACCAGCCATGATTTCTTTTACGATATCAGCATGGGGGATTCCAAGGATGTTTGTTGTCTGGGAAGCGCCAAATGCAGGTGCAAGGCCTAATACAACTTCGTTCGGGTTTGTGCCTTTTTCAGCGTCACCGATCTCAGTGATCTTCATGCCCTCGCTCTCATAAGACTCGCCTTCCGCTGCGGAAGCTGCGCTCATCTCTTTAAGAACTTCAGCGATAACGCTCTTTAATAATCTTTCATCAATTGCCATTATAGTTCACCTTCCTTATCCGATTAAAGCTTAGACGGATCAACAGCAGTACGAATATCAGAGATCTTCTCCCAAAGCTCGGGGCTGATCTGATATCCTGTCATCGGTCCTTCGTAACAGTTCGGGCTGTTAACTGCCGAAATTACATGGAATGTATCATCAAGCATGGATGCTGTATGCAGGTAGTCACCAACAACCTTAGCTTTCTGAATGTTGAATACGGACTCAGCAACATCTTCGAATCCTTCTTTGTAAAGAGCCTTAACAAAGTCAAGACCTGTTACACCACGCTCTAACATCTCTGTTGCAGCCTTAAGGTCAGCGACAACATCACGGTCAGGCATATCCTGGGATCCACGTGCATATGTTCCAGCTTCAACTTCTTCGTCTGTAATTTCCGGTAATCCTAAGCCGCGGAAAAGTGCCTGAATGGCTCTTGCAGCTTTGTTACGTGCAGCAACAACGGTCTCTTCGTCAGCCGGTACAAGACCTGCGTCAACTTTAAGATCTCGCTGGATTGCGCACCAGTCATCATAATCGTCAGCATCCCAGTTGGATCCTGCGAACATGTTATCATAGTTCGGAGTTGCAGAATATCCGGAGCAGATGTAGTCAGTTCCGGGGATAAACTGCGGAATGGAACGAGCAACTCTTCTAAGATCAGAATGTGTAAATGTCTGGTCATTGGAAGAAGCGTTCTCAAGGTCAAGCATACCAGCGATAAGGTTCTCGCAAGCGATCGCGCGAATTCCGCCCGGAACAGCTGCAGGAACACCAACACAAGATACAGAACCATTCTGTGTACCCTGAACACCAGCACCTCTTGTAACACCAAGGCAGCGAGCCTCAAGATAAAGCATGGAGCAGCCTTCTGCCATACCCATCTGAACCTCGGAACCTGTACCGGATGTGAATCTCATCTTAACACCACGGGATGCGTAGCAGGATGCAAGGAATGCCTTGGACCACGGAGTATCGTCACCATCCATGAATACGTCCTCAGTTCCGTATACGGAAACTGTCTCAGCATATGCGGTGTAACCTCTCATACCAAGGTCAAGCTCTGTTGCTTCCTCTACAGCACACTGTGTCAGGATGCCGGGACGTCCAACGTTAGCACCAAGCATGATTGCAAGAGCGTTGAACGGTGCATAACGAACGATACCAACTGTTGTCTCCATCTCAGCGAAACCACGGACAGCTGCCTCAGCTGCGTCTGCTGCGATCTGGATCATGTTGTCTTTTACGTTTGTTACGTGACACTGGTTAGCGGGTTTCAGTCTACATCTCATCTTGGTGATACCCATCATAACCTCAAGTACGTTCAGGTCACCAACAACTTCGACTAATTTTGCAGGAGTAATAGCGGTTGTATACTTGAGACACTCAGCTCTGGGAACATTGATGTCAACAAGCATACGAGCGATTTCCAGAGAATCTTTAGCCATAGCTTCCTCTGCGAAATCAAGGTTAATAGCATACTTAGCAATGAAAGCATCAAGCATATCGAACTTGTCTGCTGTCTTTCCGTCCATCTCTACTACTTCGCCATTCACGATCTTGATTGAAGGAGTAGGATCGAACGGGCTGTTCATTGCTATAAAACCAACTTCCGGCCATTCTTTGGCGTAACCATCCTGATTAACAGGTCTAGCATCTAATGCTTCAAAACGTTTACTTCTCACGGTCTCAACACCTCTCAAATTCTCAATTCTGTGACTTCCGGACATTTATGCTCCGTCCGGAAGCTCATGGCACCCGATCTCACCGGACCGGATGTCTGACTTCATGGTTCTTCACGCAGCTCTCACCCTGCATGAAAATATTTCAAATCAGAGCTTCAATACCTATCTTAGATATACGGGCATGTAGCAGACTCTAACGGCTGATCGGGCTCTAAGGACTTAAGCAGCTGCTTACCAACTTCTCTTGCACCGATAATAGCCTGACGAACTGCTCCTGAATCTCCAGTAAAGAAGTAGTTAACCTCGTTAGAGAAGGATGTTCCACCGTTTCCGGGTGTAGCGATAGCGATAGGATCAATAGTAGCTGTCTTGGATGCTGTATCGGCTAATACAATACCAATACCTGCAGGAGCGCCTACGGTGATACCGAATGCTTTGCCTACAACTGCGCCGAATGCCTTCTCAAGGCAGTAGCTTGCACGTGCTGTGTACTGGAACTCAAGGTGACCAGCCGGGTTGCCGTATACATCGCCGAAATGTTTCTCGCAGAAGCTAAGTGCAACTTCTACTGCTCTTCTTGCATCGGAAACGTCCTCAGCACCAAATACTACTAAACATCCATGTCCAGCGCCGCCTTCTGTATCTCTCGGGCACTCGATCATAACAACTTCTGTGTTTGTAGCTTTAACAGCTTCATCAGATGCGAAGATCTGGGGACCAGCACCAACACGGTCAGAAATAATACCGATTGAACGATACTTCGGATCAATCTTTAATAACTCATGAACACTGTAGTCAAGGTTAGCAATAACAAGGCCGATTGTATGGCCGATTGCTGTTCCAACATACTCTGTCAGTCCGCAAAGTCCGGCATTGATCTTAGCACCCGGATCCTCACATGCAGCCTGGCTTTCGGAAGCAGAACCACCCATTTTCTTCATAACTTCGTCCATGATTTTAGCCATCATTTCATCTTTCATTGAATTATACCTCCATTAATAATTGATCAGACTAGGGCTAACTTTATTGTGGTAAGATCTTCTCAACGTCATTGTGCGGTCTCGGGATTACATGACTGGAAACAACCGTACCAACTTTGTCAGCAGAAACCGTGCCGGCATCAACTGCTGCCTTAACAGCTCCTACATCACCTCTAACCATAACTGTAACCAGTCCGGATCCGATCTTCTCGTATCCAACGAGAGTTACGTTTGCTGATTTAACCATAGAATCGGCAGCTTCGATTGCTCCAACTAATCCTTTGGTTTCAATCATTCCTAAAGCTTCTTTCTGCATAATTGACCTCCTTATAAAGTGTTGTTCTGCCAGTGGTTGGGTTGGTTTTTGGCAGACTTTCCTTTGGTTGATTTACAGGATAAATTAATTATATAGCAATTTCCACAAAATTACTTGGCTTGTACATATAATTTTTAGTTTTTAGATACATTTGAAGTTACGAGACAGATATTTTCCCATGATACTTTGTTGACATTAAACACAAGAATAGTTTGCACAAAAACAGGTAAAAATTGAAACTATTTTGCTATCTTATCAAGGATCTTGCTGATATCATTCGGCGTAACTTTTCTCGGATTGGCCTGAGTACATGCATCTGCCATCGCCCGGTTAATGATCTCGTCACGATTTGCCTCGAATTCCTCAAGACTTATGCCGCATTCCGTGATACACCGGGGTCTGTCCATATACTTCATAAGACGGTCGATTTCTGCCAGAAGGTTGGCAATACCGATCTTTGGTGTCGATGCAGGCAGCCCGATGATCCTGGCAATCGCCTGGTATTTCTTTGCAGCATCTGAGCTGTGTTTTGCTGCCTCTCTTGCCACGTCGGCATTAAATTCGATAACCGGTACCAGCACAAGTGCGTTGGCCCGTCCGTGCGGAATATGGAAGATTGCGCCCAGGGCATGGGCAATTCCGTGGTTCAGTCCCAGGTTTACAAGACTGAACGCCATTCCTGCAAGGCAGGACGCTCTGTGCATTTTGTCTCTTGCCTTGATGTCATATCCGTTGCGGTAAGCCCGCGGCAGGAATTCAAACGCCAGCTGCAGCGCCTTTTCCGCCAGACAGTCGGAACAGTCACTGGCCGTTTCAGACACATAGGCTTCGATAGCGTGGGTGATAACGTCCATACCCGTGTCAGCTGTGATAAATGGCGGTGCGGATTTTACAAGTTCCGGATCAAGGATGGCAAGATCCGGCATCAGAGACTCGTCGATCAGAGGAATCTTCTTCCCTGTCTTTGTCTCGGTAACAACCGCAAACTGTGTTACCTCGGACCCTGTACCACTGGTGGTCGGGATGGCGATCAGTTTCACATCCTTCGCCGACGCGCCTTCCTGTGCTTCATCCACCCGCTTTGCCATGTATACGATTGCCTTGGCAGCATCAATTGACGAACCGCCGCCAAGGGCTACGACAATATCGGCGTCCTTGTCAGACAGGAAATTGATACCCCGTTCAATCAGATCCATGGGCGGATCCGGGATTACCTCGCTGAACACGGAAACCTGGCTGCAGTTGCGCAGCTTCTTGATGATCATGTCCGCCATGCCGGAATCGACCATAAACTTGTCGGTAATCAGCACAGCGTGAACGTCTTTGAAGTCGAGCAGCGCATCGATGGCATCCTCACTGAAGAGAACTTCCGTGGAAAGCTTAAATCTTTTCATATTCTCCCCCCTTTCTTACTCGGTATTTTTCTCTATACTCAGATGGCGTAAGTCCTGTTTTCTTCTTGAAGGCCTTACTGAAATAGTTGGCCTCGTTGTACGCCAGATCCAAGGCTATGTTTAATACGGGGATTTCCGTATTGACCAGCATCTCCTTGGCAAGATCCATTTTGCGGTCGGTCACGTAGGTGATAAAGTTCACGCCCATTTCCTTCTTGAAGATCTTGCTGAGATAGTAGGTGCTGATATTGACGTGGTTGGCCACGTCTTCCAGGCTGATCCCCTTCTTCAGGTTGCGCTCAATGTAATCGACGACGGAACTCATGCCGTTGTCGGAAAGCTTGCCCTTTAAGTTCATTTTATCAAAGAGAATGTCCACCATGCGGACCACTTCATTGAACGCGTCATGTTTATTATTATAAAGAAGATACTTTATCTTGAGCTTCTCGCGCTGGACGACAAGCTCATTGGTGTCGTCAATCCCCATTTCATCGGCAATCCGGACGATGGTTTTTGCCACATCCTGCAGTCTTTTGGAGATAACATTGACATCCCGCTCTTCTAAGTATAATTGGTCAACGTATTCCCGTAAAATGTCAATTGACGCCTTATATGAGCATTTTTTTAATTCAAGCTCAAAGCGTGTCAGCAATTTATTACCCCTGTCACTTTCACCGCTTTCACCCAGTCTTCCGCCGAAGGCTTTTACGGATTCCAGGAGGGTTTCCTTCCGTATTGGCTTGAGGAGAAAATCATCCACTTTCAGCTTGATGGCCTTATGTGCCGTCTGGAAATCATCGTAAGCCGTGGTGATGATGATCACCGCTTTCGGATACTTTTTCCGGGCATATTTGATTACCTCAATTCCGTCCATGCCGGGGATATTGATATCCACCAGCATGAGGTTGACCTCCTTGCTGTCCAGGATCTCCACGGCCTCGTAACCGCTCTTTGCCTCTCCGACGATTTCCGTATCAAGCAGATTTTCTTCCAGGAAGATTTTCGTCGAGGTTCTTTCCAGTTCTTCATCTTCTACAATTAATATTTTATACACTGTGTAACCCTCACTGATTATTTGTCATAATAGACAGGGACTCTGATTGTTACCTTGGTTCCTGCTGACGGTTTGTTCTCGCTTTCTATGTCAAGCGCATATTCATTTCCGAAATAATGAATCAGGCGTGAATTTACATTGTAGAGACCTACAGCCCCCTCCGTGCTGTTCTTGTAGGCGTCGCCCCGGAGGACACTCATGATCTTGGACGCGGACATGCCGTCTCCGTTGTCTTTTACGACAATGGACAATACGCCTTTTTTCTCTGAGGCCGATATGTCTACAAATCCGCCTGCCGCCTTGCTTTCCACAGCATATTTGATAGCGTTTTCCACCAGGGTCGTCACGGACATGAAAGGTACTTTTACCTTCATGTACTGTTCCGGCACGTCGATCATGTACTGGAGACGGCTTCCCAGCCGGATTTTCTGGATCTTGAGATAATTCTGCACATGATCCATCTCGTCAGACAGAGGTGCCAGAGGGCTGCTGCTCTTTCTGAGTATATACCGCATCATGTCCGAGAAGGAGTAGATCACATCCTCCGTCATCTTGGCGTTCTCAAAGAATGCCAGCCTCCCTATGGTGTTAAGCACATTAAAAAGGAAATGCGGATTGATCTGATAATGCAGTGCTTTCAGCTCGATGTCACGAAGGGATTTCTCCATCTCGATCCGGAGCTTCTCCTCCTTCATGATCTTGTAATCCTTTTCCCTCAGTTCTGCCTGAACCTTGTTATTATATTCTTTTTCTACGGAGTAGTTATAGCTGTCATAAAGAATCTGGGCCACTGCCTTGATCTTTTCCACCGACATTTTCCGGACATCTCCGTGAAGCTTTACCAGTTCCGGATCATCTTTCCACTCCTGGGTAAGAGGCATGACAGGCTTCAGGTCTTCCAGGTCCGTACTGGTAACCTGGCCGGCCTGGATCGATCCCAGATGCTGTCCGTTGACCGTGATCGGAATCGAAAAGTCGATCAGTCCGGCATGGCAGATATATACCGCTGCCTTTCCGCTCTTTTTTGCCTTTCTTCCTCCGCAGGCATCACAGTAAAAACATCGCTCACGAAATGCGGCTGTTTTACGGAACTTTTGACAAAAAGGCGTGAAATTACTCATTTCCGTTATGGGAGTACCATCGCAGTCCACCGTGACGAACGCAAGATCCGTCGCCTTTGCCCAGTTGTCCTGCAGAGTCTGCAGTTCGGCGACGTTTACGATGTCCCTTATATCTATATTTTTATTTCCCACCAAATTTGATTCCTCCAATGACATGCTCTGCAGTTACCTTTTCTTTCTTTTCTTTTTAGTCAGATATTTATAAGCCATATCCGCGCAGGAAGCCGCGTCTGTCGTATAGGCGTCAGCGCCGATTTCTCTGGCAAGGTTCTCATCCATATGGTAGCCGCCCACCATAATGTAGACATTTTCCCGCACGCCGCGGAATTCAAATTCCTCTATGACGTTGCGCATGTCTTTTGCCGTCCCGGGCATAATCCCGCTAAGGCAGACAATTTCTGCCTTGCTGGCCATGGTTTCGTTGAAAAAACGAAGGGGCGGAACATTTACCCCCAGATCCACCACCTGGATATTGTTGCCCGCCAGCATCAGCTTGACCAGATTCTTTCCCATGTCGTGCAGGTCTCCGTTTACGGTGCCGATCACAGCCGTGCCGACCTCCTTCACTTCATGCCTGCCTGTGTACCTGTGAAGTGCATCAACTCCCTGATCCAGCGCTCTGGTAACACACAATATCTCCGGCACCCCGATTTCTTCTCTTGAGAAACGTGCGGCCAGTTCTTCCATACCTGCCAGGAAACCCTCCTCCAGAATCATCCGGGAAGAAGCCCCCTCTTCCAGCGCAATTCTGATCAGTTCTGTGACTTTTTTACTCTGCCCTTTTTTCAGAGCTTCCTTAATCTCATCAATGATCCCCATAACGCCTCCAATAACATCTACATTTAGCTGACTATATTCTATACTTTATTGCAAAAAAAAGCAAATTATTATCGATATTTCACAATGTTTTTTTATGCTTTAATCATTTTTGCCAATTTTGATTTCAAATTTACCCCTGATTTCATAAACTATTTTTATTTTTTGTCTTTGAAAGATAAAAAAAAGTCTTACAGACAGGTCATTTTCAGTCCTGTGCTGTAAGACTCTAAAAAAGCGTATCAAAAAAATACGGTTATTGAATTATCTTGGCAGTTCAATCTTTCCGAGATGCCAGATATCGTCCACATATTCCTGTATGGTTCTGTCGGAGGAGAACTTTCCTGAGCAGGCCGTCTGCATCATGGCCATTCTCGCCCAGCGCTTCTCATCGCGGTAAGCCTCATCGATCCTCTTCTGTGCTTCTTTATAGGAATCAAAGTCTTTCAGGGTGAAGTACATATCCTGGTCAAGAAGGGCATTGTAAAGATCTCTGAAAAGCTCAGGGTTCTCAGGGCTGTAATAGCCGTTCACCAGCTGTGTCATTACCTGGCGGACATCCTGGTTATGATTGAAAATGTCTCTGGGATTGTATCCGCCATACTTTTCAAAGTTCATAACCTCTTCAGCGGAAAGTCCGAAGATAAAGGCATTCTCTTCTCCTACTTCTTCCACGATTTCCACATTGGCTCCGTCCATTGTTCCGATTGTCACAGCGCCGTTGAGCATGAACTTCATGTTTCCGGTACCGGAAGCTTCTCTGGAAGCAGTGGAGATCTGCTCGCTGACATCCGCTGCCGCAAATATGATCTCCGCGTTGGATACCCGGTAATCTTCAATAAAGACAACACGGATCTTGCCCTTGATGGACTCGTCATGGTTGATCTTTTCCGCAACGGAATTGATCAGCTTGATGGTCAGCTTGGCCGTCTTGTAGCCGGCTGCCGCCTTTGCGCCGAAAACAAATGTTCTGGGCACGATATCCATATCCGGATGCTCTTTGATCTGGTTATAGAGATACATGACATGGAGAATGTTCATCAGCTGGCGCTTGTACTCATGCAGTCTCTTTACCTGGCAGTCAAAGATGGACCGCGGATCTATGATCACGCCGTTATGCTCTCTGATATAGTCGGCCAGGCGGACCTTGTTCTGGTATTTGATATGCATGAATTCCTTCTGGCACTTCTCGTCATCCACATAAACCTTGAGGTTGGCGATATGGGGCAGGTTGGTGATCCAGTCGTCACCGATCTTGTTGGTCACCCAGTCAGCCAGCAGGGGATTACCGTGAAGCAGGAATCTCCTCTGTGTGATGCCGTTGGTCTTATTGTTGAACTTCTCGGGCATCATCTCATAGAAGTCATGCAGCTCTCTCTTCTTGAGGATCTCAGTATGCAGTCTTGCCACACCGTTGACGGAGAAACTTCCCGCGATAGCCAGGTTGGCCATGCGCACCTGTCCGTCATAGAGGACAGCCATACTGCGGATCTTATCCTGGTTGCCCGGATACCTTTCCTGGATCTCGTTGACAAAGCGTCGGTTGATCTCCTCGATGATCTGGTATACACGGGGCAGGAGCCTTGAGAAAAGCTCGATGGGCCACTTCTCCAGCGCCTCGGACATGATGGTATGGTTGGTGTAGGCACAGGTCTTTGTTGTCACTGCCCATGCATCATCCCATTCCAGTCCTTCCTCGTCTACCAGGATACGCATCAGCTCTGCTACAGCCACGGTCGGATGGGTATCATTCATCTGGAATACTACCTTCTCGTGGAGTTTCCTGATATCGTCATGGGTGCTCTTATATTTCTGAATGGCACGCTGAATGGAAGCGGAGATAAAGAAGTACTGCTGTTTCAGTCGCAGCTCTTTACCTGCCATATGGTTGTCATTGGGGTAGAGGACCTCGCTGATGGTGCGGGCCAGGTTGGTCTGCTCCACTGCCTTCTGGTACTCACCTTTGTCAAAGTCTGCCAGACTGAAGGTGTTGACAGCCTCGGCATCCCAGATACGCAGGCTGTTCACGACATGGTTGCCGTAGCCCACGATGGGCATAT
This sequence comes from Eubacterium sp., assembly GCA_017434385.1. Taxonomy (GTDB): domain Bacteria; phylum Bacillota; class Clostridia; order Lachnospirales; family Lachnospiraceae; genus Anaerobutyricum. The sequence goes on from JAFRFJ010000016.1 coordinate 41,270, forward strand.
CATAAGGCACTGCCATAACGCTCTGGTATCCCTTCTGGACAAATTTCGGCCTTCCGTTCTCGCCCGGCTCCACATCCACGTAGCCGCCGAACTTGATCTCCACGGCATACTCCTCACGCTTGAGCTCGAAAGGATTACCGTTCTTAAGCCACTCGTCCGGTACCTCAATCTGATATCCGTCTTTGATCTTCTGCTTGAACATACCGTAGTGATAGCGGATACCGCAGCCGTATGCCGGATAATTCATAGTTGCAAGAGAATCCAGGAAGCAGGCTGCCAGACGGCCCAGACCTCCGTTACCCAGAGCCGCGTCAGGCTCCTGGTCCTCGATCAGGTTCAGGTCAAAGCCCATCTCGGAGAGTGCCTGGGAGATTCCCTGGTACTCGAGGAGATTGATCATGTTGTTGCCCAGGGCCCTTCCCATAAGAAACTCCATGGAAAGGTAGTAAACCATCTTCTGGTCCAGTCTGTCATATGCTTTATGGGTCTCGATCCAGTTATCGATGATCTCATCCTTGACCGCATACGCAACTGCCTGATACACCTGCTGAGGTGTGGCGTCCTCTATATTACGGCGGAAGAGCATCCTGACCTGGGCCTCGACCTCTTTCTTGAATTTCTTCTTTTCAAAACGTTTTTTCTTAACCAATGCAGTTTCCTCCTTGATTATTTTCGTTTGACGCCAAGCGTTACCTTCTCCCCGTTGATGTTCCACGCTTTTACATACCCTTCATTTACGTCAAACTTCACTTCGTCGGCCAATACATCTTTAAGAATTTCTGTACGGTGCGTTGTCATAATCTCGCAGATTCTGCTGCTTCCGCTGACACTGACCTCGATATGGTCCGTCACTTCAAAGTCCGCCTCTTTACGCATGGTCTGAACTTTACTGATGATCTCTCTTACAAAACCTTCCTCGATCAGTTCCGGCGTCAGATTAGTGTCAAGTACGACTGTCACACCCCTGTCTGCCTGTGATACGAATCCTTCCTTCTCCGATGATTCGATCAGCAGTTCTTCGGGAATGAGCTCAATATTAGCATCATTTATGGAAATTGTCAAAAATCCTTTTGCATCCAGCTCTTTTTTCGCAGCGCCGCCGTCCAGTTCGGAGAGGGCTTTGCGGATGGCTCCCAGGTTCTTGCCGTACTTGGGTCCCAGGATCCGCATCTGCGGTTTAAATGTATAACTTGCCAGGTCGGAAATGTCATCCTTGAACTCGACATGTTTCACATTCAGCTCTTCTTCGATGATCTGTGTATAGAAATCATCCAGCCTGCCGGGTGCGCTGACGTACATAGTACCAAGAGGCTGACGGTTCTTGAGACCCGAAGCGTTTCTTGCGGCACGTCCCAGCACGACAATGGACAGGACCTCATCCATATGCTCCTCCAGTTCCCTGTCGATCATGGACTCGTCCACTTCGGGGAAGCTGCAGAGATGGATGCTGACCGGTGCTTCCGGATCCACGCTACGCACCATATTCTGGTAAATGTCCTCCGTGATAAAGGGGACCATGGGCGCTGCAGCCTTGGAAACAGACACCAGCGCTGTGTAGAGGGTCATATAGGCATTGATCTTATCCTGCTCCATGCCCTCTGCCCAGAAACGTCCGCGGCAGCGGCGCACATACCAGTTGCTCATCTCGTCAACGAAGCTCTGCAGGGCTTTGGCAGCTTCCGGGATCTTGTACTGGTCAAGGCTCTCATCCACGGTGCGGATGCAGGTGTTGAGTCTGGACAGGAGCCACTTGTCCATTACGGACAGATTTTCTTTGTCCAGGCTGTATTTTGTGGGATCAAATTTATCGATCTCTGCGTAGAGGATGTAGAAAGCGTAGGTATTCCAGAGGGTACCCATGAACTTTCTCTGTCCTTCCGTCACTGCTTTTCCGTGGAAACGGTTGGGCAGCCAGGGGGCGCTGTTGGAGTAGAAATACCAGCGGATCGCGTCCGCGCCATAGCTTTCAAGAGCCTCAAAGGGGTCTACGGCGTTCCCTTTGCTCTTGCTCATCTTCTGTCCGTTCTCATCCTGCACATGGCCCAGAACGATTACATTTTCGTAAGGCGCCTTGTTGAAGAGAAGGGTCGACTCTGCCAGAAGGGAGTAGAACCATCCTCTGGTCTGGTCCACTGCCTCGGAGATAAACTTAGCCGGGAACTGTTCTTCAAATGTTTCTTTATTTTCAAATGGGTAATGCCACTGTGCAAAGGGCATTGCGCCGGAGTCAAACCAGCAGTCGATTACTTCCGGCACCCGGTGCATGGTCCCGCCGCATTCCGGACAGGTGACGGTCACCTCATCGATATAGGGTCTGTGCAGCTCCACTTCCGCCGCCTCCGGGCTTCCGCTTTTTTCTGCCAGTTCCTGACGGCTTCCGATACAGTCCATAAAGCCGCAGCCGTCACAGGTCCACACATTCAGGGGTGTGCCCCAGTAACGGTTCCGGGAAATACCCCAGTCCTGGATGTTCTCCAGCCAGTCTCCGAACCTTCCTGTTCCGATTGTCTTGGGAATCCAGTTGATGGTGTTGTTATTGCGGATCAGGTCATCCTTGACTGCTGTCATCTTGATGAACCAGGACTCCCTTGCATAGTAAAGGAGCGGGGTGTCGCAGCGCCAGCAGTGGGGATAGTCATGTTCAAACTTGGGTGCCGCGAAAAGAAGGTCTCTTGACGCCAGCTCTTTGATCACTTCAGGATCGGCGCTGACAGCTCCGTTTGCCATCTCTTCTTCCGTCGGTTTTGCCCGCATGCCCGCAAAGGGTGTCTGGGGTCTCATCACGCCGTGTTCGTCCACCATCTGGACAAAGGGCGCGTCATATTTTCTTCCGATCCGGGCATCGTCTTCACCGAATGCCGGCGCGATATGTACGATACCGGTACCGTCTGTCATGGTTACATAGTCGTCGCAGTAGATGAAAAAGGCTTTCTTATGCTGCTTTTCCACCTCGTCTGCCGCACATTTGTAAAGGGGCTCGTACTCTTTATACTCAAGATCCTTTCCTGTCATGGTCTCAAGGATCTCATAAGCCTTTTCTCCCTCTTCTGCCAGGGGTGCCATCACCGTGTCGAGCAGGGCAGATGCCATGTAATAGACTTTTCCGTCGGCAGCCTTCACCTTGGCGTAGGTTTCCCCGGGATTTACGCAGAGGCCGATATTGCTGGCCAGGGTCCAGGGTGTAGTGGTCCAGGCAAGGAAATAAGCATCCTCATCCTTACATTTGAAACGTACGACCGCAGACCGCTCCTTGACGGTCTTATATCCCTGTGCCACCTCGTGGGAGGAAAGAGGCGTTCCGCAGCGGGGGCAGTAGGGAACGATCTTAAATCCCTTGTAGAGGAGTCCTTTCTTCCAGATCTCCTTCAGTGCCCACCATTCGGATTCGATATAATCGTCATGATAAGTTACATAGGGGTCATCCATATCTGCCCAGAAGCCGACTGTCTGGGAGAAATCTTCCCACATTCCCTTGTATTTCCAGACGGATTCCTTACATTTACCGATAAAAGGATCCAGTCCGTATTCTTCGATCTGTTCTTTTCCGTCGAGGCCGAGCAGCTTCTCCACCTCAAGTTCAACAGGAAGACCATGGGTATCCCATCCTGCTTTTCTCGGAACAAGCTCCCCTTTCATGGTTCTGTAGCGGGGAATCATATCCTTGATAACCCTTGTCAGCACATGGCCGATATGAGGCTTTCCGTTCGCAGTGGGCGGTCCGTCATAAAATGTGTAGACCGGAGCCCCTTCTCTTATCTCCATACTTTTCCTGAAGACGTCATTGTCCTGCCAGAACTTTACCGTATCCTTTTCTCTCTCGACAAAATTCAGATTTGCCGACACCTTCTTGTACATGGTTTTCCTCCTTAATAAAAAAGACTTTCATCCAGTAAACAGGATGAAAGCCTTGCTATCATATATACCACCTTAACATACTGACATATGTCTCTCTTTTAACGGTGAGAAACCGTTGCCGCCTACCCGGGATGTCCTTTCAGCAGCACAACTCAGAAGTGATCTTCAGCCGTCGTCTACTCGGTGCGGGTTTCCACTGTCTCCGCCTCACTGTGCCTTTCGAATAACGCTTACTCTCTTCCTCAACGTTTTTACACAGGCTTTATCATATAACAGGGTTTTTAAAATGTCAACTAATTCTTTTATTTTACCGGCGCTTATGCTACAATATTAGTCAGGTTTTCGGACCTTAAATGTATGATGTAATGATTAGACCACTGATTGTTTTGAGGCAGATTTCTCTGCCGGCAGGTGTCCTATGATAAAGAAGTTACTGGTAAGTGTTCTCTGTGCAGCTCTTATGGCTGCCTTCATTCTGTCAGCTTATATCGGCCTGTATTTTCTGCTGCCCAGCCGGCAGGCAGCCTCGTCCATCGATCTGCCGGAAAATGTCCGCGACACTGCAGAAAGCACTAAGCAGGCCACAGAGGCAAGTACAGAAGAGACAAAGGAAAATCTCTACTACGCAGACGTGCACGAGTCGCTGACTCTGCGTGAAAGACCGGACAGCGGGGCGCGCGCGATCACTTCTCTTCCCCCTTATACACATATGATCATCCTGGAGCAGGTTGAAGGGACTAAATTTGCCTATGTGGAAGTGACGGAAGGCGATCACATCCATGAAAAGGGCTATGTTAACATGGAGTATATTACTCCTGACGGCGAAGAGCCGCGCCTGGCAGAATAAAGAACCAGATGTCCTGATTTCCTGCCGCGGGAGCTTTAAAGATTTTTCAGAATACTTATATACGAAAAAAGCACGCTTGAAAGCGTGCTTTTTTCGTTGGCTTTATACATGCATTAAATTGATTGCAGGAGCAGCGGGGGAGCTGCTCCCATTGGAGAAGGTATTGTTGCTGCCGAATGCAGCAAACTTATAATGTATTGGGGGGGTTACGCCATTATAATAGCACATGAAAAATAATCAGTGTGCATAAACATTCGGCAATCCTTCAAAAAATCTTATGGAAAAATAACAACTTTTCGTCCTTTTTCCGCCATTTTCCGCTTCATTTATAAAAAGAACATACAAAAAACTGCATAATCCTGCCTTTTTTTATTCTTCTTCGAAAAGCGCCTCGAACTCTTCTCTGCTGATCCTTTCTTTCTCCAGGAGCAGGGAAGCGCATTTGTGAAGCACGTCCATATAATCTGTCAGGATCCTTCTGGCATCCGCATAGCAATCGTCAACGATCCGGCGGACTTCCTCATCGATCTTGGCAGCCACGGCCTCACTGTAGCTCTTGGCATGTCCCAGATCCCGGCCCAGGAATATCTCATCACTTGTTTCTTCATAATTAAGAAAACCGAGTTCTTTGGACATACCGTATTTGACTACCATGTTTCTTGCGGTTTCGGTCACCTGGCGGATGTCCTGGGAAGCTCCCGTGGTGATGTCATCAAAGACCAGCTCCTCGGCAATCCGGCCGCCCATGCCGGCCTTGATGTCCTGAAGCATTTTTTCTTTTGTGTTAAAGACATTATCATTTTCCGGAAGAGGCATTGTATAACCGGCTGCTCCGACTCCCGTCGGGATGATCGACACGGTGTAGACCGGGCCGATATCCGGCAGCACATGGAAGAGGATGGCGTGTCCCGATTCATGGTAGGCGGTGATCCGTCTCTCCTTTTCCGGTACGACCCTGCTCTTTTTCTCCATGCCGATTCCTACTTTTATAAAGGATTTCCTGATGTCCTCCATGGTAATATATCCGGCATTGTTTCTTGCTGCCCTTATGGCGGATTCATTCATCAGGTTCTCCAGGTCAGCCCCGGAAAAGCCGGGCGTGGTTCTGGCAATCTGATGAAGATCCACATCCTCGCTCAGGCGTTTTCCCCTGGCATGGACGGCAAGGATTTCCTCTCTGCCCTTTACATCCGGGCTGGTAACACCGACTTTTCTGTCGAAACGTCCCGGCCTCAGGATGGCAGGATCCAGTATATCCACCCGGTTGGTTGCTGCCATGATGATGATGCCGGAATTGTCGTCAAATCCGTCCATCTCCACCAGGAGCTGGTTCAATGTCTGCTCCCTCTCATCGTGGCCGCCGCCCAGGCCGCTGCCCCTTCTGCGGGCCACCGCATCGATCTCGTCGATAAAGACGATACAGGGCGAATTCTGTTTTGCCTGTTCAAAAAGGTCTCTGACCCTGGAAGCGCCGACGCCGACAAACATTTCCACAAAGTCGGAGCCGGATATGCTGAAGAAGGGAACGCCCGCTTCTCCCGCAACGGCTTTTGCCAGCAATGTCTTTCCCGTACCGGGCGGGCCCACAAGCAGAACACCTTTGGGGATCCTGGCTCCCATACCCGCATACTTGGCGGGGCTTTTGAGGAAATCCACGATTTCTCCCAGTTCTTCTTTCTCCTCCTGCAGTCCGGCCACATCCCGGAATGTCACCTGCTTGTCATCGGGAAGGCGCTGGACGGCCCGGCTCTTTCCGAAATTCAGCATCTGGCTGTTGGATCCGCCGGCAGTCCTGTTCATCATGACCATCATTATGATCACAAAGATCAGCATTCCCGCCCAGGGAAGGAGGGAACCCAGAAGTCCGCCGGATGTGCTCCGGACATTATCCACCACATAGGGAACTTTTTTCTCCCTGGCCATCCGGATCACCGGGTTTACGTCTGCCACATGCAGGGTTTCCTGTCTTTTTTTTGAAAGAGTCACGACTATGGTACCCGTGGGAACCTGCGTGTTCTGTATCACTTCAATATGCATGATCTCTCCGGCTGCCGCATCCCTTTCCATGTCCTCATAGCTGTAGGACTCCCTGTGGGACCGGAAAGCGCTCTGGCCCAGCACGAAGCTCATACCCAGATAAAGAACGGAGAGAACCAGAATTATCCATACGATTCTGCTGATATCGATTCTGTTGTTCAATTCAGCCTCCTTTCATACATTTTTATCTAAAAGGTGTATTTCCCGTTACTCCTCTTCCTCGTCGTCGGTATGAACGACACCGATATAGGGGAGGTTTCTGTATTTCTGTGCGTAATCAAGTCCATAACCCACGACAAACTCATCGGGGATCTCAAAGCCCAGATAATCTATGGTCACTTCTTTTTCCCGGCGGTCCGGCTTGCTTAAAAGAGCGCACAGATGCAGGGAGCTGGGATTCCTCTGCATGAGGACCGGAATCAGGTAATGCAGAGTTCTTCCGGAGTCTATGATGTCCTCCACGATGATGACTTCCTTATCCTCCATGGTCTCATCCAGGTCCTTTTTGATCCGGACGATCCCGGAACTGCTGGTGGCGTCACCGTAGCTGGATACCTGCATGAAGTCAAGGGACACAGGCAGTGTGATACGTTTTGCCAGTTCACAGGCAAAGAAAACGCCTCCCTTGAGAATACAGATCAGGTGTACTTCTTTTCCGGCGTAGTCTTCACTGATCCGCCTTCCGAGCTCCTCTATCTTTTCATCCACGGTTTCTTCCGGTATTAAAACACTGATTCTTTCCGGCATATTAGTCCTCCTGTATACTGATGCTGTTAAAGGGCTTAAGCCCTTCGGCCTTCACGGCCAGGACCCGCTTTGTTTCCCTGCTGATCTTATAGTATTCACTGATCCTTCCTCCCAGCACCCACAGGATATGGGAACCGTCCGCAAGAAGAATCCTCTGACACCTTATATCAGAAGGAACCTTCTCGTCAATAAAGTAGCGGGACAGCTTTTTTCGTCTTCCCGACGAGTCCATGACCAGGTAGTCTCCCTGCCTTCTGCTGCGAAGGGTCAGATTTCGATTTATTCTATCATAGTCAAAGTATTTGACACAATCACTTTTTCGGTATGTGATCTGATCCCGGGGGAGAATCCTGTACTGTATGCGGATCCCTTCCTGTTCCAGGAGGATTTCCCCGCCCTTGCTGTCACAGTCTATTTCCATATCAGGCTGCGGATCAGCTGTATTCCGGTCTCTGACCACCCAATCTTCCGGTCCGACCAGGATTCCCTTTGAGATCCTGACCGCCGAGATGCCTCCCGGCAGGGCAAGCAGTTTTCCTTCTTCTTTATCAAAAAGCTCTGCCAGACCGGAAGCATGAATTCTTCCCATGTCTCTGGCTGTCCCTGATGCCCGCCGGATGATCTTTATACAGAGGCGCATCCTCTCATAGGGGTGAAGGGAGACAAAGGCCTCCTCCGGGACAAAGATCCCTTCCCCATCCTGACGGACGCAGGAAGAAAACAGTCTCTCATCCAGCATTTGGGCATATTCTTTTTCCAGCCTCATCTGGTCCGCCAGGGCGCAGATGTGTTCTACCGCCCGCGGATTCAATTCGGACATGGGCGGCAGTATGTGATGGCGGATATAGTTCCTGGTGTAGGCGTCTTCTCCGTTGCTGCTGTCATTCACATATTCCTGGCCCAGCCGGCCGAGTATATCTTCAATTTTCTCACGCCGCAGTCCAAGAAGAGGTCTTATGTATCTGCCGCTCACAGCCGGCATGGCTGCCAGCCCGTCAGCCCCGGTTCCCCGGATCATTCTGAAGAGCACCGTCTCCGCCTGGTCATCGCTGTGGTGGGCAAGGGCAATCCTGTCACAGCAAAGTCTGTCGGCTTCCTCTTTGAGACGCTCATACCGTACCTGTCTGCCGGCTTCCTCGACCGAAAGGCGGCGCCGGCTGCTTTCCTTATAAATGTCGGCACGGATAATGGTGAGAGGTACAGACAGCCGGTCACATAGGTCCTTTACAAATGTTTCATCTCTGTCGGACTCGTCGCCCCGCAGCATATGGTTCACATGAAGGGCGGAAAGAAGAATCCCGTCTGATTCTCTCTTCCACAGAAGATAGCGGAGCAGGCAGACGGAATCCGCGCCGCCTGACAGGGCCAGAAGAATATGGTCCCCGGGGCGGATCAGTCCGTGGCGCCCGGCATAGGCATCAATCTCTTTCCAGATATTTGCGTCCATGTTTGCTCCTCTCTCTTATAAGTCAGGATTGTTTCATCTGCCCTGCAGATTCCGCAATTCTTCAAACATCTTTTATAGAAAAAGAAAGGCCCATGTAACATGGGCCTTTCACATAGCGGGAACTGGATTTGAACCAGCGACACCACGGGTATGAACCGTGTGCTCTAGCCAACTGAGCTATCCCGCCGCATTCAACGTGCAATATGATAACACTTCTTGTTGCTCTTGTCAACCGGGATTTGCCCGGCAGCGGCAATATCAGTTGCCTTCTTCTGCTTCTTCACCGGAGTCCTGAGAACTGCTTTCCTTCTTGTCTTCTGCCTTATCGCTTTTTGCTGAACTGTCTGTTTCCTCTCCGGATTCCTGCAGGAGATACTCGTCTTCCTCGATCATGCCGAGTCTCTCTTTAGCCAGCCGTTTCCTGGATTCTTCGGAATCCAGATTGTCTTTTTCCCGTGCAAGGGACTCATTGGTATCTTCTATATCTTTAATCTCTGTGTTGAGGGCGTCGATCCGCTCCTGGGTTTTTCTCTCGACCCGCTCAAGATGCAGGCAGCCCAGGGCTACCGCCAGCAGGATCACTGCGGTGCAGCCGATTACTATGAGAGATTTCCTGGTGAGGAACTGTTTTTTAAACTTTTTATTGAACTGCTTACTGTTCTTCTTCTTTTTCTTCATAGGTCCCTTCCCTTTTGATATTATGAGCGTTATTTGCCTATATATACATAATTCTTTTTACCATTCTAACCGTTTTATCTGAATTTTTCAATATCCTCCGTGCATTTTTCCTGTAAGGTCATGAAACACCTTGACAAATACTGGTCAAAACGATATAAATATGAGAGTAAACCACTGTTTATAAGCCTTTTCACTATTGGGAGAGGCCGCTCTTTCACCATAATACCAAGACCATACAATTACTGTTATTCGTTGGTGGAACAGCCATTATCATTATGATTCAGGAGGATATAAGATGAATAAGACAGAATTAGTTGCTGCAATCGCTGCAAATACTGAACTGACAAAGAAGGACGCTGACAAGGCTTTAAAGGCTTTTATCGATGTTGTAGGCGATGAGCTCAGCAAGGGCGGAAAGGTTCAGCTTGCAGGCTTTGGTACATTTGAAGTTGTTGAAAGAGCAGCTCGTGAGGGTATCAACCCCAGAACTAAAGAGACTATCAGCATTCCGGCTTCCAAGGCTCCCAAGTTCAAACCGATGAAATCCTTAAAGGAAAAGGTGAACGGCTAATATACGGATCAGTATATGAGACTTGATAAGTTTCTGAAGGTTTCCCGTATCATCAAGAGACGGACTGTTGCCAATGAAGCCTGTAACGCAGGCCGGGTCATGGTTAACGGAAAAGTGGCCAAGGCCAGTCAGAATGTCAAAAGCGGTGACGTCCTGGAAATCATGTTCGGTACCCGGACTGTGAAGGCAGAAATCCTTGATGTGAAGGAAACTGCGAAAAAAGATGAAGCAAAGGAATTGTTCCGATATATATAAGATAAAGGCTGCCGCACTGCGGCAGCTTTTTTTATAGGGCGGCCATGCCGCCGTTACCAATGACCCAGGAGGATTAGATTATGTCAATCTCTAAACAATCCGCAGATTTCAGTAAACGTCCGGCTCCTATACGGATCTTCGCCGGGACGGATCCCTTTTTCCGGGAACTGGTCGTCTGCTTTTACAGTGTTTTTATCGTCTTCTGGCTGCTGCACAATGTCTTTGATGCATCTGCCACGCTGACTCTTTTATATACGGCAGCAGGCGCCGTCTGCTTTCCCGGTATCCTTTTCGCGGCCGGCTTACAGATTGCCGTCACCCGCAGCAATTATAAAGGAAAAGCTTTCCGGGACGCCATGCTGGACTTCGCGCTTTTCTGCTACGTATACTATCTGATCGTCGGAATCTTTCTCCACGTTTTTCTCTATAACGAAGAATGTTTCAAAGCAATTAAGACAGTGACCTTCGCCATCATGATACCGGCTGACGGCTCCGTGTTCCTTACGCTTTCTGTCCTCTTCCTGATCTGCGCTCTTTTTTATGACAGGCTGGAAGATCTGTGCAGAAGTTATCCCCGCCTGCCTGCTGCCGCCTGCCTGATCGGGATCCTCCTGTCCCTGATACCGCAGGGCATGCTGGGCTACGGACCGACCGGAATCCTGATCGGCGGTGACGTTGCGGGCGCCGTGCCTCTGATGATGTACCTGATCCCTCTCTTTGCCGGCATGCATATGGCCCGGGGAGGTTCTTTCAGAAACAGACGGACTGTCACGGTCCTGATTCTTTTTGCCCTGATCGGCCCTGCCGCTTTTGCAGCCGGCTTTTCACAGACCGGCTTCCTGCTTTGCGGTACCCTGGCGGCTTTCGCATGTATTTTTATACTTAGTAAGCTTTCAGGACTCTACTGTCTCATTGAAAATGTGATCGTATCCCTCTGCTGCCGGATCGCAGAATTTGTGCGGAGCGAAAGATCCAAAATATCCGTTGCAAACGGCAGATATTACTTCTACTATTTCCTGGCTTACACCCTGATGTTTGCCGTTGTCACATTCCTGATCTTCGTACCCTACATCGACAACGGTTACTCCCTGATCTGGCTTTATGACGGCCTGGGGCAGTATGTACCGAAGATCTACCGTTTCATAGCCGAAACGCCGGCTATTGTAAAAGCCGTCCTTTCCGGCAACATGAACTTTATGCAGTATGATTTCCGGATCGGCCTCGGGGCACCCATGAATTACAGCTTTGACCCCATTTACTGGCTCTACCTGCTTTTCGGAAGGTCCAGAGTGGAAACTGCCTACGGTGCCCTGGTAATCTTACGTTATTTTCTTACCGGTGTCACCATGTCCTGTCTGGTCCTCTATTTTAAGAAGAGCCGCAGGGCTGCCTGCCTTGCAGGTCTGGTCTATGCCTATTCGGGCTACGGCCTTTTTGCCGGGACAAGGCACAGCCAGTTCATCACGCCCATGATTCTTTTCCCGCTCCTTGTCATCGCCATGGAAGAGCTGATAAGGAAGGGCAGATGGGCTATGATGACCCTGGTCGTGGCAATTTCCCTGCTCTGCTCCTACTACTTCCTTTACATGAATACCATTGCGGTGGGAATCTACTTTGTATTCCGGATACTCTTCACAGAAGAATACCGCAATTTCAAGACCTTCTTTTTGAGAGGTCTGACTATAACCATGAGTTACTTTATCGGCGCCGCCATCGGCTTCGTCTCCCTGGTCAGCTCCTTCGGGGGTTACATGGGTTCCAGCCGTTCCGGCGGATCGAGCCTGTCGGAAATGATCACGGCATCACCCCTCTTCTACCGTGCCGAGTGGCCCTATGACCTGGCGGTGACCATGATCTCTACGGCATTCGCGCCGGGCCTCTGGCTGAAGATCGGTCTGGTTCCCGTGGCTGTTTTCTCACTGGTCCTTCTTTTTACAAGAAAAAACAAGACCTACCTGCGGGCTTCCTTCCTGACCTGCCTTCTCTTCTGTCTGCTCCCGGTCTGCGGCTTTGCCATGAGCGGCTTCAGCAGCGTCACCAACCGCTGGTGCTACATTTTTACGGCAGTGATCGTTATGGTGATGGTCCTGAATCTGGAGGCTCTCCTGAACCTGACCCGCTTCGAGTTAAGGATCATGTCCGGAATCACGGCAGGCTATGTACTTCTGATCTGCCTGGGTCTTAAGTACCACACAACGGAAAGCCAGGCAGCCCTTGTCCTGCTTACCGTGACCCTTCTGGTCCTTCTCTTCTTAAACGACGACCGGATCAGACTCTCAAAGAAGACTGCAGTCAATCTCCTGTGCGGGCTGATTCTCATGACCCTGATTTTCGGGGACAACCACTTTATCACCCGCGTAAGCCATATTACGGCCCGGTCCCACCTGGAAACCTATGTGCCGACCGGCAAGACCCACGCTTATGTGACATCGACCCCTCTCCGCTATCTGAACCGGGTTGAAGGATACGATCCGGAAGAACCGGTGCGGAGTGCCAACGTCAAATGTACTTCCCCCATGCGTTCTTCCTCCATGGTGCTGGGCTATAGAGATATATCCACATTTTCCAGTACCCTCTGCGGCAGCATCGTGGACTATAACAGGCAGATGGGAAATACATCCTGGAACATTGTAACCATTTACGATTACAATTTCCGGACCATTATGAACGAGCTGGCCAGTGTCAGATATCTGGGAAAAAAGGGGAAAGACAAATGTACGATCCCATACGGATATGAGAAAGTCTTTGAAAAGAAGACCTCCCGCAACAAATACAGCATCTATGAAAACAAGTACGCGCTTCCCATCGGCTACAGCTACGACACGCAGGTCACAAGCGATGATGCCATGAGTCTTAACAGCGCCCAGAAAGAGGAGGCCGGCCTTATGGCGGCTATCGTGGATCAGGAGGACCTGACTCCCTCTGTCCCGGTGTCCGAGGCATCTTCTCTGGCCCTCGAAACAAAACGGATCGAGCTTGAAAAGGTGGAAATATCAGGCGGTATGCTGAAGGAGGAAGACCTCTATATTATCGAAGATAAGACAGATGCCACCATGAAATTTAAGTTCAAGACAGAACCGGAAAGCGAATCCTATCTGGTCATCAGGGGATATGTGGACCCGACGGACGAATCCAAGGAGTATATGATCGATGCTCAGCTTAAGTCCAAAGGAGTCACTTATACCCAGCGTTTCCGAAAAGACAGCTATTCCACAGACCAGGAGGAATATGTCTTTAATCTGGGCTACCACAAGGATCCTGTCAAAGAGGCCAAACTGGTCTTCAGCAACATCGGCGCCATCCGGATGCAGGATATCTATATCTGCTCCCGCCCGGTCGCTCATTACGGCCAGCGGGTTGACGCTCTCAGGGCACATGCTCTGGAAAATGTAAAACAGACTACCAATACCCTGACCGGTGACATCACGGCCGAGAAAGACCGGCTGCTTGTAGTCTCCCTGCCCTATCAGAACGGCTGGACAGCCTATGTGGACGGTAAGGACGCCAAAATCGTCAGAGCCAACTACCAGTATATGGGCATCCACATTCCGGCCGGAAAGCACAGCGTGAAGCTGGTCTATGCTTTACCGGGCCGCAAACTGGGATTCCTGGTAAGCGGACTGGGACTGGCAGTCTTCATCCTGGCGCTGATCGCAGGCCGGATCCTCAAGACTATTCGGAAAAAATAAAGTTTTAAATGGCAAAAGAAAAGAACCGCCGGGTCTGTACCGGCGGTTCTTTTTTGCTTCCTTGTTTTATTGATTTAATAAGAAACTACAGTCGTGTTCAGAGGCATTTTATCGTAGATGTATTTTGCGTCTGCATTATAGCAGCGGACACATCCGTGTGAGCAGGGCCTTCCGATCGTAGCGTTGGCTACGCCGCCTCCGTTATAAAGAGGACGGGTATGGAAAGAGTTTCTTCCTGCATAGTGGGAAATATAAAGTTCCTTGGTGTTAACGTAATACCATCCTCTCTCCTTATACTGGATCTTGAAGATGCCTCTGGGAGAGTGGTTTCTGGCTGTACCGGTACCGCAGATGAAGGTACGGATCATCTTCCATTTGCCCTTGGAACCTTTGAAAACGGTTACCTGCTGGGTATAGTGGCTGATCCAGATCAGGTAATTGGTGGGACTGGTATATCCCTTATAGTTGACAAAGGCTGTCTTGGTCGCTGTGCTGTATTTCCGGGTCGTATAATCACATTTGGTCTTGTAGTAGGTGATGGTACGAACCTTGCTGGCAAGCAGCTTGTTATAGTTCTTTTCCATGTACTCCCTGGGCTTGACGGTAATCTCATTGGATCCTGATTTGGTCCGGTAGCTCTTTGATCCGACTTTGGTAAAGGAATATACCACGATCAGATAGGTCTTTTCGGGATCAAGCTTGGCAAGACTCTGAATACAGCTGGTGGGATCTGCCAGTTTTGCATAATGGGTTCCCTCTATTTTTTCCTTGTAATATACACGGTAGAAGGATGCCTTGCTGACCTTTTTCCATGAGACGGAAAGCTCGTCCTTGCTGTTGAGCTTAAGGTCGATCTTGCTGACCTTGCCTGCTACTACGGGCACTTTTGCAGAAGCGGCACTGCTGGCAAATCCGGTATAGGTCTTGTTAAATGCCTTGACCTTATAGTAATAGGTTTTTCCTCCGGTCACCTTGGTATCCGTAAAGGCTGTCTCCCTGATATTGTCTGCAACAGAGGCATAGGGGCCGCCGGAAGATGTACTTCTGTAGACTGTGTAAGTTTCGGCGTCTTTGACCGGATTCCACTTAAGGTCTGCCTTCCCGTTGCCCGGCTCGGCAGTGAGGCCTGTCACTTTGGGAAGCCCTTTCTTATAATCGATACTCTTGGTCAGTCTCTGTCCGTAGTGTTTGTACTTGCCGATTGTTTTATAGGCAATGACGGAAATGTAGTATTTGCCGTCTGTCAGTCCGGATGCGGCAATTGTGCCGGATTTGCCGGAAACAAAGCTCCTGTAAAGAGGCTTTGCGCCGCCGGTCGTCTTTGACGTATCAAGAACATAGCCTGTATAATAGTTCTTTCCCTTGGTGGTCCACGCCGCCTTGACGGAATTATCGTCCCTGTGGGTCAGGGTGAGACCGCTTAAGGAGATGCCGGTATAATACCTGGTCGTCACTTTTCTCTCCTTGTCAGCCGATGTTACCACCAGCTTATAACCTGCGTTCTGCTTATAGATGCCCTTTCCCTTCAGGCTGATCTTTACGGAAGTCGCACCTTTATCTATGGTGCCGCTGACGGACTTATTGTCGGAATTCCTGGTGAGTTTATACCGGTAACCGGCATCGGAAAATGACCCGAAACGAAGGATCAGGTTATTGGATGCGTCGATAAACGGCGTCTTGCTGACAGAGACTTCCTTTGTAACAGGTGCTGCTGTTACGGTCTCCGGATTGGTTGATGCTGCCACAGGCTCTATCTCCTGAGCGCCGACCCGAAATGTCTTTGCGGATATCAGAAACATGAGACAGAAAGCAATGGCAGCCATAGAATACTTAAGATTCTTCATGGGTGTCCTCCTCACACTGATGTTTTGCGGATTACTCCGAAAACACGTTCTTACGATTTCATTACGTCTGTCATATTTCCAAATCATTAAATAAGTGTGTGTTTTAACATTATACTCATATAAAACAGATTCGTCAAGATTTTGTAAGCATTTTTTGCTATTTTCTTACGAAAATATGTATAAAATTCTTAAGTTTTGTTATAATAAAATCAATATTTTTTGGTGGAATATGTAACCCATTTCACTGTATAATTATAGAGTCGGGCAGAATGCCTGATTGTCTTTAAAGATTTGATCGAACAGAAAAGAGGACCAGTTATGATTAAATTCAACGTTCCTCCCTTTACCGGGAAGGAGACCGAATACATCGCCGAAGCGATCAGAAGCCATAAGATCAGCGGTGACGGCGCATTTACCAAAAAGTGCAACAAGTGGATCGAAGACCGGACAGGTACGCCCGCCGCTCTTCTGACCACTTCCTGTACCCACGCCACGGAAATGGCTGCTCTGCTGGCCGGCATAAAACCGGGAGACGAGGTGATCCTCCCCTCCTATACTTTTGTTTCCACGGCGGATGCCTTTGTCCTTCGGGGCGCGACAGCCGTATTTGTGGACATAAGGCCGGATACCATGAACATTGATGAGAATCTGATCGAGGACGCTGTCACGGATAAGACCCGGGCCATCGTCCCCGTCCATTACGCCGGTGTGGGCTGTGAGATGGACACCATCATGGATATTGCCCGCAGGCATGATCTTCTGGTAATCGAAGACGCGGCTCAGGGAGTGATGGCTTCCTACAAGGGAAAAGCTCTGGGCAGTATCGGTGATTACGGATGCTTCAGTTTTCATGAAACCAAGAATTACAGCATGGGCGAAGGCGGCTGCCTTCTGATCCGGGATCCCGCCAACCGTGAAGCGGCCGAAATCATTCGGGAAAAAGGTACCAACCGCAGCAAGTTCTTCCGGGGCGAGATCGACAAGTATACCTGGGTGGAAGCAGGTTCTTCCTACCTTCCCAGTGATATGAACGCAGCCTATCTCTGGGCACAGCTGGAGCTGGCCGATGAAATCAACAATGACCGTATGGCCAGCTGGAATCACTATTATGCCCGCCTGAAGCCCCTGGCGGACAAAGGCGCCATCAGCCTTCCCTTTATTCCGGAAGACTGTACGCATAATGCGCATATGTTTTATATAAAGGCCGAAAACCTTTCTGTCCGTTCTGCCCTGATCTCCCGGCTGAAGGAGAATGGTGTGTCATCGGTATTCCACTACATACCCCTGCACGGAGCGCCGGCCGGACAGCGTTACGGACGTTTCCACGGAGAGGATGTATATACCACCAGAGAAAGTGAACGTCTGCTCCGTCTGCCCATGTACTACGGACTGAAGCCTGATGACATCGATTTTGTCTGTGACCGGATCGAAGCATTTTATCAGAAGTAGTAAGGGGAGGATATATTTTGTTACATTCAATTGTAATACCATGTTATAAGTCTTCTGCCACCATACGCAAGGTGGTGGAGATGACTGCCGCCGAGCTTGAACGTCTGGGCAGGAAGGACTACGAATTCCTTCTGGTGGACGACTGTTCGCCGGACGGAGGAAAGACCATCAGAGAGCTTCATCAGCTGGCAGCGGATCACAGCTATGTCAAGGTGATCGCCCTGGCCAAGAATGCAGGCCAGCACAACGCCGTGATGGCTGGACTCAACTATGCGTCCGGAGACCTGATCATCGCCATGGACGATGATATGCAGACCCATCCTTCCCAGCTGCACTTCCTTCTTGAAGAAATAGAGAAGGGCTATGATGTGGTCTATGGCTACTATCCGTCCAAAAAGCACTCTTTATTCCGCAATTTCGGAAGCTATGTCAATTATCTGACCGTGCGGATCATGATCGGAAAGCCCAGGGATATGAAAACATCAAGCTACTGGGTAATGCGGCGGTTCGTAAGAGACTATGTGATCCAGTACCAGAGCCCCTACACCCATCTGCAGGGCCTGGTCCTGAGGACCACCAGAAATATAAGCTGTATTCCGATTCAGCACTTTGACCGGGAAGTGGGACAGTCCGGCTACACCTTCAAAAAGCTCATCGGACTCTGGTCCAACATCATGGGCTATTCGGTGGTGCCCCTGAGAATGTCCACATACTGCGGATATGCTTTTTCCTTCCTCAGTATACTCGGTGCCCTTTATGTCATTATAAGAAAAATACTCAACCCGTCCATGGCAATCGGCTGGCCATCCATGATGGTAGCCATCTGCTTCTTCAGCGGACTGATCATGCTCTTTCTCGGTCTCATCGGTGAATACCTGGGCCGGATGTTCCTGGGCATGAACCGCCTGCCGCAGTTTGTGGTAAGAGAAGTCATATCTTCGGACGGCACACAGATAACATATCCAAGGAGGCAGACAGATTATGAAGAAGATTATGATCCTCGGAGCGGGGATCTACCAGGTACCCCTGATTGAAACCGCCAAACGCATGGGCCTTTACACCATCGTTGTAAGTATCCCCGGGAATTATCCGGGTTTCGCCCTTGCAGATAAGGTGTATTATGAAAACACCGTGGATGATGAGAAAATCCTTTCCATTGCCCGCGAGGAGCAGATCGACGGCATCGTCACCACCGGCACGGATGTTGCGGTAATCACGATCGGAAAGGTCTGCGACGCCATGGGCCTGTCCGGTCTTTCCTATCAGGCAGCCCGGATCGCCGTAGACAAGATGCTGATGAAGACACGCTACGAGGAGTTCGGTGTCCGTTCCGCAAGATTCCGCAAAGTTTTCTTTGACGATCCTGACATGGCGGCCACTGTAAAGGAACTGAACTTCCCCCTGATCTTCAAGTCTGTGGACTCCTCGGGGAGCCGGGGAATCATCCGTGTGGATTCCTATGATGCTTTCGCTGACGCAGCCGCTTATGTGAAAGACAATACAAGAAAGGATTATTTCCTGATCGAAGAGTTTATCGAGGGCGAGGAGTTCGGCGCCCAGGCCTTTGTATACAATGGCAATGTCGAATTCATCCTTCCCCACGGAGACTATGTTTACCAGGGAGATACAGGTGTCCCCATAGGGCATTTCGCACCCTATGATCTTGATCCCGCTGTAATCGAGGACTGTATGGACCAGCTGCGGGGCGCTGTCAGGGCCATGGAGCTCGATAACTGCGCCATCAACGCGGACTTTATCCTCAAAGACGGAAAGACCTACGTCCTGGAACTTGGAGGGCGCTGCGGCGCCACCTGCCTGGCGGAGCTTACTGCCATCTACTACGGATTTGACTATTATGAAAAGATTCTTCTGACAGCGTTAGGCGAAGATCCGGCCTTTGATCTGACCGGACCCGGCGTCCCCAATGCCAGCCATCTTCTGATGAGCGACAAAGACGGCGTGATCGTCTCCCAGGAAGACCACAATCCGCCGGATGACCGGATCTACCAGGTTCAGTTCGACTACAAGCCCGGAGACCGGGTGCATAAGTTCCATGTCGGCCCTCACAGGATCGGTCACCTGATCACCAGGGGAGAGACCCTTAAGGAGGCCCAGGATCTTCTTTTTAAAGCCATGGACCGGATAGAAATTGTAGTAGAATAAATCTGAAAGTATAAAATGAGCAAAAAGAAAACCCCTGCCCGATGCTGCCGCCGTCACTGACGGACAGTCCCCGGCAGGGGAATTTTTTGTCTTTTTTCAGAATTTATTTCTTCCTGAATGTTCCGAGAATACCTTTTACTTTCGGCCACATGACAATTGCAGCGCCCGCTGTCACCAGAAGGAAGACCATGTAGCGCAGATACCAGGGAACGGTGAAAAGGCGCATGGAAAGGACATTGACTGCTCCGTAGAAAAGAGCGATCAGGACTGTCTTATGGATCGGTGTGATAACCATGCCGGTAACCTTGTACTCCAGGAAGCCCTGTACCACCAGAAGGAGCAGGTAGCTGAATGCCGTGGTATAGGCAGCTGCCATATATCCGAAATTCAGGATACAGATATAGTTGAGGATCACGTTGACGATCATGGCTGCAATGGTTCCGGCAGCCACATACTGTGTTTTCTTGTAGTA
>JAFRFJ010000017.1:0-4019 GCA_017434385.1 Eubacterium sp.
AGCAAGAAAACCCCATCCGATGTGATTTCAGAGATTTAAGATCTCTGATCACTTCCCTGTGAGCATCGGTTGGGGATGAATTGCACGGAAAACTACTGTCTTCTCTTTTTTGCATACCTGCCACTCTTGATATATTTCCTTTTGTGCTCTTCTGTCCTCTGGCTGTCGACGTATTCCCTGATCTTCTCCAGAGAGGCTGTTCCTGTGGTGGCGATAAAGTAGCTGTCACTCCAGAAGGAAGCATCACCCCACAGGTACTTCTGCACATCCTCTTTAAAGGCAGACCGGACTTCTTTTGACAGCTGTGTCTTCAGTGTTCCGATGAGCCGTGAGGGCATGATGTCGGGCGGCATGGAGACCAGCAGGTGCATGTGGTCCCGGTCCGTCTCCGCGGAAAGAAGCTCACCGTTAAATCGTCTGCACAGGTAGGCGGCATGTTCCTTCATATAATCCCCCATCCTGTCCGTGATGACCGGCCGGCGGTACTTGGTGACGAATACGATATGGTATGTCAGCAGAAAGACGGAATGGGCTTTTTTCCGGTATTCCATACAAGGCCTCCTTTGACATATAAATGGATAAAAATATTTTGAAATAAACAGAACATATGTTTGCCTTTTCTGATGATGTGTGGTATAATCTGATCATAGACAGACAGGTTAAAGATACGGGAGATCCGGGATATCCAAAGGGTCAAAAGGGATAATGACCCACTGGATCCGGATGCCTGAATACACTCTGTCCGTCCATAGTATAATATATAACCGACACGGATGTCAATGGGAGGCGGGCATATGTACAGGACGAGACAGGTCAGGATCAGGAAGAAGAACCCTCTGAGGGATTACTGCGCGGCCCTGTGCCTGGGTTCAGCAGCCCTCTACAACCGTGCCAATTTCCTCATCCGCCAGTATGCCACGGCCTGCCGGGACCTGGAAGAAGGAAAACCCCTCACCGGGAACCAGTCGGAAGCCTTCCGCATGATCACGGAAGTGACCAGGGGAACCAGATATGAGCCGAAAGGCCGCTGGCTTGGTTACGGGCAGCTGGACTATATCCTGAAGAGGACGGAAGACCCTGCCTACCGGGCACTCCCCGCCCAGGCAAACCAGCAGATATTAAAGGGGCTCCTCTGGAACTATAAGTCTTTCTTTGAGGCACTTAAGGCATACGGTCTCCATCCGGAGCGTTTCACGGGAAGGCCCGGGATGCCTGGATATAAGAAGAAAGGGACGGAGAGTACCGCCATCCTCACCAACCAGATCTGCAGGATCCGGGGAGAGCGGCATATCCGTTTCCCCGGGACAAAGGAGATGCTGGACATGGGGCCGGCCCCGGAAGGAGGACGGCTTAAAGAAGTGAGGATCAGACCCCGTCATGACAGCTATACCGTGGAAGCAGTTCTGGAATATCCGGACAGCATCTTAAAGAAAGGGAAACTTTCCGGCATGGATGAGGCTGCCATAAGGAATGCCCTGGAAGGATCCGGGGAGGGAGACTTCCGCATCGCGGCCATCGACCCGGGAGTGAGGAACTTCTGTGCCGTAGCCAATAACTTCGGGGCAAGGCCCTTCCTCATCCGGGGAGGAGCCATAAAGTCGGCAAACCAATACTACAATAAGGAACTGGCCCGGCTGAAGTCAGAAGCGGAAAAGTGCAACAGGAAACACATCACAAAAAGGATCCGGCATCTGACGGACCGGCGCAGCCGCATCCTGAAGGACCTGATGCACAAGGCCAGCCGGAAGATCGCCGAATGGGCGGAGGAGCAGGGCGTGGATCTTGTAGTGCTGGGCCATAATGTATTCCAGAAGCAGGAGATCTCCCTGGGGCATGTCAATAACCAGGTTTTTGTGCAGATACCCTACTGCGTATTTGCGGACATGCTCAGGTATAAACTGGAAGAAAAGGGCATCGCCTTCCTCTCTATTGAGGAGAGCTATACCTCGAAAGCTGACTTCCTGGCAGGGGACGAGATCCCGGTATACGGAAAAAGAGAAGGGGAAGAGAAAAAAGAGATTCCGGTCTTCTCCGGAAAGAGGATCAGCCGGTCGTGGTACAGACATTTTGACGGGACAAAGAGCAATGCGGACATCAACGGGGCCGCAAATATCCTAAGAAAAGTAATCCCAAACCGGAAGGAATGGGATAGAGGCGTAGTGGACACGCCGTATGCTGTCAGAATCGCTTAGCGGCCTTGACAGGGACTGGCACTAGAGTGCCAGCATAGATAATATGAAGTGACCTCACATTTGTAGCAACGTGGTTTTACCTGTATACTATAGATTGAACAGATCAATGGTAACAGGGATTACCGCATACAAAAGGAGGTCACCTTATGAATAGAATACTAAAAATCGGCATGGATGTCCATAGTACAAACTACACTTTATGCGCAATGGAGCCAACCATCGGAGCAGAAGATCGGATCTTCGGTGAAATTCAGGTTGCTCCGGATTACAAAGAAATCATCTGCTTTATTGAATCACTAAAGATAAAGCTTGGTCTTGCTGACAATTATTCTATTGAATGCGGTTACGAGGCTGGAAACCTCGGTTATACTCTATATCACCAGCTTGCAGCGGCTGGAATTAAATGTGTCATACTTGCACCAACGACTATGCTGACACAGCAAGGCCATCGGATCAAAACGGATAAAAGGGATGCTCGGCTCATTGCGCAATGTCTGTGTTACGGTGGATATCATCCGGTTTATATTCCTACCGGTGAAGATGATGCTGTCAAAGAGTATCTCCGGATGCGAGATGACCATAAGTTGGCACTCAAGAAGCTGAAACAGCAGATTAATGCATTTGTTCTTCGCCATGGATGCCAGTACACAGGAACCAAGTGGACCATAAAACATATCACCTGGCTGAGAAAACTGAACCTTGACCCCATGTATCGGGAAACACTGAATGAGTACATGGCGTCCTATGAGGAACAGGAAGCAAAAATCGAGCGTTATGATAAACGTATCGAAGAAATAGCGGCCGAAGAACGCTATCAGAAGAATGCCAAAAAACTTGGCTGTTTCCTTGGAATCTGGACACATACCGCGCTATCTCTTATTGTAGAGACCGGAGATTTTAAGCGCTTCGCCAAAGGGAATACCTATGCGGCCTTCTTAGGACTGACACCAGGAGAGCGTTCCAGTTCAACAAACGTGAACCGGCTGGGCATTTCTAAAGCAGGGAACACCCACCTGCGCACTCTTTTGATTGAGGCTGCAAGAGGAATCTGCAAAGGGGCCATTGGATATAAATCCAAAGAGTTACGTTCCAGGCAGAGAGGGCAATCAGCGGATGTAATTGCTTATGCCGACAAAGCGAACACTCGGCTTCGGAGCAAGTACTATAAAATGATACGCCATGGTAAGAAGAAAAATGTCGCCGTTGCGGCTGTGGCAAGGGAACTCGCGTGTTTCATCTGGGGCATGATGACCGAAAATATCAGTATCACCACGGCAGGTACATCAGCTCCGTGTGTCAGTCAAGGGTAAAAGAAACCGTTGCGCGGCCCTTGACAGCCATACGTATCTGATGTAATTCACACTCAAGCAGCAATCAGCAGTACTCTGCAGCTTGCTGCCGGAACTATAACAACTGAATGACTGTCAGCATCTGTAAGGAGCTATGATCACTGTAAGGTTCGAGCTATCTGCGTGGTTTCTATGTAGGCACTTCGGTGATCCACGCGCATAGATCGCAGAGCTCACGGCGGAACCATTAGCCTGTCGGTAACCAATCCACGTATAACAGAGTGGCCACATGCCGGGAACTGTTAAATCAGGGCTCCTTCCAGATGCTGACAGCTCACACAAATGTGACAGTCAAGAGAAATTTGCTGGATGCATAATCTACCTCTTGACAAAGGTCACTTCATAACAGAAACCCCATCCGATGCCTGAAAAGTCGGTTTGGGTAAGTTCATAAGGTCAGAGACCAAAAACGGGTTGCCACTTCTTCGTGACAACCCTTTGCTTATATTGTGTTAAATCAATTACTGATTCATACCGG
>JAFRFJ010000018.1:0-50930 GCA_017434385.1 Eubacterium sp.
AAAAATAATATTAATAAGAGAATCATGAAAATATACTTGCATTAATGAAAACATAATGGAGGGGGCGATAGGATGAAACGATTTCTGAGTATCTTGATGATCTGCCTGTTACTTTCCGCTTTTTCGACTGCCTGCAGTGGTCCGGGCGGGAAAACCGTGACCAGGGAAGACCTTAATGAGAAGGCTATTGCCATGATTGAGAAGGTCTATAATGACAGGACATTTCCCGAAGACCTGGATCTTCAGACTCACAAGGGCCTGCTGAATAATGAGGATGTGACAGGACCTTTCCTGAAAATCTGTGACACAGACGGCAATCCTTTCATACCTGACCTTGTCGAGGATGCCATTGTTGACAATCCTGACATTGCTGACGGCTACAAGTTTACCACCATTGATGATGACGACCTGCCGAAAGAGTATATGGATTTATTTCATGTAGATGATAAGGACGTACCGGTTCCTGAAGAATCCAAAGGGCCTGTTTTTGCACTGCTGGAGTATACCGGTTATGACCAGGTGGGTGAGTATAACAATGGAAGCTTTATCCTCTACAATCATGTGACAAGAGTCAGTTTCTATTCGCTTGAGGACGGAAGCCTGCTTGCCTGGATGAATACCAACAGGACCCGGTCCGGTCCCATCATCATGCGTACAGACCAGTACGGCAGTGACGGTACGCATGCAATCTTTAAGTATGATAATGGTACCATCTGGTCTGAAACAGCCTGGACATACGCACTGGATGAACTCTTCTATGATGAAAACGGCTATCAGGTTATCGGGGACCGCCTTCTGTCAGTTCCTGAGGATGTCAGCACAATAGAGGTTCCTGATGGAGTAACAAGGATCGATTCAGTGGCAGCCAACGGAACACAGGCAACGGAACTGATCCTGCCGGACAGTGTGAAGTACATCGGCGCCTCTGCTTTTGCAAACGGGGCGCTCGAAAAAGCCTCCATACCCTCCGGTGTAAACTATGTGGATATATTTGCATTCAGCGACACACCCTGGCTGGAAGAGGCCGGAAAGGACGGTTACCTGGTAGTGGGAGACGGAATACTTATAAACTGCACTGACCAGTCCGAGGAAATCGTTATTCCGTCAAATGTGAAATACATTGCGCCCGGAGCTTTGTCGGGACTGCCCTGTAAGAAAATCACCATCCCTTCTACGGTCATAGAGTGCTGTGGCTCTGCATCGCACCCTGCCAGCAGCAGCTATGCAGCAATCATGGATTGCGAGCAGCTTGAAGACCTGGTGATAGAAGGGGGACTGAAGGAAGATGTTGAAGGCCCGGGAATCGTTGTCATGGCTCACTGTAAGAGTCTTAAGACGGTGGAAATAACTGCGCAGTCAGGCGAACTGCCTGAGAATTTCCTGATCCAGTATACTGATGTGAAAAAAAATATGACCCTGATATGTCCGGATGATTCGCCGGCAGCCAGATGGGCAGATTCCAATAATGTAGCTCACAGAGCCGCAAGATAAATGCATTGTCCGACAAAGACATGATTACTCCTGCATTTTTATTTGAGAAAGGAGCGAACAATGAAAAGATGTCTGTCTTTATTACTGATCTTTCTCCTGGCTTTGACAGCTCTGTCGGGATGCGGCGGTGCCGGGGGAGGGAAAAGTGAGGCCACAACAGAAGGTGGGGAAAGTCAGCATATAGAGGCTAAAGGCCCGTATAAGAAAGAAATCTCCATGATTCTGGAGAATTATGATGAACGGACTTTTCCGGAAGACCTGGATCTTTCTCTGCACCGGGATCTTCTGGATGGAAAAGAAATTTCCGGACCTTTTTTAAAAATTACCGACAGTGAGGACTACCCTCTCATTCCGAACGATATAGACAACTATATTACAGATAATCCTAAGATCTACGAGGGTTATGAATTTAAGCCGGCAGATGAAGATGATTTTCCCGAGGAATACGTTTCTCTTCTGAAGGAAAAGGGAGAGGGTTCACAGGAAAAGGTTTTTGCCCTTCTTGAGTATCTTGGCTATGAGAGTGCCGGCAACTATAACGGAGGCACCTTCATACTCTACAATCATGTGACCCGGGTCAGCTTTTATTCTGCTGAAGACGGGACCATGCTTGCATGGATGAAGACCAATAAGTACAGACGGGGTCCCATGGTCCTGGGAAGAGAAGACTATGCCAGTGACAGGAACCATGCCATATTAACCTTTGATGCCGGATCGATCTGGTCAGCGACATCCTGGACCAACGCTTTTGATGAACTCTTTTATGATGAGAACGGATATCAGGTTGTCGGGGACCGTCTGATTTCTGTTCCCGAGGGTTTGGATGTCATAAAGGTTCCGGACGGGGTAAAAAGAATTGACAGATATGCCTGCAAAAGTGATAACGCTGTGGAAGTGATTCTTCCTGACGGTCTGGAGACGATCGGCTACAAGGCATTTGCGGAAAGTGAGATTGCCAAAGTCAATATTCCGGATTCTGTCCGCTATATTGATGAGTACGCATTTGACATGACCCCCTGGCTGGAAGAGCAGATGAAAAAGAAAGATTATCTGATCGTGGGAGACGGTATCCTACTGGCCTGCGGGGATCAGTCAAAAGAAATCGTACTGCCGTCGGAGGTAAAGTATATCGCGCCAAATGCGATCAGCAGTCTTCCCTGCAGGAAACTCACTATTCCATCCACTGTAATTCAGTGTATGGGTTCTGCCAGGGAGAACAGCCTGGAATCACCTATACATAATTGTCAGGAACTGGAAGAGCTGATTCTCGAGGGAGGTCTACAACAGAAACAGGAAGATATCCCCCTGGCTGTAGTATATGTTGCCCCCGGCCTGAAGCTGGTGGAAATCAAAGGACCCTGTGACGCCCTGCCGGAGAACTGGATTTACGATAACGAGGAAGTCCTGAAAGGGATGACCCTGATTTGCCCGGATGACTCGCCTGCGGCACAGTGGGCAAACAGCAGAGGCATAGAACATAAATCAAAAAGATAAGAAGAAAAGGGATTAACGCAAAAAGGAAGGAGACATCGCTACTGCGGTGTCTCCTGTTATTTTGTATAAAAAAAGCGCTCCGTTTTACGGAAGCGCGTTGTTTTTGATTTTATCTGTTAAACAGAACTATCTGTTTGCAGATAAACGGGAAAATAAGTTTTTTAATAATCCCCTGGGAGCTACACTGTTGCCGGACTGCTCACAATAATCATAACGCTCTGTATTCATCCAATCCGGTCTGTAATCCTGTAAGTTATGCTTTTCATAAATAAATACGCTGTAAATTGACATAATTCGCACCCCCTGCTATTTTATTATGATGTTTTTGACTTCTGTAACAAGAATATCACATAGGATTTGCTTTTCAATAGGCTATAAGTTAGAATAAAAAGTGTTTAATAGTGCTTGGAGCACAAAGACTAGAGGAGGGGGACTGAAATGGGATTTACCATAGAAGATATGCTGACTCTGACAGGGGACCGTTATCAGTTATCCATGATCGCCGGCCATGAAGGATGGGCAAATTCCATCAGCTGGGTGCTCATGGTGGAGGATTATACGATCCTGCGGAATTTTGTAGGGAAGGAACTTGCCGTCACTACCGGTATGGGATTTGACAGTGAGGAGAAGCTTATCCCCCTGGTCCGCATGTTGAGCGAACATCATGCTGCCGGTCTGATCGTCAACATCGGTTTTTATGTAGATAAGATACCACAGGCTGTCGTGGACCTGTGCGATGAGCTGGGTCTGCCTTTGCTGGTTGTTCCCTGGGAGATATACATTACAGACATGATCAAGGACCTGAGTGTCCGGATCTTCCTGCAGGGTATGACGGACGAGCAGATCAGCGCCGCCTTTATTAAATCCATCAGGTCATCGGATTCGGTGCCGGCTGCCAGAGAAGAACTGCTCCAGTATTATGATGTGGACGGGGACTTTCAGATCATCCTGATGACAATACCGAGACTTGATACCATGGATACGGTTGACCGTAAGAGGATCGGCTACCGGATGGAACTGTTTCTGGAGAACATTTCCCACAATTGCAGTTTCTTCTATTATGACGGAAGCTTTGTTCTTGTATGTAATAATCTGCCGGCAAATGTTACGGCAGACGTGATCAGGGATTTCCGTCACCGGCTGGAAGTGAGGATGCCCGAGATCAAATGTTTTATTGGGATCGGCAGCCGTATGAAAGATCTGGGAAGTTTAAGCATTGCTTACAAGAGAGCCAGAGCAGCACTGGAAATGGCTGTCTATACGGGCAGGGACTGCATAAGATTTGATGAGATGGGTGTTTACCGCCTCCTTTATCTTGTCCCGGACGAGGCGCTTCTGCGTGAGATGAGCAGTGACCTGCTCCGGCCTCTGCTCCTTTATGATCAGAAGAATGACGGCCAGCTCCTTGAAACCCTGGAGAAATATCTCTATTTTCAGGGGAGCTATATGGCCATGGCGGAGGATATGTTTATTCACAGAAACACTCTTATGTACAGGATGAACAAGATCAGGAAGCTTCTGGGAACGGACCTGTCAACATCAGAAGACATGGTGACCTATCATATAGCCTGCCTGATCATGCATATGGGGCATTGATGATGTGACAGACATCGTGACCGCAGCAGGCTCTGATCATGTGAACGATTTAATGGACGGCTTTATGAGGATATGAAGGCTATGAAGATAACAAATGTAACAGCAGTATATTTCAGCCCTGCAGGGACAACAAAAAAAGTTGTGGAAGAGGCGGCAGCTGCCTGCGCCGGGGAACTGGGAACAAGATGTTCAGTGTTTGATTTCACATTGCCCGACAGCCGGGAAGAATCTGTGGAATTTGCGGAAAATGATCTTATTGTATTTGGTGTGCCTGTTTATGCCGGCAGGATCCCCAATAAGATCCTGCCGGAAATCAGACGTATCTTTAAAGGAAAAGACAGCCTGGCTGTGCCGGTTGTGACATTTGGAAACCGAAGCTATGACAACGCGCTGATTGAGCTCAGAAACGAATTGGAACAGCTTGGCTTTCATACTATTGCGGGAGGGGCCTTTGTATCTGAGCATGTATTCTCAAAGAAACTGGCGCCCGGCCGCCCGGACCCTGAGGACATGAACCAGGTCAGGACATTTGCCTGTCAGGCTGCCCGCCTGGCTGGTCAAGCCGTTTCTTTTCCCGAGCCGGTCAGGGTCAGGGGAGTGGAACCCATCCCGCCCTATTATCAGCCCCTGGGGATGGACGGAAAGCCGGCACGCTTCCTGAAAGCCAAACCTAAAATCACTGAGGCCTGCACCGGGTGCGGGAAATGTCTGAAGGTCTGCCCTATGGGATCCATCCGCGATGAGGCGGGATGGAAGGTGGAAGGAATCTGTATCAAATGTCAGGCCTGTCTGAAGGTCTGCCCGGTTCAAGCTATTTACTTTGACGATCCGGCATTCCTGTCCCACATAGCCATGCTGGAAAACAATTACAGCAGAAGAGCAGAGAATGAAGTCTTCTTCTCTACATATGTTTCCTGAATTTCATCCATGGTATATTGAGCTCTTTTCCTTCATTGAGCAGCTCATTGACATGCATGAGGAGGGGGAAATCGTCCTCGCTGACTTTGCCCCTTTTTGCCAGTGCCTTGACGGCCCGGGCTGTCCTGGTGGCGATGACTACGGCTTCCAGGGTCTGCCCCTTGAGCTCCTTAAGGGTTTCTTCTATGGAGTAACCTTTGCCCAGAAGGAGGCCGACAGTCCGGCTTCTGCCTGCCGATACGGTGACATCCAGGTCACCTGCCGCAAACATGATATTATCTTCTCCGCCGCCTACGATCCTGAGGAGGTCAAGCATTTCCTTGACACTTTCCTGGAAGAGGGCGGCTTTCATGTTATTATGATCAATGCCGTCGTCACCCAGCCGTTCTTTGATGCCGATGGCCAGGGCTGTGCCCAGAGCATAGCCGTTTTTGAGAGCTACGGCACATTCCAGACCTGTCACATCCAGAGTCAGGCTGATGATATAATAATCCGTTTCAAAAATGCTCCGGATCCATTCCAGAGTTTCGAAGTCCGGCCCACAGTAGCCCACAAAAGAGGGGTCATGGTCGGAAAGATCTCTTGCCGTGCAGGGGCCGCCGATGGCATAGATCTTCAGTCTGCTGCCCTCAGGCAGACGGCTTTGCCAGTAGGCAGGATAAGTCTGCATGGTTCCGTCCTCATAATCAAGCATTCCCTTGGTAACGGAAATCAGAGGAACATTTTCATCTAATATAGGAAGAATCTCCTCGGCAAACCATTCCACACCGAAACTGGAAATCCCGCAGACAACCAGATCAGCCCCCTCAAGAGCTTCTTTGATCTGCGAGTACTTGTAATACTTTACGCCTTCGTGGAGCGTCCGGCGAAGATTGACATGATAATTGTCTTCCCGCAGCCTGTCGATGATTTCGTCATCTAAAGGACTGCCGGTCAGTCTGACCTCGTGGCCGTTTTCATAGAGCGGAAATGTAAGAGCGGATGCCATCTGTCCTGATCCGATTAAGGTAACTGTGCTCATTTCTGTCCCCCCTGTTATCAGTATGTGTTTTTAAGTTTATAAATATTTCTTTATAATTTTAACATGAGGGTGTAAAATGTCAATGAAGCAGTAATTTACAGGAAGAATGATGCAGTCTATGAAAAGGAGATAAGCATGGCTAAAAAGAAAAAAACAGACGGAAGCAGATATGTACCATACGAAGAGAGGAAGGGAAACGAGTCCATCGTTTACTTTACAAGAGATCTCTCTCCTGAAGGACTTCGCAAAGCTTATGAAAAGGTGAATGCTAATATCTACGGCAAGGTAGCTGTTAAGCTGCATACCGGCGAACCTCATGGACCCAACATTATTCCCAGGGACTGGGTTAAAAAGCTTTTTGAAACAGAAGAGGAGCTTTCCGATGCCGCGATCGTGGAGACCAATACCTATTACGAGGGTGACAGGTACACGACCGAGCAGCACAAAAAGACTCTGGAGATCAACAGATGGGATTTCTGTCCGGTTGATATCATGGATGCGGAATCAACAGTCCGCCTTCCCATCTGGGGCGGCAAATGGATGGAAGAAATGTCCTGCGGCGCTACGATGCCCGACTATGATTCCATGCTGGTGCTGACACATTTTAAAGGACATACCATGGGAGGATTCGGAGGATCCAACAAGAATATCGGTATCGGATGCGCCGACGGAAGGATCGGAAAGAAGTGGATCCACACAACGGAAGGTTCTGACAATATGTGGTCCATCGACATGGAGGAGCTGATGGAGAGGATCACCGAGTCCACCAAGGCTACCATCGACTATTTCGGAGATGATATTACATATGTAAATGTTATGCGGAACATGTCCGTATCCTGCGACTGTGAAGGCGTGGATGCCCAGCCCGTGGTGACCCCCAATGTAGGAATTCTTGCTTCTACCGATATCCTTGCCATTGACCAGGCCTGTGTGGACATTATCTATGCCATGAAGGAAGAGGAACACCATGACCTGGTGGAAAGAATCGAGACCCGGCACGGCCACAGACAGCTTTCCTATATGAAGGAGCTGGAGATGGGCAATGACCGCTATATCCTCATTGATCTTGACAACGATGAAGTCCGCATTTATCCCAAAGACGCAGTTAAGGATCTGGTACCTTTCCAGGGATAAGAAATTAAGACAAAATTGACTGAAAAAGGGCACCCCTGAGGGTGCCCTGATTTGTTTTAAAAGGGAAAATCTTATCTTTCTTTTGTCCGGTCAAGAAAATGCTTTCTGAACCGCCACTGTTCGAATGAGGCAACTTCCGAACGGGAGACTGCACTGTCATTGGTAAAGTCGTAATGGACTGTGGGAAGGGTGTCAGGTTCTTTTCCATCCTCCGCCCATGCCGTCAGATACTTCATGCCGTCCGAGATGGAAACGGCTCCGCCGGACCAGTCCAGAATGGAGTGGCCTGCCAGATAAGGCATATAGAGGCGGACGCTCCGGTTCATGATCTTCTCCGACGGGAAATATTCCAGACATTTGCCGTAATAATCTATGATGCCCTGGTAGGGGACAACACAGTCACCGGTTCCGTGGGTAATGATCAGCTTTCCGCCCCGGGCTGCAAATGCGGTAAAATCACAGTCATTAAAGTCATATCTGATAAACTTCTTACGCAGGTCTGTGTAAATACGCTCGAATTCCTCATAAGTTAACTGATGGATATCCAGTGACGGATTGCCCGTGAACCAGCGAAGCGTCTGCTCGGCGATGGGCATCAGGACCAGACGGCCGTCATCTCTGCGCTTCAAATATCCGTAGAGAGGGTTGTTGGCCGGAAGAGGCCACTGCTGGATTGCCGGTCCGAAGCCGTATCCCATACGTTTTCCGCCTTTGGTAAAAGGACCGTCCCAGGTTTTTACCATTACATCCAGATCCCTCTGTGTGATAGGCCCGTCTTCTGTCATAAGGCCCCGGAGACTGTGGATGAAATCCATCCAGACCATCTCACGGCTGTCGAAGGGGACATCCTGTAATCGCGGGTTTGCCACGGCCAGTTCAAAAGCCTTTTTATACTTGGAGAGGGCAACGATGTGTTTCTCGTTGGCTTCAACGACCGGAGCCCAGAGGCATGAAAACATGAGGGACAGATAATTGATGGAAGGTCCGTCAGCCCAGAGTCCGTCATAGTCCCCGGGATAGAAGAGGGCCTCAGTGATGACCTGCCTGCCGCCGCCGGATGTTCCGTGCATGTAGCTTGCAATGATCTCACGGCCGTAAAGGGCACGGGTCAGAGTCTTGCCGACAAGTGTCATCAGATGGGGTGTTTCATAGGCCCATGATTCGATATGGTCCCACTCCAGCCGGCCGTCCCTGTCAAATCCCCAGGTACAGTCCAGGCGGATGCCGGTGTCGTTATCCGCCACCACGCCGGCGTAGCCGTTGAAAAGGGCCATGGGCCAGGAAATGACATTGAACCTGACGGAAGTGAACCAGTCAACCTCGTTGTTGCTGCCGGCGCCGGCCATGCCCATGAACCGGCCGTTCCACTTGACGGGAAGGTATACACGCATGGTTCCGGTGTGGTTTTCGGAAATCAGATGTTTCATCCGGATCAGATAAAAATCGTCGATATTGTCAAGTACGGTCTTCTCAGGTTCGGAGTAAGTACCCTTCGGATAGAAGGTCACATCCTCGAAGAAGACATTTTTAAAAGGTTCAAGCAGGGCAGTGATCCGCTCCTTTGTAACATTTGCGGCCAGTACCTCCTGCATCTGTAAAAATGTATCCGCGTCTCCCCATTTAAAAAGGGGGTGCTCAAACCATCCGGTTATAGCATTCATAAGATTTCTCCCGGTATTTAGAAAAGAAGGTGTTGCCTTCCTTTTTGATCAGAACCACATAAATAACCACTTTCATTTTATCAGAGAAGAAGGCTCTCTACAATATAATAATCTGAAAAGGCAGGTGCTTGTTTTGTGTATTCTGAGTAAGAGAAAAGACAAAAACCGTAAAATCTTGTCAGATTTGCAGGTGGATTTTTCCAGTTTACGATGGTAGAATTTAGAACGGTTGCGAAAATCAGCCGGAAAGGAAAAGGTTATGGAGACAGCCGTCAAGAGCCGTACAGGCAGAAACAGCAAATGGGATAATCTGAGATGCGTTTTGATCCTTGCCGTGGTGGCAGGACATTTTGTCAACCAGTTTACGGATGATTCAGTTATGATGAGGACGATCGCTCTCTTTATATATACATGGCATATGCCGCTTTTTATCTTTGTGGCAGGCCTTATGACAAAAAAATGGGACCGGACCCGTCCGTTTAAATGGACAAGACCGGTCTATTTTGTTTTAATCGGTTATGTGTTGAAGTTCCTGATCTACGGGATCAAAGTGGCATTCATGAAAAAACCGGACTTTTTATGGCTTTATGATACAGGTCTTCCCTGGTATATGTTTGCCATGGCTGCCTTCACTGTCCTTGCATGGCTTCTTCGTGATGTAAAGCCCATAGTCCTGATGGCATGTTCTGTTACCCTGGCTTTTGCGGCAGGCTATCTGCCCTTTATCGGAAGTTATCTCTGGCTTTCCAGGATCATCGTCTTCTTCCCCTTTTATTATCTGGGCTATCTGACAGATCCGGGAATGGCGGCAGCTGTAACAGGGGACAGGAAGCTGAAGATACTTTCTGCTGCCCTGCTGATTCTTGCGGCAGGCATATGTATCCTGAAAATCCGGACCATATATCCTTATATCCGCTTATTTACAGCAAGAAATGCCTATGCTTTCATCAACGTGGAAGGATGCAGCGGCTGGACCAGAATGATGTGCGGTCTGATCTCGCTGATCCTGGGAGCGGCAGTGCTCTGTCTGGCACCTGAAAAGCCCCTGGGTTATGCTACAGTGATCGGACAGAGAACCCTGCAGATTTATTTCTGGCATCGCCTGATTCTTTATGTAATGATGTATTCAGGGCTGATGGGCAGTCTGCAGGAGTTACTCTCAGAGACCGGCTTTACACTGGTCTGCCTGATTCTGGCGGCCGGACTGACTCTGCTCCTGGCACAGCCTGTTTTTGAGAAGCCGCTCAATATGATCCGCGGAGTTCAGAGACAGGTTATAAAGCAGATGGAGACTTACTCTGTAAAAGGCCACTCCGCCTCTGCCTCTACATCATCATAAACATACTCCAGTTCATATCCCATATCCCGGAGCATGCGCTTAAGCCGGCGGATGAATCTGCTTCCCAGATGCTCCGTCAGCCGGTCGTAGTTACGGCATTCAAATACATAGTCCTCATCAGTCTCTGACAGGATGTCTGCAAGGGCATCCAGATTGTTTCCGAAGTAATCCGGAAAATCCAGGGACTGATTGACGGCTTCAAAAAAATCCTCACGATTTAATATATCATTTCCATCCAGTATGATCTTCATCATTCGTCATCTCCATAAAGAAGGGTAAAGCTCCTGTAGTGATCATCGGTATAATAAATCTGTCCGTCATCGGAGAAAATGATCCGCTTTGCGCCTCTTTTTTTCTTTCCCATTGTATCAATATCACATTCATAGTAAGTTCTGCCTTCCACATCGGGGAGGAGTCCTTCATAATTGCCGAAACGGTCTCCGCCGATGCACATGCCCGGAGCATAGTCATCAAGGCCCCCGCCGTGCCAGCCCAGTTTTTTGGCTTCTTTTTTTGTTATAAAGTTGCCCGGAAGACGGCCGTAGTATATCAGATAGTTCATCACATCTTCCTTGCTCGTATAACTGCCGTCAACGTCCGGCGCTTCATCTGCGGTGCTGCTTTCCGTCAGGTAAACAGCATCTGTGCCTGTGTCTGCCCCGGCATGATGTCTGTCCGTGCACCCGAAGAGGGAGAGGATCAGGAATATTGCCAGCAGAAGGCATGAAACTCTCTTTTTCATTGTGTCATCCTCCTGGATTCATGTTATTATTTCTGCTTTGTCATTATATCATATCCCCTTGCTGTAAGTAAAGAGAATTAGAAAATATAATAAAAAATGTAAAAATTATACTGGTAATTATTTACATTTTGTGCTATCCTTTTTAAGGACCTTAACCGTGGAGAGCATACCTTAAGAAAGGAGCTTTCCATGACTTTTGAAGAGTTTGCAGGATATGTCAGGACACATATCCCGCAGTTTTTATTTGAGGATGAGACCAAAGATACTGAAGGAAGAGCCGGGATCAGCAGAGTACTGAAGAACAACGGAAGGGCGCTCTGCTGCCTGACCGTTTTCGCGCCGGGAGAACATGCTTCCCCGGCCATCTATCTGGATGCCTATTATGAGAAGTATGTAAGGCGGCTGGAACTGGAAGGGGAGACTGCCTCTTCCTCTATCCTGAAGGATCTGGTCCGGGAGATAGGTGAGGAATACAGAAGAGCGGTCCGGCTGAGGGAGATGGTACCCTTTGACCCGGAAGACTTTACGGGGATCAGGGATAAGATTTTCTTCTGCCTGGTCAATTATGAGAGGAACAGAGAACTGCTCAGGACCTGCCCTCATCTGCGGCTGGGAGACCTTGCGCTGACTTTCCGGATCCTGGTCAGCCGCAGGGATGACGTCATAGCATCTGCCATGGTGACAGACTCTCTGATCGAGAGCTGGGGCCTTTCTGTCCGGGAACTGGCCGGAATCAGCGGATCGGGAACAAGGAGCCTTTTTCCACCTGTGATCCGTCTGCTGGAGGAAATCCTGCCCGGAGAAATGATTGAGGGACAGATGGATGAACCGGTCTATGTGATCAGTAATGAAACCGGTGTGAACGGAGCGGCGGTCATGTTTTACAAAGGAGTCCTGGAGGAACTGGCAGATCAGCTGTATGATGATCTCTATATCCTGCCCAGCAGCATCCATGAGATACTGGTCATTCCTGCCGGGACGGGAAGAAATCCGGAAAAGCTCAGGGATATGGTGCGGGAGGTTAATGCCACCGCTGTCCGGGATGAAGACTATCTTTCCGATGCTCTTTATTTTTACGACAGAGAGTCAGCCGGAATCCGGGTCTGGGAACCCGAGGGGATGACAAGAGCCCTTTTACCCTTCTGAGGAGTATGATATAATCATACCGGAAAGATTTTAACGGAGCCGGGAAGGAAGGAAGAGTATGAGACTATATCTGATACGTCACGGGGAGACCGTTCTCAACCGGAAGAGATGTTATTACGGACTGACGGACGCAGACCTGTCAGAGACCGGCCTGAGCCAGGCAAAGGCTTTAGCGAAACTGCTGGAGCCGGTTCACTTTGACAGGGTGATTTCAAGCCCTCTGACTAGAGCGGTCCGCACGGCCGGACTGGTGACGGAGGGCCGCAATCCGGACATCGCTGTCGATGAGAGGCTCTGTGAACAGAACTTCGGAATCTTTGAGGCAAAGACATATGAGGAGCTGATCAGAGACTTCCCGGAAGAAATGGAAGCCTGGAACCGAAACTATAACGGGTACAGGATTCCGGGCGGAGAGAGTTTTGCCGATGTAAGGGCAAGAGCGGATGATTTTGCCGGAATGCTCCGCCGGGAAGCAGATGGAGATGCCGCCGGCCAGACCTGGCTGATCTGCGCACACAAGGGAACCCTGGGTCACCTTACCGCATCCCTTCTTGCCTTGCCCCTTTCCGGATACTGGAACTTTGTATTTGAGCAGGACTGTTTCAGTGTGATCGACCTTGAAGACGGTTTCGCCATAATACGCAGTCTGAACAGAAGATAAGAAGATGAGGAAAGATAGAAATGGATCTGTTTGAATATATGGGGATGCAGCAAAAAGAAAAGGAATCGCCCCTTGCAGTGCGCATGCGGCCCAGGACTCTGGATGAGATCGTGGGCCAGGAGCATATTATAGGAAAGAACAGGATGCTTTACCGGGCGATCCGCGCCGACAAGATCAGCTCCCTGATTTTCTACGGGCCGCCGGGAACGGGAAAGACCACCATAGCCAAAGTGATTGCCAACACCACCAGCGCATCATTTATACAGATGAATGCCACGACGGCCGGCAAGAAGGATATGCAGAAGGCCGTGGAGGATGCCGGCAGGACGCTCGGCATGTACGGCACCAGAACCATACTTTTCATCGATGAGATCCACCGCTTTAACAAGGCTCAGCAGGATTATCTGCTGCCCTTTGTCGAGGACGGGACCGTGATTCTGATCGGGGCAACGACCGAGAATCCTTATTTTGAGGTCAACAGCGCCCTGATTTCCAGGTCTCTGATCTTTCAGCTGGAGCCTCTGTCAGAAGGCGATGTTGAAAAGCTGATTCATATAGCGGTAGAAGATTCCGAGCGGGGGATGGGCAGTTACGGGGCAGAGATCACGGATGAGGCCGCAGCCTTTCTGGCCGAAATGGCAGGAGGTGATGCCAGAAATGCCCTCAATGCTGTGGAACTTGCAATCCTGACAACAGATCCCGGCCGGGACGGGAAAATCCTGATCGATCTTGCGACAGCCGAAGAGTGTATTCAGAGAAAAAGAGTCATCTATGATAAGGGCGGCGATCAGCACTATGATGTCATATCGGCCTTTATCAAGAGTATGAGAGGTTCCGATCCGGACGCGGCTATATTTTACCTTGCCCGCATGCTGGATGCCGGGGAGGATCCCAGGTTCATAGCCCGGAGGATTATGATCTGTGCTGCGGAGGATGTGGGAAATGCTGATCCGGAAGCGCTGGTCCTGGCTGTTTCCGCAGCCCAGGGCCTGGAGCGTATCGGTATGCCGGAGGGAAGGATCCTTCTGGCCCAGGCGGCTGCCTATGTGGCCGGAGCACCTAAGAGCAATGCAGCCATCATGGCCATTGACAAGGCCCAGGCCCTGATCCGGAGCAGGAAAACAGGAAGCGTCCCTCCCTATCTGAGAGACGGCCACTATGAAGGAGCAAAAAAACTGGGGAATGCGATCGGATATAAATATGCCCACAATTACCCGGAACACTATGTAAAGCAGCAGTACCTGCCGGATGACATAAAGGATGTGACTTTTTACGAACCGTCCGCCAACGGCAGGGAAAAGGAAATCGGAGACCGCATCAGAAGACTGCGCTCACGACAGGGAGAGGAGTGATCGTTTTTGCTGAAAAGAATCGGTGCCATGGTCCTGGTGATCATTATGCTTGCCCTGGTAATACTGACTTTGTTTCTGGCGGTTACCGGCAGCAGGTATTTTATGGCGTCCATGACCGCCATGCTCACATTTCCCCTTCTGATCTACGCTTACATGTTTATCTATCGCCTTATGAAAAGTGATAAGGAAGCTGAGGATGATCAGGGTGAATAGTCTGACAATCATTAAGAATTCAGTTTGAATTGTCTAACAAAGATTAGAATCTTTAGTTGACTTAGTAATATTGACTTTTGTTTTGGCTTACACTACAATAAGGCAAGTAAGTCAGGAGGCAGCAGTCTCCTGACTGCAGTTGTATATTAAGGGTAAAGACTAAAGTAGAAGGAGATTTAAAATGGCAGGATTAAAAGGAACTAAAACCGAACAGAACCTCATGACAGCATTTGCAGGTGAGTCCCAGGCTCGCAATAAGTATTCCTATTTTGCAAGTAAGGCAAAAAAAGAAGGCTATGTACAGATTGCCAACATTTTTGAAGAAACAGCAGCAAATGAAAAAGAGCATGCAAAAATGTGGTTCAAGCTTTTAGAGGGCGGTGCAATTCGTTCCACAGTCGAGAACCTTGAAGCAGCAGCTGACGGAGAGAACTACGAGTGGACAGATATGTATGCTACCTTCGCAAAAGAAGCAAGAGAAGAAGGTTTTGATGATATCGCCGATAAGTTTGAAGGCGTTGCAGCAATCGAGAAAGAGCATGAAGAAAGATATCGTAAGCTCCTTGACAATATAAAGAAGGAAATCGTCTTCTCAAGAGACGGTGACATGATCTGGCAGTGCGGTAACTGCGGTCACATCCATATTGGAAAGAAGGCTCCCGAGGTTTGTCCGGTATGTGATCATCCTCAGTCCTATTTCCAGATCAAGGCTGAGAACTACTAAAATCTGCCGAAATCAATATAAACAGGCCGCAGAAGCCTGGAAAACAGACAGAAAGGAGACCTTGCGGTCTCCTTTTTTTGCCCCTTTATGCATTTGTCAATGAAAAGTACTTGACAAGACCGAAAGGGTCACATATAATATGGTTCGGTAAAGGGAAAATACTTTACATGAGGTGACAGACGTGGACCGGATTGTAGAAAAGGCGCTCCTTTTTGATTTTTACGGGGAGCTGCTTACGGAACACCAGAAAATGGTATATGGAGAGTATATTCATAATGATCTTTCTGTCAGTGAGCTGGCAGGAATTCTCGGTATCAGCAGGCAGGGCGCTCATGACCTTGTCCGCCGCTGCGA
Organism: Eubacterium sp.; assembly: GCA_017434385.1. Taxonomy (GTDB): domain Bacteria; phylum Bacillota; class Clostridia; order Lachnospirales; family Lachnospiraceae; genus Anaerobutyricum. The sequence continues at coordinate 15,847 of JAFRFJ010000018.1, forward strand.
AAAGAGTCTTTATGAGTACGAGAGCCGTCTGCATCTGGTGGAACATTTCCGCCAGATCAGAAAGATGGTGGGCCGGATCCGCCGGTGTGCGGATGAGATCATCTCCTGCGATGACAGGGAACTGGAGCAGATCAGGGCGAAAGAAATAGAAAGCCTGAGCGGACAGATCCTGGATGCATATTAAGTACCGTTTTAGGATAAGGAGATAACAGATGGCATTTGAAAGCCTTACAAGCAAACTGCAGAATATCTTTAAGAATCTGAGAAGTAAGGGACGCCTGACAGAGGCAGATGTCAAGGAAGCCATGAAGGAAGTCAGGAGGGCACTGCTGGAAGCGGATGTCAACTTCCGGGTTGCCAGGTCCTTTATTAAAACCGTTACTGACCGTGCAGTGGGACAGGATGTACTGACCGGACTGAACCCGGGACAGATGGTCATCAAGATTGTTAAGGAAGAGATGGAGAATCTCATGGGATCGGAGACGACGGAGCTTACCCTTCTTCCCGGCAATGAGATTACAGTCATCCTGATGACGGGCCTTCAGGGCTCCGGTAAGACCACCACGGCAGCCAAGCTGGCCGGCCAGCTCAAAAAGAAAGGTAAAAAACCCCTTCTGGTGGCCTGTGATGTGTACCGGCCGGCAGCAATCCGGCAGCTGGAAGTTAACGGAGAAAAGCAGGGCGTGCCTGTCTTTTCCATGGGAAACCGCCTGGAACCGCCGGATATCAGCAAAGCAGCCATAGAGCATGCCAAAGCGAATGATCTGAATGTAGTCATCATTGATACGGCAGGACGTCTTCATGTCGATGATTACATGATGGATGAGCTTAAGAGCATTAAGGAAGCTGTGGATGTGACCGAGACCCTCCTGGTCGTGGATGCCATGACAGGACAGGATGCGGTCAATGTAGCCAAGAGTTTTGAGGAACAGGTCGGAATCGACGGAGTTATCCTCACAAAGCTGGATGGTGATACCAGGGGCGGCGCGGCACTGTCAATCCGGGCCGTGACCGGAAAGCCCATCCTTTATGTCGGTATGGGAGAAAAGCTGGATGATCTCCAGCAGTTTTATCCTGACCGTATGACCAGCCGGATCCTGGGTATGGGCGATGTATTTACCCTGATCGAAAAGGCTGAGCAGGCTGTGGATGAGGAAGAAGCAAAAAAACTGGAACAGAAGCTGAGGAAGGCCGAGTTCGGTTTTGACGATTTCCTGACACAGATGCAGCAGATCAAGAGCATGGGCGGTATTGCGGATATTCTTTCCATGATACCGGGCATGAGTTCTCAGATGAAAAATGTTGAAGTGGACGAAAGTGCCATGGGAAGGATCGAGGCAATCATCTATTCCATGACACCCGAGGAGCGGGCCAATCCCGATCTGCTGAATCCGTCCCGAAAGAAAAGGATTGCAGGCGGCGCAGGCGTTACCGTTGCCGATGTCAATAAGCTGTGCAAGCAGTTTGAACAGTCCAGGAAGCTCATGAAACAGATGAGCGGAAGCATGAAGGGCAAGGGCCGGAGAAGAGGCGGCTTTGGCGGCTTCGGAGGCATGAACTTCCCCTTCTGACACTATCCGGCCCTGATCGCCAGATCTGTTTAAAGGCCGGAGACCAACCAGCAGGTAACCTGCCGGATCAAAGGGCAGATACCATAGACCATTATGAAATTTTACGAAAGAGGTGTATGAAAAATGGCAGTAAAGATGAGATTAAAAAGAATGGGAAAGAAGAAACATCCTATCTATAGAATCGTTGTAGCAGATGCAAGATCTCCCAGAGACGGCAGGAACATCGACGAGATCGGTTTCTATGATCCCAACGTGGAGCCGGCAGATGTAAGAATTGATGAAGAAGCAGCAAAGGACTGGCTCTCCAAGGGTGCTCAGCCGACTGACACTGTTGCAAGACTGCTTAAGAGTGCCGGAATCGAAAAATAATCTTCGGAGGCATTATATATGAAAGATTTGGTTAGAGTCATAGCAGCTTCGCTGGTGGACCATCCCGAGGAAGTGAGTGTCACTGAAAAAGAGACGGATAAGGCCATCATTATCGAACTGCGGGTTGCCCCTGATGACATGGGCAAGGTGATCGGCAAGCAGGGAAGGATCGCAAAAGCAATCCGGACTGTTGTCAAAGCGGCCTCCTCAAAAGAAGAAAAGAAAGTGATCGTGGATATTGCTTCCTGATCAGAATCAGGACTGTCTTTTGTCTTTTGACGAAGACAGTCTGTTTTTTACTGTGAATCCCCAGAAGAGATCGGAGAAAACATAAATGGATGATTTGTTACAGATCGGGATTATCACGGCTCCCAGAGGACTGAAGGGAGAGATGAAGGTATTTCCGACGACTGATGATAAAGACAGGTTTCTTGACCTTGAAAGTGTGCTTGTGAGCACGCCGGAGGGTATCAGGGAGATGAATATCGAATCCTGCCGGTTTTTCAAGCAGTTTGTCCTGCTTAAGCTGGAGGGGATCGATGGCGTGGATCAGGCTGAACGCTACCGCCGGTGTCCCCTGCTGGTGGACCGGGAAAATGCCGTTGACCTGGAGGAAGACGAGTATTTTATCGCGGACCTGATCGGCCTTACCATTGTGGATGATTCCGGTGTGACCATCGGAAAACTCCTCAGTGTGATCGAGACAGGGGCCAATGATGTCTACGAAGTCAGAACCGAAGACGGCGGCACCATTCTGCTTCCGGCGATCAAGGACTGCATACTGGATGTGGACACTGAGGAAGGTATTATTCTGGTCCATATGATGAAGGGGCTGGCTGACTGATGAATTACCATGTATTAACTTTGTTTCCGGACATGATTACCGGCGGAATGCAGACAAGCATAACAGGAAGGGCCCTGAGCGCCGGAGTGATCCATCTGAATGCCGTGGATATCAGAGATTTTTCCTGTGATAAGCACAGGCATGTAGATGATTATCCCTACGGGGGCGGAGCAGGTATGGTCATGCAGCCGGGACCTATTTACCGGGCATATCAGGATGTGGCAGAGAAAATCGGACACAAGGCCAGAGTTATCTACGTAACGCCTCAGGGCAGGCAGTTTGACCAGGATATGGCTGCAGAACTGGCAGGAGAAGAAGATCTTATCTTCCTGTGCGGACACTATGAGGGTGTCGATGAAAGAGTTCTGGAGGAGATCGTCACGGACCATGTATCAATCGGAGATTATGTTCTGACCGGCGGAGAACTTGCCGCCATGGTGATGATGGATGTGATTTCCCGTCTTGTTCCCGGTGTGCTTGGAAACAATGATTCCGCGGAAAGTGAGACATTTCACGATAATCTGCTGGAATATCCCCAGTATACAAGGCCGGCTGAGTTCCTGGGAAGACAGGTACCTCCGATACTTCTTTCCGGCCACCATGCCAATATCGAGCGGTGGAGGAGGCAGCAGTCACTGCTCCGGACCCGGCTTCACAGGCCGGATCTTCTTGAAAAAGCAGACCTTACCGAAGAGGATCTTGCTTTCCTGAAAGAGAATGAATAAAAAACTTGCACGATAATAGATTTTGTGCTATTATTCTATAGTTGTGAAAAAAGGTGGTCCGCTGTTACAGATTGGTATTATGAACACCGGGTTTATATAGGAGGTCACACAATGAATGATATTATTAAGAGCATCGAAGATGCACAGCGCAAACCGTCCGTAGAGGAGTTTCATGTGGGTGATACTGTACGTGTATCCGCAAAGGTTATCGAGGGAACCCGCGAGAGAATCCAGGTGTTCGAAGGAACAGTATTAAAGCGTCAGAACGGCGGCGCCAAAGAGACATTTACAGTAAGAAAGTTCTCCAATGGTGTCGGTGTTGAGAAGACCTGGCCTGTACATTCCCCGATCGTTACCAAGATTCAGGTAGTTCGGAGAGGTAAAGTCAGAAGAGCTAAGCTCTACTATCTGCGTGACAGAATTGGCAAGAAGGCTAAGGTTAAAGAGTTAGTTAAATAGTATCAGGTCATATCGGGGCGAGTATTTTTATACTTGCCCTGTTTTACCATATGGAGCTGATGCCGGAGGTGTCGGTTATGAAAAATTACCGCTATGTAGAGAGAAGAAACCGGATGATCCGCCGGATCGGAATATGGGTGGCAGATGTGCTGATTGCCGTTCTGCTGGCCTGGCTGGTATTCCATTTTCTGCTGCAGGCTTCGTATATACACGGTGAGTCCATGCAGCCTAAGTATTATGACGGCGATATAGTGCTGGTCAATAAGCTGGAATACCGTTTCAACGGGCCTCGCAGATATGACGTCGCCCTGATCAGGATGGATAACGGATATATGGTACAGAACACGGTCAAGAGAGTCGTGGGCCTGCCAGGTGAAGAAATCCTGATCAAGGACGGTGCTCTTTATATCAACGGCCGGAAGCAGGATAAGTATTTCGGGGAGGGTATCCTTTCCGCCGGACTGGCGGCCTATACCATCAGTCTGGGCGAGGACGAGTATTTCGTCATGGGAGATAATTATAATAACAGCGAGGACTCCCGGGTGGCGAATATAGGAAATATAAAAAGGAATCAGTTTGCCGGCAAGGTGGTTTCCAGGATCAGAGAGGCAGATCGTTAATCGGCTGCGGATCCGGACAGGGACACGAAGGGAAAGGAGCAGGACATGCAGTATCAGTGGTATCCGGGGCATATGACCAAAGCCAGAAGGATGATGCAGGAGAATCTGAAGCTGATCGACATCATGATAGAACTGGTTGATGCAAGAGTCCCGTCGAGCAGCAGGAATCCGGATATTAACAGTCTGGCGGCAGGTAAGGCCCGCCTGATCATTCTGAATAAGAAGGATATGGCGGATCCCGATGTGACTAAGCAGTGGGAGGACTATTACAGGGAACAGGGTTTTCTTGTGGCCTCTGTGGATTCCCGGAAGAATACAGGTCTTAAGGAAGTCAGAAGACTGATCGGAGATGCCTGCCGTGCAAAAAAAGAGCGGGACAGGAAAAGAGGAATCCTGAACCGTCCGGTGAGAGCCATGATCGCCGGTATCCCAAATGTGGGCAAATCCACATTTATCAACTCATTTGCCGGCAAGGCCAGCGCAAAGACAGGCAACCGGCCCGGTGTGACTAAGGGAAAGCAGTGGATCAAGATCAATAAAGATGTGGAATTGCTGGATACGCCAGGAATCCTCTGGCCAAGATTTGAAGACCAGACAGTCGGTCTCCGCCTGGCTATGATCGGTTCCATCAGAGATGAAATCCTCAATAAGGAGGAGCTGGCCATTGCCCTGATCGACTCCCTTAAATCCGGTTATCCGGGTGCTCTTGAGAGTCGCTACGGCATAAAGGAAGAACTTGAATCCATGGAGATCCTCAGGGGAATCGCCGAGAGCCGGGGATGTGTAAAAAAAGGCGGAGAGGCGGATATCGACAAGGCGTCGAAGCTGCTGACGGATGATTTCCGCGCCTGCAGACTTGGAAAAATCAGCCTGGAGAAACCGGAGGCTTAACATATGCGCGAAAGAAACAAGTTTGAAAATGACCCGGAAATCCGGGAAGGCGGCCGCGTTGAATCGAGAAAGCGGCAGAAGGTGGCTATGAAAAAAGAAATCAGAGGAACACTGATCTACATGATCGCCGTGTTCCTGATCGTGATGCTGGTACTCCGCTATGTGGGTCAGAGAACAGTCGTGGATGGGGATTCCATGGAGACAACACTGTCTTCCGGTGAAAACCTGATCATGGATAAGCTGTCTTACCGATTCCATGACCCCGAGCGTTTTGATATCGTTATTTTTCCGGGACCGGAGGAAGATACCGGCTACTCTCCCTATTATATCAAGCGGATTATCGGCATGCCGGGCGAGACTGTACAGATTAAGGACAGCAAAGTCTGGATCAACGGAGAGGAACTGGACGAGGATGTATATTCCATCGACGGCATGACCATTGCCGGTGACAGCGGGGAAGAACCGTATACCCTGGAAGAGGATGAATACTTCTGCCTCGGGGATAACCGGCCGGTCAGCTATGACAGCAGATATCTGGCTGTAGGACCCGTGTCCAGGGATGAACTGATCGGAAAAGTCTGGATCCGTATCTGGCCTGTGACCAGATTCGGTCCGGTAGAGTAGGGCGATTCCATGAAGTCCGCCGCAGAGATCAGAGAAGAACTGAAGGCAGCCTGCTCCCGGGAGGAGCTTGCCGCCTTTATTTCTGCCTATAAAGAAGACCGTAGAAAAGGCGTCCGTGATATGACCGCCCGGGCAGAGAAGAAGATAAAGGCCCTGGACCGGGAAATGGACCGCCTGGAAGAAATGTGCCGTTACGAAAAAGAGTATGAGGATTATGACATAATTTGCGGGATCGACGAGGTCGGAAGAGGACCTCTGGCCGGACCGGTGGTAGCCGGTGCCGTCGTCCTGCCCCGGGGAGCAAGAATCCTTTATGTCAATGATTCCAAAAAGCTTTCTCCCGGCAAGAGGGAAGAACTGAGCGAGATCATCATGAAGGAGGCTTTGACATATGGCTTTGGCATAGTCGGCCCCGAGAGGATTGATGAGATCAATATTTTAAATGCCACCTATGAGGCCATGCGGCAGGCAGTGGGAAATCTTTCCTGCAGGCCGGATATTCTGCTGAATGATGCGGTGACCATACCGGGTCTTTCCATGCGCCAGGTGCCTATCATCAAGGGAGATGCCAGCAGCATTTCCATAGCCTGCGCCAGCATTATAGCCAAGGTCTGCAGGGACCGGATGATGGAGGATTATGACAGGGAATATCCGGGTTACGGATTTGCCTCCAACAAGGGTTATGGGTCGGCAGCACATATAGAAGCTATCAAAAGCAAGGGCCCCTGCCCCATTCACAGACGGACATTTATCAGGAGTTTCGTCTGAAAAAAGAGCAGGAGGCAGTCAGCTGAATATCACAGGAGACTTATGGACAGACGAAAACTGACCGGACAGCTTGGAGAGACTGTGGCAGCTGCTTTTTTGCAAGAACAGGGTGTCGTCATTCTTCGCAGGAATTACCGGTGCCGTTTCGGGGAAATCGACCTGATCGGCAGAGATGGCCATACCCTTGTGATTATTGAAGTTAAAGCCAGGAAGAAGGGGGCCGGAGCACAGGCCGTAGACCTTCGCAAGCAGAAACGGATCTGCGCTACCCTTACCTGGTTTCGCATGAAAGAACGCATTCCTGAATATGTACCGGTCCGTTTTGACGTGATTGAAGTCGACGGAGCAATGAAGTGCCGGTGGATCAGGAATGCTTTTGAATATCAGGAATTAACATAATTTCAGAAGAGTCAGGAAATGATATGGAAGCAGTTTACGCCAATGATAATCACTCAACTGTATTACATGAAAAGAACGGCGTGATTTATCTTACTTTCACCAAACTGGATGCCGCCGGTCTCACCCATGGCTTTTCCACCAGAATCGGCGGTGTAAGTAAAGGATACTTCTCTTCAATGAACCTTTCCTTTAACCGGGGAGATGATGAGGCCTGTGTAAGGGAGAATTTCCGCCGGATCGGCCGGGCCATCGGTTTTGATCCGGATGATCTGGTCATGTCTTCTCAGGTACACGAGACCCGTATCTGCGTGGTGGGAAACAAAGACAGGGGAGACGGTATTCTACGCCCTGCAAAGAAGAACACGGATGCTCTGATCACTGATGAGCCCGGGCTTCCCCTGTGCACATCCTATGCGGATTGCGTGCCTCTGATTTTTTACGATCCGGTCAGGCGGGTGACCGGTATGGCCCATTCGGGATGGCGTGGAACGGCAGCCCGTATCGGCGCTAAATTTGTGGCTTTTATGGAAAAGCATTACGGCTGCGATCCGGAAGATGTCATTGCGGTGATCGGCCCTTCCATCTGCGCGGACTGCTATGAAGTCGGCAGAGAAGTGGCAGAGGTGTTTGAAGAAACATTTGCGCCGGAAGAAGCAGGGGAAATCTTAAAGCCCGGAATTCCCGGGAAATACCAGCTGGATTTGTGGAAGGCCAATGAGATCATCCTGCTTGGAGCAGGAATCCGCAGGGAGAATCTTGACATTACCGACCTGTGTACATCCTGTAACAAAGATCTGCTTTTCTCCCACCGTGCCAGCCATGGAAAGCGGGGAAATATGGGCTGTTTTGTCATGCTGTGACGGAGAATCCTATGAAAAAGAAAAATATGCACAGGATCACCGATGTTGCCCCTGACAGCATCGCCATGGAACTGGGTCTTGAACCGGGTGATATGGTGGTGTCCGTTAACGGTCATCAGATCGAGGACCTGTTTGACTATCAATACTATATAGAAGAAGAATATCTGGAAGTAGAGATCTGGACAAAGGACGGCCAGAGCTGTATGCTGGAAATAGAGAAGGAAGAAGATGAGGATCTGGGACTGACCTTTGAAAGTTCTCTGATGGACCAGTATCATTCCTGCAGCAATAAATGCATTTTCTGCTTTATTGACCAGATGCCTCCGGGAATGCGGGAAACTCTGTATTTCAAAGATGATGATTCCAGGCTTTCTTTCCTGCAGGGAAACTATATCACCCTGACAAATATGTCGGACAGTGATGTGGAAAGGCTGATCAGATACAGGCTGTCGCCAATCAATATTTCCGTACATACCACCAATCCGGATCTCCGCTGCCGTATGCTCAACAACCGCTTTGCGGGGAATATTCTTAAGAGGATCCGGCAGTTTTATGAGGCCCGCATCGAGATGAATGCCCAGATCGTCCTCTGCCGTGGCATAAATGACGGAGAGGAACTGTCCCGGACCATCCGCGACCTGGGAGAATTTCTTCCCTGGCTCAAAAGTCTGTCGGTGGTGCCGGTGGGACTTACAAGATTCAGGGACCATCTGACACCCTTAAAGCCTTTTGATGCGGAGGAGGCCTGCAAGGTGCTGGCCTGCATTCACGGCTGGCAGGATCATTTCCGGAAAACAAAGGGATCCTTCTTTGTCCATGCCAGTGATGAGTGGTATATTATGGCAGGGAAGCCGTTCCCGCCGGAAGAGTCCTACGAAGGATACGGACAGCTGGAAAACGGGGTAGGTATGATGCGGCTCTTCCTGAACCAAGTGGAAGAGGCCCTTCTGGAACTTCCGGAAGGGACGGCTTTTTCGCCGCGCACAGTGACTGTTGCCACGGCCGTACTGGCTTACCCGACGATCAGAAGGCTGGCGGCTGACCTGGAAGAACGTTTCCCGGGACTTAAGATTCATGTGCACTGTATCAGGAATGAATTTTTCGGAGAGCGCATAACAGTCTCCGGTCTCCTGACAGGCCGGGATATCATCAGACAGCTTGAGGGAAAAGAGCTGGGACAGACGCTTTTCCTGCCGGCAAATGTGCTCCGGGCAGGAGAGGATGTGCTTCTTGATGATGTGAGGCTTAAGGATATATCACAAGCTTTACAAGTTGACGCAGCTATTATAAAATCAGAGGGACAGGACTTTGTTTATAAGCTTGCCGGAATAAACGGAGGAATATATGAGTAAACCAGTAGTAGCAGTGGTTGGAAGGCCCAATGTGGGAAAGTCAACCCTGTTTAATGCCCTGGCAGGCAGCAGGATCTCCATCGTGGAGGACACGCCCGGGGTAACCAGAGACAGAATATATGCGGAAGTGACCTGGCTTAATTACCAGTTTACTCTGGTGGATACAGGCGGCATAGAGCCGGAGTCCAAAGATCTGATCCTTTCCAGGATGCGTGAGCAGGCGGAAACCGCCATCATGACAGCGGATGTGATTCTTTTCCTGACAGATGTCCGTCAGGGACTGACAGATGCGGATTCAAAGGTTGCCGACATGCTCAGAAGAGCCAACCGGCCGGTACTTCTTGTGGTAAATAAAGTAGATTCATATGATAAGTACATGCCGGACGTCTATGAGTTTTATAATCTGGGACTGGGTGATCCCATTCCCATTTCGGCTGCCGGCAAGCTGGGTCTGGGAGACATGCTGGATCAGGTAGTGGCTCAGTTTGATCCCGCCGACCTGGAAGAGGAGGAGGATGACCGTCCCAAGATCGCGGTGATCGGCAGGCCCAATGCCGGAAAGTCTTCGATCATCAATCGCCTCCTGGGCGAGGAGAGAGTGATCGTGTCACCCATAGCCGGAACTACCAGGGATGCCATTGACACGGCAGTAAAACGTGGCGACAGGGAGTATGTATTTATCGATACGGCCGGCCTGAGACGAAAAAGCAAGGTGAAGGAAGAACTGGAGCGCTACAGTGTCATACGGACAGTTACGGCTGTCGAGCGATGTGATGTGGCGGTCGTAGTCATTGACGCGGCAGAGGGAGTGACCGAACAGGACGCCAAGATTGCCGGTATTGCCCATGAAAGGGGTAAGGGCGTGATCATCGCCGTCAATAAATGGGATCTGATCGAGAAGGATAATTCCACCATGAAAGAATTCTCCAACAAGATCTGGCAGAGACTTTCCTACATGCCTTACGCGGAACTGATCTTTCTGTCGGCCAAAACAGGACAGAGGCTGCCTAAGCTCTTTGATGTGATCGACGCGGTGATCGACAATTGTTCTCTCCGTGTCCAGACAGGCGTTCTCAACGAGATCCTGACGGAGGCCAAGGCCATGAAACAGCCGCCCTCCGATAAGGGCAAGCGCCTGCGTATTTATTACATTACACAGGCATCTGTCAAGCCGCCAACCTTTGTTATGTTTGTAAATAACATAGAATTAACACATTTTTCTTATACCAGATATATAGAGAACCAGATACGGAATACTTTCGGGTTCCGCGGCACTCCCATCAAGTTTATCTATCGGGAGAGAAAGGAGAAATAAATGTTAAAGTATTATCTTCTCGTTATTGTCATCGGGTACTTTCTTGGATGTATCGAATGCGGATACTATGTAGGAAAGATTCTCAAAGGTGTGGACATCAGAGAATATGGGAGCGGCAATCCGGGTTCCACAAATGTGCTGAGAACTCTTGGATGGCAATATGCCCTGCTGACTTTTCTGGGAGACGCCCTTAAGGGTTTTATTCCCGTCATGCTGGTCAAGCTTTTTCTCTCGCCGCATCTTCCGGGTGTACACGGAGAACTGATTCAGCTGGTTACCGGTTTTGCCGTGGTAATCGGTCACAATTATCCTTTTAATCTCAAGTTCAAAGGCGGAAAGGGAGCTGCTTCCACAGGCGCGATCATGCTGGCTTTTGACTGGAGGATGGGCCTGATGTGTCTGGCAATCTTTATCGTTGTCGTTGCCCTGACCAGGTATGTTTCCCTCGGCTCCATGCTTTATTCCGTGTGCCTTGTCATAGAGATGGCAATTCTCCATCCCCACTGGCAGCTGGTACTCATGGTAGCTCTGTTCCCCATTTTCAGCATTTACCGTCACCGGTCAAATATTTCAAGACTGCTGGCCGGGACGGAGAGTAAGATCGGACAGAAAGTTTCGGTCAATAAAGAACCGGAAGATTCCGGACAGGAAGAACAGTGACAGACGGTTTTTAAGTGACAGGATTAATAAGATACAAAAAGAATCCCTCTCAGGACTCTGAGAGGGATTCCCATTTTTCATAGTATTTCAGAAGTTCTTCTTCATTCTTTTCATAGAGGGTTGAAAGAGAGAGGACCTGTTCGGGGTCTGAACAGACATCGGGATCCTGCAGCTTTCTCTGAATCTCATCATTGTCCTCTTCCAGGCGGGCAATTTCTTTTTCTGTTTTCTTCAGATCATTTTCCAGTTTTCTTTTTCTGGCTGCCTGGCGGCGGGCATTTTGCCAGTCTTCCTTTGAAGATCCGCTGCTGTTTTTTTCTTCCGGCGCCACAGCCACAACACTGTCGCTGTCAGCTTCTACATTTCCGGCAGCTTTCTGTTCCAGATAATAATTATAATTACCTTTGTAATTGACAATCCCTTCAGGTGCCAGATCCAGGATCCTTGTGGCAGTCCGGTTAATAAAATAACGGTCATGGGAGACATAGAGCACTGTCCCCTCATAGTTGTTGATGGCGTCCTCCAGAATTTCCCGGGAGGGGATATCCAGATGGTTGGTGGGCTCGTCCAGGATGATGAAATTGGCATTGGAAAGCATGAGCTTTGCAAGGGAAACCCGGCCTTTTTCACCGCCCGACAGGGTACCGATCTTCTGGAATACATCATCCCCGGTAAAGAGGAAGGCAGCCAGTACGTTCCGGATCCGGGTCTGTGTCAGCTTCGGATAAGCATCGGAGATTTCATCAAAGATGGTATTCTCATCATTTAAGACATGCTGCTCCTGATCATAGTAACCGATGATCAGACGGGATCCGTAGCGGATCCTGCCGCTGTCAGGGCGGAGGTGGCGGTTGATCAGCTTCAGAAGAGTAGTCTTGCCTGTACCGTTGGCGCCAAGCAGTCCGATTTTCTCTCCGGCAAAAATCTTAAGATTGAGATTGCTGAAGAGGTGCTTGCTGCCAAAGGATTTGCTGAGTCCTTCTATGGTGAGTACATCGTTACCGCTGCTGATCTCCGGTGTGAGTGTGATCCGCATCTTGCTGTTAAGTTCCACCGGCTTTTCCACCATCTCCAGTTTCTCCAGCATCTTTTCCCGGCTTTCAGCCCGCCGGATTGACTTTTCACGGTTGAAAGACCGGAGCTTTGTGATGACTTCCTCCTGATGATGGATGGCGGCCTGCTGGTTGACATACTGTTTCATCTGAGCGTCCCGGAGCGCCTTCTTCTTCTCGGCAAATACAGTGTAGTTTCCGGGAAAGACGATACTTTCGCCCCGCTCGATCTCTATGACTTTTGTTACGATTTTGTCCAGAAAATAACGGTCATGGGACACGATCAGGACAGCACTCCGGTATCCGGAAAGGAAATTTTCAAGCCAGCGGATGCTTTCCATGTCCAGGTGATTGGTGGGCTCATCCAGAAGAATCAGGTCCGGCTTCCTTAACAGGATCCTGCCCAGGGCAGCCCTGGTTTTCTGACCGCCCGAGAGAGTGTGTATGGGACTGTCAAAATCGGATTCGCTGAATCCCAGCCCTTTGAGGACGCCTGTGATCTGACTTCTCCAGGCATAGCCTTCCGCCTTTTCAAAGCGTTCTGTCAGAGCGCTGTACCTGGCCATAAGATCGTCAAGCCGGCTGCCTGTATGGCGGCTGATTTCTTTTTCCAGAGCACGGATTCCTTCCTCCATTTCGATGATTTCCTTCATTGCGTCCAGCATTTCTTCATAAAGGGTACGCCTGCTGGTCACATCGATAACCTGGGAAAGATAGCCGATGGAAGTCCCTTTTGCAAAAACCACCTGGCCGCTGTCCGCTTCATATTCACCGGTTATTACTTTAAAAAGCGTAGATTTGCCTGCGCCGTTGATGCCGATCAGGGCCGCTTTCTCACCCTCATTTATGATAAAGTCTATGCATTTTAATACGTCTTTTCCACCGAAGGCCTTTGAGACCTTCTGACAGGACATGATCATATGCGCCTCCTATTGCAGGTACGATTTCGAGGTGTATTTTAACATATGTTAAAAAAGATGTAAATAAAGGCATAAAAACAGGTCAATCTCATTTGACATAAGAGCCTATTTTGATTATAATCATTTTGTTACAATAATAACAAAAGGGGCTTTCCCCTTTTTGCTATAGAGGAGTATACGATGTCAGAAAAAGCATCTGTTGATAAGACCACGGGCGAGAAGACAATATCTCAGGCAGTGATCAAAAGACTTCCCAGGTATTACCGGTATCTGGGTGACCTGCTGAAGAATGATGTCGTTCGCATATCATCCAAAGAGCTTAGCCGCAGGATGAATGTCACTGCCTCCCAGATCCGTCAGGACCTCAATAATTTCGGCGGATTCGGACAGCAGGGATATGGCTACAATGTGGAGTACCTGTATAATGAGATGGGTAAGATCCTGGGTCTGGACAGGACCAACCCGATTATCATCATAGGTGCCGGAAATCTAGGCCAGGCACTGGCCAATAACCAGGATTTTGACAGTAACGGCTTCAAGATCGTCGGAATTTTTGACGTAAATCCCAAGCTGATCGGTATGACTGTCAAAGGTGTGGAAGTATACGATATTGATATGCTGGAAGATTTCGTGAAGAATCACGAGGTAAAGATCGCAGCCCTGACACTTCCCAAGTCCAAGGCCCCTCAGGTGGCGGCCCAGCTTGTGGAACTGGGCGTGAAGGCATTGTGGAACTTCGCTCCGGTCGATCTGGACTTTCCGGATGACGTGATCGTGGAAAATGTACATCTTTCCGAAAGCATCATGACCCTGTCCTACAGACTTCATACCAGCATGTAAAGTGCCCGTATAAAAAAAGACAAAAGACAGCATTCATTCCATTTTGCCTCAGGTGAAATGTGTCTGAGTGCTTTTTTTGCAGTATATCCCATGCACGCTTTAAGGCGCGGCATGCCCTGATTTGAATCTTGACCGTCTTAAGCAAATATAAGATAGGAGGACCTCTTATGAAGCAAGCAGCTTTCCGGGAGGAAATGCAGCGTATCGATGCCTGTAATATAAATGAGCTGGGTATTCCCGGCCTGGTTCTGATGGAGAGAGCCGCCCTTTCCATGGCGGATGTGATCAGGGAAAGATTTCCGGAAGGCTCCTCTCTTGTCGTAGTGGCCGAGAAGGGCAATAACGGGGGAGACGGCCTGGCTCTTGCGAGAATACTGGGAGAAGCCGGCTTTGCAGTCTCTGTCTATGAAATCGGTGCTGTTCCCCGGCCTACGGATTCCTATGTATGCCAGAAAGAGATCCTTAAGAACCTTGGCGTTCCTTTCCTTGACGGACTGCCCCGGCAGGATCCGGAAATCTGGGTCGACGCAATTTTCGGAGTCGGCCTCAACAGGGATGTTACCGGCATTCACCGTCAGGTTCTGGAGAAAATCAATGCCCGGTCCGGCTGCCGCATTGCCGTGGATATTCCTTCCGGGGTGAACGCCTCTGACGGCCGGATCATGGGAGTGGCTTTCCAGGCGGATCTGACCATTACATTTGGTCTCCACAAGGTGGGACTCCTTCTTTATCCCGGCGCCGGCAAGGCAGGGGAAGTGATCGTGACCGATATAGGTTTTACCTGGGAATCCGTCAAAAGATATCCCCCGGGAGCCGTCTACTATGAGAGGAAAGATCTGGCATGCCTGCCCCAAAGAAAAGCATGGTCTAACAAGGGATCTTATGGTAAAGTATTACTTGTAGCCGGGTCCCGCAACATGGCAGGGGCCGCTGTCCTGGCAGGAAGGGCTGCCTACAGGGCCGGATGCGGGCTGGTCCGGATCATGACGCCGGAATGCAACCGTCTGATCATCCAGCAGGCACTGCCGGATGCGATTCTTACCACATGGGAGGATGAAGAGTCGCTCCTGAAGAATCTGAAAGAGGCCCTGTCCTGGGCTGAAGTGATCGGTATCGGTCCCGGTCTCTCGACGGGAGATGATGCATTTCTTCTGGTAAGAGAGGTCCTGTCAAAAGCTTCGGTGCCCCTGGTGATCGATGCAGACGGACTGAATGTGCTGTCTGTGATCCTGGAGGATGCCGGCGGCCGCGCCCTGTATGAGAATTATCATCCGGGTATGATCCTGACGCCGCATCCCATGGAAATGTCAAGGCTGAGAAAAGAGCCGATAGGTGAGATTCTTGATCATATGGCGCAAACGGCTTCAGATATGGCAGACAGGACACACACCGTGGTGCTGAAAGATGCCAGGACCCTGGTTGCCTGCGGTGATGAGCCTCTCTATATAAATGTGAGCGGCAATCACGGCATGGCGGTGGCAGGCAGCGGAGACGTGCTTACAGGAACGATCTGCGGACTGCTGGCACAGGGAGCATCCATGGCAGACGCCGCAAGGCTGGGGGTTTACTGCCACGGTCTGGCAGGTGATCTGGCAGCGGCGGCAATGGGAAGCCGCGGCCTTATGGCGGCTGATCTTGCTGATTATATAGGAAAAGTGACCGGAGAAGCGAACTAATGGGGGTGAACAGCGTGAATACAACAATCGTCATACTTCTTGCGGTAATCTGTCTGCTTTCGGTGGGCATGTGCGCTGCTTTGACGATTTTGATGATGCGGATGACCAATGTCATGAAAAAGAGTGACATTGTAAGAATAAAAAAGGAAGAAGAAGAAAACGAGTACGAAGAAGAGATCATGAACATAGCCCAGGAAGGCCATGAGCAGGGAGTGATCCTTGCAGATGAAGCAGAAATGATCTCCAACATCTTTGAGTTCGGTGACAAGGATGCCGAGGATGTCATGCAGTTCCGGCAGAAGATCGTTGCGATCGAGTCAGGCAGCACTGTGGAGGAAGCTGTGGATTTCATGCTGGGGCAGAGCTATTCCAGGTATCCTGTTTATGAGGACGATCTTGACCACATCATAGGAATCCTCCACTTCAGGGATGCCGTCAAGACATTCCTTACCGCCAGGGATACACCGGTGGATGAGATCATGAGAGATCCCGTCTTTGTCCATGAATCCATGGATATCAATGAGCTTTTAAGCCAGATGAAAGATGATCAGAGTCATATTTCCGTGGTGGTGGACGAGTACGGCCAGACAGTGGGCCTGGTAGCCATGGAAGATATTCTGGAAACTATCGTGGGAGATATTCTGGACGAATATGACGTGGAGGAGAAGGAACTGATCAAGCTTCCCGGCGGAGCCTATGTGGCCTCCGGCATGGTCCGGCTGGATGACCTTGAGGAAGTGCTGGACATCAGCTTTGATACTGAGGAGTTCGAGACCCTTAACGGTTTCCTGATCAATGAGGTGGGCCACTTGCCCAGGAAGGGCGAGGAGATTGAGGTTCATTTCAAGGGATTCATTTTCCGGTCCTCCGAGCAGAAGGACAAGATCCTGCGCCAGATCAACATTTCAAGAGAAGAGACACCTCCCCAGCCTGACGGCCGGTCTTAGGCCTGCCCGGACGGAATGAGGATCTTTATACATTTTTTAATAATACTATTTAAACATATTATGAGGAACAAAGGAGAGTTAGACTATGTCAGGACATTCAAAATTTGCCAATATCAAGCATAAAAAGGAGAAGAATGACGCTGCCAGAGGCAAGATTTTTACCGTGATCGGCCGTGAGATCGCAGTGGCTGTCAAGGAAGGCGGACCGGATCCGGCAAATAACAGTAAGCTTCGTGATGTGATTGCCAAGGCCAAATCCAACAACATGCCCAACGACACCATTGAGCGTGGTATCAAAAAGGCAGCCGGCAATGCCGAGGCGGTAAATTTTGTTCAGAATACTTATGAAGGCTACGGCCCCAGCGGAATCGCCATTATCGTGGAGACTCTGACTGATAATAAGAACCGTACGGCAGCAAATGTCCGCTCTGCTTTTTCCAAGGGAAAAGGAAATATCGGAACAACCGGCTGTGTGTCCTTTATGTTCCAGAAAAAAGGACAAATCATCGTATCAAAGGAAGAATATGAAACCGATCCGGATGACTTCATGATGCTTGCTCTGGATGCCGGGGCAGAGGACTTTGTGGAAGAGGATGACAGTTACGAGATCACAACAGATCCGGACGGCTTCAGCGAAGTCCGCGAAGCACTGGAGGCGGAAGGCGTTCCCATGGCTTCAGCAGAGGTTACCATGATCCCCGATACCTATGTGACACTGACTGATCCTGTTGATATCAAGAACCTGCAGAAGACCCTTGATCTTCTGGAGGAGGACGATGATGTCCAGGCGGTTTATCACAACTGGGAAGAGGAAGAATAAAGATTGCTTTTTTACCGGCAATCCATTATAATTGCTTTAGTGCAGTGCATCGGTACTGTGACCTATAATCAATACATTTCATGAGGAGGAAAAGAAATGAAAAAATGGTTAGCAGTGATTCTGGCAGCAATGATGTGCATAGGAGTGCTTGCCGGATGCGGCGGCGCCGCTACAGAGAAAGATTCCACAGGTGAAGCAGGCGGAGCGGACAGCGATCTTGCTTACGTTCAGGATAAAGGAACTCTGGTAGTTGGTATCACAGACTTTGAGCCTATGGATTACAAAGATCAGGACAGCGGCGAGTGGATCGGCTTTGACGCAGACATGGCTACTGCATTTGCTGAGAGCATCGGCGTGGATGTAGAGTTTGTTGAGATCGACTGGGACAACAAGGCTCTGGAGCTTGACGGCAAGACCATTGACTGTGTATGGAACGGAATGACACTGACAGATGAAGTATTAGGCGCTATGGAGTGCTCTAATGCTTACTGCAAGAATGCACAGGTTGTCGTTGTTCCCAAGGATAAGGCTGACAAGTATAAAGACGTTGAAAGCCTTAAAGACCTGAACTTTGCAGTTGAAGCAGGAAGCGCAGGAGAGGCTGAGATCAATAAACTCGGTTATGCATGCACACCGGTAAAGGCTCAGGCAGACGCGCTAATGGAAGTTAAGGCAGGCACATCCGACGCAGCAGTAATCGACCTTCTTATGGCAGCAGCCATGATCGGTGACGGCACAAGCTATGCGGACCTTACTCATACCGTAGAGCTGAACAGCGAAGAGTACGGCGTAGGCTTCCGTAAAGGTTCCGACCTTGCAGCTGCTTTAAATGAGTTCTTTGTAAACAGCTACAGCGACGGCAGCATGCAGAAGATGGCTGAGAAGTACGGTGTGCAGGACGCACTGCTTCCCCAGGAATAAATAAGTACTGACAAAAGGCCGGACGGCTGATGCCGGGCCGGATAATAAGTTAATTCCCGGAAATGACCGGGCGAAAAGGAAGATAAAGGGGGCGGCTGTCCGCTCCCTTTGTTAATTGTATATACTTGAAAAGAAGGAAAGACATATGAATACATTTAGTGAGCAGCTGCCAATTGTCATATCGTCATTGAACGTTGGTTTTCTGCAGACCATGAAATTGTTTGTCGTGACCCTGATGGGGGCTTTCCCCCTGGGACTGATCATCTCTTTCGGCTCCATGTCACGATTCAAACCGCTCAGTTATCTTACGAAAATAATTGTCTGGATCGTCAGAGGTACACCCTTAATGATCCAGCTGCTGATTATATATTATTTCCCGGGGCTGGTCCTTCACAAGCCTCTCTGGGGCGGCGGGGAAGCAGGTCGTTTCGCCGCTTCCGCCATGTCATTTATCATTAACTATTCCTGCTATTTTTCCGAGATCTACCGGGGAGGCATACAAAGCGTACCTGTCGGTCAGGAGGAAGCGGGACTGGTGCTTGGTATGACCAAGGCGCAGATCTTTTTCAAAGTAAAGCTTCTGCAGATGATCAAACGGATCGTACCGCCTATGTCAAACGAGATCATTACCCTCGTAAAGGATACTTCTCTTGCCAGAATCATCGCTCTGCAGGAAATTATCTGGGCCGGTCAGGCGTTTATGAAAGGAAGCATGGGAATCTCGGGCGTTATCTGGCCCCTTTTCTTCACGGCTGTCTATTACCTGATTTTTAACGGAATCATGACGATTGCGCTGGGACAGCTGGAGAAGAAACTGGAATTCTTCCGGTAAGAGAGGTGATCATATGTCGATATTAGAAGTGGAACATATCTGTAAATCCTTTTACAAAAGGGCATTTAATGGTAAAGTAGAGGTACTCAAGGACATCAGTTTTACCCTGGATAAGGGAGATGTCATATCCATTATCGGATCATCGGGAAGCGGAAAGACGACCCTGCTCAGATGTCTGAATTTCCTTGAGACGCCGGACAAGGGAGTGATCAGGGTAAACGGAGAGACACTCTTTGATGCGTCGGATCCCAAAACCATGAGTGAATTCTCCATACGGAACAAACGGCTCCATTTCGGACTGGTATTTCAGAATTTTAACCTCTTTCCCCAGTATACGGCCCTTGAAAATGTCACCCTGGCCAGGGAACTGCTTGCCCGGAAAGAGCCGGAATACAAAGCCGGAAAGAAGGAAATCCAGGAGGAAATCCGAAAGAAAGGCGAGGAACTTCTGGATCAGATGGGCCTTTCGGACAGGATGCACAATTATCCCCATCAGCTGTCGGGAGGACAGCAGCAGAGAGTTGCGATTGCCAGAGCTCTGGCCCTGTCTCCTGACATTCTCTGCTTCGATGAACCAACTTCCGCCCTGGATCCGGAGCTGACCGGCGAAGTCCTGAAGGTTATCAGAGAACTGGCCGACAAACACACTACCATGATCATTGTAACCCACGAGATGTCCTTTGCAAGAGACGTTGCCAATCAGGTGATCTTCATGGAAAAAGGCTTTATACTTGAGCAGGGAGATCCCAGACAGGTATTTGAAAATCCGAAAGAAGAAAGGACCAGACAGTTCTTGTCACGGTTCAATGAAGGATAGATTATCAGGTTATTTTATAATATAACAGGAGGTGTTAATTATGTATGGAAGTGGATATGGATATTATGGTTTTCACTGGACTTACATTCTAGTACTGATCGGTATGGTAATCTGTATGGTGGCCCAGGGGAAAGTCAAATCGACCTATGCCAGATATGCCAAAGTTAAGAGTCATTCAGGCGTTACAGCCGCCCAGGCGGCCCTGAGAATCCTGCAGGGAGCAGGGATCGGAGATGTTCAGATCCAGCATATACCCGGAAATCTGACGGATAATTATAATTCTCAGACCAAGATATTAAGCCTTTCGGATTCTACCTACGCATCCACCTCGGTTGCTGCCATAGGTGTTGCCGCTCATGAGTGCGGACATGCCATCCAGGATAATACCGATTATGTGCCCTTACGCGTGAGAGGCGCCATTGTGCCTGCCGTAAACATCGGCAGTACCATTTCCTGGCCCCTGATCCTTCTGGGCGTGTTCCTGGGTTTCAATCAGACCCTGATCACTTTCGGTATACTGCTTTTCTCGCTGACAGTCCTTTTTCAGCTGGTAACACTGCCGGTGGAATTTGACGCATCGGGAAGAGCACTGCAGATCCTCGGAGATTCCGGACTCCTTTATGAAGAAGAGCTGGCCGGAGCCAAAAAAGTGCTGACGGCAGCAGCTCTTACCTATGTGGCAGCTGCTGCATCCTCGATTCTTCAGCTGCTCAGACTGGTCATCATGTTTGGAGGAAGACGTGACTGAGATCCGTATCGTATGTGTAGGAAAAGTAAAAGAAGCTTACTTCAGGGATGGCATTGCGTCATCCCTGAAATTCATAGAGAAGAAATACAGGACGCGTCTTATGGAATGCGAAGACGAAGCGACACCTGATGACTGTCCGGAGACTGTAAGACAGAGGATTCTGGACAGGGAAGGCGAGAGGATCCTCTCAAAGATCAGCCGGGAAGACTATGTAATCGCTCTCTGTATTGAAGGAAAGCCCCGGTCCAGCGACGGTCTTGCCAAAGTCGTCAGGGCCAGGATGTCACAGCTGGCCCGGTCGGGAGGAAATCTTGTCTTTGTAATCGGCGGTTCTCTCGGTCTGTCGGCCGGTGTGCTGTCCAGGGCGGATGAGCAGCTGAGCTTTTCCGCCATGACATTTCCCCATCAGATGATGCGTCTGATCCTTGCAGACCAGCTGGCTTCCATAGTCCGGAAAGATCTGTCGGGCAAAGGCTGACCGGCCTTTTGGCAGAGGAAATATTCCTTGCAATTCAGAATGATTTAGTGTAAGATATACTGCGGAAGTTGAAAGACTTCTGATGGACCAGTAGCTCAGTTGGATAGAGCACCAGTTTCCGGAGCTGGGTGTCGGGGGTTCGAATCCCTTCTGGTTCATTAAAGTTCATTAAAAACCCGTCCATGCCGTGTGGTATGGGCGGATTTTTTATTTATGGGCTTTAGCCTGTTGAAGGGTATGGAGTTTTTCGTGTTCCGAAAAATGGAATACCCTGAAATAATAAACCACCCGCTAAGCGGGTGGGAGACAATAGGTTATGCAAAGATCACCTTTCCTCATACAATTAAGTTGTTCAGGCTATATTGTAGAAAGGAAAGGAGACTTCACCGGAAATGCATTACCCAAGACAGTTGAAGATTATCTGTCCTGGATAGAAAAGGAACTGGTATTTACAGAAAAAAGAAATAAGAGGATTGCAGAGTCAAGACTATAGATTTGGTTTTTAGGTAAATGTTATGAAAGACATTATAGCTTATTGCGGAGTGGACTGCACGCTTTGTGATGATTACAAAAACAACAGTTGCCCTTCCTGTAAAGCTTCTAAATGGAAGAAAGGTGACATCTGTATGCTGGTAAGTATCTTTGAAAACTGATAGGATAAATTTCTATCACAATTCTTCAGGAGGTTTTTATAAATGGGATTGTTCGGGAAACCAAAGGATGATAGGAAAAAAGTAAAGAGACAAGTTGATAAATTGATGAAAGACTATGATAAAGAAAAAATCGATAAGGATGCTTTTGTTAAAGGTATATTTGATTTGTCAAGTTCTTATCAAAACAGATTAAAGAAAAACGTTATGCAGGAACACTTTCAGGATATGGTGATAAGGTTCTGCTGGTAGGCATTAATTATAATAAGGACAGTAACGATAAAAAACATGAATGTGTGATCGAAGAGTATTGTATGAGCTGATAGTATTCAATACTAAAAACATGAACTTCTTGCTTTTTCGAGGAGAAATGATTTCTAAATGTCATTTCTCCTCTTTTTTGCTGGCTTTATTATTGTTTATATTAATGTAATTTCCAAATTTCTTCGTTATACTGACGAATTGTTCGGTCAGATGAGAAGAAACCAGCTTTTGCGATATTAACCAGCATTTTTTGAGTCCAAGCATTAAGGTCACAATAATCATCATAAGCCTTATTTCTTGTCTGGCGATAATCCTCAAAATCAGGGAAAGTCATAAACCAGTCTTTATGGATTAATTCACCATGAAGACGGCGCAGGAACCATTCATCGCCGACAGCGAGAACTTCCTTACTTACGATAAAATCAACAGCACGTTTGATTCGATCATTATTTTTATAATACCAGGATGCGTTGTAATCGCCACGGGCATAGCGAGAGATGACTTCATCGGAACTTTCTCCGAAAGAATAAATATTATCTTCGCCGACCAGATCGCAGATTTCTACATTGGCACCATCAATGGTTCCCAGAGTGATCGCACCATTTAACATGAATTTCATATTGCCAGTACCGGAAGCCTCCTTAGAGGCAAGGGATATCTGTTCTGAAATATTGCAGGCAGGGATCATTTTTTCTGCCAGGGTTACATTATAATTTTCCACCATAACAACATTAAGATATGGAGAAACATCAGGATCTGATGCAATTACTTTCTGCATACAAAGAATCAAATGAATGATATCTTTGGCAATCGTGTATGCTGGTGCTGCTTTTGCTCCAAAAAGTACCGTGATTGGTTTTGCAGGAAGTTTGCCCTCTTTGATTTCAAAATATTTATCAATAACGTAAAGGATATTCAACTGCTGGCGTTTATATTCGTGCAGTCGTTTTACCTGGATATCGAAGATGGAATCTGGATTGATTGTGATATTTTGTGTTTCTTTCAGATAATTGGCAAGTTGCTTTTTCTTTTCTGTTTTTATGGAAAGAAGTCTGGCAAGTACAGTAGGAGAATTTTTATATTCAAGGAGTTTTTCCAGTTCAGAGGCATCCTTTTTCCAACCATCGCCGATGAGTTCTGTAATAAGGGCAGATAATTCTGGATTACAGGACATGAGCCAACGGCGGAAGGTGATACCATTCGTTTTGTTGTTAAATTTCTCTGGATATAACTGATAGAAATTGTGTAACTCTGTTTCTTTCAATATTTTAGTATGGAGATAGGCTACACCGTTTACACTATATCCATAATGGATGTCCATATGAGCCATATGAATAAGGTTATCCTTGATGATATATGTGCTTACATCGGTTACTTTTTGACGAATTCGGTTGTCTAATTCTCTGATGATTGGCATAAGCTGAGGAACTGCCTTCTCCAGGAAATGGATTGGCCATTTTTCCAAAGCTTCTGAAAGAATGGTATGATTGGTATATGCACACATTTTTGTAACGATGTCGATAGCTTCGGTCATAAGCATACCACGTTCTGCAAGCTGTCGGATTAATTCTGGAATAATCATGGAAGGGTGGGTATCATTGATCTGTACCCTTGCATAATCAGCAAGATCATGAAGGATAGATCCTTTCTCAAGTGCTTCATCAATTATTAATCGTGCAGCATTGGAAACCATAAAATACTGTTGATATACACGAAGGAGACGACCTTTTTCATCCGAATCATCCGGGTAGAGGAAGAGGGTAAGATTTTTACGGATGTCTTCTTTGTTAAAGTCGATGGTTTCGCTGACAATGCTTTCATCGACGCTTTCTATATCAAATAAGTGTAATTTGGTCGTATGATTATCATACCCAATAACATCGATATCATAAAGACGAGATTGGACGGTGAAACCACCAAAAGAAACGGGATAAGTGATGTCTGTTTTGGTGAGCCAACTGTTTTCAGTAATCCATGGATTTGGTGTTTCTTTTTGGAGATTATTTTCAAAGACCTGTTTAAAAAGTCCAAAATGATAATTGAGACCAACACCATCACCATTCAGACCTAAGGTTGCAATGGAATCAAGAAAGCATGCAGCAAGGCGGCCAAGCCCTCCATTTCCTAAAGAAGGTTCCATCTCTAATTCTTCAATCTCTGCAAGGGAGCGGCCTTTCTCTTCCAGCAGTGTTTTTACCGTATCATAAAGACCAAGGTTGATCAGGTTGTTAGAAAGTAATTTACCAATCAGGAATTCTGCAGAAATATAATAAAGTTTTTTCTTACCTTCATTCTTCACTTTTGATGCAGATTTTTCTTTTATCATCTGAAGGAGGGCAAGATAAATCTCCTCATTGCTACTTTCATTAATAGACTTCATAAGTTTTTCTTCAATTACATTTTTCGTATTCATAATGAATCCTCCTGGTTAAAAAGATAGATATTGTTTTAACGAGTCAATCCCTTTATAATACGAAATTTGCTTTCCTTCTTGCTGTATACTATCTAAAAATTGTACAATACTATCTTTTTTTATAAAAAAGTAGAAAAAATGAGAGATATATGACATTATAGTATTATCTTGAAAAGGAAAAGGAGAAGAGGTATGCTGATTCCTGAATATGAGAATTACCAGGAGAGTAAAAAACATGGGAAGGATAGTTTTCCGTATGATACTTATTTGTGTACGATACCCAAAGATTTTCACATGGTACCTTTGCATTGGCATGATGAAATGGAGATAATATATATCAAAAAAGGAAGGGGTATTATTTCGGTGGATCTCATGGATTATGAAGTGTCTGAAGGGAGTATCGTAATCATTCTTCCCGGAAAATTACATTCCATACGCACGGAAAGATTACAGATAATGGAGTATGAAAATATTATTTTTTCATTGGATCTGTTACAGTCCAAACAAATGGATGTTTGTTCGACATCGTATCTGATGCCCCTTAGAATGGGAAAGATTACAGTTCCGGTACATTTTGGGAAAGAATCAGAATATTATGGAGATATCGCAGTAATTTTAGATGCCTGTGATCAGATTGGCAGTGATAAACCAGAGGCGGCAGAGTTTTATATTAAATCTCAGCTTTTTTTATTATTTTATATTTTGATGAATCGTTGCAGGAATGATTCTTCTAATGTTGTTCGATCAAAGAAAATGGATCGAATGAAAGTAATTTTAAAATATGTAGAAATCCATTATGCAGAAAAAATAACGATTGATGAAATCGCAAGAGAGGCAAATTGTGCTCCCTCTTATTTTATGAGAATGTTTCGAGAAACCATTGGTTCCACTTTTATTGAATATCTTAACGTTTACAGACTGACGATGAGTGCAAGACTTCTTAGAGAGACGGAAGAGAGTGTGCTGGAAGTTGCCATGGGTGTAGGCTTTGATAATCTATCCTATTTTAACCGCTGCTTTAAAAAGAAATTTCAGATGACTCCTGGAAAATATAGAAGAGAAGGGTGAGTCGCAGTAATGCGACTCACCCTTCTCTTCTATATTGCATTATTGTTTTGGCGGGCAGCAACTTTGGCGTTCCACAAGATAATAAGGAACGATGATTTTTGTGGCGAGAAGTGCCGGATTCTCAATATGATTGATCATCTGAGATGCTGCTTCAATGCCCAGCTGCCTGTTATTTACATCGATGGATGTAAGCTGAGGCGTACTGAGTTTGGCAAAAAGTGAGTTATTAAAGGATACGATGGATAAATCTTCTGGAATGCGAAGACCTAATTCATAAGCTGTTTTTTCTATGACCATTGCAATGATATCGTCACTAACTACAAGGGCAGTAGGTCTGTTTTCAGAGGATAAAAATTCTGTTAATTCGTCAGCACCTTCTTTTGGAATGGAAGGAAGCTCGATACACATGGCAGGATCGTAAGGAATGCCAGCTTCGGTAAGTGCCAGAATATATCCAGACTTTCGATCTGCAGAATAGATACGGACAGAGAGACTTCCCAGATATCCGATTCGTGTATGCCCCAGATCCAAAAGATATTTTGTTGCATCTTTCCCAGCAAGGATATTATCGTTATCTACATAGATGGTGTCATGGATGGATCGATCTGTCTTTCCTACAAGAACAAAAGGAATGCTTTCTTTTTCTAAATAATCAATAACAGGATCGTCTTTTTTTGAATAAAGTAATACAACACCATCTAAATGATGATCTTTGGAAAGATACTGTATCGTATCGATGATCTCTTCATTGCTGGAACCAGTAATTAATGTGGTCGAATAGTGCTTTTGATTGCAGAAGTGTGTAATGCCTCTCATGGTTTCCAGAAAAAAGGAATTCTCATAGGTATCGAATTCGGAAACAGGGAGGATGATTCCAATGCTTCCGCTATTTTGGATTGTTAAATTTGAATTATTCGGTTCATATCCCAGCTGCTTCATCGCATTGCGTACTTTTTCTTTTGTTTGCGCACTGATCGATGGATGATCAGAGCAGGTACGTGATACAGTAGAAGAGGAAACTCCTGCTAATTTTGCAACTTCTTTTATTGTAACTCCCATGTATATAAATTCTCCTAAAATTATAATATTCTATTTTTATTATAGGATAGAGTAAATAGAAAGTCAATAATATACGCAAATATTTGCGCGTGATACCGATATAAGTTGTGCAATAAAAATGCAAAAAAATGCACAAAATTGAATGGATAGATTTGTGCAATAGATAGAAAAGATAATTTATAAGAAATATCTATTGAAAAATTGATTTGTTTGAGATATATTTTATGCAAGACAGTGCAATATTATGCAACTAATTGCACAAATAAAATAAAGAGTTGCACATTGAAGAGGAGGAGAAAAATGAAAAAGTTTAAACTGTTGGCACCGGTTGAAGGAAAAGTCATTCCAATTGATCAGGTTCCAGATCCTGTCTTTTCCCAAAAAATGTTGGGAGATGGTGTAGCAATTATTCCAAAAGATGGAAAAATCTATAGTCCCATTGATGGAACTGTTACCAATGTAATGGATTCTCTCCATGCATACAGCTTTATTTCCGATGATGGAGTAGAGATGATTGTACACTTTGGTTTGGAAACCGTAGCTTTAAATGGTGAAGGCTTTACCGCTCATGTAAAAGAGGGGGATAAAGTAAAAGCTGGGGATCTGGTATGTGAAGTGGATCTTACATTCTTAATAGAAAAAGGAATTGAAACTACAACACCTGTTGTAATTTGTGGCGATGCAGATGTTGCTGAAATGGATATCATCTATGGTGATGTGAAAGCAAAATCTGTTATTATGAGCACAAAAGGTGCAGATGTAAAAGAGAAGAAAGAGGAGAAAAAAGAAGAAACAAAATCCAAAAAGAAATTTGCTATTAATTTTGATTTCCTTCAGAAACTTGGAAAAGTTCTTATGACTGTTATCGCAGTTATGCCAGCAGCGGGACTTATGATTAGTGTTGGTAATCTGATCAATATTGTTGGTGGGGACATCGCTATGGTAAATACCGTTGGAACCACTATTGCAGAGATTGGTTGGGCGATCATTAACAATCTCCATATTCTTTTTGCAGCGGCCATCGGTGGCTCCTGGGCAAAAGAACGTGCAGGCGGTGCATTTGCCGCAGTAATCTCATTCTGTCTGATCAATGTTATTACAGGTACTGTTCTTGGTGTAACAGCAGATATGATGGCAGATCCTGCAGCTATTACGCATACTTTATTCGGACAGAAGATTCTTGTTGCAGATTATTTTGTAACGATTTTAAATAAGCCAGCTCTTAACATGGGTGTATTTGTTGGTATTATCGCTGGTTTTGTTGGTGCTAACGCATATAACAAATATTACAATTTCCGTAAACTTCCAGATGCATTATCTTTCTTTAATGGAAAACGTTTTGTACCACTGGTAGTTATCGTGTATTCCACAATCACTGCTCTTGTATTAAGTGTAATTTGGCCAGTTGTTCAAACTGGAATCAATAGTTTTGGTATCTGGATTGCGAATTCTTCCGATACCTCTCCAATCCTTGCACCATTTATTTATGGTACATTGGAACGTCTCTTGTTACCATTTGGCCTTCACCACATGTTAACGATTCCTATGAATTATACTTCCTTCGGTGGAACATACACAATCTTAACAGGAGCCAATGCAGGAACACAGGTATTCGGACAGGATCCGCTGTGGCTTGCATGGGTAACAGACCTTATTAACTTAAAAGGTGCCGGAGATATGGCAGGTTATCAGCAGCTTCTTACAACAGTAACACCTGCACGTTTTAAAGTTGGACAGATGATTGGTGCAACTGGTTTATTAATGGGTGTTTGCCTTGCCATGTATCGTAGAGTAGAACCAGAGAGAAAACCTCAGTACAAATCGATGTTTATCTCTATTGTTGCAGCAATTTTCCTTACTGGTGTAACAGAGCCAGGCGAATTTATGTTTATGTTCGCGGCGTTGCCTTTGTATATTATCTATGCTATTTTACAAGGATGTGCCTTTGCTATGGCAGGTGTGATCCATCTTAGATTACATTCTTTCGGCAACCTTGAATTTATCACTCGTATTCCAATGTCCTTAAAAGCCGGACTTGGTGGAGATATCATAAACTTCCTGATTTGTGTTCTTGCATTCTTTGCAATTGGGTATCTTGTTGCATATTTTATGATTGGAAAATTTGGCTATGCAACACCAGGTCGTCTTGGTAACTATCAGGAAGAAGAGGAAGAAGAGGCTTCTTCCAAAGGTGGAAATGGCACAGGAAATGAAAAAGCAGAGAAGATTATTGCTTTGCTTGGTGGCAGAGAAAATATCGAGCTTGTGGATGCCTGTATGACCAGACTTCGTGTCACTGTAAAGGATGTTGCCAAAGTGGCAGAACTTGATGCCTGGAAAAAAGAAGGTGCCATGGGTCTTGTGAAAAAAGATAATGGTATTCAGGCAATTTACGGACCAAAAGCAGATGTATTAAAATCTGATATTAACGACATTTTATAAAAATGATTCACATTTGATGGAACCCGAGGAATAAAAGAGATGAAGATTCTAACAATAAATATTCACAGTCATTTTAATAAGATGACAGAAGAACAATTTCAAATGGCCTTGAATCATTTATCAGATCTTATTATTCGTGATTCTTTAGATTTCATTGCTTTGCAGGAATGCAGTCAAACCTGTCAGGAAAATGTTGTGGAAGGAACCTATCCAGGTTCCTTCTGTCCGATTAAGACCGACACTGTTCCAGTTCGAAAAGATAATTTTGCATTACTTCTTGCGAAAGTCTTAGAAGAAAAAGGGAAAAAATATTATTGGAGCTGGACTGGTGCAAAAATCGGATATGATATGTTCGATGAGGGGCTTGCGATCTTTAGTCTTCATCCGATTGCTGATGTGGAAGCCTTCTATTTTTCAAAACAAGCAGATTATCACAATTGGAAATCTAGAAAAACCATTGGCGCATGTATCCAATATGGGGGAAAGAAAAACTGGTTTTATTCTGTTCATATGGGATGGTGGAAGGATGAAGAAGAACCATTTATTTCTCAGATGAATTCTTTGCACAAAAAATTGATGGAGAAGGAAGAAAATGTTTTCCTTCTCGGAGATTTTAACAGTCAGGCAAATATTCATGGAGAAGGATACGACTATGTGAAAGAGTTGGGATGGCAGGATACCTATCTTTTGGCCAGGGAGAAAGATGATGGGATTACAGTCTCTGGTACAATTGATGGTTGGAAAGAGATTGATGAGGGAATGAGAATTGATTACATTTTCTCAAAAGAATCCATGGAAGTTCTGTCTTCTCAGGTTGTTTTTAATGGGAAAGAAGAAGTTGTAATCTCCGATCATTTCGGGGTTATGATTCAAATACAGAGTAAGGAAATCATTTCAAGTAAAGGAGAAGAAAAATGAGAGCAAATGGTATCTTAATGTCAATCACAAGTATCCCTTCTCCGCACGGAATTGGATGCTTTTCAAAAGAGGCATATGAATTTGTAGACCAGTTAAAAGAAGCAGGACAGAAATATTGGCAGATCCTGCCTCTTGGACCAACTGGATATGGGGATTCCCCTTATCAGTCTTTCTCAACCTTTGCCGGAAATCCATATTTTATTGATTTGGATCAGCTGGAAAAATACGGATGGCTACAGAAAGAAGACTATGAAATCTATGATTCAGAAGAAGATGATACCTGTGTAGATTATGGAAAATTATATGAAACAAGATATCCGATTCTAAGAAAAGCTTTTCATAACAGCAAGATTTCTAACTCAGAAGATTTTCAAAGATTTTGTAAAGAAGAAAGTTCATGGCTTGAAGATTATGCTTTATATATGGCTTTGAAAGAGGATAATGCTAACACTAGCTGGGGCGACTGGGATGATACATTACGTTATTGTGATGCCAAAATCCTGGAAGAAAAGAAAAAGGAACTGGAAGAAGAAATTCTGTTTTTTAAATTTCTTCAATATGAATTTCGCAAAGAATGGCTTGCCCTCAAAAAATATGCCAATGATCAGGGCATTCAGATCATTGGAGATATTCCAATTTATGTATCTTATGACAGTGCAGATGCATGGGCTCACAAAGAACTGTTCCAATTCGATGAGAAAGGGTATCCATTAGCCATCGCAGGGGTACCGCCGGATGGATTCTCTGAAGATGGACAGGTATGGGGTAATCCATTGTACGACTGGGAGTATCATGAAAAGACAAATTATGCATGGTGGATGAAGAGACTTGGATTCTGTTATACCATGTATGATGTAGTTCGCATCGACCATTTCCGAGGATTTGATGAATACTTTAGTGTCCCTTATGGCGAAAAAACGGCGAAAAATGGCCATTGGGAAAAGGGACCAGGAATGAAACTCTTTGAACAGGCTGAAAAAACATATCCGGGCAAAAAGATCATTGCAGAAGATCTTGGATATGTGACAGATACGGTCAGACAGTTGGTAAAGGATAGTGGATATGCAGGAATGAAGGTTCTTGAGTTTGCATTTGATTCAAGAGATTCCGGAAGTGCCAGCGATTATCTTCCACATAATTATGTGAAGAATAGTGTAGTCTATACAGGAACCCATGATAATGAAACAGTGGTTGGCTGGTTTAATCATGGACTTCAGGAAGAAGAAAGAAAAATGGTAAGAGATTATTTCCATGATTATTCTACTTCGGATGAAGAAATCTATCATACCATTATCCGTGGAGCAGTGAGTAGTGTAGCGGATTTATGTGTTATCCCGATGCAGGATATTCTTGGTCTCGGAAATGAAGCAAGAATGAATCAACCATCCACAAATGGTAAGAACTGGAAATGGCGTTTGAAAAAGGGTCAGTTCACAAAAGAACAGAGAAATGATTTTGCTGCCTTGATGAGTTTATATGGGAGATAGACAGATATTATGACGGAATATAATGAAGTAATGATGACAGAAGTAGATCAA
Organism: Eubacterium sp.; assembly: GCA_017434385.1. Lineage (GTDB taxonomy): Bacteria > Bacillota > Clostridia > Lachnospirales > Lachnospiraceae > Anaerobutyricum. Next base: position 47,707 of record JAFRFJ010000018.1, read on the forward strand.
GCGGAATGGATAGTAAAAAATGATCCGAATAGCAGATTCTGTTTTGGTGTTGATGTGGGTGGAACCACCATCAAATTGGGATTTTTCTCAAATCAAGGAGAACTGATCGACAAATGGGAGATTCCAACTAGAACGATGGATGGAGGAAAATATATTCTTGATGATATCACCGAAGCCGTCATGGATAAACTAGCAGAGCAAAAGATTGATCTCACTTATGTAGAAGGTTTAGGAATGGGTGTTCCAGGACCAGTTGATGAGAATGGGATCGTACGAAAATGCGTAAATCTTGGTTGGGGCATTATGGATGTCGCTAAAGATTTATCCGAGAAATTAAAAATTCCTGTGAAGGTAGCAAATGATGCAAACGTTGCTGCGTTAGGAGAAGCCTGGAAAGGGGCTGCCGAGGGCAGTAAGAATAGTGTTATGGTGACCCTTGGCACTGGCGTTGGTGGTGGCATCATTCTGAATGGAAAAATATTATCTGGAAGTCATGGCGCTGCAGGTGAAATTGGTCATATATGCATGGATGATCGTGAGAAGGAAGAATGTAATTGTGGCAACCTGGGATGTCTGGAACAGTATGTTTCTGCGACTGGCATTGTCCGTATGGCAAAAATATTATTATCGAAAAGAAAGAGAAATTCTTCTTTAAGAAGTCTGGAGGAATTAACTGCTAAAGAGATCTTTGATGCTGCTTGTGAGGGAGATACCATCGCAAAGGAACTAGTAAAAGAAAGTGGAAGAATTCTGGGAAAGGCTTTGGCTTCTATAAGTTGTACCATAGATCCAGAAAAAATCGTAATTGGTGGTGGAGTATCTCGAGCGGGAGAAACCCTTCGTTCTTCTGTGGAAGAAGGATATCGTAGATATGCCTTCCATGCCAGTAAAGATACCGAAATTGTTCTTGCACAGCTTGGAAATGATGCAGGAATATACGGTAGTGTTGCGTTAATCATGTTACCTTAATCTGATAAATATCTCTCCTGCCAAAATGAAAATTCCCCTAAATAGCATAATAATTTGCCCTTTTGGCAGGAAGAGATAACATCATATGGTTTCATATTATATAAACATGTGATAGCATGTATAGCTTGTATAATATTGTAAAAAACCATTATTTGATTTATAGTGTATTATCATGAGATAATTAATTACTAATTAAAACTTCCCACACCGAAAAGGTGCGCAGAACCTTGAAAACTCAATAATATAGGCAATTAAAAAGGCATAGACATCTTGCCTATGGTATAATTGAATTGTCCAGAAACAACCACACCTTAGGAGGATTTTCTATGCCGAATTCAATTATATCATATAACCAGAAAGATAAGGAACTATTTAATGCAATTACTTCATTTTTTTCTACTTTTAAGATTGGAAATCTTCTCCGCAAATGCAATGCCCAAAAGGAAAAAGGCGTTCCTGTTCTGGATATTTTCAAATATAAACTCTGTAATGTTTTTCCGACCGGAGTATGTATATGCAGCAGAAGACAGGATCTTACAGGGAAAAGTTCTCAAAAAACACTTTTTACCGGTTTATGAACAACTCCAGGATCAACTGGCTCCGCTTTACATCGATTCTTTCCAAAGCCGTGGCAGATACCATCGAACCCCTGACAGGCGATGATCGTATCAACGCATTTGTAGTCGATGACAGCCTGTTTGAACGGACAAGCTGTAAGAAGACCGAGCTTGGTTCCAGGGTGTTTGACCACACAACAAAGCGTTTCCGGCAGGGATTCCGCCTCATGTCGGTAGGCTGGACGGACGGGAACACTTTCCTTCCGGTCAATGGATGCCTTTTGGCGTCTTCCAAAGAAAAGAATCTCATCGGGCCGATAGAACACTATGATGGCCGTTCCCTTGCCGCTAAGAGAAGGGTTCTTGCCCAGAAGAAAGGGCCGGATGCCATGATCGAGCTTCTGAAAACTGCCCAGAGTGCCGGACATCAGGCGGATTATGTGCTGTTTGACACCTTGTTTTCCAATCCGGCACAACTGATCACTGTTAAGAGTCTGGGGCTGGATTCCATTGCTATGATCAAGAAGAGTTCCCGCATTTTTTATGAGTATGAGGGGAAACAGCTCTCGATCAATAAGATCTTCGGAATCTGCAAAAAGCGCAGGGAACGCAGTAAATATCTTCTTTCCGTCGATGTAATGGTGGGAAAAGAACAGAGGATCCCGGCAAAGATCGTCTGTGCACGCAACAAAAAGAAGAAAAAGGATTGGATCGCGTTCATCTGTACAGATCCGTTCCTTTCAGAAGAAGAGATCATCCGGATCTATGGAAAACGGTGGCAGATTGAGGTCTTTTTCAAAACCTGCAAGTCCTATCTGAACCTGAACAGCGAGTGTCACAGTCTTTCCTATGATGCATTGACTGCACATATAGCCATAGTGTTCACAAGATACCTGATGATAGCCCTGGAACAACGCCGGAATGAAGACGACAGGACTCTCGGTGAGATCTTTTTCTTCTTCACGGATGAACTGGCAGACATCACGTTTGGTGAATCATTTCAGATCATCCTTGCAGCAATGCTGGAAAGTATCTGTACTGTTTTTCAGGTTACAGAAAAGCAGATGGACACATTTATTGAACTGTTTGTCAGCAGACTCCCTGAATACTTGCAGGATTCACTGATCCGTTCATTAAAATATTGACAGATTTATATCTGAATGCCTATATTATTGATTTTTCAAGGTTCAAATCCCATTTTGGGTATGGGAAGTTTCAGTTAATAAATAAGCTCCCCGCAAGGGGACGGAAAAACAACAATGCCACTTATTACTTCTCATCATCGCTATTTATTGTTAATGCCACTGGGAGTGGATGGAAATCTAAACGGGATAAAGATATCAATTCTTGAGGATTTTTAACACTCTATAATAAAAAGAGACATCCCGGGTGTCATTTTCGGGTGTCACTCGGGATGTCCGGACGTCTTATAAGCCTTGTTTATGCGCTGATTTGGTGTTGTCAAATTTGGTTCGAATCCCTTCTGGTTCATGAAGCCGTCTGTACCGTGTGGTACAGGCGGTTTTTGTTTTATATAACTACTATCAGGACAGATTCCGTAAGTGGTAATTACTGAGTGTCTTTAGTGTGTCTAACCAATCTGAGATAATGAGTCTTAAGAATCTTAAGAATTGTTGGACAGATTGGAGGTTGTTTAGACTATGGATACTGCATTAACTATTAGAACTATGCGACGTC
>JAFRFJ010000019.1:0-91789 GCA_017434385.1 Eubacterium sp.
TGAAGTCTTAAAGAACATCACTGAGAACATCTATACAGGGGAGAAGATCGTAATTATCGGACCCTCCGGATCAGGAAAGTCAACTTTCCTTCGTTGTTTAAATCTGCTGGAAAGACCGACTGCCGGAAAGATTACATTTGACGGTATTAATATCACAGATCCCAAAGCGGACATCAATAACATCCGCCGTCATATGGGAATGGTATTTCAGCATTTTAATCTCTTTCCGCATAAGACCATTATGCAGAACATCACTCTGGCGCCGGTCAAGCTAAAGATCATGAAGGCCGAAGAAGCCAAGGAGGAAGCTTTAAGACTTCTCCGCCTTGTCGGCCTTGAGGAAAAGGCAGATTCTTATCCTGTACAGCTTTCCGGTGGACAGAAGCAGAGGATTGCCATCGTGCGTTCTCTGGCTATGAAGCCGAAGTTTATGCTCTTTGATGAGCCTACCAGTGCCCTGGACCCTGAGATGGTAGGAGAGGTACTGGAGGTTATGAGAGAGCTTGCCGAAGACGGTATGACCATGGCTGTGGTAACTCATGAGATGGGGTTTGCCAAGGAAGTGGGAACAAGACTCTTCTTCATGGACGAGGGTGTGATTCTTGAGCAGGGAGATCCTGCGGAAGTCTTTAATAATCCGAAAGAAGACAGGACAAAGGAGTTCCTGTCGAAGGTCTTATAGAATAGTATAAACGTGGCGGCGCGTGAAAGCCGTAAAGATATAAGCCGGTTATGCCTAAAAATCCATTCTGGAAAGCATACCGGCTTATTTAGTACAGTTTTCTTATAGAATCTCTTACAGGAATGTGGTATTATCACGAATATGATGCGGATATTTAATTAATTAAGAGTGGAAAAATGAAAAAAATCAGTATTCTATTTTCAGAAAGCTGGAATGTGGCTTGGAGAAAAAAGGGCACGGGCAGCTTACTACATGATAAAAAATCAATATTTCATGTTATCAGGAATCCGATACGATATTGGGCGGCTGATCCCTTTTTATTTGAATCTAAAGGAAAGCATTACATTTTTGCTGAACTTTATGATTATGTAAAACGAAGAGGGACAATAGGATATTATAGTTTTGATCAGAAAAAATGGATTTCTGTTATTAAAGAGGACTATCATCTTTCTTATCCATACATATTTAAAAGAGGAAATGATATTTATTTATTGCCTGAAGCAAAAGGCAGCAGCTCATTATATATGTATAGAGCAGTTGATTTCCCTGACAAATGGGAAAAGACAAAAAAGCTTAGAAATAATGTTAGATATGTTGATACAACACTCTTCTTTGGAGATGCAATAGAGTATGCCCTGACATATGAAATTGAAGATTATGAAAAACCTTCATTGATGATACTGGACATTCATAACCAGGCTAATGACAGGGAGATATGCCTGGATGAAGAAAAAGTAAAAAGACCGGCCGGGAAGTTTTTTTTATTAAAATCTGTCTTATATCGGCCTGCGCAGAATTGTAAGGAAGGATATGGAAAGGGACTGATTTTCTATAAATGTGACTTCTCTGATAATAAATACGGAGAAACTCAACTAAAAGAGATTAAAATAAATGAGTTAAATCTTTCAAAAAAAATGATATTAGATGGAATGCATACTTATAATTCCGATTCTGAATATGAAGTCATAGATATTAAGACAAAACGGTTTAATATTATTGATTTTATTTTTAGATTGATAAAGAAAATGACCGGGTGAATTATGATATATGGTTTTTATTTTAGATTTTATAAATTGACACATAGAAAAATGATTAGTGTTATTCTATCCAGAGTTACATATTTTGTGTTTTTATGTAAGTTTCTGATCAAGGCTTTATTATTTACTAAGAAAAGGATAGTTAAAATGAGCCCTGAGAACGCACTGAATCTTATTAACAGTATATATCCGGATCCAATGTACAGGCCACAGTATAGGTCCGTTGTTATGGACTCTGAAATAGATTTATCTGTTATTATTCCTGTATATAATCATGCAGATGTGCTTGATAAAAATATCAGAGCAGTTATAAATCAAAAAACCGGATATAACTATGAGATAGTATTAGTGGATGACGGTTCTACAGATGGAGCGGCAGAAATAGTACAGCAGTTCAGCTCATTTCCTAATGTAAAGGTAATAACTCAGAAAAACGCAGGAATTGCGGCAGCCAGAAATACCGGTTTAGAACATGCAGCAGGCAGATACCTTATGTTTGTGGATTGCGACGATACAGTTCATGAAGATATTGTACAGGTTTTATTGCATCATGCCTATCATAATGATTGTGATATAGCCATGTGCGCACATAATCTGGCAAAGGAGAAGAATGGTTTAATATATAGTATAATCCCTAATATATATCCTGATAAGAACTTGTTAAACTATAAGAATAATGATGGAATAATGAATTATGCCGGTTTGCCCTGGTGTAAAGTCTATAAAAGAGAATTGTGGGATAAGGTAAGATTCTTTCCGGGATATTGGTATGAAGACAATATTATCCAGTTTCTGTTGTTTACGCAATGTAAAAAGTTTGTCTATATACCGAAAGTAGAGTATGAGTATATTTGGCATGAAAAAAATTTTTCACATGTTCAGAACAATGACAAAAATATAAAATCAATCGATAACTATTGGATTTTGCTGGCAATTTTAGAAAAGTATAAAGAATTAGGCCTTCCTGCAGATGGACAGTTATATACTTTGTTACTAAAGCACATTAGTGTCTATTATTACAATATGATAAAAGGATTGGATAAAGATATTGTTGATGCACTATTTGTTTTGGCCAGAAGAACTCTGATAGAGTACAAAAAATCAGAAAGAGTTAAATTGCCTTTTGTTCTCAGATTTACCGAGAAAGCACTTCTGGAGGGTAATATAAACCTTTGGAAACTGTCTAGCAGCTACCAGTGAAAGGGAAATCATGGATATTTTAGTTGTGGCCGGATATTGTCTTAAAGTCAATTCTTCAGCTAATCTCTGTCATTTAGCGTATTTGAAGGGTTTGAAAGAATTAGGACACAGAATAGATCTCGTGACAGTAAGTGAAAAAGGATTAAAGACAGATCCATCTATTGAAATACCTGAGGGAATAAATGTCTTTGAATATCCGGCATCTTTATATGAAAGGCTATCATATAAAAGATATAAGAATACAAAGGTGACGACCGACATAAATGTGTCAGAAGACAGACGCTCTCATGGCAAGAGAAGTATAAAAAGTAGAATGCTTTCCAAACTGAAAGAAGCTATTCATAAAAGCTATGGTGTTCATGGGACAGTAAGCGCATGGTGCAGATATGCGATGAATTTTAAATCGGATAAACAATACGATTATGTGATTTCTTTAGCTCATCCTCCAATTAGTCATGTTCTGGTCTATAAATTAAAAAAGAAAAAAAGAATAAAATATGAACAATGGATTCAAATATGGGAAGATCCATGGACTATGGATTATGATTCGGATAATCGGAAAAGAAAAGTTTATTTAGAAGAACAAAAGATTCTGTCTTATGCGGAAAAAGTACTATATGTTAGCCCTTTGACACTTTTATATCAAAAAGAATTATTCCCTGAATATTCTGAAAAGATGTTCTGGCAGCCATTACCGACATATTATGAAGCTCGCTTATCTCCAGACATATTTGATAAAAAAACCTATGGTTACTTTGGTGAATATGATCCCAAAATCAGAAATTTAAGACCCTTCTATGAAGCAGCCGAAGAAAGAGGTATAGAGGTAAATATATGCGGGAATCCCAGCAATCTTTTTGAAGGAACTGATACTATCAGTATTCATCCGAGACTTCTTTTGAAGGAACTTGCATTAATAGAGAATAAAACAAATGTACTGGTTTTCCTCTGTAATAAAAAAGGTGGCCAGATACCCGGAAAAATATATCAATACTCCGCAAGCAATAAAATAATACTGTTCGTTTTAGATGGAACAGAAAAAGAGAAGAAAATAATTAAAGAATACTTTGAGAAGTATAAAAGGTATGTTTTTTGTGATAATAGAAAAGATGCCATCAATGAAGCAATCGATAAGATTGAAAAAAATGAATTTCATGATATTTCCAACTGTCCCATTACAGATTTTGCACCTGCTTCTATTATCGAAAAAATACTTACCTAAAAGGGATAATAAAGTCTACGTGTACTAAGCTGTAGAGGCATTCCGAGAAAGGGATTCATATGAATTTAATCAGTGTGATCGTGCCGGTGTTTAATGTAGAACAGTATTTAAACAGATGTCTGGAGTCAATTGCAAACCAGACATATACAAATTTAGAAATAATACTGGTAGATGACGGATCAACGGATAAATCCGGTGAAATATGTGATTACTGGAAAGATACAGATCAAAGAATAAAAGTGATTCATAAAGAGAACGGAGGCCTTTCTGATGCCCGGAATGTCGGAATGAATATGGCTTCCGGGGAATATATAGGATTTATTGACAGTGATGACTATATTGCTCCGGAAATGTATGACAGGCTGCTAAAAGCAATCATTCAAAATGATAGCGATATTGCTGTCTGTTCGGTTGAGATGGTTTGGGAGAACAAGAATCTTAAAAGGCCTTATACTTCCAGAATAAACGATATACTGGATAACAAAGAAGCAATAGAGGAATTGATTAAGGAGAATAAACTGAAGCTGCCCGTATGGAATAGGCTATATAAAAGTTGTATTGCAAAAAAATTTGATTTCCCTTATGGAAAATTTCATGAAGATATTCTCTGGAGTTATCAGGTCTTTGGAAGCGCTGAGAGAGTAAGTATAATAGACTATACAGGTTATTATTATATGCAGCGTGATAATAGTATTATGGGAGAGGGATACTCTATAAAAAGGTTAGATGCATTAGATGCTTTGGAAGAGAGACAAGCCTATATAGAAGAGTATTATCCTGAATTTCAATATATGGGAAAAAGAAGTCTCTGGTTCTCATGCTTATATCACGGACAACATGCTATAATGTGCTTACAGGGAGAAGAACTGCTCGAAACGATTGAACATATAAAAACTATACTAAAAGATCATAATCTGGAAAAAAAGGATTTAAAAAAATTGAAACTATCACATAGGATATGGTTCACCGGTTGTAAAATATCATTTGCCGGGACATGTCTGATTAGAAACATTTTGAAAATAGGATTATAGGATGATCTGAAGATGGAACGAGGTAAATCTGCTGTGCCAAAATATAGTTTTATAATACCGGTATACAATTCGGAAAAATACTTATCAGCATGTATAAATAGTATTTTAGAACAAACTTATACGAACTTTGAGATTTTACTAATTGATGACGGGTCGAAAGATGACAGTGGAAGTATCTGTGATCAGTATGCAAAGGACTATGCCTGTATATCTGCATTTCATAAAGAAAACGGGGGAGCTTCTTCGGCCAGAAACATGGGGACAGATAAAGCAAAAGGTGAATACATAATATTCCTGGACAGTGATGATTATTGGGATTCAAAGGATGGATTAAAAGAAATAGACAGTCTTATTACAGATGAAGTGGATGTGGTCGTTTTTGCCTCGAAAAACACATATGAAAATGAAAGAGGAGAGATAACAAGCCAAAAAAATGATCGTTATGATTATCCTGACATCTTAAATACATTATCTCCCATAGAAGCCCTTGAGTTTATGGTAAAGAATGATCTTCTGAACATGCATTCATCAAAGAAAGTATACAGAAAAAGATTCTATACAGACAATAATCTTTATTTTAAAGAGGGAATCCGTGCTGAAGATATTGAACAAGGCTTCAGAGTTGCCAATTGCTTGCCGGTATACCGTTTTTTAAATCAGAAGTTATATGTTTACAGGCATCATAGCGGGTCAGTAACGGCAACTATAGGAGAGAATCATTTAATGGAATACTATTGGATTATAAAAAAGTATTCAAATTTCCATTTTATGAATGAACGTATAGCAAATTGTCTTAATAGTTATTTGGCCTATCAATATGCTTTGCTCCTGGCTTTTATTACAAGAGCAAAGATGAAAAACAAAAAAAAGATACTAAGGGAATTAAAAAAATATCAATATCTGTTCAGATATGATATGTATCCAAGGACCAGAATAATTTCCAGAGTTAACAGGATACTTGGGTATAATATAACAAGGATTTTACTTAGGTTATATTTGAAGAGCAGGTAAACATATGGAGATATTAACTGTTTTTACACCTGCTTATAACAGGGCAGAGTTATTAAAAAGAGGCTATGAATCGCTGAGAAGACAGACTTGTAAGGACTTTATCTGGCTTATTATCGATGACGGTTCTACAGATGGAACAGATCAAATGGTAAAAGACTGGATCCGGACTGAGGATAGCTTTAAAATCGCATACAGGTATAAAGAGAACGGAGGATTGCATACTGCATATAATGAAGCAATTTCCATGCTTACAACGGAGTTGGCTGTATGTATTGACTCAGATGATTATATGCCTGATGACGGGGCTGAGTTTATTATTGATTTCTGGCAAAAGCATGGGAATAATAATGTCGCAGGAATTATAGGATTAGACTATGATCTTAAAGGAAATACTATTGGAGATCCTATGCCGGATGTAGAAACAATTAATCTTATTGATGTAGCAGCCGGAAAGTACTCAATAAAATGGGGGGACAGAAAACTTGTTGTTCGGACTGACTTGTATAAAAAAGTTTATCCAATGAAGGTTTTTGAAGGAGAAAAGAATTTTAATCCTAATTATCTACATATGGAAATTAGCAGAGAGTATGACTTCCTGGTTGCAAACAGAAATCTGTGCTATGTTGATTATCAATTAGAGGGTATGAGCAACAATATGCTCAAACAGTACTTCTCAAGTCCAAACAGTTTTGCCGAATTGCGTAAGCAGCATCTCAGTTTCCCCGGAATCAGTTTCAGATATAAGTGTAAAGAGTATATTCACTATATCTCATCTTGCATTCTGGCCGGTCATGACTGTGGATTAATAGACAGAAACTGGCCTCTGTTTATTCTTCTTATCCCGGCAGGATTTATTCTAAGTTGCTATATCAGGTTTAAAACAAATAAAAAGTGACGAGGTGCTTTATGAAAGATGTACTCACGTTTAAAGATTTAAAATCTTTTATCAAAAGAGATTATGAAATAATAAATGGTCGGCTGACAATGAGAGGGCTGATAATGTCTTTATTATTTGAACCTGGATTCAAATACATTTTCTGGATGAGGATTACAAGATTTTTCTGGCTTAAAAAGGGACTGTTTTTTATTCCTTTTGCTGCCTGCAGATTTATCCTTAAACACTATGCTTACAAATATACCTTTGATGTTTCATATAGAGCATTAATTGGCCCCGGATTAAGCATTGCTCATCATGGATATATTGTGATATGGGGTGCTGCAGTCATTGGGAAAAACTGTCATTTAAGGCCGGGAGTAGTAATCGGAAAAGATTTAAAAAGTGAAGAACCGGCTGTTCTGGGTGATAATGTTGATATTGGAGTAGGAGCTAAAATAGTTGGTAATTGCAGAATCGGTAATAATGTAATAATAGGTGCAAACGCAGTTGTACTTAACGATATACCTGATAATGCTATCGTAGCAGGAATACCTGCAAGAGTATTGAGAATTCGAGAGGGATAAATGATTAAAATACTGTTTCTTATTCATGATCTGGGTGTCGGTGGAGCTGAAAAAGTACTTGTTAATCTTGTAAACAACATGGACTGTAACAGGTTTGATATCACAGTCATCTCATTATTCGGTGGTGGGATTAATGAAAAATTTATAAATCCAAATATCAGATTGATAAATGCTTTCAATAAGACCATAAGAGGAAATAGCAAAATTATGAAAATCTTCACCCCTGAATTTTTACATGATGCCTTTGTGAAGGACACATATGATATTGAGGTGGCATATCTGGAAGGTCCATGCGCCCGTATAATAAGTGGATGTTCAAATCCGGAAACGAAACTGGTAGCATGGATACATGGTGAATTAAACTCTCTGAATAGAATAGCAAAATCATTCAGATCAAAAAAAGAAACACTTCGATGTTATAACAAATTTGATCAGATTAACTTTGTTTCAGAATCCGTTAAGGAGGACTTTTGTAAATTTGTTGATTTGTCAAATAAAACTGAAGTGATTCATAACACCGTGGAATCGGAAACAATTATCCGTGCATCCCATCAGCCAGTTTCGGAATTGAAATCTGAAGATATAAATATTGTATCTGTAGGTAAGTTGAGCAAGAGAAAAGGCTATGACCGAATGCTGAATATCATAAAAAAACTCTTTGATGAAGGATATCCTATTCATTTTTATGCCCTCGGTGTAGGAGAGTATGAGAAAGAAATGCGTAAAATTATTAAAGAGAGGAAGATGGACAGTTATTTCACATTATTAGGATATCAGACTAATCCATATAAATATGTGAGAAGAGCAGATTTGTTTGTTTGTGCAAGTTTAGCAGAAGGATTTTCGACTGCTGCCACGGAAGCTCTTATATTGGGAGTGCCGGTTATTACTACTTTGGTTTCCGGAATGAAGGAAATGCTTGGAAATAATAACGAATATGGCATTATTACCAATAATGATGAGAAGAGCCTTTATGAAGGGATAAAGAAATTGCTGGATAATCCGGAACTATTAAAGCATTATAAATCCCAGGCTCAAAAACGTGGAGAAGACTTTATTACGAAAAGAACTGTAAATGCCACACAGGAAATGTTTATAAGTCTTTTATAAGAACTGAACATTTATTTAATGCACAATAGTTCTGTTTAAAAAGATATGGTAATGACAGATTGCTTTTGAGAGGAACAGTTGATGGAGTCTGGTACTAGATTGAAGCGAATAATGATTAGTGGCACTTTTATTATTTCCATAATGACTTTCTTTTTATTGATTACTCCTGCAGATTTGATATCAATGGTTATTTTCATGTCCATCGGCCTTATAGTCGCATTCTTTTTTAGTTCAATAGGCTATTTCAATAGACAATTGTTAAAAGGGAAGGCGGCTTTGATTTCTTCTGTATTAGGAGTGATTTTTTTATGTTTAAATGCTGGTGTTTTCTTCGAGACTTGGGAGCATTCTTCTTTGATGAAGAGAATACTATGTAAAGGAAATGCCAGTTTCAGTTTAAGGCTTACTGTGATTAGCTATTTATTATCTTTTGTCTCAATGCCGTTTGTTATTATAACTATTTCAGCTTTTTTGAGACTGATAATAAAAGGATATGAGAATATTGAGTTCAAAAAAATCTGGAATGAGCAAAAAAGGATTATTCAAAAAAAAGAGTTTATCAATAGGTTATTAATAGCAATCGGTACTTTGAGTATTGCATGTATCCTTGGCATAACCCTCCTTAGACTTGTCTTTCTGATACCTGTCAGAAGCATTGAAAATAATGTTAAGGAATCTGCTGATACAATGAAAGAAGAAGGGTATGCTTTTACTATTTCCGGGTTTTGTACGAGTCAGATCGACAACTGGACGGATTCATTAATGCTTTTAGAATCTGCAGATAGCAACCCTGGAACTACTTTGGAGAGAGCTTTATACGTCTATCATGGAAAGATTAGGGATTATAATCCTCAACAAGTATTAACCAAGCACTACTGTGATAACATTGCTTTTGATACTAAAGCTATTTATCCACGTTATTGGCATGGATACTTAGTTATATTAAAGCCATTACTTGTTTTCTTTAATTATAAGATGATAAGAATTATTAATGGAATTCTTCAGCTTTTGTTTACTATAATAGTATGTAAACTCCTGATTGACCGGAAGAGTATATGGCATGGTATTTCTTACCTTATTTCTTATTTGGTATTAATGCCGGTTTCTCTTGCAATGTGCATTCAGTTTTCAACCTGTTATTATATTTTGACATTGGGGGCTTTAGTTATATTAACAATGCCCAGACGTATGTTGATTAGCAAGATTAGTCTTGTTTTTTTTACTATAGGTATCGCAACTGCTTTTTTTGATTTCTTAACTTATCCAATTGCCACTTTTGGAGTTCCATGTGCTGTTTATTTATCAATAATTAAAAAAGAGACTATAGAGGATAAACTGTCCAGAATTATAAGGTGTGGAGTCATGTGGATCATGGGATACGGCTGTATGTGGTCAGCTAAGTGGATTATCGCAAGTCTCATTTTAAAAAAGAATATTGTTGCAGATGCGTTCAATAATATAATCCTCAGAACATCAAATACTTCTATGGACGGATTGACCAGACTTAACAGTTATCATATATTACTAAAAAACTATGTATCATTTTTTAAAACACCTGTTTCTGTTTTTGCCATAATACTGATCCTCTACATGCTTAGATATTGCATTGCTAATAACAATAAACGAGATTATTTAATAATGATTATCCCCTTTTTAATTGTCTCCATACTGCCGGCAATATGGTATTTGTTTGCAACAAATCATTCGGCTGTCCATTATTGGTTTACAAATAAAGCATGTGTTGTCAGTTTACTTTCAATACTTTTAGGATTGGCCGATGGAGTAGAATCAGGGGAAATATGATACGGGGATAATGATTCCGGAAAAGCTGAGCCTTCCAATCTCTTGTAATAGTTTATCATTTACTCCAACACAGGAAACAGTTTCTCGTTTCGATGTTTTACATCAAATATATTGTTATACTTTAGGGCTTCATACTGTCTAAGCCATTTCAATTCCTTGCCGCTGGCCTCATCAAAAGGTAAGTAATTTCCAGCAGTAGGAGAGAAAAAACCATTTGCATTCATGGAAGGTATAATACCTTCCATTTCCTGAAGGAACTGGTTATAAGGTGGTAAAGGAATACCTGCAGCACTGTAAACATAAGATGACAAATAGTTGAGGCTGGTACAATCAACATACTTTTCTTCAATCTCATAATTTGCCCAAATAAAAAAAGGCACTTTATAGAGCTGCTGCTGTTCATCCAATGTTTCAGATGTTCTTTTGCCGATGGCATTATAAAATGAATCGCTTAATTTAGGTTGATGATCCCCAAAGAAGACAATTATTACATCTTCTTCAGAATTCTCAAAATAAGTGATCAGGTATTTTACTGCTTTGTCTGTTTCATGTATCAAAGATAGATATTGCTCAACTTCCGGATAATCATCATTTAGATTGTTTAGTTTTACCTGTGGACTATAGTTTTTGCCATCGTAAGAATATCCGCCATGATTTTGCATGGTTACGCCAAATGCAAATAAAGGTTGATCTTTTTCTTCCTCAAAGGTTTTAATCAGGAATTCAAACATTTCCTGATCGCTGACATATTCCCGAACAAACTTCTTTTGAGGAAAGTCATCGATAAAAAAGCATTTATCAAATCCTAAAAACTTATAAGCAACAGGTCGATTCCATCCGTTCTCGAGGAATGGGTGCATGGCTATACAATTATAGTTATATGATGATTTTAAGTACGAAACCATTGAGTAAATCGGTGATCGAACATATTGCTGATAAGGAACTACATTAGGTGAAAATCCAGCCATTGAATTGCCTGTAAGGTATTCATATTCAGAATTTGCTGTATTACCTCCATAAACGGAAGCCAAAGCATACCCCGAAATAGTGTTAGCTTTCAGGGAAGAGATAAAAGGCATTACTTCTGTATCGGTAGAAACCTTACCTAGTATACTCAGGTCAGAGAAGGATTCGTCCATAATGGTAATAATATGCGGATGCTTTGCCGGCTCAGTTTCAGGCTTAAAACATTTATACTTATCAGCTATCCCGGCAATCAATTCTGTACTATAGTTTTCGGGCTTTGATACAGTGATTTCTTTAAACTTGGATACGAAATCCAATACATATCCATTATACTTAGCACCCTCTCTGTCCCAATGATAAGTCTTAAGATTAGCAGCATACAGGAAAACCGCAAGAGTTCCAATAACACAGCTAATCAGTAATACAAATCGCATTTTAACGGAAAGTATTACTCCGGATTTTCGTCGTAAATGATAAAGAATTATCATCATCACAAGGAATATACCCCAGCCCATAAAAAGACTAAATGGAATCGGAATCAGGCTATAGTTCTCAGCAA
This sequence comes from Eubacterium sp., assembly GCA_017434385.1. Classification (GTDB taxonomy): domain Bacteria; phylum Bacillota; class Clostridia; order Lachnospirales; family Lachnospiraceae; genus Anaerobutyricum. The sequence goes on from JAFRFJ010000019.1 coordinate 12,083, forward strand.
CATTCATTGCGGTGCCAAAGGAAAGGATATCAACAGGCTCAAACAAGCGAACTCTGAATTTAAAAACATATACATTTATGGTGGAAATAACCATAAATAAGCCTGTGCCAATAAGGACAGAAGGTATGATTCTCCCAAAAATACAATATAGAAGAAGAATTGACAGTGACACTATTAGGAATCCCCAGAATAGCTTGAGCCAACCCATAGAAAGCGGGCCAACTCCTATCATAATCTGGGCTAATGATACAGTAACAAAAGATGAAATGAAGCATGACACCATATCTTTTGTAAAATGAGATGACTGTGAGATTTTTTCTGAAAGAATCTGAACTCCGGCGAAAAGAAAATAAACAGATAGTAATGAAAAGACTAATGAGATGACAAGAAGCATAGTCTCAGCAGGCAAATGGATCCTTCCTGCAATGCTTCTTATTTTACCGGAAGGAAGCCATCTATTATAAAAAATAAATCCCAAATATGCATTGACAATAGTTATTGGTAAGAATAAATACTGTTTGTTTTTCCAGTAAACAGTTCTGTGAACTTTTTTGATAATAATCAAGCCTACTCCCAAAACGAATATTGCAAATGAACATATAATACCCGAGAATGTTGAGGGCATAAGTATTATCAGCAATGCTCCAAATGAAATCATAAGAAAAAGAAGATGAATCATAGGTGCTCCTTATAAAAGATTAATTAATGCAGATAATCAGCATAAGTGTTGAAATATATCAGAATGCAGTGTTGATACTCAATTATATCATAGACTATTACTAATGAGGTAGTTTTACTTGATTGTATAAAGAACTGCTTAGAAAGGAGCATGTAATAGAATTGTGAGAGACTTAATGACAAAATACTGGTATTTAAAAAGCTCTTAACTCCCGCATTTTCTCTGCGGAAGCTAAGAGCTTTTTTATTACTTTTATTAACCCTTCTTTTATTTCTCCCCATTCTTCTCATGTTCTGCCATCATCATGGCACGAACCTTGAGGGGCAGGCCGAAGAGGGTGATGAAGCCTTCTGCATCGTGGTGGTCATACATGTCGCCTGTTGTGAAGGAGGCAAGGGACTCACTGTAGATGCTGTAGGGTGATTTTGTTCCGGCCTTGATGATGTTGCCCTTATAGAGCTTGAATTTCACTTCGCCGGTTACATAGGTCTGGGTGGAAGTCACAAATGCTTCAATGGCTTCGCGAAGAGGTGTGAACCACTTTCCTTCGTATACCAGCTGAGCCAGTTTGTTGCCCATGTCTTTCTTCATTTCCATGGTGTCACGGTCAAGGATCAGCTCCTCAAGCTGCTGATGAGCTTCCATGAGGATGGTACCGCCGGGTGTCTCGTAGATTCCGCGGGATTTCATGCCGACTACACGGTTCTCCACAATGTCCACAATACCGATACCGTGCTTGCCGCCCAGTTCATTTAAAGTGCGGACAATGTCCGATACTTTCATTTCTTTCCCGTTTACACTTGTAGGAATGCCCTTTTCAAATGTCATGGTGACATATTCGCCTTCCTCCGGTGCCTTCTCCGGAGATACGCTCATGACCAGTAGATGGTCATAGTTGGGCTCTAATGACGGATCTTCCAGTTCCAGGCCTTCATGGCTGATGTGCCAGAGGTTTCTGTCACGGCTGTAGCTGGAGTCTGCAGAGAAGGGCAGGTCGATGCCGTGAGCGCGGCAGAAATCGATCTCGTCCTGGCGGGACTTCATAGTCCACTTGTCGTCACGCCATGCGGCGATGATCTTAAGGTCAGGTGCAAGAGCCTTGATACCCAGCTCAAAGCGGATCTGGTCATTACCTTTGCCTGTAGCACCGTGGCAGATGGCAGCAGCGCCTTCCTGACGGGCAATCTTTACCAGAGCGGCAGCGATGCCGGGACGGGCCATAGATGTGCCAAGAAGGTATTTGTTCTCATATACGGCCCCTGCCTGTACGCAGGGCATGATATAGTTGTCACAGAAATCATCTGTGATGTCTTCGATATATAATTTGGAGGCGCCGGAATAAAGTGCCCGCTCCTCCAGGCCGTCAAGCTCCTCGCCCTGTCCGCAGTTGACACAGCAGCAGATGACGTCATAGTCATAATTCTCCTTCAGCCAGGGGATGATCGCTGTCGTATCCAGTCCGCCGGAGTATGCCAGTACTACTTTTTCCTTGCTCATATCTATTGTCCTCCTCATAATTATGAATTTACTTATATAAATGTGCTCTTTGCTTTATGAACACGTATATTACTATACGTCATTCGGCGCCTTATTGCAAGGGTTTTTTGCAGGAAATTAATAAATATTAGTAAATACTTGCATAATATGCAATAATGATGTATATTTATGTGGAGATTGTGAATAATTATAAATGCATCCTTACTCTTGAGTTTCTTTTTGATCTGTGCGATAATAGCAAACTAGTGTGAAAATGATTTTCAGCAGCCCGGATGCATAGAAAAGGAGTTATAGATGATCAAAGTGATTAAGGGCGGCGTGACCGCGCCGCAGGGCTTTTTGGCAGCAGGTGTCTGCGCCGGGGTCAAAGCCGGTCAGGACAGAAGAGACATGGCCATGATCTACACAAAGGAGCCGGCCGTATGTGCCGGTACATTTACCAGAAATATCGTCAAGGCAGCCCCTGTCTTCTGGGACAGGGACATCACAGAGGGACCGGCAATTGCCCGGGCTGTGGTGGTCAACAGCGGCGTTGCCAATGCCTGCACCGGAAAGGAAGGCCTTGATAACTGCGCTAAAGAAGCGGAGAAGACCGCATTTCTGCTCGGTATCGGAAAAGGAGAGGTCCTTGTTGCTTCTACAGGCGTGATCGGTCCTCAGCTTCCCATGGACAGGATCGAGGCCGGTATAGAAAAGCTGGCCAAAGCCCTGGCAGATGGCCCGGAGGCAGCTGACCATGCGGCCAATGCCATCCTTACCACAGATACAAAGAAGAAAGAAATCGCAGTGACAGTTTCTCTGGCCGGCACCAGGGTTTCCATAGGAGGCATGTGCAAGGGAGCAGGCATGATCCATCCCAACATGGGAACCATGCTTTCCTTTGTCACCAGCGATGTTAAGATTGAGAAAGACCTGCTCAGGAATCTCCTGAAAGAGCTGATCACAGATACATTTAACATGATCTCCGTGGACGGGGATACTTCTACCAACGATACCTGCCTGGTCCTCTGCAACGGACTGGCCGGCAACCGGACTCTGACAGCAGAATCCGACGAAAAAGATATCCAGGCCTTTAAGGAAGGTCTCTCCTATGTCCTGACTTACCTGGCAAAGGCCATAGCGGCCGACGGGGAGGGCTGTACCAGACTCTTTGAGGTGACCTGTTACCAGGCACCGGATAAGGAGACGGCAAGAACGATCAGCAAGGCAGTGGTCTGCTCGACTCTGACCAAGGCGGCTGTCTTCGGAAAAGACGCCAACTGGGGCCGGATTCTCTGTGCCATGGGATACAGCGGGGCGGATTTTGATCCCGACAAGGTGGATATCACCCTGGAGAGCGAGTACGGGAGCCTGCCCATCGTAAAAGACGGAATTGCTGCAGATTACAGTGAGGAAAAGGCTACAGAGATCCTTTCCGCCGACCCGGTAAAGGCTCTCCTTTATCTCCACATGGGGACGGAAGAGGCCACAGCCTGGGGCTGCGATCTGACTTATGAATATGTGACTATCAACGCGGACTACCGCTCCTGACAGAAGGGAGACATTTTAAATGAGTGAATTAAATGTAAATCCAAATGTGGATGATGTGATCATAAAGGCCAATACCCTGATTGAGGCTCTGCCTTATATCAGACGTTTCAACGGAGCCACTATCATCGTAAAATACGGCGGAAGCGCCATGCAGAATGAAGTATTAAAGTCCAATGTCATCAAGGATGTAGCCCTTCTGAAGCTGATCGGCATGCGCCCCATTATCGTCCATGGCGGCGGCAAGGAAATCAGCAAGTGGGTCCGCCTTTCCGGTAAAGAGTCGGAGTTCTACAACGGACTACGTGTGACCGACGAGGAGACCATGGAAATCGCTGAGATGGTCCTCAACAAAGTCAATAAGGAACTGGTAGGCATGATGCAAAAGATGGGTGTCAACGCGGTTGGTCTTTGCGGCAAGGACGGAAACATGATCCGGGTCGACAAAAAGATGCCGGACGGCAAGGATATCGGCTTTGTGGGAAATGTGAAGAAAGTCAATACAGAACTTCTGGAGACACTGATGGACCGTGACTTCATTCCCGTCATCGCCCCCATCGGTCTGGATGACAATTTCAAGGCCTACAATATCAACGCGGACGATGCGGCCTGCGGTGTGGCTACGGCTATGAAGGCAGAGAAGCTGGTATTCCTGACAGATATCGAGGGCGTATTCATCGATCCCAGCAACAAGAAGTCCCTGATCTCAGAGATGGATGTTGCCACAGCAAAACAGTTCATCAACAACGGCGTGGTGGGAGGCGGCATGCTGCCCAAGCTTGCCAACTGTATCACAGCCATTGAGCAGGGTGTTTCCAGAGTCCATATCCTGGACGGAAGACTGGAGCACTGCCTCCTGCTTGAGTTCTTTACCGAAAAAGGTATAGGAACAGCCATTTTAAAAGAGCCCTTATTTTAGAAAGGAGCAGATACCATGTCAGAGATGCACAAGCAGATGGAATTGGGAGAAAAGTATATATTAAAAACCTATAACCGCTTTCCTGTTCTTTTTGAGAGGGGAGAAGGGGTCTACCTCTATGACGCGGAGGGAAAAGCCTATCTGGACTTTGCGGCAGGCATCGCCGTCCAGGCTCTGGGCTATAACAATAAGGCATACAATGACGCTTTAAAAGACCAGCTGGATAAGATCATCCATACATCCAATCTCTACTATAACCGGCCTGCCATAGAAGCGGCTGAAAAGATTGTTGAGTCTACCGGTATGGCAAAGGTCTTCTTTACCAACAGCGGTACGGAGGCAATAGAAGGAGCTCTCAAGGTGGCAAGAAAATACGCCTATCTGAAAGATCCTTCCAAAGACTATGAGTTTATCGCCATGAACCACTCTTTCCACGGAAGAAGCCAGGGAGCTCTTTCTGTCACGGGAAATGCCCACTATCAGGACGGCTTTGTGCCCGTCCCCTTAAGGGCTGTATTTGCCGATTTCAATGATCTGGCCGATGTGGAGAGCAAGATTACCGATAAAACCTGCGGCATCATCTGTGAGGTCGTACAGGGAGAGGGCGGTATCTATCCGGCTGACAAGGCATTTTTACAGGGACTGAGGAAACTCTGCGATGAGAAAGACATCCTTCTCATCTTTGACGAGATCCAGTGCGGCATGGGCCGCTGCGGCTCTATGTATGCCCATGATCTTTACGGAGTAAAGCCTGATGTCCTGACCCTGGCCAAAGCTCTGGGATGCGGTATTCCGGTGGGCGCCTTTGTGACAAATGAAAAGGCCTCCCATGCCCTGGTGCCCGGTGACCATGGCACCACCTACGGCGGCAATCCTCTTGCAACAGCGGCAATCTGCGCCGTTTACAAACAGTATGAGGAGCTGGGTCTCGTGGAAAAGGTTAAAAAGACCGGCGCATACCTGTATGAGAAACTGGAAGAACTCAAAAGCCGTCACAGTGATATCGCAGACCACAGAGGACTCGGCCTTATGCAGGGTCTGGAGTTTACCGGTCCGGTATCCGGCATCGTGAAAGCTTCCCTGGACCAGGGGCTTGTCCTGATCTCCGCAGGTACCAATATCATCCGTTTTGTTCCGCCTCTGGTGATCACGGAAGAGAATATTGATGAAATGATAAGCATTTTAGATAAAGTCCTGGATGCCAGATAAAAAAAGTAACATTTACGAAACAGAATTGTTATAATTATCTTGAAATCATCGGCTTAAAAGGGTATTATCTTTATAGGGACAAAATACCACATAGAGAGCTTTGAACCGGACTGCTGCAATAGATGTTGTGTTTTCGCCGCTTCTGACATGGAATGTAAGACATGAAAGGAGGCAGCTTGATGAAACATCGAAGAGCAGCAATGATACCGACCCTGATTCTTCTTTTGACTCTTATGATTCTTCCGGCCGGATGCGGTCCTATGCCTGCTCTGGCAGACGGGGAAGAGATCCGGACGGTGGACAGGTCGAAAAGGCAGGACCCGGAGTCATCGTCAGGCCGGGAGATATCCCCTGCTGATAAAGCAGACCCGTCACCGGAAGCGGAGACGGTTGCCGCGGACATATATGTCCATGTGTGCGGATGTGTCAGGAAGCCGGGCCTTTACCGGCTGCCGGCGGGATCCCGTGTACTGGCTGCCGTTGAGGCGGCAGGCGGCTTTACCGGGGAGGCGGATCAGACAGCCTGGAATCTGGCAGCAGTGCTGGAGGACGGGAGGCAGGTCTACATTCCTGATAAGAAAGAAGCAGGAAAGAAAGCTGCGGGATCCTGGTCGGAAAGCAGTGCAGGGGGACAGGAAGCAGACGCTTCCCCGTCTTCTTCAGGAAAGGTCAACATCAACACTGCAACACAGCAGGAGCTGATGGTCCTGCCCGGCATCGGGGAATCCAGAGCGGCAGATATCATTGCGTATCGGGAAGAAAAAGGTTCTTTCAAGACTACAGATGAAATCAGAAATGTTTCCGGAATCGGAGACGGAATCTACAATAAGCTAAAAGATCAAATAACGGTGGACTGAGGTGTATTATGGCAAAGAAAGTACTGGTAGTCGATGATGAAAAACTGATTGTTAAAGGCATTAAGTTTTCTTTAACACAGGACGACATGGAAGTGGATTGCGCCTATGACGGCGAAGAAGCACTGGAACTGGCAAAGAAGACGGAGTACGATGTAGTCCTTCTCGATGTCATGCTCCCGAAGATGGACGGATTTGAGGTTTGCCAGAGAATCCGTGAATTCTCCATGATGCCGATCATTATGCTGACGGCAAAGGGTGAGGATATGGATAAGATCCTGGGCCTTGAGTACGGCGCGGATGACTACGTGACCAAGCCCTTCAACATCCTTGAGGTAAAGGCAAGGATCAAGGCTATTATGCGCAGAAGCGCAAAAGCAGCTGCACAGGAAGAAGAGAAAAAGGTATTCGAGAAGAACGGCCTTAAGATCGACTGCGACAGCCGCAGAGTATTCGTCGATGAGAACGAAGTGAAGCTGACCGCCAAAGAATACGACCTTTTAGAGCTTCTGTCCTTCCACCCCAACAAGGTATACAGCAGAGAAAACCTGCTCAATATTGTATGGGGCTATGACTATCCGGGCGATGTGCGTACAGTGGATGTACACATCCGTCGTCTGAGAGAGAAAATCGAGCGTAATCCCGGAGAACCTGTATATATCCACACCAAGTGGGGCGTAGGCTACTACTTCCAGGACTGATTACGTTTCAGGGTTGAGAATACCATACAGCAGATAAGGCCAAGTCCCCCGGATGAGGGGCTTGGCTATTTTTCGCCGGCTGACGGCCGGAAGGTATCAGAGGAGAACTGATCTATGAACAGTAACAAAAGTAAAAATAATTATAAACAGGTTTATCATGCCAACATACCGGAAGCCTGGTCCAACGATCCCAACGGTATGATCTGGTATGACGGAAAGGCCCACCTTTTCTGCCAGTACTATCCCCATAAGCCCCAATGGGGTCCCATGCACTGGGGCCACTTTGTAAGCAAAGACTTTGTGAAATGGGAATTCCTTCCCACGGCGCTGACACCGGACCAGACCTATGAAGCCATCTGCGGCTGCTGCTCCGGAAGTTCCATTGAGATTGACGGAAAACTCTGGATCATGTACACAGCAGCCCAGCCCGAACTGCAGAGGCAGTGCCTTGCATGGTCGGATGACGGTGTACATTTTACAAAGCTTTCCGAGAATCCGGTCCTCACGGCCGATATGCTAAAAGACATCGTATCACCCAGAGATTTCCGCGACCCCAAGCTTTTCCGAAAGGGAGAATACTATTACTGCCTGGCCGGGATCCGTGTGATCGACCCGGAAAGCTACCGGAACAGGATCAACAATATCAAAAAATATGACACAAAGGATGAAGCATCTTATTATAAAGATATTTTCCCGATGGACATAAGAGACCTGAATCCGTCCAGGGGCTTGAGTCCGGATGTGAGCCTGAATTTCTCTCTGGGAGTAAATGCAGCTCTGACCGGAGCTGTATCCGGCCAGGTGAATCCGTCAGATGACGAGACCATCCAGGTCCTTGGCGGTGACGAAGGAGCCATCGGAAAAGGCAACCTGGTCCTCTTCAGAACAAAGGATTTAAAAGACTGGGAGTTCTGCGGCGTTCTCCTTCATGAACAGGAAGAACTTGACCCGGCCTTCTTTGAACTGAACGGCGTCTATGAATGCCCTGATTATTTTAAACTGGGAGACAAGGAAATAATTCTGGCCAGCCCCCAGAATCTTCCCCAGATAGGCCATCGTTTTCAGAACCTTCACTCTGTCATCTACATGACAGGACAGCTGAACTTCGAAAACGGAGAGTTCCATATAGACGAGATCGAAGACCTGGACAGCGGATTTGACATATACGCATCCCAGACCCTGGAAACACCCGATCACAGGCGGATCCTGATCGCCTGGAAGGAAATGTGGGACCGGTCTTATCCGACCGAATCCAGCAACTGGGTAGGAACCTATACTCTACCCCGGGAGCTTGATTACCACGACGGCCATCTTTATCAGATTCCTGTCAGGGAAATAGAAGCCTGCAGGGCCGGTAAAGTGGAAGCAGATCAGCTGCAACTCAGCCCTGATGGCCTGAGCATTCCGGGCATAGAAGGAAATGTCCTGGAACTTACAGCAGAGATCTCCATGGAGGATGCTGTAAAAGCCGGAATAAAGCTTTTCAAAGGCGCTGAGCATGAGACTCTGATCACCTATGACAAAGAAAACGGCACGGTATCCTTTGACCGGACAAAGTCCGGCATACCCTTAAAAGGCAAGGAAGCAGACTGCAACGTAAGGATTTGCCAGGTAGGCTCCATGGACAAAATCTCTTTCAGAATCTTCCTGGATGTAATGTCCGCCGAGGTTTTTATCAACGGAGGCAGATACGTCATGACCGGAAACATGTATCCGGATCCGGAAGACAGAGGAATCGAATTCTTCAGCGACGGTAATGCCATACTGGAAAAAGTCGTCAAGTACGATATTGTCGTCTAAGGAAAAAAACAGAAATTAAAGATACAAAAGACACCGCCTGTTTCAACGGCCTGAGGCTGCCGGGGACCGGCGGTGATTTTTATGCCGCAGATTGACGAGGTGATTAAAAATAGAGTAGAATATAGAGGAAATATAAAATAATGAAAACAATTGTCCTTAAATCCGCACTTAAAGACATTAAAAAACTTGATTCAAAAGTGAAGGAAAGGATAAAGAAAGCGATTGAGAATCTGCCATCTGGCGATATAAAAGCGCTGAAAGGACACAAAGATATTTATAGGTTACGTATTGGTAAATACAGAGTAATCTTTGAATATGATAAGGTGAATAAAACATTCATTATTTATTCTGTGCGTCCGAGGGGAAATGCATATAATGATCTGCAAGGAAGGTGATTTAATGACTTTGGATGTGTTGCACAGCTTACTGGACCATGCCGATAAATCTAAGCTGGATATGATATACCGTTTCCTTATTCGGCTGATTGAAGAGGATGAGGCGACAGAAGAAGAGAATGAGATAATTATAGACGGAAAGAAAGAGTACGAAGAAGGGGAATATGTTTCTTTGGAAGAAGCATTTGGATAAAAACCGTAATTAAAGATACAAAAGACACCGCCTGCTCCGTTGGCCTGAGGCTGCCGGGGACCGGCGGTGATTTTCTATGAGAAAGGGTATGTGATGATGGACTACAGAGTATTAGGCAACACAGGTTTGAAAGTAAGTGTAATAGGTATGGGCTGTGAAGGCTTTTCAGAAGAAAACTACGGGATGGCCGGCAAATTGTTTGACGAGGCAGAGCGTCTGGGAATCAATTACTTTGATCTTTACGGGTCTGATCCTTCCATGCGTAAGGCAGTTGGAAAGGTACTTAAGGGAAGAAGAGATAAGTTTCTGATCCAGTCCCACATCTGCTCAATCTGGGAAGACGGCCAGTACCTGCGTACAAGAGACCTGGATAAGGTGAAGACCGGTTTTGAGGAAATGATGGATCTGCTGGACACGGATTATCTGGATGTAGGTATGATTCATTATTGTGACGCCATGGATGACTGGGAGAAAATTGTGGATCACGGCATTCTGGATTATGCGAGAGAATTGAAGGAAAAAGGGATAATACGCCACATCGGTCTGTCCAGCCACAATCCCCGGGTGGCTTTGCGGGCCGTGGAAGAGGGAGGCATCGAAGTCCTCATGTTCTCCGTGAATCCCTGCTATGATCTGCAGCCTGCAAGCGAAGATGTGGAAGACCTCTGGGCGGATGAAACATATGTAAATAGCTATACAAATATGGATCCTGACAGGCAGAGGCTTTATGAAACCTGTCTTGAAAAGGGAGTCGGCATCACGGTCATGAAGACATTTGGAGGAGGAGATCTTCTGGATGCGGAACTTTCGCCTGCCGGTGTGGCCCTGACTGCTGCCCAGTGCATTCACTACGCTCTGTCAAGACCTGCCGTAGCTGTAGTTCTTGCCGGTGCCCATTCTGCAGAACAGCTCAGAGAAAGTGCCGCTTACTGTGATCTGGAAGAGGAAGAGAAGGATTACGCAAAGACATTTGCCACTTTTCCAAGAGTTAAATGGGAAGGCCACTGCATGTACTGCAGCCACTGTGCTCCCTGCCCCAAAAAGATAGATATTGCATCCGTGACCAAGTTTCTTCACCTGACCCGGTCAGGAAAGGAAATCCCTGAGACCGTGCGGGAACATTATAAAGTCCTTGACCATCATGCCGGAGAGTGTGTACGGTGCGGTGTCTGCGAAACCCGCTGTCCCTTCCATGTGGCTGTCAGGAAAAACATGATACAGGCAAAAGAGACATTTGGATACTGATTACTGACCGTCTTTCAGAGGAAGATTCTTAAAGAAACGGACGCCCATAAAGGCAGCGGGAATGGCTGTCAGAACATAGGAAAGAGGCTGGGCTTCCTGAATGCCTGCAAGACCCCGGGTCTGCGAAAGGATCAGAAGCAGAGGAATCAGAATCACGCCGCTTCGCAATGAAGACAGAACTGAGGCCGAAAGCGGATTGCCTGTGCACTGCAGGGTCATCTCCGTCACGGTACCCATGGGTATGAAAGTCAGGGCAAGACAGTGAAGAATCAGGGCCCTGGTGCCGATCCGGACAACATCCGGGTCATCCCGGAACAATTGAATCAGACTTCCGGATTTAAGAATGACAGGAACTGCCATTACTATCAGAAATATCTCTGTAAAGACAATTGTATAGAAAAAGCCCTTGCGGACACGGCTGTATTTTTTCGCCCCGTAATTAAATGCGCAGACCGGCTGATAACCCTGGCCGATGCCAAGGGCAAAGGAAAAGACAAAGAAGGAAATCCTCGAGACGATGCTCATGGCTGCCACGGCCGCATCCCCGTATACGCCTGCAAGACTGTTAAGCAGCATAGTGGACAGACTGGCCATGGACTGACGGATCAGACTGGGGAATCCTGTGGCACAGATTTCAGCAACGACAGACAGCTTCCGCTGCACCATGGACAAAGCCAGTTTTGACTGAGTCTTCCCGCGAAGAAACATGGAAAGCAGGATGAGAAAACTGAAGCACTGGCTTAAAGAAGTAGAAAGCCCTGCCCCTGCGATTCCCAGCTTAAATCCGAACATAAGAATGGGATCCCCGATGATATTGAGGATGGACCCGGTAAACATACCGATCGTACCCAGATAAGCTTTTCCCTCATAGCGGAGCATGTTGTTCATGACAAAGGAAGTGATCATGAGGGGACAGGCAGCCAGTATGAAGGAAATGTAAGTCTTGGCGTAGGGCGCGATGGTCTTTGTGCTGCCCAGCAGAAAAATCAGAGGATCCAGAAAACAGAAGCCGGTAACCGTGATGATCATACCGGCGGCAAGAGCCGAGAAGAAGCCGGTGGAGGCTATTCTGGAGGCACCGTCATAATCTTTGTTGCCAAGCCTTCTGGAAAGAAGACTGCCGGAGCCCTGGCCGAACATAAAGCCCACAGCCTGGATAATGGACATAAAACCGAAAACGATACCAACTGCACCGCTGGCACTGGTACCCAGCTGTCCCACAAAAGCAGTATCCGCCATGTTATAGATACTGGTAACCAGCATACTGATAATAGTGGGAACCGACAGGCCGGCAATCAGTTTGGGGACAGGAGTCTCTGTCATCTTTTTGTATTGTTCTTCTCTGGACTGGCTCATAAAGAGGTCTCCTTTCGATTAATCAGATTATAGCACAGACTCATCGGAAAACAATAATGTAAAACTTTTAACCATAGTAGTCCTTAAGTTTCCGTACAGCATTTACTTCGAAAATGGACTGCTTAAACACGGAATACAACCCGTTTTTATGGCTCCCTATACGCAAACTCGCGAATCATAATAATGAAACAGATAATTATTATGATTCGCTCAGACATGCTATGGAGCCAAAAACAAATTGTATTCCGTGAAAAGCAGTTGCCATTTTCTCAGAGATACTGTCCGAATAACTTAAGGATACCTATGGAAATCTAAGAGTATAAAGATTACTCAAGGTTTACCTGCTTTCAGAATCAGTCCTCCTTTCTGAAGCCGGGATTTATTTTCCTTTAAAGGGCAGACCTGTGGTGATTATCGTTGAAAGGACAGTCCAGTGGCTTTTTATTATTATTTCTGTAGACTACAGTCTTTCATGACTATCCGTAAGATATGCGGATTCCGTCTCTGAAAAAACGGCACTTGCTTTTCACAGCAGCCCATCCCTTTTCGACCCCGCAGCTTGTTTGAACGAATCCGAATAATTACGGATAGCCATGAAAAGAAGACTAACTGCAAAGATAAAAACCCGAAAAAAACAAGTAGAGAATTACCATGAATTGTGTTATGGTAGTTACGTTGATATGGTTTATACATGAAGTTTTTCATTAAGGGAGGTTGGAGACAATTTCCAGGATAAAGTGGAAAAGGATTCTGCAATATGTTTCTCTCAGTCAGATTGTGGCGATTCTGCTCTTTCTGATTATCAATACCCTGCTTTTTGCGGGTACCGGCTATCTGATTTCCGCCTTTGCGCGAAAGTCTGTAGACCGGAGGACTACGGAAGTCGAGAAGCAGTGCCAGATCCTTGCCAATCAGATTGCGGGCAGAGGCCTGCAGGAATACAGTATGAATACGTCAGACACATCTGAGAGCACCGGCCTTTCCGACGTGGAACAGCTGGCCAATGACATGGGTGGAAGAATCATGATCATTGACAGCCATCTCAAGATCCTTACTGATACCTACGGGAACCGCAACGGCCAGTATCTGGCTGACGCGGATGTGATCAACAGTCTTAGCGGCAAGAATGTTGAGGCAAAAAAGATCGGAAAGGATTATCTCCAGGTTCTGATTCCTATCAGGAACAGCAGCTCCGGCAGGAGTGGTGTGATCCTGGCAGCGGCATCGCTCAATGAAAGAAATACCCTGACAGGTTATCTGAAAGACCAGCGGGAGAATCTCTCGGGAATCTTTCTTCTGGTATCACTGATTTTCAGTGTGGGTATCTTCATTTTCCTTGCAAGGAATTTCCGCGGGATCCAGGGCGAGCTTAATAATATCGTTTCCGGTCATCAGGAGACTGATCTGACAGTAAGGGGCCTCAAGGAGTTCCAGAAGCTGTCCCTGGCAATTAATCAGATGATCGGGCGATATAAGGAACTGGAGAGTTCCAGGCAGGAGTTTGTTTCAAATGTGTCCCATGAGCTGAAGACCCCTATTACTTCCATGAAGATCCTGGCGGATTCCCTTCTTATGCAGGAGGAGGCGCCGGCGGAACTTTATCAGGAGTTCATGCATGACATAGTGGGAGAGCTTGACCGTGAGAACCAGATCATCACTGATCTTCTGACTCTGGTTAAGATGGATAAGAAGGACAGCTCTCTTAACATTTCCACGGTCAATATCAATGAACTGCTGGAGGTCCTTCTTAAGAGAATTTCACCCATTGCGGCCCAGCGCAATATCACGATCCGTCTTGAGACCATGCGTGATGTTGTGGCCGAGGTGGATGAGACCAAGCTGGCTCTGGCCTGCAATAATATCATTGTAAATGCCGTAAAGTACAATAATGATAACGGATCGGTAGATGTATCTCTAAATGCCGATCATAAGTTTTTCTATATCCGTGTTAAGGATACAGGCTGCGGTATCCCGGAGGAATGCCAGGAGCAGATCTTCGAGCGTTTCTACAGGGTGGACAAGGACCGTTCCAGAGAGACCGGAGGAACCGGCCTGGGTCTTGCGATTACAAGAAAGGTACTCCTTATGCACAAGGGTTCTATCCGTGTGCACAGCAAGGAGGGTGAAGGTTCAACATTTACCATACGTGTTCCATTGAATTACGTGGCGCCCCCGGGAAGCCGGAGCGAGGGCGACGTAGGAGCCGATATGTATGAGACGGTGAGGTGACAGGATGACATGGTTTAAAGATTATAAAGGCATCCTGGTTCTGCTCATGGCCACAATACTTCTTCTGGCTACCGCGGCCTGCGGAAGGCCTGACGGGCAGGAGGATGAACATAAGGGAAAAACGGTCACTCTTTATTATCTGGATGCGGAAGGGACCGGATTTGTCCCGGTATCCTATACACTGGAAAATTTAAAGGATCCTCATGCAGAGACCAATGAGATCCTCCGTGTCCTTTCTTCCCCTGATGAAAACAGGACTTCACCTTATCAGGCATCCATACCCAAAGAGGTTGCTGTTAACAGCATTGAGATTCTGGAGGGACAGGAGAAGATTGACTTCGGGGCCGGATACAACCGTCTGGATGATGTGGAAGAAGCTATGATGCGGATTTCCGTGGTTAAGTCTGTTCTTCAGATTGACGGGGTGGATTCCGTGTCATTTTCCGTGGACGACACCAGCCTGATCGGAACTGACGGCGTACCGGTGGGACTGATGACGGATGATACATTTATCCTTGATGATGAGGACAGTGAGTCAGTCTACACCACCAAAAAGCGGGTGACTCTCTATTATGCCGACAAGTCGGGCAAGAAGATGGCAGCTGTGGATAAGACTCTGACGGCAACCGACAACATGCCCATGACAGAATGCATTTTAAATGAGCTCAAGAACCCGCCGGAGGGCGGCAAGTATATCAGCCCTCTGCCGCCGGATCTTAAGATCCGCCAGGTGCAAATCAGGGATAACATTTGTTATGTGGACCTGAGCAGCGATATAGAGACTCTGGCTCCGGACGTGGATGAGCAGATTACCGTGTATTCCATGGTGAATTCCCTTGCTTCCTTAAATGCCTCTTACCAGGTCCAGTTTACGGTGGAAGGGAAGAGACGGTCCAAGCTGAATGATTTTAAGGGATTTGACGGGCTTCTGAGTCCGGATCTTTCCTACAGTAAATAAGTATTGTAAATAAAAATGAAAAGACCCCTTTTTGCTGTGATGGCAGGACTTGTGCTTGGAGAGGCTTTGTTTCTGGCATACGGCCGGACGGGTCTGATTCTGGAGGCCCTTCTGCTTCCGGCACTGGTAATCTATGCCATGAGCCGCGGCAGGAAGGGCCTTTTTGTGCCTGCGGCCTGCCTTGTCCTGTCCATGACAGCCGGCAGCCTGCTGATTCTGTCAGCCTCTTTCAGCCGCGGAACAGACTGTATCCTCTATGAGGGCAGCCTTCTGGGAGAACCTTTATCATCTGACGGGGTGAAGGGGACTTTGACGGGGCGGATCAGGAGTGTCCGCACCCTGCCTTCGGGAGGAAGACTCCTTGAGCTGACCGGAAGGGGAAGGAGAGAGGGATTTAAGACCGGAGGAAACGGAAGCGGGTCTGAAGGGAGAAATTACCTGCGACTATGCGGGGCCTGCGCGGTTTTTGTGGATGATGATGTGACGGAGATCTTATATCCGGGAGACAGGGTCAGGCTTTCCGGAGTTCTTTATTCCCTGGAAAGACCGGCCAACCCCGGTGCTTTTGATGCAAGAAGTTACAATCTTTCCCGGGGTATCCGTTCCACCTTTTCTGCTTCAGGCGTTCACCTGCAGGCCAGAAACAGCTTTTCGCCGGCGAGGGTTTTATACCGGATCAAATGTCATCTGGGCGGGGTCTTAAGGTCCTGTATGGAGCCGGAGAAGGCTACCTTGCTGGAAGCCATGCTGATCGGGGATAAGACCGGCTTGACACGCTCTCAGAAAAGGCTTTATGAGGAGAACGGCATGGCCCATCTGCTGACGGTTTCAGGCCTCCATGTGACCATTGCGGCGGGAAGGCTTTTCCGCTTTTTAAGGAGAAAAGGGATCAGTTACCGAGCCGCCTTTCTGGCGGGAGCGGCTGCCCTGCTTTTTTATTCCATCCTTACAGGATCGGGTAATTCCGTGATTCGGGCAGGTCTTATGTATATGACCTTTCTGACAGCTGAGCTCTTCGGGGCTTCCTACGATATGATCAGTGCCATGTCTCTTGCGGGAATTCTGATGCTCTTTGACTGCCCCTTGCGGATTCTGGACGGGGGATGCATGATTTCTTTTGCCTCTGTATTTACCCTGGGCGGCCTGATGCCGGCGGCCGACCGGCTCGCCTCAGCCGGAAGAAAGCCGGGAAAGATTGGCAGAGCCCTTCTTGGAGGACTGGTATTTGCAGGCGGGACTATGCCCCTCCTTTTGCGGTGCTTTTATCAGTATGCCCCATACAGCATACTGCTTAACCTGATCGTTTTGCCTCTCATGGTCCCTCTTATGATTTCGGGGCTGCTGGCCCTTCTGGCAGGCACCATCTGGCTTCCTGCCGGCAGGCTGATCTGTCTCCCGGCTGGGTTGATTCTTGATGGATACAGACTGGCTTTCACATGGGTGCGGAAGCTTCCTGCCTCCCTGCTGGTTACAGGATGTCCATCGGTCCCGACTGTGCTTTTCCTCTATCTTGCCTTCTTTGCTGCTTTTTATCTCTGGCTTAAGAAAAAGACTGTGCTAATGGCTGCCTTTATTCTTCTGGTCAGCGGGATCAGCCTTATGATACCGTCAAAAAGGCTGGGGATCACCATGCTGGACATAGGACAGGGGGACTGCATTCTGCTGAGGCTTCCCGGCGGAGAAAGCATGCTGATAGACGGAGGAAGCACAAGCAGAGAAAATATCGGGGAAAATGTGATCCTGCCCGCCCTTCGCTATTACGGTATAACAAAGCTTGATTACATTGTATGCAGCCATATGGATGAAGATCACATCAGTGGAGTGAGGGAACTCCTTACCTGCCGCTTTCCCGTAGGAATCCTTTTCCTTCCTGGAGCGGACAGACCATACGAAAATCAGGCCGAAGAGAAGTTGATTGCCCTGTCCGGGCTTAACGGGACAAAAATCTCTTATCTGATCCGGGGTGACAGGATCCGGGCGGGACCGGTCAGCTTTCTCTGCCTCAATCCGGGCTTCAGAGCGGACCCGGAGGACGAAAACAGTTATTCTCTGGTCCTTTATATGTCCTATGGAGATTTCACAGGACTTTTTACAGGGGATCTGGGGAATGAACAGGAAGACAGGATGCTTTCGCAGAAATGGCTTTTAAAGAACCTGCCGGAAGATCTGACTCTTCTTAAAGTAGGCCATCACGGATCCCGCTATTCCACTAAAGAGTCCCTTCTGGCCCGTTTTCATCCGGCAGATGCCTTCATATCCGCAGGACGCCACAATCGTTACGGCCATCCGGACCCGGAAGTCCTGGACCGTCTGGAAAAGGAAGGAAGCCGGATCCTGGTTACTGCTGATAACGGGGCTATAATCCTGGAGACGGACGGAAAGAGGACCGGAGCCGCTTATTACAGGGATCTCCTGAAATGAATGACTTGAAAGCAGGCCCCGGGGAGATTATAATCTATAAAGAGGCCAAAGAAAGGGAAAGAGTATGAAGCGGTTAAAAGAGCTGGAAAAGTCCATCAAGGAAGAAAACTTTTATAAGGTTTACCTTTTTACCGGAGATGAAGGATACCTTCTGAAGCAGGCAGGGAAAATGCTCCGCCGGGCTCTGACGGGCCCGGACGATACCATGAATTACATGGCTTATGCCAATGAATTTGTTGATATCCCTGCTTTAAAAGACCTGGCAGACACATTTCCTTTCTTTGCTCCGAAAAGGCTGATCGTCCTGGATTCAACGGATATCTTAAAGACAGGTAAAGACGCCTTCCTTTCCCTCATGAAGGATATGCCGGATACCACTGTCCTCCTGATTCTGGAGGCGGAGGCGGACAAGCGGACAAAAGCCTACAAATGGATTAAGAAAAACGGATATACGGCAGAGTTTCTTAAGAAGAATCAGTCCGAAGATGACCTGATCCGGACGGTGGCCTTGTGGCTTCGGCAGTCAGGCAAAAAAATCAGGAAAGAAGACGCGCTTTACATTCTGAGCCGGGCCGGGACAGATCTTTTCACTCTGAAAAATGAGACGGACAAGCTGGCGGCTTATCTGGGAGACCGGGACGAAGTAACCCGGGAAGCCATCGATGCCATATTAAGTGTGGAGACGGAAAACCGGATATTTGAGATGACTGACGCTGTATCCGCCGGAAATACAAAAAAGGCTTTAAAGCAGTTTGAAGACCTGATGGTCCTGAAAGAGCAGCCTCTGCGGGTGCTGGCACTGGTCGTCCGACAGTACAGAATACTGTCCCTGGTGGCTGATATGGAGTCAAATCATGTACCGGAGACGGAGATGGCCAGGGCGGCAGGACTGCAGCGATTTGTCATAAGGCGCTACAGGGACCAGATCCGCCGGATCCGGGCAAAGGACCCCGCCGCTCTTTATAAAGACTGCTTTGCTGAGTGCATAGAGGCGGATCAGGCGGTGAAAACAGGAAAAATGGAGGGCAGAACTGCCCTGGAGACCCTTCTCGTCTCTCTGTGCCGGAAGATGAAGGGATAAGGGCTTTTTTCTGAGGGAATTCGTGAAAATTCCTATTGACAAATGCCTGCATTTTCCATAGAATAGAATGGTATGTTTGCGTGGGATCGTCCGTGTCCTGATCCGCGCAGATGAATCCTGTCTGAATTGCGGCAGACAGATTGAAATTGTATATGACTTTCCCGGCTGATTTATTAGCCGGCGGAACAAGATATTTTTGGAGGTGTACAGATTGGCTAACATCAAGTCTGCTAAAAAAAGAATTTTAGTCATCGAGAAGAAAACATTAAGAAACAAGTCCATCAAGTCCAGAGTGAAGACTGCCATCAAGAAAGTTGACGCTGCTGTACTTGCAGGTGACAAGGCTGCTGCAGAGGCTGCTTTACCGGCTGCTATCTCTGAGATCAGCAAGGCTGCAACCAAAGGTGTTTACCATAAAAATACGGCATCCAGAAAGATTTCCCGTCTTACTAAAGCGGTGAACAAGCTTGCCTAGATCACGATAAGAGAGATTACCCGGAAAGAGCGGCTGCTTTCCGGGTTTTGTTTTTTATAGTTAACTGATTATTTAAAAAGACAGCATTGTACCGGCATAATGATGAACATGTAAAGAAGGTCCTGTTTTGAACTTCCCCGCATGTTCAATCCTCTTAAGATTATGAAGGGGCAGGACCCTGTAATTTATGGAGGTTTGAACATGATCAAAGAAGCAATCCTTAAACTGACAAAGTACGAAGACCTGCCCTATGACATGGCCATGACGGTCATGGATGAAATCATGAGCGGCGAGGCAGGAGAAGCCAGCAAGAGTGCTTATCTGACTGCCCTGGCCATGAAGGGGGAGACCATCGAGGAAATCACGGCTTCCGCTGTGGGCATGCGTAACCACTGCGTCAAGCTTCTGCATGACATGGATGTACTGGAGATCGTGGGAACAGGCGGAGACCGTTCCAATTCATTTAATATTTCCACTACTTCATCCATTGTCATCGCAGCGGGCGGCGTACCTGTAGCAAAGCACGGAAACCGGGCAGCTTCCAGTAAATGCGGTTCTGCAGATGTCCTGGAGGCCCTGGGCGTCAATATCATGCTTCCGGCTGCAAAGAGTGCCAATCTTCTGGACGAGATCGGGATCTGCTTCCTTTTTGCCCAGACCTATCACAGCGCCATGCGTTTTGTAGCCCCGGTCCGCAGGGAACTGGGAATCCGTACTGTCTTTAATATCCTTGGACCTCTTTCCAACCCGGCCGGTGCCAGCATGCAGGTGATGGGCGTCTACGATGAGTCGCTGGTGGAGCCTCTGGCCCGCGTTCTGGCCAATCTCGGTGTTAAGCGCGCCATGGTCGTCTACGGAACCGACGTACTGGATGAGATTTCCATGAGTGCACCCACAAAGGTCTGTGAGGTCAAAGACGGTACATTTACATCCTATACCATCACACCGGAAGAGTTCGGTTTTACAAGCTGTGACAGGGAAGCCCTGATAGGAGGAGATCCGGCTGAAAATGCTGCTATTACCAGAGATATCCTTTCAGGTCAGAAGGGTCCCAGGAGAGACGCTGTCCTCCTTAACGCGGGGGCAGGCCTCTACATTGGCGGAAAAGCCGATACATTAGAAGAAGGAATCAGCCTTGCGGCAAGTCTGATCGACAGCGGTAAGGCTATGGATAAGCTGGAAGAGTTTATCCGCCTTTCCAACCGGTAATTATTCTGCCGGAAGGCAGTCAGACATAAAAGAATCAGCTGACAGACAATAAAAGACTGTACAAGCAGGAGGAGATTACTTTGGCCCAAATCAACCAGAGTCATATCAGAAATTTTTGTATAATTGCCCATATCGATCACGGTAAGTCCACTCTGGCCGACCGGATCATTGAAAAGACCGGTCTTCTGACGGAGAGGGAGATGAAGGACCAGGTCCTCGACAACATGGAACTTGAGCGGGAAAGAGGTATTACCATCAAGTCCCAGGCTGTCCGGATCATTTACAAGGCAAAAGACGGGGAGGAGTATATATTTAACCTTATTGACACCCCCGGCCATGTAGACTTTAATTATGAAGTGAGCAGGAGCCTGGCGGCCTGTGAGGGCGCTGTCCTTGTGGTGGACGCAGCCCAGGGCATCGAAGCCCAGACCCTGGCTAATGTCTACCTTGCCCTGGATCATGATCTGGAGATCATGCCGGTGATCAACAAGATTGATCTTCCCAGTGCCGACCCGGACCGTGTCGTGGAGGAAATCGAGGATATCATTGGAATCGAGGCGGAGGATGCTCCCCGGATTTCAGCCAAGAACGGCATTAATATAGAGGATGTTCTCGAGAAGATCGTGGAGAAGATCCCCATGCCGGGCGGAAGTCCCGACAATCCTCTTCAGGCCCTGATTTTCGACAGTCTTTATGATTCCTATAAAGGCGTCATCATATCTGCCAGGATCATGGAGGGAAGCATCCGCCGCGGAACCATGATGCGGATGATGGCCACCGGAGCCGAGGCCGAGGTGGTGGAAGTGGGAACCTTCGGGGCAGGCCAGATGTTCCCCTGTGAAGAACTGTCTGCCGGCATGGTAGGCTATATCACAGCCAGCCTTAAAAATGTAAAGGACACCCGGGTGGGTGATACCATCACCGACGCGGACCGTCCCTGTGACAAGCCTCTGCCCGGCTATAAGAAGGTTAATTCCATGGTTTACTGTGGAATCTACCCGGCGGACGGCGCCAAGTATCCGGATCTCAGGGATGCCCTGGAGAAGCTTCAGTTAAATGATGCCTCCCTCCAGTATGAGCCGGAGACATCTGTCGCCCTCGGATTCGGTTTCAGGTGCGGTTTCCTGGGCCTTCTCCATCTGGAGATCATCCAGGAGCGTCTGGAGAGGGAGTATGACCTTGATCTGGTGACTACCTCACCCAGCGTTATCTATAAGGTCCACCTGACCGACGGGACCCAGTTCGACCTGACCAATCCCACCAATCTTCCGGATCCTTCTACTATAGAATATATGGAAGAACCGGTGGTTTCTGCTGAGATCATGGTGACCAAGGAGTATGTGGGACCCATCATGACCCTCTGCCAGGAAAGACGCGGCGTCTATATTTCCATGGAATATATAGAAGAAAACCGTGCTCTCCTCAAATACGAGCTGCCCTTAAATGAGATCATCTACGACTTTTTCGACGCATTAAAGTCCAGGTCAAGGGGATATGCTTCCTTTGACTATGAGCTTAAAGGCTACCAGCGGTCAGATCTTGTCAAGCTTGACATCCTGATCAACAGGGAAGCCGTGGATGCCCTGTCCTTTATCGTCTTTGCCGATTCGGCCTACGCGAGAGGACGCAGGATCTGCGAGACTTTAAAGCAGGAGATTCCCCGCCATCTGTTCGAGATTCCCATCCAGGCCGCCATCGGCAGCAAGATCATTGCCAGAGAGACGGTCAAAGCGGTGAGAAAGGACGTGCTTGCAAAATGTTACGGCGGTGACATCACCCGTAAGAAGAAACTTCTGGAAAAGCAGAAGGAAGGCAAGAAGAGAATGCGGCAGATCGGCAGCGTAGAGATACCCCAGAAAGCATTTATGAGTGTTCTGAAGCTGAATGAGGACTGATAACTTACATACATTTGAACTTTATATCCACATACCTTTCTGTGTCAGGAAGTGCAGATACTGTGATTTCCTGTCCTTTCCGACAGACCCGGATATCCGTCTGGCCTATGTGGAAAGCCTGACGGAAGAAATCAAAAGGTCCGCGGGACTTACTGACCGGCTGGCTCAGGATGGGGCTGTCCTGGATACGGTCTTTATTGGAGGGGGGACACCCTCCCTTCTGACAGGAGACCAGATTCAGAGGATCTTAAAGGCAGTCAGGGATTACTATCCCTTAAGCAAAAAGGCTGAGATCTCCATGGAGGCAAATCCGGGCACACTGACCATGGACAGGCTCGGGGCCATTTATGAAGCCGGGGTCAACCGGCTCAGCATCGGCCTGCAGAGTACCGAGGACAGACTGCTCCGTATTCTGGGCCGCATTCATACATTTGACACTTTCCTGATCCAGTACCGGGATGCCAGGAATATCGGCTTTTCCAATATCAATATTGATCTGATGAGCGGACTGCCGGGACAGAGGCCGGAAGACTGGAAGAGGACGCTGGAGACTGTGGGAGACCTGGCTCCGGAACACATTTCCGCCTACAGCCTGATCCTGGAGGAGGGAACTCCTTTCCGGGACGATCCTGAAATCCTGGCTGCCCTGCCTGATGAAGAAGCCGACCGGGAAATGTATCATATGACCCGTTCTGTGCTGGCCAGGAGAGGATATGAAAGGTACGAGATTTCCAATTACGCAGGAAAAGGATTTGCCTGCCGCCATAATCTCGGATACTGGGACGGCGTTCCTTATCTCGGCTGCGGCATAGGAGCCGCCTCTTACTGGCCGGATGAAAACGGGAAGATGGCCAGGTTTTCCAATGTCAGCGACATCAGAGATTACATAAGAAAGCCCTTCCGTTCTCCGGATATCCGGGAGGATTATCAGATCCTTTCCACCGGGGACAGGATGGAAGAGTATATGTTCCTGGGACTTAGGAAAATGTCCGGGATCAGCATAAAGCGGTTCGCTGATTTATTCGGGCGCGGTATGGAGGAAGTCTACGGACCTGTGATCGACCGCTATCTGAAAGCAGGTCTATTATATAAGGAAGAAGACTGTCTGAGGCTGACGGAGGCAGGGATCGATGTCAGCAACAGCATTTTCTGTGATTTTTTACTGTAAATAAATAAGGAAGAATCCTTTTGTAGAGGTCCGCCACGTCCTTGAGACGGTGGCGGATTCTTTTATGGTAATTTTAGTGAAAATATTTTCAAATTGATACTTGACAATGTAAATAGATAGTGTTACCTTATGAACGAGGATATTAGCACTCGCGTGTATTGAGTGCTAATAATCACAAAAGAGGAAGGAGAAAACGGATGGAACTTACAGAACGTAAGATGAAGATTCTGAAGGCGATCATATCCAATTATCTTGAGACGGGTGATCCTGTTGGAAGCAGAACCATTTCCAAAGATCCGGAACTGAATCTGAGTTCAGCGACCATCCGGAACGAGATGGCGGACCTGGAGGAGATGGGCTACATCATCCAGCCTCACACTTCTGCCGGAAGGATCCCTTCTGATCTTGGTTACCGGTATTATGTCAATCTGCTCATGGAAGAGCAGGAAGACTTAAAAGAAAGAGATGCCGAGCGTGAGCAGGAGCACAGAGAACTGCTCCAGAAGGTGGACCGTATGGAAGTTGTCCTTAAGAATGTGGCGGATTCCCTGGCGGTCAACACCAATTACGCGACCCTGGTATCCACCCCGCAGATCGGCGAGGCCAAGCTTAAGTTTATCCAGCTGTCCATGGTAGACAGCCGAAGGCTTCTGGTGGTCATCGTTGTGGGCAATGAGACAGTGAAAAATGTCATCCTGCCAATTGATGAGCCTCTGGCCAACGATGAAGTGCTTAAGCTTAACATCCTGCTGAATTCATTTCTGCAGGGCCTGACACTCAACGATATCAACCTGCAGCTGGTTCATGCCATGAAGGTTCAGGCCGGCATGCATGCCAACATTCTGGAAGGTATTTTTGAGGGTATCGTGGAAGCTATCCACGAGGCTGACAACATGCAGATCTATACCAGCGGCGCCACCAACATGTTGAAGTATCCCGAGCTGGTCAACCCGGAGAGTACTTCGGAGATCCTGGATACCCTGGTGGAGAAGAAAGCCCTTGTCAAGCTGGTGGATGAGACAGTCAACCAGGAAGACAGGCACGGCATTCAGGTCTATATCGGTAATGAGAACCAGGTACAGTCTCTGAAAGACTGCAGTATCGTTACTGCCACCTACCGTCTGGAGGAAGGCGGCACGGGTACTGTAGGTATCATCGGTCCCAAGCGTATGGACTACCGCAAGGTTGTTTCTACCTTAAGGAAACTGACGGACGATCTGGATGAGATTTTCAACAAAAAAGAGGAATAATTATTCCGGTATCAGGCCGGATTGATTATATAACACTCGGAAAGGTGGTACTTAAGTGGAAGATAAGAGAATAGATTTCGACGAAAGTATCGTAGAAGAGACAGCTGGGGAGCCGGAAGAGGCGGCAGCTGAAGAGGAGCAGGAAACTGCGGCGGAGGAAACGCACAGCCATTCCGGAAACCTTGAGATCAGGGACAGTTCGGAAGAGGAGGAAGCGGAAGAGACTGCTGAAGATAAGAAGAAGTCCAAAAAGTCCGCTAAGAAGAAAAAGCGTTCCGTCGACAGTCTGGAGATTGCTCTGAAAAAGAAAGAAGAGGAAAACGGGGAACTCAAAGACCGTTTCCAGAGGCTGATGGCAGAGTTTGAAAATGCCAGAAAGCGTACAGCCAGAGAGCAGAGCCGCATGTATGCGGTGGGTGCAAAGGATGTGCTTGAGAAGCTGCTTCCGGTTGTGGATAATTTTGAGAGAGGCATTGACATGCTTTCCGAAGAGGAAAAGGAAGCGCCTTTTGCACAGGGAGTCATCAAGATCTATCAGCAGCTGATGAGCACCCTGGCAGACATAGGAGTAAGTCCCATGGATGCCAAAGGCAAGCCCTTTGATCCCGAGTATCACAACGCGGTGATGCATGAGGAGAATGAGGAGATGGGTGAAAACCTTGTTTCCGAAGAACTTCAGAAAGGATATATGTATAAAGACCAGGTGCTTAGGCACAGCATGGTCAAAGTCGTAAATTAGGAGGAATCATCATGAGTAAAATAATCGGAATTGACTTAGGAACAACAAATTCATGTGTAGCAGTTATGGAAGGCGGAAAGCCGGTAGTTATCACAAATGCTGAAGGTATGAGAACCACACCGTCCGTAGTTGCATTTACCAAGAACGGTGAGCGTGTAGTCGGTGAGCCGGCTAAGCGTCAGGCAGTTACAAACGCTGACAAGACCATCTCCTCCATCAAGCGTGAGATGGGAAGCAATTATAAAGTTGATATTGACGGAAAGAAGTATTCTCCCCAGGAGATTTCCGCTATGATCCTGCAGAAGCTGAAAGCTGACGCTGAGGATTATCTTGGCGAGAAGGTTACGGAAGCAGTCATCACCGTACCCGCATACTTCAACGACAGCCAGAGACAGGCTACCAAGGACGCAGGCAAGATCGCAGGCCTGGAGGTTAAGCGTATCATCAACGAGCCGACGGCAGCAGCACTTTCCTACGGACTTGACAACGAGAAAGAGCAGCGCATCATGGTATACGACCTGGGCGGCGGCACATTTGATGTTTCCATCATCGAGATCGGCGAAGGTGTCATCGAAGTTCTTTCCACCAACGGCGACAACCGTCTGGGCGGCGATGACTTTGATAACGTTATCACCCAGTATATGATCGATGACTTCAAGGCAAAAGAAGGCGTTGACCTGTCCACTGACAAGATGGCAATGCAGAGACTGAAAGAGGCTGCTGAGAATGCAAAGAAGGAACTTTCTTCTTCTACAACGACCAACATCAACCTTCCTTTCATCACTCTGACAAACGAAGGACCCAAGCACTTTGAGATGAACCTTACCAGAGCTAAGTTCAATGAGCTGACAGCACATCTGGTAGACAGAACCGTAGGACCGGTTCAGAAGGCTTTATCTGACGCAGGTCTTTCCGCAAGCGAACTGAGCAAGGTACTCCTGGTCGGCGGATCCACAAGAATCCCCGCTGTACAGGATAAGGTAAAACAGCTTACAGGCAAGGATCCCTTCAAGGGAATCAACCCGGATGAGTGCGTTGCAATCGGCGCTTCCATCCAGGGCGGCAAGCTTGGAAACGATCCGGGTGCCGGCGACATCCTTCTTCTTGATGTAACACCTCTGTCCCTGTCCATCGAGACTCTGGGCGGTGTTGCTACCAAGCTGATCGAGCGTAACACCACGATCCCGACCAAGAAGAGCCAGATCTTCTCTACAGCAGAGAACAACCAGTCTGCAGTAGATATCCACGTTGTACAGGGCGAGAGACAGTTTGCCCGCGACAACAAGACCCTCGGCCAGTTCCGTCTGGACGGAATCCCGCCCGCAATGAGAGGTGTTCCGCAGATCGAGGTTACATTTGACATCGATGCAAACGGTATCGTAAATGTATCCGCTAAGGATCTCGGAACAGGCAAAGAGCAGCATATCACCATCACAGCCGGCTCCAACATGTCCGATGAAGAGATCGACAAGGCTGTAAAGGAAGCTGCCGAGTACGAGGCACAGGATAAGAAGCGTAAAGAGAATATCGACGCAAGGAATGATGCCGACAACATGGTATTCCAGACAGAGAAGGCTCTTGAGGAAGTCGGCGACCAGATTCCGGATTCCGACAAGACAAGCGTACAGGCTGACATCACAGCTCTCAAGGAGATACTTGACAGAACAACTGTCGACAACATGACCGACGAGGACGCTGCACAGATCAACGAGGCGAAAGAGAAGCTGATGAAGGATTCCCAGGCACTGTTCGGAAAGATGTACGAGCAGGCACAGGCTGCACAGCAGGCAGCCGGCGGCCAGGCAGGCGCAGGAGATCCTAATGCTTCCTACAACTCTGACGACGTAGTTGACGCTGATTATAAAGAAGTATAATAAGATTACAGCAAACAATTTCAAAGAGGAGACAGGGAACTCCCTGTCCCCTCTTTTAAGCATGTGCAGCATTAGGAGGATTCCATGGCTGATAAAAGAGACTATTATGAGGTGCTGGGGGTAGACAGAAATGTCTCCGAAGCCGAGCTGAAGCGGGCTTACCGTAAGGTGGCCAAAAAGTATCATCCTGACATGAATCCGGGAGACAAGGAGGCTGAAGCAAAGTTTAAGGAAGCTTCCGAGGCCTATGAGGTCTTAAGTAATCCGGAAAAGCGGGCCAAGTATGACCAGTTCGGCCATGCTGCCTTCGAGCAGGGCGGCGCCGGCGGCGGTTTTGGCGGTTTTGATTTCGGCGGCGGTGATATGGGCGATATCTTCGGTGATATCTTTGGCGATTTCTTTGGCGGCGGCGGAAGAAGCAGCGCCAGGAATAACGGTCCCCGCCAGGGCGCCAGTCTGCGCGCCGGTGTGAGGATCACATTTGATGAGGCCATCACAGGTGTGGATAAGGAACTGGAGATCACACTCAAAGAGACCTGTAAGACCTGCGGCGGAAACGGATGTGAGGCAGGAACTTCTCCTGAGAATTGTCCCAAGTGTTCGGGTACGGGCCAGGTGGTATATACCCAGCAGTCCATGTTCGGTATGGTAAGAAATGTCCAGACCTGTCCTGACTGCGGCGGCAGCGGAAAGATCATCCGCCATAAATGTAAAGACTGTTCCGGAACCGGCTATGTGAAGGTGCGCAAGCATATCACGGTATCCGTGCCGGCCGGAATCGATAACGGACAGACCATCAGGATCCGTGAGAAGGGCGAGCCGGGCATCAACGGCGGCCCCAGAGGAGATCTTCTGGTTAATGTTACAGTGTCCCGCCATCCCAAGTTCCAGAGGCAGGAATACGATATTTATTCCACAGAGCCCATCAGCTTTACCCAGGCGGCACTGGGCGCGACCATCACCATCGATACGGTAGACGGTCCTTATGAATACAAGATCAAGCCGGGCACCCAGACAGATACCCGTGTAAGACTTAAGAATAAAGGTGTTCCCACCGTCCGCAATAAAAACAACAGAGGAAGCCATTATGTCACCTTTGTAGTACAGGTGCCGGAGCGGCTGACCCAGGAGCAGAAGGAGGCCTTAAGGAATTTCCAGGCTGCCATGGGAGAAAGCTCTGAAGGGGCTGATCATAATGAAGGCAAGTCCAAAGGCTTCTTTGGCGGAAAACGGAAAAAGTAATGACATAGAAAGCAAACGCAAAGCCCCTCTGAAACAGGTGGGGCTATTTGCATTTATTCTTTACAATGGAGAGTGAACTCAAATGAACTGGTATAAGATTACGATAGACACTACGACCGAGGCTGAAGAGCTGCTGGGCTATGAACTCCAGGAAATGGGCATGTCCGGCGTGGAGATCGAAGACCATGTGCCTCTGACGGAAGAAGAAAGGAAGATCATGTATGTGGACCTTCTGCCTGATGAGATTGCGCCGGATGACGGGACAGCCAGGGTTTCCTGCTACATAGAGCAGGACCGTGACCCGGAGGAAGCCATGGAAATGGTCAGGGAAAAGATCAGGGAGCTTTCCGCTTTCATAAATGTAGGCCGGGGAACAATATCCCTTTCCGAGACCAAAGAGGAGGACTGGGTCAATAACTGGAAGGCTTATTTCAAGCCCTTCCGCCTGGATGACAACATTGTGATCAAGCCTACCTGGGAAACTCTTGAAGACAGCCGTGAGGGAGATATCATAGTGGAAATAGATCCCGGCACCGCATTTGGCAGCGGGTCTCACGAGACTACGCAGCTTTGCATTTCCCAGCTTAAAAAGTATGCTTCCCCCTCCCTTTCCCTGCTTGACCTGGGCACCGGCAGCGGCATCCTTTCCATCATAGCCTTAAAGCTTGGCTTTGGTGAGGCTGATGCCACGGACATAGATCCCAATGCCATCAGGGCTACAAAAGAGAACATAGAAGTGAACGGGATTCCGGAATCACTCCTCCGCGTTTATCAGGCAAACCTGCTTGATCAGGAGGAGGCGGAGGCCTTTTACGAGAAGACCGGCAGGAAACGGTACGACGTGGTGGTAGCCAATATCCTGGCGGACGTGATTATCCCCCTTACATCTATTGTTCCTTCCCTGCTTAAAGAAGACGGAGTATTTATAGCGTCAGGCATCATAGACACCATGGAAGAACCGGTTAAAGAGGCATTTAAAGCAGGCGGCTTTGAGATACTGGAAGTTCATCATCAGAAAGATTGGGTCAGCGTGACCGGCAGACCCGGGAAGGACCGGCAATGAACCACTTTTTTGCCCATGCCGGGAGTCCGGACGGAGATCTCTGGATCCGGGATCCGGGAGACGTAAAACACATAAAAAATGTACTGCGGATGAAGACCGGCGAAAAAATCAGTGTAAGTGACACGGCGGCAGGTCGGGTTTACATTTGCCGGATCGAAGAATTCACTCCGGACGGAATCCGCACTGCAATTGAAGATATAAATGCCCAGGCCAGGGAACTGCCTGTGGAAATCACTCTTTTTCAGGGTCTGCCCAAGAAGGACAAGATGGACCTGATCGTCCAGAAGGCGGTGGAACTGGGCGCGGTCAGGATCGTGCCGGTGGAAACCAGGCGGACGATTGTTAAGCTGGACCGGAAGAAGGCGGAGAAGAAATGTGCCCGCTGGAATGAGATTGCCAAAAGCGCGGCCGGCCAGTCCATGCGTTCGGTCATACCCGAGGTCCATATGCCGGTTTCTTTTAAAGAGGCGCTGGCCATGGCTTCTGACCTTGATATGTTTCTCATGCCCTATGAAAACGCAAAGGGGATGGAGAGTGCCAGGGAGCTGGTTAAGGAAGCGGCAGGAAAGAAGTCTCTGGGGATTATGATCGGCCCGGAAGGCGGTTTTGCCCCTGAGGAAACAGAGGAAGCCCGGGAGGCCGGCGCTGCCCTCATGACCCTGGGACACAGGATACTCAGGACGGAGACAGCCGGGATGATGGTGCTGTCAGTGCTGGGATTTTCAATGGAAGAAGATTAGAGGTTTATAATTATGGCAGGTTCAACATTTGGAACTATATTTCGCATTACTACATGGGGCGAGTCTCACGGCAAGGGGCTCGGTGTGGTGGTCGACGGCTGTCCGGCCGGCCTCGCTCTTTCCGGGGAGGACATCCAGGATTATCTGGACCGGAGAAAACCGGGCAGTTCGGCATTTGCGACAAAGAGGAAAGAAAGTGACCGGGTGGAAATCCTTTCCGGCCTTTTTGAAGGGGTGACCACAGGGACGCCCATCTCCATGCTGATCCGCAACAGTGACCAGCGGTCAAAGGATTACTCGGCTATTAAGGATATATACAGGCCCGGACATGCAGACTACAGTTTTGAAGCAAAGTACGGTATACGGGATTACCGGGGCGGCGGCAGGTCCTCGGGAAGAGAGACCATCGGCCGGGTGGCGGCCGGCGCCATAGCGGCAAAGCTGCTTAAAAGCCTGGGGATTACGGTATATGCCTACACACAGTCCATCGGTCCGGTCACTGCTGATCCTGCGGCCTTTGACCGGGAGGAGAGGGACAGAAACAGTCTCTGTATGCCTGACGCCCGGGCGGCGGAGGAGGCAGCTGCATATCTGAAAGACAAGATGGCTGATCTTGACTCCGCAGGCGGAGTGGCAGCCTGTATAATTGACGGGCTTCCGGCAGGGCTGGGAGAGCCTGTCTTTGATAAGCTGTCCGCAGATCTGGCCAAAGCAGTCTGCTCCATCGGCGCCGTGAAGGGATTTGAAATCGGTGACGGTTTTGCCGCCGCTTTAAGCAGCGGATCGGAAAATAATGATGCATTTGCTCCGGAAGACGGCCGGGTGGTCAAGAAGACCAATCATGCGGGCGGAATCCTCGGAGGCATCAGTGACGGTTCGTCCGTCTTTTTCCGGGCGGCCTTTAAGCCGACACCCTCCATCGCGAGAAAGCAGGAGACAGTCAGCCGGGACGGCCTGGAGAAGGAAATCGAGATCCGGGGCAGGCATGACCCGGTCATCGTTCCGAGAGCCGTGGTGGTAGTGGAATCCATGGCCGCCTGCGTGATTGCCGATCATTTGCTGAGGAGTATGAGCGCACGCATGGAAAACGTGGAGAATTACTGCCGTTTTCTGAGAGAAAGAAACACTTAAAGATTGATTCCGTAAGAACTTTATGCTAGAATTAAATTTACGTGAAAACGGACATAGCAAGAAGGAGTTCTTATGTACACATTAGTTGCAAAGGACGGAAGGGCCAGACGGGGCTGCTTTCAGACGGTCCACGGGACCATCGAGACGCCGGTCTTCATGAACGTGGGCACGGTGGGAGCCATCAAGGGAGCTGTCAGTACCGATGATCTGAAAGAAATCGGGACCCAGGTACAGCTTTCCAATACCTACCATCTCCATGTCCGGACCGGGGACGAGCTGATCAGACGCTTCGGCGGACTCCACCGCTTTATGCACTGGGACCGTCCCATCCTGACTGATTCCGGAGGCTTCCAGGTTTTTTCCCTGGCTGGCTTAAGACGGATCAAGGAAGAGGGGGTTTATTTCCAGTCCCACATAGACGGCCGGCACATTTTCATGGGGCCTGAGGAGAGTATACAGATCCAGTCCAATCTGGGATCGACCATCGCCATGGCATTTGACGAGTGTCCGCCCAGTAAGGCCGAGCGCTCTTATATTGAGCAGTCTGTACAGAGGACTACAAGATGGCTGATACGGTGCAGGGACAAGCTTGATGAGCTCAATGCCCTCCCTGATACGGTTAATCCCCGGCAGCTTCTTTTCGGCATCAACCAGGGCGGTATTGTACCGGAGATCCGTATCGAGCATGCCAAAGTGATACGCGAACTGGACCTTCCGGGTTACGCCGTGGGCGGTCTGGCCGTAGGAGAAAGCCACGAGGAAATGTACCACATCCTGGATGAGGTTGTTCCCTGGCTGCCGGATGACAGGCCCGTATACCTGATGGGTGTGGGGACTCCGGCCAACATCATCGAGGCCGTGGACAGGGGCGTGGACTTCTTTGACTGTGTCTATCCTTCCCGTAACGGAAGACACGGACATGTCTACACCAGATACGGTAAGATGAACATGTTCAACAAGAAGTACGAAATGGACGACAGGCCCATTGAGGAGGGCTGCGGATGTCCGGCCTGCAGGTCATACAGCAGAGCCTATATCCGCCATCTTCTGAAGGCTAAGGAAATGCTGGGCATGCGCCTATGCGTTCTTCATAATCTTTATTATTATAACCACCTGATGGAGCAGATCCGGGAGGCAATCGAAGCCCGCTGCTATCAGGCATTTAAGAAAGAAACACTGGAAAGATTCAAAAGATAATCCAATGGAGGTAATTTAAGATGACTTTATTAGCAGCCGGCAACGGCATGATGATGATCCTTTTATACGTGGCAGTGATCGGCGGAATGCTCTATTTCATGACCATCCGTCCCCAGAGAAAGCAGCAGGCAGCTCAAGAAGAGCTCCACAAAAGCATGCGTCCCGGCGATTCTGTACTTACCACAAGCGGATTTTACGGTGTGATCATAGACATCATGGACAACACAGTCATCGTTGAGTTCGGTAACAACAGAAACTGCAGGATCCCTATGCAGAAAGACGCCATCGCTGCAGTTGAGAAGCCTAATCTGGACAAGACAGGAGCAGAGGAAGAAGAGTAAGAGACATTGCAATCTTCTCATCTTTATGTTATGATAGTTTAGATTATGAACTAAGGAGGTTCCCTATGAAAAGAGTTAAGACCCTTACAGGCAAAAAGACATATGTGAACACCATGAAGAAGGGCGGATGCGGCGAGTGCCAGACATCCTGTCAGTCCGCATGCAAGACTTCCTGTACCGTCGGCAATCAGACCTGCGAGAGCACAAAATAGTTTGACAGTACGGGGTGTAGGGCATCCCGGAAGAAAATACTTACATAAGGTGAACAGATATGATCTGTTCACCTTAATTATTGTGGATAAGTAACTGTCAGGAGGTTATTGTGGTTCACCAGTACAAGAACAATGGATATAACATTGTGATGGATGTATGCAGCGGAGCTGTTCATGTAGTCGATGATGTGACCTACGATGTGATAGCTCTCTATGAAGACCATACATTTGAGGAGATCAGGGACAGACTCGTCTATCCCCTTTCAGAGATCGAAGATTCCTACGCTCAGGTTAAGGAACTCGTGGATGAGGGTCTCCTGTTTACAGAAGATATTTATGAAGATTACATAAAGGAAATAAAGAACCGTAAGACAGTGGTCAAGGCCCTCTGTCTCCACATCGCCCACGACTGTAATCTTGCCTGCCGCTACTGCTTTGCGGAGGAAGGCGAGTATAAGGGTCACCGGGCCATGATGAGTCCCGAGGTCGGGAAACAGGCGCTGGATTTTCTGATCGAAAGCTCCGGAAACAGGCGCAATCTGGAAGTCGACTTTTTCGGCGGCGAGCCTACCATGAACTTTGATACGGTTAAGGAAATCGTCCGCTACGGCCGCGAGAGGGAAAAGGAGTCCGGTAAGCATTTCCGTTTCACCTTTACCACCAACGGACTGATCCTGGACGATGATATGATGGATTTTGCCAACCGGGAGATGGACAACGTGGTCATGAGCATTGACGGCCGCAAAGAGGTCCATGATGCCATGCGGCCCACCAGGAACGGCAAGCCCAGCTATGACCTGATCATGCCCAAGTTTCAGCGCTTTGCCCGGTTCAGAAAGCAGCAGCGCTATTATGTCAGAGGCACATTTACCAACAGGAACCTTGACTTTTCAGAGGATGTGCTTCATCTGGCGGACATGGGCTTTGAACAGATTTCCATGGAGCCCGTAGTAGGCGATGAGAATGCCGTCTACGGTATCCGGGAAGAGCATCTTCCGCAGATTTTCGAAGAGTACGACAAGCTGGCCCGGGAGATGATACAAAGGAGAAAGGAAGGAAGAGGCTTCAACTTCTTCCATTTTATGATAGATCTGTCCGGCGGTCCCTGCGTGGCCAAGCGCCTTTCAGGCTGCGGGTCCGGGACTGAGTATCTGGCAGTAACCCCATGGGGAGATCTCTATCCCTGTCATCAGTTTGTGGGAGATGAGAAGTTCCTCCTTGGAAATGTAAAAGACGGGATCATCCGCAGTGATATCTGTGATGATTTCCGCAGAAATAACGTATATACAAAGAGCAAATGCAGGGACTGCTTCGCCAGGTTTTACTGCAGCGGAGGCTGTCCGGCAAATTCCTACCACTTGCACGGCACAATCCATGACTGTCATGACTTAAGCTGTGAAATGGAAAGAAAGCGCGTGGAATGCGCGATCATGATTAAAGCCGCCATGGCGGACGAGGAGGCATGAAATGGCAAAGAACCGTAATAAAAAGCAGAATCCCAAGCAGAGAACGACCCTGGCGGTCCTGGCTATCCTTGTGATGGCCCTTCTGTCAGCCTACTGCGTTTTTGTGGGAGTTGGAAAGCAGCATAAGGGTACCATGAAGAACATCGAGCTGGGCCTTGACCTGGCCGGCGGTGTAAGTATCACTTATGAGATCGATGAGAAGAATCCGACCGACAAGGATGTCGAGGATACCATCTACAAGCTGCAGAAGCGTGTGGAAGGTTACAGTACCGAGGCGGAAGTCTACAAAGAGGGTAAGAAGCGTATTACCGTTGAGATTCCCGGTGTGACAGATGCCAACAAGATCCTGGAAGAACTGGGTAAGCCCGGTGACCTTTCCTTCAAGCTGGAGGACGGCACGGAGGTGCTGACAGGTTCCAATATCAAGAGTGCCGACGCAGGTACCCAGCAGGATAACGGTATTGACAACTATGTGGTTTCCCTCACCATGGACAAGAAAGGTGCAGAGGCATTTGCCGAAGCCACAGCCAACAACATCGGAAAGCCTATCTATATCTACTATGACGGTGAAGTGGTTTCCGCACCGACAGTACGTTCCGCCATTACAGACGGACAGTGCGTCATTGAAAACATGGAAAGCTTCGAATCAGCTGAGCAGCTGGCTACCACCATCCGAATCGGTGCCCTGCCTCTGACCCTCAGGGAGATGCGGTCCAACGTAGTCGGCGCCAAGCTGGGACAGGATGCCATCCGCACCAGTTTAAAAGCCGGTCTGATCGGTCTTTGCATCATCTTCGTCTTCATGACGGTTGTTTATTATTTGCCCGGTTTCCTTGCGGGAATCGCGCTCTTTATCTACATCATACTGAACTTACTTGCCATTAACGGATTTAATGCAACCCTGACCCTGCCGGGTATCGCCGGTGTCATCCTTGCCATTGGTATGGCGGTGGATGCCAACGTCATTATCTTTACCCGTATACGGGAGGAGATCACGGCAGGCAGGTCGGTGATCAATGCCATCAACGAAGGATACAGCAAGGCCCGTTCCGCTATCCTGGACGGTAACATCACAACCCTGATCGCTGCTGCAGTTCTGTGGTTCAAAGGTTCCGGTACCGTGCGCGGTTTCGCTCAGACACTGGCAATCGGTATCATTTTATCCATGTTCACGGCCCTTTATATCACAAAGCAGCTTATGCTTTTCGCTTACGAGCACGGCTTTTCTGATGTCAAATGGTACGGAAAGATCCATGAGCTCAAGGTCCGCAATTATGTGAAGGCCAGCCGTTTCTGTATCGCTGCTTCCCTGATCGTGATCATCCTGGGCTTTGTATGGATGCCCATTAATAAGTCACAGATCGGAAATATCTTAAACTATGACCTGGAGTTCTCAGGCGGTACCGCCCTGACCCTGACCATGGACGAGAAGATTCCGGACGGTCTGGACAAGGAGATTGCGCAGACAGTTAAGGAGACAGTAAATGTAAAGACTGTACAGTCCCAGACTGTACTGAATTCCGACCAGATCGTCATCAAGACCAACGAGCTGACAGTTGATGAGCGTCAGAAACTGGAAGATGCTATCAAAGATAAGTATAAAGTTGCGGATTATCAGACAGAAGAGATTACGGCTTCCGTATCCGCGGAGATGAAGAACGATGCCCTGGTGGCAGTAATCCTTGCTACCATCTGTATGCTGATCTACATCGCCTTCCGATTTAAGGATGTACGCTTCGGTGCCAGCGCCGTAATTGCCCTTCTCCACGATGTACTTGTGGTCCTGACCCTCTACTCCGTGGCAAGGCTTTCCGTAGGTAATACATTTATCGCATGTATGCTTACTATTCTGGGATACTCGGTCAACGCTACCATCGTTATCTTTGACCGTATCCGCGAGAACTTAAGAGAAAATCAGCTGGTACGCCAGGGACTGGATGCAGTGGTCAACACAAGTATCAGCCAGACCCTTTCAAGGTCCATCAATACATCGCTCACATCCTTCATTACGGTATTTGTACTTTATATCCTGGGTGTGGCTTCTATTAAAGAGTTTACCCTTACCCTGATCGCGGGTATCATCTGCGGTGCTTACTCTTCAGTATGTATTTCAGGACCGATCTGGTATTTCCTTAAGACAGCTCACGATAAGAAAAAGAAAGCAAACCGGAACCAGAACAGTTCAAAGTCCGGTAAAAAGTCAAAGAAATAACTGCAAGCAAAAGGCAGCCGCCAGCCGGCTGCCTTTTATATCATAAGAGGTAATGATGCAATGGAAAAATGGTATGTCATGACCAAAAGAGCTGATTTTGACGCCATAAGCAGGAGATTTAATATCGATCCGGTCACAGCGAGGATTCTCCGCAACCGTGATCTGACCTCCGAGGAGGAGATCCGGAAGTACCTTTACGGATCTGCTGATGATCTCTATGATCCGAAGCTTCTGAAAGATGTGGAAAAGGCTGCCGTGATCCTCCGGGATAAGATCCGGGAGGGGAAGAAGATCCGGATCATATCTGACTATGACGTGGACGGAATCAGTGCCAATTATATACTGTCAAAAGGTCTAAAAAGGTGTGGAGCCCGGGTGGACCACCGGGTGCCGGACAGGATGACCGACGGCTACGGGGTCAATGTCAATCTGATCGACCGGGCTTATGAAGACCATATCGATGCGGTTATAACCTGCGATAACGGAATCGCAGCCTTTGAGGCTGTGGAAAGGGCCCGTTCCCTGTCCATGACCATGATCGTTACCGATCACCATGAAGTCCCCTTCAGCCTGAATGAGGCAGGTGAGAAAGAATATAAGATTCCTGACGCGGAGGCAGTGGTCGATCCCAAGCAGGCGGACTGTGGCTATCCTTTCCCTGATATATGCGGGGCAGTGGTTGCATGGAAGCTGATCTGCGTTCTTTATGAGATCATGGGAATTCCTGCAGCCGAGGCGGAGGACTTTCTGGAAATCTGCGCTCTTGCCACTGTATGTGATGTGATGCCTTTAAAAGACGAAAACCGGATCATAGTCCGGGAAGGGCTGAAAAAAATGCAGGATACTTCCATTACCGGACTAAAGGCTCTGATCGGGGCCTGCGGTCTTTCGGGGAGAGAGATTACCGCCTACCATCTTGGCTTTGTCATAGGCCCCTCTCTGAACGCCTCAGGACGCCTCTCTACGGCCGAAAAGGCAGTAAGCCTGCTCCTTACCGGGAATGCCGAAAAGGCGGTCCTCCTTGCCTCTGAGCTGCGCTCTCTCAATGAAGAACGCAAGGAGATGACTGTAGAGGGAGAGAAGGAGGCGGTGGCCTATCTGGAAGAGACAGGGCATGTAAAGGATAAGGTGCTGGTAGTCTATCTGCCGGACTGCCATGAAAGTATAGCCGGTATTATTGCCGGCAGGATCAAAGAACGTTACCATAAGCCGGTCTTTGTGATCACAAGGTCTGAGGAAGGTCTGAAAGGATCAGGACGGTCTATCGAAGCCTTCTCCATGTATGATGAAATGAGCCGGATCGGGGACTGTTTTACTAAGTTCGGCGGACATCCCATGGCAGCCGGTCTTTCCATGGAAACGGACCGGCTGGAGGAATTCCGCAGCCGGATCAATGACAATGCCTGCCTCAGGGAGGAAGACTTTGTCGAGAAAGTATCCATAGACGTTCCCATGCCTTTCTCCTATCTGAGGGAAGATCTGATTGCAGAGTTTTCCTGTCTGGAACCCTACGGCACAGGCAACAGGGCGCCCCTTTTTGCCCAGAAGGACTTAAGACTGTGCGGAATTCGTACATTTGGCAGGAACGGCAGGACATCCGGAATGCGCCTTGCCCTCGAGGACGCGGTCGGGAACCGGATTGACGCGGTTTATTTCGGAGATGTTGACCGCTTTTTCGATGAGCTTGAAAGGGCCTTCGGAATCAGCCGGGAGGAGGCAATACGCTATGGAATCCGCAAAAATGTGGGTCTGGCTGTTGCCTACCAGCCTTCGATCAACGACTTTACAGGCAGGCCTGTTATGGAGCTTAGAGTGAAATACTATATGCTGACTCCTTCACCGGGGACAAAATAATACTGTTCATCAGTGGACAATGGTGTTATAATATATACGGTAATCAGACTGTAAATTGATTGAGGAGAATATCATATGAAAAAGCTTGAAGATTATATTGTAAGTATCCCTGATTTTCCGAAGCCCGGTATTATTTTCCGTGACGTGACATCTATTCTGCAGGATCCGGAGGGACTGAAGCTTTCCATACATGAACTGATGCATCTCTTAAAGGGCCTGGATTTCGATGTGATCGCAGGAACAGAAGCAAGGGGATTTCTCTTTGGCATGCCTCTTGCATACAATAAAGGCAAAGCATTTATCCCCATTCGCAAGAAGGGTAAACTGCCCCGCGAGGTTGTCTCCAAAGAGTATGACCTTGAGTACGGCAAAGCTGTGATAGAAATGCATAAAGATTCCATTTTCCCGGGACAGAGAGTTGTTCTGGTGGATGACCTGCTGGCGACGGGCGGCACATCCAAAGCTGCATGCGAGCTGATCGAGGAACTGGGCGGCGTGGTCGTTAAGATCATCTTTGTCATGGAACTGGCAGGACTGAACGGACGTAAAGAACTTGAAGGATATGACGTGGAAAGCGTCATCACATACCCGGGAAAGTAAACAGAGAAATTCTTCATGAGTGTTGAGCATTTAAATTTACTGGAACGAATCGAACAAAAGAAAGACACCTTTTCCAAAGGACAGAAAAGGCTTGCGGCCTATATCAAGGAGCATTATGACAGTGCAGGCTACCTGACGGCATCAAAGCTGGGCAAGGAGTCCGGAGTAAGCGAATCCACAGTTGTCCGCTTTGCCTATCAGCTGGAGTATGACGGCTATCCTGACCTGCAGAAGGCAATTCAGGTAATCGTCAAGACCAACTCCAATTCCATTCAGAGGATGTCTCTTTCTTCCAAGAGGTACCAGGAAAAAGGTGTGCTGCGCAGTATTCTGACTACGGATGCCAACCGTCTTCGGGACACCATCAATAACGGAATTGATGAAAAGGAGTTCGACAAAGCCGTTAAGATGATCAATGACTGTAAGCGGCTGTTTATCCTGGGTGCCCGCAGTGCCGCCTATCTGGCAGGATTGCTGGGTTACTATTTCTGCATGATGTTCGATAATGTGATCGTGGTGGAAGCCAACAGCACTTCTGAGACACTGGAACAGATTTATACCATCGGTGAGAACGATGTGATCATCGGTGTTACATTTCCAAGGTATTCCAAGCGGACCATTATCGCTCTGGATTACGCAAAGAACCACCATGCGGGCACCATTGCCCTTACCGACAACATGCAGTCGCCTATTATTCAGTATGCCGACTGCAAGCTGATCGCAAAGAGTGATGTGATGACCATTGTGGATTCCCTTGTGGGACCCCTTTCCGTAGTCAATGCCCTGGTGACAGCTGTGGCTCTTCTCCGCAAGGACGAGGTGGAGAAACGGCTGATGGCACTGGAAGAACTCTGGAACGAGTACGATGACGTGTACAACAGAGGAGCAGGCCGATGAAAGAAATCATAATAGTTGGAGCAGGGGCAGCCGGTATGATGGCTGCCATTTCTGCGTCCGGACAAAAAAATGAAAAGCGCGGCAAAGACAAGGTCCGCGTAACCATAATAGAAAAAAACGACCGCCCCGGAAAGAAGATCTATATCACAGGAAAAGGGCGGTGTAATATTACCAACAGCTGTCCGCCGGAGGACTTCCTGTCCTCGGTGGTGACCAATCCCCGATTTCTCTATTCCTCCTTTGCCGGCTGGAACAACGAGGACATGATCCG
Organism: Eubacterium sp.; assembly: GCA_017434385.1. Classification (GTDB taxonomy): domain Bacteria; phylum Bacillota; class Clostridia; order Lachnospirales; family Lachnospiraceae; genus Anaerobutyricum. The sequence goes on from JAFRFJ010000019.1 coordinate 52,983, forward strand.
TTTTCTGAATGAACAGGGTCTTGAGACCAAAGAGGAGAGAGGAAGACGGATTTTTCCGGTTTCCGATCATTCTTCCGACGTGATCAGGACTCTCAGGAAAGCCTGCCAGGACAGAGGGGTGCATTTTCTTTTCGATCAGGAAGCTGAGGAAATTCTCTTTGATCCTTCCGGAAAATGTGTGACAGGACTAAAGCTTTCAGACGGAAGAGAGCTTCATTGTGACAGCCTGATCCTTGCATGCGGAGGCTGTTCTTATCCCTCTACGGGATCCGACGGTAGCGGCTGGCGCATTGCGGCCGGGGCAGGCCACAAGATAAAAGCGCCACAGCCTTCTCTGGTCCCCTTTGTAATGGAAGAGACCTGGTGCCGTGACCTGATGGGCCTGACCCTGAAAAATGTGTCCCTGACCCTGAAAACAGGTAAAAAGACCATTTATGAGGGATTTGGTGAAATGCTTTTTACACATTTCGGCATCAGCGGCCCCCTGGTCCTGACGGCCAGCACCTGTCTCGGCAAATATCAGAAGCAGCTGAAAGAGGGAAAAATCCGCTGCATCATCAACTTTAAGCCTGCCCTCAGCCAGGAAGTGCTGGACCAGAGGCTGCTGCGGGAGTTTGACACCTGGCGCAATAAAAATATCAGTTCAGTTACAGAGCAGCTGCTGCCTAAAAAACTGGTTCCCGTATTTCTGGATTACTGCGATATTGCCAGTAACAAAAAGGTAAGGGATATCACGAAAAAAGAGCGGATCCGGATGCGGGAGGCTCTCCATTCTTTCGAGATGCGTCTTAAAGCAACCCGGGGATTCGGGGAAGCCATTGTGACCCGGGGTGGTGTGGATGTCAGAGGGGTAAATCCTTCCACCATGGAGTCAAAACTGGTAAAAGGGCTCTATTTTGCGGGAGAAATGCTTGATGTTGACGCTGTGACGGGGGGATTTAATCTTCAGATTGCCTGGTCCACCGGCCATGCGGCCGGAGAGGCTGCCGCAAGGGCTCTGACAGAGGAAAAAAGCCTTGAAAATCATAGTTAAAATGCTTTATTTTTGCCCTGTCCTATGTTATTATTAAACGGTATGGTTTTAAAATCAGGAGGTTTTTTTCATGTACAGTATAGCCATTGACGGACCGGCCGGAGCCGGCAAAAGCACCATTGCAAAAGCGATTGCCGAGAAGGTCGGCTATATCTATGTAGATACTGGCGCAATGTACCGTGCGATGGCTCTCTACTTTATCCGCAACGGGATCGAGGGGACAGACACCGAAAGGATCGTTTCAGAGTGTCCAAATATCAAGGTAACCCTTGGTTATGAAGACGGCCGGCAGCAGGTATTCCTGAACGGGGAGAATGTAACAGGCTCCCTCAGGGATGAGGAAGTCGGAAAGATGGCTTCAGTCACATCCGCCATCCCGGAAGTCCGGGCAGCCCTGCTGGATCTGCAGAGAGGCCTTGCCGATTCCGCTGATGTTCTCATGGACGGCCGTGATATCGGAACCCATGTCCTTCCCGACGCCACACTTAAGATTTATCTGACCGCATCCGCTGATGTCAGAGCAAAGAGGCGTTATGATGAGCTGGTCGAAAAAGGTATCGACTGCGACCTGGATCAGATCCGGGAAGACATCATCAGACGTGACCGGCAGGATATGACACGCAAGACAGCACCCCTTCGCCAGGCGGAGGATGCCATCCTTGTGGACTCGTCAGAAATGTCCATATCTGAGGTGATTGACACTATACTTGCCTGTCTGGAAGAAAAGAAAGGAACTGTCTGATCATGGAAGTACGGATTGCCAAAACAGCCGGCTTCTGCTTCGGTGTAAAGCGGGCGGTAGATACTGTATACAGGGAAGCCGAGAAAGACCATGTCTATACCTACGGTCCCATCATTCATAATGAAGAGGTCGTAGCTGACCTGGAGCGGCACGGTGTAAAGGTGATCCATGACGTTTCGGAATGTCAGAATCTTGAAAAGGGAACCGTGATCATTCGGTCACACGGGGTTCCCAAAGAGGTCTGTGACCGGATATCGGAAGCGGGTATGGAAATCGTCGACGCTACCTGTCCGTTTGTCAAGAAAATACATAAGATCGTCGAAGAAGAAAGCTCTAAAGGAAGGACGATCATCATCATAGGAAACCACCATCATCCCGAGGTGGAAGGCATAATGGGGTGGTGCCGCCAGACCCCTGTGGTGATTGAAAATCACCAGCAGGCAAGGGACCTGCAGCTTGCCGGCGGTACAGAGATATCGATTGTTTCCCAGACCACGTTCCATCATATAAAATTTCAAGAACTGGTTGAAATAATCTCTCAAAAGGATTATGATATAAATGTTTTCAACACAATCTGCAATGCTACGCAGGAGCGTCAGGACGAGGCCGGAAAGCTGGCTGCGGAGTCCGACGCCATGATCGTGATCGGAGGGAAACACAGCTCCAATACACAGAAGCTGTACGAGATCAGTAAGAGCGAATGTAGTAATACTTTATATATACAAACTGTCCGGGATCTGGACGGTGCGGTTTTTTCTAATATCGAGAAACTCGGTATTACTGCAGGGGCTTCGACCCCAAACAATATTATCAAGGAGGTTCATGCAAGCATGACAGAAATGAGTTTTGACCAGATGCTGGAAGAAAGCTTAGTAACTATTAGGAGTGGACAGGTCGTAAAGGGCACTGTCATTGATGTCAAAGAGGACGAGATCATCTTAGATATTAAATATAAATCAGAAGGTATCATCAAGCGTAATGAGTATTCTAATGATCAGAGTCTTGATCTGCGGACAGTAGTAAATGTCGGTGACGAGATGGAGGCAAAGGTCATCAAGATGAATGATGGCGAAGGCCAGGTAGTTCTCACATACAAGAAGCTCAAGCTTGAGAGAGGCAACAAGAGACTTGAGGAAGCATTCGAGAACCAGGAAGTTCTCAAGGCTCCCGTAATTGAAGTGACATCCGGCGGTTTAAGAGTCGGCGTGGAAGAGTCCACAGTATTTATTCCGGCAAGTCTTGTTTCTGACAGCTATGAAAAGAACCTTGGCAAGTATGAAGGCCAGGAGATCGAATTCGTCCTGATCGAGTTCAATCCCCGCAAGAGAAGAATCATCGGTGACCGTAAGCAGCTCCTTGTTGCTGAGAAGAAAGCCAAAGCTGAAGCACTCTTCGCAAGAATCGAAGTGGGCATGACAGTAGAAGGAACCGTTAAGAACGTTACAGACTTCGGTGCATTCATCGATCTTGGCGGAGCAGACGGACTTCTTCATATCTCCGAGATGAGCTGGGGACGTGTTGACAATCCCAAGAAGCTCTTCACAAACGGTGAGACACTTAAGGTCCTGATCAAGGATATCCAGGGCGAGAAGATCGCTTTATCCCTTAAGTTCCCGGAGACCAATCCCTGGCTTACCGCTGATGAGAAGTACGCTGTCGGCAACATCGTTGATGGCCGCGTAGCAAGAATGACTGACTTCGGTGCTTTCGTAGAGCTTGAGCCCGGCGTAGACGCTCTTCTTCATGTATCTCAGATCGCAAGAGAGCATATCGAGAAGCCGTCAGACGTATTAAAGGTTAATCAGGAGATTACCGCAAAGGTTGTAGACTTTAAGAAGGATGAGCATAAGATCAGCCTCAGCATTAAAGCTATGGACCAGCCCAAGCCTGAAGAAGAAGCAGTTCCGGAAGAGGAAGAGTAATGAAAAAGTTATATCGTTCCGAGAGAGATAAAATGATCGCAGGCGTATGCGGCGGAATCGCTGACTACTATAATGTTGACGCGAATCTTGTCCGTCTTCTGACAGTAGTACTGTCCATGTTTACGGGCGCCGGCGTTGTAGCATATATTGTTGCTGCAGCAATCCTGCCTAAGGAAACAGAACTTTACTAAGATCACAGATACGATTTGCTTTATGTGACATTAACCCCTTACAGGCTCGGAGGCCTGTGAGGGGTTTTTTGCAGATACTGACTATTATGGAGACATGATCAAATGATACAAAAGAAGCAAAAACAGGAACAGGCACAGATTGCTGAACCCATACAGGAACAGAACCAATCAGGAAATATTCTGACCTATACGGGAATCTTTATGAATCCCCTTCATCCTGAGCCGGAACAGCTGGCTATAGAGGACATTGCCCACTCCCTTTCCATGCTGGCCAGGGCCAACGGACATTTCAAAAGTTTTCACTCGGTTGCCCAGCACTGTATGGAGTGCTATGAAGAAGCCAGAGCCAGAGGCTATAGCAGAGAAGTCCGTCTTTTCTGTTTTCTGCATGACGCGGCAGAAGCCTATCTGGGAGACTTTGTTTCTCCTGTGAAGAAACAGATCGACTCTTATAAGGAAACGGAATCATGCCTTCTGGATATGGTGTATGAAAAATATGTCGGAAGACTCCCGGATGAAGAAGAGGAAGAGAAGATAGAATTTATTGACCATCTGCTTCTGCATTATGAATTCCTTGCCCTCATGGGAGTTCCTGTGAATGAAGGACAGGTAGAGGAACTTTGCTCTGAACCTGACTTCTCGGAACGGGACTGGAGAGATGTAGAGAAAGAATTTATAGCGTTATTTTATAAAATAACATAATAAAATTTTAAACTTGTGAGGTTAAATATGCGTATCGCCATCTGTGATGATGATGCTTCCTGGAACCGGCATGCATCAAGTGTATTAAGAGAATATCTTGCAGGCAGAGAAAAGCCGGGTCAGAATAAGCCGGCAGAAATCCTTTGCTTCGAGACCGGAGAAGATTTTCTCTCTTATGAGGGGCCTCCCATTCACCTTGTTTTTATGGACATCGAATTTGACGAAGAGCATGACGAGGCAGTCTTCAAAGGAGATGGCATTGCTTTTGCGACCAAAGTGAACGAGCGATGGAAAGACTGTATGGTTGCCTATTGTACCAATTATCTTTATTATGCTCTGGATGTATACGATACAGACCATGTCTACTACATTGTCAAATCTCAGTTTGAAGACCGGCTGGACAGTCTTTTTGACAAAATGGACCGGGTGAAAGAGCGTGAGAGTGCTTCGGTATATTTTCATGTAATCGGCAGCGGCATGGCTTACTTTGCTCTGAAAGATGTCATATATTTCGAGAGAAAGACGAGATATACGGAGATCCGCACTGCAGAAGAAAGCTTTCATATACGGGAAAAGATACCGGATATAATGGAGAAGATTCCATCCGGCATCTTCACCCGCTGTCACAGTTCTTATCTTGTGAATATGGAACACATTTTAAAGAGAGATGGAAACAGCTACGTACTGAAGAGTGGAGGGCATGTTCCCGTCAGCCGAAGCAATAATATATCTACAAGAGAAGACTTCCTGATCTGGTGTGAGAAACAGGTTTTCTAAATGAAAGTGAGGTAATGCTATGATTGAATACCTTAGTTTCTTTCTTCTTAGCATCATTCTGATCGGACTTGTAATATATATAAGAAGCCTAAAAAAGATTGAAAATGAAAACCTGATTCTGCAGAATAATATCACACAGGCACAGCAATTCTATAATGAAATGCAGGAGAGAGTAGACGGAATCCGCAAATACCGTCATGATCTGCAGAAGCATATCCGAATTGTCGAGCAATTCCTCAAAGAGGGAAAGCAGTTTGAGGGGTATGAGGAGTATCAGGAACTGCAGGGTTATATCAAAGAAATGCAGGAAGATATAGAAGGTACGAAAAGCCGCCCATACTGCCAGGATGAACTTTTAAATGCCATCTGCCAGATTAAGGCAGAAGAATGCAGGGATGCGGGAGTTCCCTTTAAGGCGGAGATTCATATTTCGGAAAAAGTTGCTGAAGTGATTGATCCCTATCATATCACCGGAATCCTCATGAATTTTCTGGACAATGCCCTGGAAGCAGAAAAACGCTGTGAACAGGAAGTGGAAAAGGGTATTTCCCTGAATCTGAGGGAAGATGGAGAGGGTCTTTTTATCTGTGTAGGCAATGACCTGCCGGAAAACTTTGACCCGTCTCTTAAAACCAGCAAAGCTGACAAGGAAGAACACGGGATGGGCCTGGCCATCGCCAGGGATTATGCCGGAAAGTACAGCGGAAAACTTGAGATGAATCCTGACCGGGAAAACCGGTATTTTGAAATCAGCACTACTCTTGTAAAAAGACCTGAAGAAAGAGAAGAAGGGATGATGTGATCATGTCAATTCTATTATATGTGCTGGATAATTCTGTGAGTCTTGCTCTGTCATTCATTGGCTTCTTTGCAATCTGGTGGTATATCCTGGGCAGAACTGCAGGTTTCCGTTATAACAAAAAGACATCTTTACTGATCCTCATACTGCTTTGGTCTTTCCGGTATTTTGGAATAAGCCTGTTTGTCTCATCTTATCTTGCCGGCAAATATTCAGGAAACCAATTGTTCGACAGAATGCTGCCGCTTATATTGATCTTCAGTTCCTGGACAGGTATTGTAACAATTATCTTCCTGTATAAAGGGAATGCTTTAAAGAATCTGTTTCTTGACCTGACAATGGAAATGATCTACAGCATATCATATGCGATAGGAATACTTGTCCTGTCTCCCGGTACTTCGCCGGCTGGTCTTAATTACAAAGATCTGACCATGATCAGAGGTCTCATTCTTATTAGCTATTGTCTGTTTATCAGTATTGTAATAGCAAAGAAGATACTTCCGCTGGCTATCAAGTTCTCTAAATGGGAACCGGCCCATCCTATGGCGATTGCAATGGCCATTGCTGTTTTTTATATCATGGGTACGGCAAGTAATATTACCTATGCAATTTCCAGTGGAAAACTTGGTCTGATCATTTTTCTGTCAGCCCTGATTCTCTCTTTGGCTTATTTGTGGGTGTCATTTTTTCACAATGAAAAGATGAAAGCCATGCTGGTCCGCCATGAGCTGATCCGGCATGAAGACTCATTGAAGAAACATTATCAGCAGATCCTGATACAAAGTTCCAGGATCGGGCATTATAACGCTGAAATAACCAGAACCATTGACGGATTGCTGGAAAGAGCAGGCGGAGAGGATAATAATACAAAAGAACAGTCGCAATCTCTGGTAAGGGATTATCTTAAACGGCTGGAAGCAGAATATAACTCTATCTCAGTATCAAAGTACAGTGATAATGTCCGCTTAAATGAAATACTGCTTACTCTGGAAAAAGAGTTTCAAAACAGAAGCATCCCGGTTCAGTTCCGTTTTCACGATTTGAAAAATGCTGTAAGTATACGGGATTATGATATAGAGTCTCTTTTATCTGACCTTGCTGATGTGATTTTTACACACTATGAAGGTCCTGAAGATAAGGAACATAATTCGGAGACTGCAGAAGATTTGACTGTTTTACAGGGTGGCATCACAAGAGGCGAACTGATTCTGTCCGGAGAATATCCGGGAAGAGAGATGAGCAGAAAAGAAATCAGCGGCCTTCGTCGCAGGTACAGGCGTATGAAAGCAGGTATCAGTATACTTAAAGAAAGAGAAAAGATAAAGATTATCATAGGAATCCCTGCATAGTAAGAATCATTGATCTATATAATTTAGAGGCACTTTAAGGAGTGTCTCTTTTTTTGTGTATGAAAGTCAGGTCATGTAAGTCCGAATGGTAAAACTGGTTAAAATATTGGGAATAATGGAGGGGTACATTCCTTAACAGTAGTTTATTATGGATGAAAGTGATGTACGGAAGACGTTTATAGAAGAAAGGAAAATAATGTTTCTTTAGACATTGTATAGGGTAAACTATGGGATTGACTTATGAGTTAGTAAAAGAAACGAATCAATTAGTAAATAAGATTGCTGAGTTAAAGTGTCCTGACTATAACGGATTGTTACTTAAACATAAGCTGCAATTGACTTTGCTGGAGGGAGAACAGAACCAGAGATCAGAAGATATCAAAAAGAAGAAGCTCAGTGAGTATAGTGTTATTAAAAATGAAGAACAAAGAGTGATCAGGGAACTGGATGAAAGAATAGATAAGATTAATGAATATGCTCATGACCTGAGTATATACTATCCGAGAGAAAAACTTGATTTATCCAGATACAAAAAAGGAACAACATATTTTGACTCGTACGAAATGGATAATATAATAGACACCATTTCAAAAGAGGGTTTGCTTGATTGGATCTTAATGAAAACAACGAAAGTTTCAAAGAAAGATCTCGCCATATCGGGCTATATCCGGGTAGAAGATGAACTAAACAGATTAAACGATGAAAAAAGTCTGAAACAAAAAGAGTTTGCCTCTCAAATCAGTAATATAGACAAAAAATATGCAAATGAGCAGAAGAAGTCGGAACAGGAATATCAAAATAAGCTGGAAAACGAAAAAAATGCTTATAACCAACAATTAAATCTTTTAAAAGAGGAATATCAGAAAGAAAAAAGGGATTTCGAGCAGAGTTCTTTTTTTGCTTCTCTGGCTGAGAAAACGAAAAAGGTCCTTCTTGAATCAGGAGCCGATTCTCAATCCTGGGGGAATTATGAGCAGGTAAGCAAGGCAGCAGAAGAAATAGCGATAGGCTCGATTTTGTATCCTTGTTATATCCTTAATCCGGATGAGGAACAGAAGGCTCTATTAGAAAAAGTTCCAAACTATGATGCCTCGAAAAACGGATTTACAATTCCCTATACTGTACCAACTGATTATGCAATGTGTATAAGAGGTGAGAGGGACAGAAGCTCCGGAAAACTGATAGATACTTATAATTCCATCCTTTTGAGACAGCTCCGCTTTATGCCGGTAAAATCAACTCAGATGATAATTGTCGATACATTTTCCCGCGGTTCTTCACTGGGAAAAAATATAAGACTTACCATTGAGGGCGACGGTTGTGGTGTTATAAAGAGTGTGGTTGATAAACAAGGATTGTCAGAAGTATTTGACAAGTTAACAGAATCAATACATGACATTCAGATCACACTGGCTTCCAGTGGATGCAAAAGTGTTCATGAGTATAATCAGAAATCTGAGAATGAGCAGATCCCTTATACATTTTTAGTTGTCCATAGTATCATAGATGAATTTGATGATGACAGTTATTCAAAACTGTCCACGATTCTTCATCTTGCGGAACAATGCGGTATTACAGTGCTTTTAAGTGGTTTACCAAAAGGCTCCTCAATAGAAGACTGTATTGTGATTTCAGAAAATGAAAATAATTGTTATCTGACAGATAATAATATCCGGTATTTATTCATGCCAATGAAAGTAAATCCGGATGATCAGTTTTATACAGATTATAATCTTGCCTATAATCCGCCTCCGGCGCCTATTGAGTACCTGTATTTCAAACATTTTGACGCCTCCGGACTGCCGGCCTATACACGAGGCAAAAAGAAAGTTTTTTCACTGCCGTATGCTATTGATAAAGTGACACGCCAGATGACGACACTGGTAATTAATGATACGTCATCTTTTGCATCTTTCATCATGGGCGGATCCGGCTCCGGTAAATCAACCACCTTGGATACAATTATATTTGATATTATCACGCAATATCATCCTGACGATGCGGAGATCTGGCTGGCAGTATTTGACGGATTAGGATTTTCCAATTATTTGAATCCGATTCCTCCACATGTTAAATACATAGTACGGAATAAGACACTTGAGGTTGTCAGAGATTTCTTTAAGACAATTGAAAAAGAAGCCGACAGACGACAAAGAATTCTAAGCGACAATAATGTGGAGAGTATTTTCCAACTTCCTGATCATATTTATATGCCGGTCATTTTTGTGGTTATTGACGAGTTTGCCGGCCTTTCTACACTTGTATCAGGGACCAGATATGAAGAAGAGTGTAAGAACGCGATAACAAACATGATGAAGCTGTATCGTAAACTGGGCTTCAGGCCGATTTTTGCAAGTCAGGATTTCTCTACGGGAAACGGATTGTTTACAGTGGGAAGCAAAAATGAATTGAATAATCGGATTTCTCTGTATCATAAAGATCCGCAGGAAATCAGAGATACACTTGGTTTAAAAAATCTCAGTGAAGAACAGATTAACTGGGTTAACGCGTTATCAGCATCTGATCCTAACTCAAAGAATAAAGACTCTATTCAGAAAAAAACCGTTGACGAAAAGGGAAAAGACCGGGATGTAATCTGTTACTCACAAAACCTGTATTTAGGAGACGACGGTACAGATGACACTATAATAAGACAATTAGCAGAAACCATGAGCCCTGTTGATGTATCTGAATACAGCATCGGTAATGATCCGGATGTGTATGTAGACAAAAATCCCCAGGTGTTTAACGGAGATGTTTACGTGGCATATGACCATGCTCAGGTAATGCACTGGATCGAAAGCTATAAGAAGAAAAATATTGAAGAGGCCATGTTGTTTGGCGATGAAATCATACTGGTTTCAGGTACACCAAACAGTATGAGTCAGGCGGAGTTTTTAATCCTGCAAAGGGAGAATGACCAGAATCTCTTTATATATGCTGATGATATTAAAGAATGGATTACGGCAACTGCAGTAACCAGCACTTTGTTAAAGGAAGCTGCTGAACAGGGTTTGAAAACGCGGATCTGGACAAGTCCCAAAAACAGACTTTATCACAAATATGAAAGCGTTTTTAATGAATACGACTGTATTACAGATAGTTACATGATGGCGGACATGATGGCTGAATTCAAGGAAAAAGTGGCTTCAGGTGAAGATATTAATGAATTTGTAGTCCTTGTCGGAATGTCAAAACTATTAGAAAACTTCGAAAACGGTATCTTTTTTACAGATTCTACAAGGAAGGCAGATATACCGATGGCCGAAACGGATGAAGAATTGCTGGCAGTTGAATCTACAAACCAGATGCAGCGCGAATTTGAAAAGGAATATGATATCGATGCCCTGGAAGAACAATGGATGGATGAAGGGCTTGATATGGATCGTATTCTTGCGAAAGAGAATGAATTGTGGAAGAAGTTTTTGCAGAAAAAAGGATTCAGTCCAGAAGCTGAAGAGTTTTCTGAAACTGATAATACATACCATATATCAATGTCAGACTTTCGCTCTGATTTTCAGTATGTTCTTCAAAGAGGAGGTTTATACGGATTACATTTTATCTGGGTAGAAACGAATTATAATTCTTTTAAAGAACAGATGAATTACTCTAATCTGAAGCGCTTTACTCATAAATGTGTCTTTAAGACAGACAGGGAAACGTATGAAAATATACTGGGAGTATCATTGTCGTCAAATTCAAATTTACAGATGGAACATACCTGCAGATACTATAACGGCACGGAAGAGTATTCTTTCAGACCATTTATTTTTCCCGAATTGACCTGGGGAGGCTGGGAAGTAGATATGAACGGTGAAGCCAGAAAGAATTAATATGAAAAGGAGATCAACGATATGCCAATAACAGTTACAGAAGAAGGAATTGCCTCATTAAAAAATTTAAGAAACAACTTGGAGAGCACCATAATAAACATTGTCAAAAACCGAAACTCATTAAAGGCTACATTTGATGCAAATAAGTTGGGGCTTGGTGCACATACGGCGTCAATTCAAAGTTTATTGGATGCTGTGGCCGATTACGAGGAAGACGGAAATAAGCCTGTAAAAAAGCTGGTTCTGAAAATAAACAGATCGGTTAGCGCAAGAAGACAACATATTGATGAAGACAGGCTTAAAAAGAGAAGATAACGCCAACGCTGTCCGGAGAGACTACAGGAGACAGAAAGGTTACTGTTCAATATTAAAACCAAAAGCCGGGAGGTAGTTTAATGCCGCAAGAAATAAATGAAAAAAAATACAATGCGATGATAAGTGCCTTATATACATATGCACGTGATACAAAGACAACAATTTCGGAGCTGAGTTCTTCAGCACAGAGTGTAGCCAATGTCTTGGGAACTGATGATGATGCTATTGCAAAAATTACCGCTGACATTAACACTATTAGTGATAAATATGAATTGGCAGCTGCAGAGGCTGTTCGAATTGCATCATTAATGCAGCAGGAACTGGAGGAGGCTCAACGAAGAGAACGTAATGCCTGGGATGATTAATATGAATTTTCAGAGGTAATAAAAATGACTGATCGAGATATAAAGAATGAAGATTATCAAAATCCGAGCATAAATAATTCCAGGGAGAAGGATTCTGTAACTGAAGCAAAGTACAGTGAACTGCCTCCTGATATTGATATTGATAAAGTAAACGACAATATTAAAAGAAACAGAATATTGTTGATAGCAGGTGCTGCCGCAGCTTTTTTAATTATTATCTTTATCATATGCTTTATAAATGATCCGCAAAGAGCAATTGATGAAGAATCCGCAAAAACATACGACGAAGCAATCGTCAGTTTAAAAAATGAAGATTATGAAGAGGCAGTTTATTTATTTGATACAATTGATGATTCCTGGAGTGATTACGATAAGGTGCCGGAAAAAAGGGCGGCTGCAGTAAAAGAATTGATCAAAAACAAGAAAAATGAATGCCTGGAATCAAATGATTACGAATCTCTTATAAAATGTATTAATGAATATGCAGTAGACCCTGATGCTGAGATCGAGCAAATATATGATGAGGCGATTTCAGCTTATAAATCAGAGGTGTTTGCCAAGGCTGATAAAGCTGTTTCTGAAGGAAACTACAGTGAGGCCGTAAGTTACCTGGAATATGCATTTGATATAACAGGCCTCGATACAGAAATAGAACAGAAAATAACACAGGTAAGAAAAAAATCTATTTTAAGCGAAGTTGAAAAATACAGGAAAAAAGAGGAGTATGATAAGGCAATCGATTACATCAATGAAAACATTGAGAGCGTTGACAATGATGCAGATGTCCTTGCAAAGCTGAACGACTGTAAAGACAAATACAGAAAACAGATAATAGAGCGCGCTAAAACGGCAAATACAAAAAAAGGCTATCAGGCTGCTGTTAATATAGTAAAAGAAGGTTTAAAAGTCTTACCTGATGATAAGGAGTTATTAGCCCAGAAAAAGAAATATGAAGATCTTGCACCGGTTTCCCTGTTAAGTATAGAAGTGTTTGAGAGTGACTATAAGGGTTCCAAGGGACATAAAAGGGTTGGAGAAACACTGGAAGACAAATACGGAAAAATTTACGAAAACTGCATAGAATATAGTTTTGGATATAAAGATTCAAGAGATAAATATTTACTGGATAAAAACTTTAATAAATTTAAAGGTACGATATTTGTTCCGAAACACAGAAAATCCAGTTATGACGGTTGGGATCATAAAGATCCATTTCATTTTTATATATATGGGGATGGTAAATTACTGTATAAATCTCCTAAGATGAAATCAGAACACAAGCCTGTTAATTTCGATGTTGATGTATCAGGTGTAGAATTGTTAGCTATTAACTGGCACGGTGGGGCTGTCACCTGGGACTGTGAAATCGGATTGGCTAATGCAAATTTATATAAATAGAAAATTTCACAGAAAGGACCCGCTTTCAGGAGGCACTGCTACAGTGCCTCTTTTTTCATGGACTTTAACCTGTTGAACCATCCCAAATACGGTGTTTCTTCTGTTTTTGGGATAAAGGCCACAGTTTTTATTGTAAAGATTATGGATTCGCCAGGAAGACATAGGCAGTTTTAACTACACCTTGACGGTCAAACCTCGAACAGGTAAAATAGATTTATCAGGAAGCAATCCGTTATACAAATTGCTTTGGATTGTTTATTTTTAGGAGGTAACCATGATAGTAGTATTGGTATTAGTAGTCGCTGTTTTATTTGTCATAACAATAATGAATCTGATAAAGTATCTGTCTTTTAAGTCACGTATGCAATATGACGGTGTTCCTGTTTCTGAAAGTAAAAATGAAAATGATGGATCCACTACTTATGAGATTGCGGTTGACCGTGGAGAAAAGACGAGCACTTTCCAATATCGTGTAGGGAAAAATGAGCAGCCGCTTACGCTCAACCAGCCGATCAAAGTTATGATCGACAGCAGAAGGCCGTCTGATCTGATGACACAGGCTGATCTTGACAGGATGAAGAAGAATGTTATGATTCCTTTTGCAGGTTTTGCGGCAGCCCTTATCATCACGATAATCGTTGCAAATTTCTCATAACAGTATACGGTACAGAGGTGTGAAAGCACCTCTGTTTTTTTTGCCCGGAATCGGGTCATATTGTCAACACCACATGGCCATGATAAAATGTAAAAGATGCAAGCAGGAGATTTGTATGGGGCAGGCGGTTATGGAATACCATTATAATGCATTTATTTCATATAATCATAATGACAGAGATATGCGGGTTGCCGAAAACATTCACAAAAAGCTGGAACACTACCGCTTTCCTAAAGGTGTAAAGAGCAGCAGGGGCATAAAGAAGATCGAAAGAATCTTCCGTGACAAAGGTGAGCTGGAGGTTGCCAATGATTTAAATGATATCATTATGAATGCTCTGGATCACACGGACTGTCTGATCGTGATCTGCTCGCCGGAATCCAAGGCGTCCATCTGGGTGCAGAAGGAAGTGACCTATTTCCTCGAGAAGCACTCAAGACGGGATGTGCTGACTGTGCTGACAGCCGGCGACCCCCTGGAAGTGATTCCCGATCAGCTGCTTTTTGAAGAGAAGGAAGTGACAGGGGATGACGGAGAGATAAAGACCGTCAGAAGGTCTCTGGAACCTCTTTCCTGCGATTACAGGGGAGATATGAGGAAAGCTGACCGTGAGGAGCTTCCCCGCCTTGCTGCGACTCTTTTCGGCTGCCGTTATGATGATCTTGTCCAGAGACAGCGCCACTACCGCATGCGTCAGCTGATATCCTTTTCTCTTCTTGTAACAGGCCTGCTTACTCTGGCTCTTTCTTACTTTATCTGGAGTAATCACCGGATTCGTACAAATTACAGTAAAGCTCTGGTTAACGAGTCCAGGTATCTGACCAATGAGGCCAGGGAGGCGATGAAGACCGGAGACCGGCAGGAAGCGATTCGACTGCTTTTAGATGCTCTGCCCGATCAGGATGATCCCGATGCCCAGAAAAGGAGCAGACCCCTTTACCCGGATGCTCTTCTGGAGCTTTCTGATGCCCTCCATCTTTACAGGAGCGGAGCTCAGAAGACAGGACCTTTTGATCTGGAGGTGGAGTCTGTCGTTAGAAATCATGTTTATCAAAATGGACATCTTTTCACTGATTCCGAAAAAAAATACATTTTTGAAGTAGAAGATAAGCAGATTTATGTCCGCAGGGCGGGTTCGGATGATCTGATATGCAAAATGCATTTTGATGACAATAATCTTGTTGATATGTACTCTGATAAGATCCTGCCGGACCACAGGATTCTTGTCTGTCAGAACCACCGTATCATGCTGTATGACTATCTGTCCGGTAAGCAGATCTGGAGCATGCCGGTAGCCAATACCATTTATTCGGCCAAATGTGACGGAGGGGACCGGCCGGTTCTTTATCTGGCAGCGGACGACCTGATTCTGTCTGTGGATACTTCGGCCGGAAAGATTCTTAAAAGACAGAAACTGCAGATTTCCTCCGATGAAAACAGAAAAGAAAAGGTAGAAAAGATACTGGCTCTTGATGAAGTAAGAGGTTATGTCTTTTACAGTACTTCACGGGAAACAGACAATATGGGATATCTGTATCAGATTAAATCAGTGAATATAGAAACCGGGAAATCAAATGTTATAGAAGACAATCTTAACTCAAGGCCTGTGGCGGCTCTTGCTTTTACAAAGGATAAAGGAAACCCTGCTTTCCTGATTTATTCGACTATGTTCATTGATGCAGCCGAGGAAAAGCAGACTGTAAAGGCTTATGATCCTGTAAAAGAAAAAACGGTCTGGACTGAAAAATATGCTTATTCATATACTGCCTACTCACATAATTCGGGTCTGGCATATGTGTATACTCTGGGTACAGATAAAGAAGATACCGAATCATATGTCATTCTTCCGGGTTATGTCTATACTCTTGATCCGGAAAACGGACATGTGAAAACAACTTTTTCCATTGAAAGTAATGCATTTCTTATAGAACGTGATAAAAAAAACACCACTGTCATAAATACCCTGGGAGATGTTTACAGCAGGGCGAATGGAGAAAAAGAGTATAATCTTTTCCGGTCAGTATTTCCGGCTAATCTTCAGTCAGCCGTCAGTACAGTGGCTGGCGATGAAACGATATATTACTGCCTTACTACTAACGGTCTTATTAAAAAGTACAGCAGGCCCGGAAGGGATGCTTCCTACAGGATCCTGGGTCAGGATCCTGACAGCAATTATACAAAAAACATTGTCTGCGGCCCGGGCTGGACTGTCGTTCAGGGAAATAAAGACTTGTTCCTTGTTAATGAGAAGAAGCATTCCATGCAGAGAATCCCCGTGGAAAAGATATTCTCAGATCCGGAAAAATATAGTGAAGCAAAGGGATACAAACATGAGCCAAGTCTTCTGGAAGTTGACGGGGACCGGCTCTATTATATGGATTATATCATGCAAAACTATGATCCCTGCATGTTTACAGTTAACTGTATGGATCTTAAGACCGGGAAGATCAGTCTGGAAAGAGAAATTCCTTTTCAATTTGAGGAAGGTTTTTATAAAGATCTGAACACGCAATACGCAGAAGGCAGCAGTACTGTATACTTCAGCTGCTGTGTAACGAATAACACAACGATTGTTTTCTCTTACAATATCAAAACAGGTAAGTCAAAGAGGGTGATTCTGGATACCCGCAGGGCAATGGATGTATCATACTCTGACATCAGTCCGGACGGAAAACACATGGTTTTTTACAGTGACACAAACCTGGAACTCTGTATTTTTGACCTTGACGACGGAAGTATGTCCGGCAGGATTGACCTTTCATCCTATGACAGAGAAATGCTCGATTCTAATTTTTCCAGGTATCACATGAATGCATATGCGCTTTCAGATAAGTATCTGGCTCTTGCTGACGGAAAAATGATCAATGTCTACGACCACAGAGGTAAGCGGCAATGTCGTATTTCCTACGAAGACTATAAGTCGGAAGAAGAGCCCGATATCCGTCTGGCTCTTTCTCCGGATGCAAACTATGTTTATTTCTTTACGGGCCAGACTTTTGGCCGCTGTCTGATCGCATCCGGCAGGATTGTAAATAAAGTGGCTATGCCTGAAGAAGTGTCAGAATCTTCTTCATACACAAACCGATGGTTATACCCCGACCGGGGAGCTTCAGATGACCATGATGAGGGGGTATTCATAGTAAACGGAGATGATCTGTATGAAGTATCCTTTAATGAGGATTTGAGCGGAATCATCATGCATATCGACAGTATTCTGTCCTTAAATCTTTTTGAGAGATCATTTACCATGGAATATATACAGGACAGCAATACTATCATCCAGTCCCATGAGATCTATACTCCGGAAGAGATCATAGCCTTGGGAAAAGAGGAACTGTCAAATGACTGATAAGAAGATAAATAAAGGAATACTGCCAGTTCTGGCTTTCATGGCAGCAGGGATTGTCCTTCTGGCCTTCATGGCACATTTTTCCGGTCCTGCCCCCCTTGAAGAAATTACTGGGGATTACCTGGATATCGTTTTATATGGCAATGATAATCCTGACGACCTGAAGATTCTGAATAAGAAGCTTAGTATGTGCAAAGGTGCCGGTAAAGCGGAGATTTCCTCCGGGGATGGACTTTTACATATCAAATTGCCGGAATCTGCACCAGGGGACGGAACTAATGCGGAAGAGATTTTTCTTGAATGCTTTCTTACCGAGCCGGTGAATCTGTCTTTCAATTATGCGAATCCTTCTTCATTTGCGCGTCATTATATATGTAATGCTGATGAAACGGTGATTTCTGTTGACTGGGGTAAGACTGATAAAAGAATAATCTCAGAAGAGAGTACATTTGTTGAAAATGCATTAGATAAAATCAGTCGGGAAGAAGACGGATCCGACGAAGAAGTTGTGGCGGATTTCAGGGTTTACAATACTCGCTTTATGCGTTTTACCGTGACCGGAGATGCTGCAGCACTGATCCGGGAAAAGCTCGCAGATGGCATGGAACTGCGTCTTGGTGAGATTTCTCCCGATTCTTATGAAACGAACGCTGTCGAACCTGTGGATCTGACTCTTACGCCGGACCGGGAAGACCCCTCTGTCTTTTATTACTATTATAATGAACATTCTTCTATTTACGGGCATGAAGACCTCTTTGCCTATAACATGACTCACAGGAGATTATCCGGTCCTTTTAATTATGTAATAAAAAGGAAAATCAGCTGGATCAGGCCGGAGCCGGATACAAGGATAGGGGAAAACCAGTGCTCTTTTGAAGATGCGGGAGAAAATGCATATGTGATACAGTTTACTCCACAGAGAAAACTGGTGCAGGAAGAGATGGATCTCATGCTCCACCTTCTTGCCCAGAGGCTGGATGCAATTGAAACTCCTTACGCCCTGGGAACTACGGCATATGGAAACATTTGTGTCAGGACTGACGGCAGCCATCTTAGCGTTGATATAATCAAGAGCCTGATTTCCGGTAGGTATTCGACAGGTGCGCGGCTCTGGGACAGAAATCTGGTCCTTGGCGATGATATGACCATCGATATTCCGGAGGATGGAGACGGACTTCAGATCAGTCTCTCATCTTACTACTGTAAAGAAATAGAATCTTATATGGAAAAGAATAATCTTGAAAGGGAAAAAGTATTCATTCATATCGGATATATTCCGCTGGCAATTGCTGAAATCGAAAATGAAACTTTTAACGGGCAGCTGGTCTGTTCCGAGCTTAATGAGCCCTTTTCAGGAGATTCCGAAAGGAAATGGACCTTCAGACTTCTGCGGGAACTCATTATTAGTCCCACAACTCCGATAGATCTGAATTGTGATTATTTCTGCTACCGGGATAATGGATACAATGATGAAAGTCATTTCGGACTGAAAAATGCAATGGATGATTACGAAAGCAGGCTTCTGTCCCGGATTCGCAATGAATATCCGGATGCAGAGATCACTACTGCAGATACAACTCTTAGGGTATATCTGAATATGGTACCGGGTGAAAAATGGCCTGCCGGTCTGATCTCCAATATTCAGAAGTCTTATTCACTTATAGAATTTGAGGATTCCTACTATACTAATCTGATGATTTATCCGTATAAAACCGTGCCGGATGAAAAGGTGGTCCTGAGTTTTGATAAGTGGACGGTTGACGAAAACAAAAAACTGTTGAGTTTCGACGGGATTCTGTTCGGGGGAAGGTTTGAGAAGAATAAAGGTGAGTTTAAGGAGTTATTAAAAAAAGACACATTTCTGTTGTCTTTTGAAAGGAGTCCCTACCAGGAAACAATATGGATTTTTGAATAAGCATAGAAAAGGAAGGTATCCTTCGGCCGGATACCTTCCTGTTTTTTGGTATTCTTACAGTTGTTTTTTCATTAAAAAGCAACTTTTAAGCGGCACATCCGTTGATGACTTTTCCCTGATACTCCTTGCCGATATATTCGCTGCTGCCGAATCCGAGGATCAGCAATCCAAGAACAGGCATGAATAAGAGAAGCAGTGTCATTAAGATACCTTTGCCAAAAGATTTTGAAAGTTTATAAGCAAGGGTTATGTGCATAAGTGCAATAATCAGCATGGGGAATGCCAGTAGCAGACTGTTGCCCACATAAGATGCCAGAACCGTAACGGCTATTGGCAGGATCATCAGTAAAATCCCGTAGCCTCCCTTCCAGCAGATATCACACAGGTCATAAGCGTCTAAAAAGGGTACCAGTATGTGCCAGCCGGGTTTTCCGGCCTTTTCAAGAATCCTCCAGCCTGCTGCTAAAACTAAAATTACTGCGATTACTCCACCAGTTGTCTGTGCTAAATACATCATTTGTTTCCTCCTTAATTTCATTATTTTGTAATGGTGTTTTTCTTTGTTTGACGAATAAAACATATCATATGAAATGTCACAAAATGGTCACACACAAAATGCTTATAAAAATGATATCCGAATGTTTCTTTTGATTGAAAAGGAGGGTTTCCTGTGGTATCATATTTTACTGATGCCAGTTTGAAATGGTATTATTTTACACAATATTTATAAAGGAGTTTCCGGTATAACCTTGCAGAACAGACAGATTGATATATTTGAAAAAGTGAATAATGACGACCGGGATAAAGACTGCCTGGCTTTAACTGATGAGGTCCTTCTCTCCATTGAAAAGCCGGTCCGCTATATCGGCCACGAAGTAAATGCCGTCACGAAGGATCCGGAGGGGAAGGTCCGTTTTGCCATGTGTTTTCCGGATGTCTATGAGATCGGTATGTCCCATCTGGGGATGCAGATCATTTATGAGATGATGAACCGGCGGGAGGATGTCTGGTGTGAGAGAGTCTTTTCACCCTGGACAGATCTGGATCAGGTAATGCGGCTGGACAGGATTCCCCTGTTTGCCCTGGAGAGCCAGGATCCGGTTTTCCTTTTTGATTTCCTGGCTATTACCATTCAATATGAAATGTGTTATACCAACATCCTGCAGATCCTTGATCTGGCGGGGATCGGTATTTACGCCAGAGACCGCCGGGAGGATGCTCCCATTGTGATCGGGGGAGGTCCCTGTACCTATAATCCCGAGCCTATTGCTGATTTCTTTGATATGTTTTACATAGGCGAAGGGGAGACGGTTTACTATGACCTGATCGATCTCTATAAAGAGCATAAGGCGGCCGGGGGCAGCAGGAGAGACTTTCTTATCCGTGCCGCAAGAGAAATCCCGGGAATTTATGTTCCCTCCCTCTATGAAGTGGCTTATCATGAAGATGGTACCATAAAAGCTTTTACTCCTTTGGAGGAAGGAGTGCCGGAAAGGATTCTCAAGCAGGTACAGATGGACCTGTCTGACACATTTTATCCGGAAAAGCAGCTGGTTCCCTATATAAAGGTAACTCAGGACAGGACCGTTCTGGAGATACAGAGAGGATGTATCCGGGGCTGCCGCTTCTGCCAGGCAGGCATGATTTACCGGCCTTTAAGAGAGAGAAGCCTTGAAATGCTGACTTCCGTGGCTGAGAAGGCTATGGAGGCGACAGGAAATGACGAGATATCTCTGAGTTCCTTAAGTTCCAGTGATTACAGCCGTCTTCCTGACCTTTGTGATTACCTGATCGAAAACTACGGTTCCAGGCATGTCAATATTGCATTGCCTTCCCTCAGAATTGACGCATTTTCCCTTGATGTTATGAGCAAGGTTCAGGATGTCCGTAAGAGCAGTCTGACATTTGCCCCGGAAGCCGGAACCCAGAGAATGCGGGATGTGATCAACAAGGGGCTGACGGAAGATGAGATTCTGCACGGAGCCGAGGAGGCCTTTAAAGGCGGCTGGAATAAAGTCAAGCTCTATTTCATGATGGGTCTGCCTACGGAGACGGAAGAGGATATGCGGGGCATAGCGGCCTTATGTGAAAAGATCGCCATGCATTATTATAAACTGGATTCTCAGTACCGGCACGGCAGAGTCAGTGTCAGTGCCAGCTGCTCATTCTTTGTGCCAAAGCCCTTTACTCCTTTCCAGTGGGCACCCATGTGTGAATCGGAGGAGTACAGACGGCGTGCTCATCTGGTCAATGATGAGATGAAGAAGCAGCACAACCGGCGGAGTCTGTCTTTCCGCTGGCATGACGGTTATACGACCATTATCGAGGGAATCCTGGCAAGAGGTGACCGCCGTCTTGCAGATGTAATTTACAATGTTTACAAAAAGGGCTGTATCTATGATGCCTGGACAGAGTATTTCAAGTACGATGTCTGGATGGAGGCCATGGAAGAATGCGGCCTGGATTACCGTTTCTATACCATGAGGGAGAGAAGCACCGATGAGATCTTCCCGTGGGATTTTATCGATATCGGTGTGACAAAGGCCTTCCTGATCCGGGAGTGGAACCGGGCCATGGAAGGAAAAGTGACCCCCAACTGCCGGGAAAAATGTTCCGGCTGCGGAGCGGCAAGATTTGGCGGAGGTGTCTGCTTTGAAGGCAAGAATCAAATGGACTAAAACCGGTGTATTAAAGTTCATCGGTCATCTGGATGTACAGCGCTTCTTTCAGAAGGCGCTGATGCGGGCGCAGCTGCCGGTTTCTTTTTCCCAGGGGATGAGCCCTCACCAGATCATGAGCTTTGCGGCCCCGCTGGGCATCGGCATGACAAGCGAGGGAGAGTATGCCGATATCACATTTGACTGGTGCTACAGCAGCAAGGAAATGATTCGCCGAATAAATGAGCAGATGAATGAAGGTATCTCTGTGCTGGAGTTTAAGCGGGTAGATGACAGGGAAAAGAGCTGCATGTCCCAGACTGCAGCTGCAGACTACCTGGTATCCTTCAGAGATAATCACTATTTCACCCAGCCTTTTCTGCAGCGTACCGCCATGTTTCTGATGCAGGAGCAGATCCTGATCATGAAGAAAACCAAGAGAAGTGAAAAGGTGGTAGATATCTCACCTCTGATTCTTGCCATGGAGACCAGGGGGGATGAGATCTTCCTCAAACTGGTGACCGGAAGTGAGCAGAACCTTAAGCCCCATCTGGTCATGGAGGCCTACTGCCAGTATCTGGGATACGATTATGATCCGGCGGGCTTTATGTACCACAGACTGGAGACCTATCTGAACAAAGACGGGGAACTGCTGCCTTTAGGCGCTGTCGGGGAAGATGTAATTGAGCCTGTCATGCCGGAAAATGCTCCGGCGGGAGAGGAGAAGGAGTCCTGAAATGGATGGTAAAGGAAAGCTAGTGATCACCCGCAGAAGGGGCATGATGTGCTACGGTTTTTTTAAAGACGAGAAGCCTGTGGAACTGTACGCATCCCCTCTGCTGTCAGCCAGTGAAGTTGATAATATATATGTGGCCAGGGTGGAGAAGGTGGCTGAAGGAATAGCCAGTGCTTTCGCGGATATCGGCAATGGGAAAAAGTGTTATATTCCCATGCGGAAGAATAAGAAGATCACCAATCTCTCCCTGAGAAATAACGAGAACAGACAGGTCAGAAACGGGGATTCCATCCTTGTGCAGATTGTCAAGGATGCCAGCGGCAGCAAGGCTGCGGTGGCGGACGGAAACATCTGCCTTTACGGGCGCTGCCTGATTCTGTCTCTGACTGATCGTCGTCTGTCGGTTTCCAGAAAAATAACGGATTCTTCTGAGAAAAAGCGGCTGAAAAAGATCGCCCGGGAACTTCATGAAGGCGGAGATCCTCTTTATTACGACGAAGCCGGTCCCCATTACGGGCTTGTGATCCGGACAAATGCGGCCGGCGCAGACGCGGCGACTCTGAGATCTGAGTACGAGTCTTTGACTCTGCGTATGAGAGTTATCCTGAAAAGGAGCCGCTATGCTTCCTACGGAACCTGTCTCTACAGAAGAGTCCCCCATTATGTATCTCTGGGCTTTAATCTGCCCGACAGGGAAGTAAACAGGGTGATCACAGACCAGGCGGATGTCTTTGATCAGTATCGGGATCTTTGCATGGAGAGGGATGATGTGAAATTTGAATCAAAGCTGTCACTCTATGAAGACAGCTATCCTCTCTACGATCTGTACCGTTTTTCCCACTGGTACGACCAGGCTCTGGGAAAGCAGGTGTGGCTGAAGTCCGGCGCCTATCTGGTCATTGAACAGACGGAAGCCATGGTGGTTATCGACGTGAATTCCGGCAGTATGACCGGAAGCAGAAAGAAGAAAGAAAATATCCATAAAAAAGTAAACCGGGAAGCGGCAGCGGAGATTGCCAGACAGATCCGCCTGCGGAATCTTTCCGGGATCATCCTGATCGATTTTATCAATATGTATGATCATAAGGAGCAGACTGAACTTCTGCAGTTCCTCAGGAGTGAATGTAAAAAGGACAGGGTACCGGTCAACGTGATCGACTACACGGCTCTGGGCCTGGTGGAGGTGACCAGGACCAAGCGTCTGCCAACCCTTGCCCGGCAGATGGAAATGTGCAGATAAAAAGTATTGACAAGCATCCGGCCGAATGGTATGATGTTTGTTGTGTTACGCACAGTGTGGTAGAAGTATGCCCTTTTTTAAGGGGGGTATCACCAAAGCTGGCGATTTTTTATTAGGAGGTGCCATATGTACGCTATTATTGCAACAGGTGGTAAACAGTATAAGGTTAGTGAGGGCGATGTCATCAGAGTTGAGAAGCTCGGTGC
This sequence comes from Eubacterium sp., assembly GCA_017434385.1. GTDB lineage: Bacteria > Bacillota > Clostridia > Lachnospirales > Lachnospiraceae > Anaerobutyricum. The sequence continues at coordinate 77,167 of JAFRFJ010000019.1, forward strand.
AGAGGCTGGCTCTACTTATACTTTTGACCAGGTCTTAGCAGTAAGTGGTGACGAAGTCAAGGTGGGAGATCCTGTCGTTGCAGGTGCAACGGTTGAAGCTTCTGTAATTGGCGACGGTAAGGCTAAAAAGGTTATCGTCTACAAGTACAAGAACAAGACAGGCTATCACAAGAAACAGGGTCACAGACAGCTTTACACAAAGGTTAAGATCGAAAAGATCAACGCTTAATCAGAGTTTTGAATCTTTATGATTGAGGCAACGATCTTCAGAAAGCCTGACGGATCCTATAAAGGATTTCAGGTGCTGGGCCATGCGGACAGTGTAAGCGAAGGAGCAGATCTGGTATGCTGCGCGGTTTCTGTACTTACCATCACGCTTGTCAACAGTCTTGAGAAGCTGACGGATGAAGTATATGAGGAGACGACAGAAGAGTCCATGGGACTGAGCCAGGTTATCTTCAGAGATCAGCCCGGCGAGAAAGCAGTGCTCCTGATGGATGCTTTTCTTCTGGGAATGACCCAGATGGAGTCCGTATACGGCGATTGGTTAAAAGTAATTACAAGGGAGGTGTAACGACGATGATGCAGATGAACCTTCAGTTCTTCGCCCATAAAAAAGGTGTAGGTTCCACAAAGAACGGACGTGATTCCGAGTCCAAGAGACTTGGTGCCAAGAGAGCAGACGGTCAGTTCGTAAAAGCTGGCAACATTCTTTACAGACAGCGTGGAACAAGAATCCATCCCGGCAACAATGTAGGACGCGGAAACGACGATACATTATTTGCTTTAGTTGATGGCGTAGTACGTTTCGAGAGAAAAGGCAGAGACAAAAAGCAGTGCTCTGTATATCCGGTAGCGTAAGACTGTTAACGATTTGACTGGCGGCTTCAAATTTACCTTTGAAGCCGCTTTTGTTTCTATTTGAGATAAATATTACTGAAAGGATGTGAGGTCATGTTCGCAGACCGCGCACGCATCTTTATCCGTTCCGGCAAAGGCGGGGACGGCCATGTCAGCTTCCGGAGGGAAAAGTACGTTCCCGACGGCGGACCTGACGGAGGTGACGGTGGAAAGGGCGGAGATCTGATCTTTGTGGTTGATCCGGGCCTGAATACACTGACTGATTACAGACACAGAAGAAAATACAAGGCTGAGGACGGACAGCCCGGCGGCAAGAAGCGCTGTAACGGCGCAAAAGGAGCCGATTGTATCCTCAAGGTTCCTGCCGGCACCGTGATCAAGGATGCCGAGACAGGCAAGGTCATTCTCGACATGGCAAACAGGAAAGAGCCTGTTGTCGTGCTCAGGGGCGGCCGGGGAGGCAAAGGCAACCAGCATTACGCGACACCGACCATGCAGGCGCCAAAGTACGCCCAGCCCGGCCAGGAAGCCAGGGAGCTCTGGGTGGATCTGGAGCTTAAGGTAATCGCCGATGTGGGCCTGGTCGGTTTCCCCAATGTAGGAAAGTCCACGCTTTTATCCAGGGTCAGCAACGCCAGACCCAAGATAGCCAATTATCACTTTACAACTTTGAACCCCAATCTGGGCGTAGTCGATCTGGACGGGGGAAACGGCTTTGTAATAGCAGATATTCCCGGTATCATCGAAGGAGCGTCCGAAGGTGTAGGACTGGGATTTGATTTTCTGCGCCATATAGAGCGTACCAAAGTTATGATCCACCTGGTGGATGCGGCTTCAGTGGAAGGCAGGGATCCCATTGAGGATATCAGGGCCATCAATCATGAGCTGGCTTCTTACAATGCGGAACTGGCAAAGAGACCCCAGGTTATCGCCGCCAATAAGATTGACGCCATGCCGGCGGAAGACACGGAAGTGATCATTGGCATGATCCGGGAAGCATTTGAAGAAGAGGGAATCGAAGTATTTCCCATTTCGGCAGTCAGCGGTCAGGGTGTTAAAGAACTGCTCTGGCATGTAAAGGGTATGCTGGACGAGCTTCCGGAAGAAGATGTCGAGTTTGAACAGGAATTCTTCATTGATCTGCCCGGCACTGATGAACAGGAAGCCATCCTTGTCTGGAAGGATGAGGAGGATATCTTCCACATAGAAGGACCCAGAGTGGATCGGATGCTGGGCTATACCAACCTGGAATCCGAAAAAGGCTTTGAGTTTTTCCAGAAGTTCATGAAAGAACAGGGTATTCTTGCCCGTCTTGAAGAGCTGGGAATCCAGGAGGGAGACACGGTAAAGGTCTTCAATCTGGCCTTTGATTACTATAAATAATAAATCAGCAAACGCAACGTGGATTGGAAAGGAAGTTATATGACCAGTAAACAGAGAGCATATCTTAAAGGACTGGCTTCTTCTCTTGCGCCGATCGCCCAGGTGGGTAAAGCTTCCCTTACACCGGAAGTCATCCAGGCAGTGAGAGAAGCAATCGATAAAAGAGAGCTGGTAAAGGTCTCCGTGCTGAAGAACTGTTTTGACGATCCGAGAGAAATCGCGGATATCCTGGCCGAGAGAACACGGTCCCAGGTTGTCCAGGTAATCGGGAAAAAGATCGTTCTTTATAAACCGTCTAAAGATAAGCCGAAGATTATTCTCCCATAAGGAATACATTTAATCCGTCTACAGGGGAATGCATGAGTCTGAGGGGAGTTATATATGAAGAAAAAGAGAATCGGAATCATGGGAGGCACATTTAATCCCATCCATTACGGACACCTTCTGCTGGCTGAGACAGCTTATCATCAGTTTGAAATGGATGAGATCCTGATCATGCCTACAAAGAATACTTACTACAAGAGGATGAATCAGCTTGTCTCTGAGGAAGACAGGGTAAATATGGTATCTGTTGCCATTAGTGATAATCCGCATTTTGTTCTTTCCAGAGAAGAAGTGGACAGGGACGGTACAACATACACTGTGGATACCCTGCGTAAGCTGACACAGACCATGCCGGATGCGGAATTCTATTTCATAATGGGTGCGGACTCCCTGTATCATATGGAGACATGGAAGGATGTGGAGGACATTCTTTCCATGGCCGTGATCGTAGTGGCAGGCCGCGGAATGGACGGATCCGGAAGTTCACTGAACAGCCAGATCGAATATATGGAAAACAAATACGAATGTGAAGTCTATCGTCTCTTTTCTCCGGTCATGGAGATATCCTCCAATGATATCAGAAGAAGAGTGGCTGAAGGAGAGAGTATCCGTTATCTGCTGCCGGATTCAGTGGCAGAATATATCAGAGAGCATGGCCTTTACAGGAAAGGAAGCGACGAATGACCGCCCGGGAACTCCAGGAAGAAATGAAAAGGCTTCTTCCTCCGGGGCGTTACGAGCATACGGTGGGAGTCACTTACACAGCCTGCTGTCTGGCATACCGTTACGGAGCGGATCCCGACAAGGCAAGAATTGCCGGACTGCTGCATGACTGTGCCAAATATATCCCTTCCGGAGAAAAGATAACTATGGCCGAAAAGTACGGAATTTCCTTATCTGACTGCAGAAGAGAGAATCCCGAGCTTCTTCACGCGCCTTTAGGCGCCTGTCTGGCCAGGGAGAAGTATGGAGTGACAGATCCTGAGATTCTGTCGGCAATTGCCTGGCATACAACCGGGAAGCCTGAGATGTCTCTTCTTGACAAGATCGTATTTATCGCGGATTATATGGAACCCAACAGAAACCATGCCCCCAATTTACCTGAGATACGGGTTCTGGCTTTTCAGGATCTGGATGCCTGTCTTTTGCGTATCCTGGCAGGGACGATCGGCTACCTTGAGAGTATGGATGCGGCAATAGACCCGATGACGGAGAAAACATACCATTATTACAGGGAGGAAATCTAAGTGAATGAATCTAAGAAAATGGCCCTTCTTGCAGTGGATGCGCTGAGCGACAAGAAGGCCGAGAACGTTACCATCATTGACATCAGCGAAGTATCTGTAATCGCTGATTATTTCATAATCGCAGACGGCAATAACCGTAACCAGGTTCAGGCCATGGCAGACAATGTGGAAGAGACACTGGGACGGGCCGGATGGGAGCCAAAGAGTGTGGAAGGCTACCGCAGCGCCAACTGGATCCTTCTGGATTACCGGGATGTGATCGTTCATATATTCAGTAAGGAAGACCGTGCTTTCTATGATCTGGAGAGAATCTGGAGAGACGGAAAGGAAATCGGCAGAGAAGATCTTGTTCAGGAAAACTAGCCTGAAAGATATGTAAAAGAAAAAGAACCGGCCATGCAGAGGTCCCCGAAGATAAGGTCAGAAAACTGACTGTCGGGAAACTCTGTATGACCGGTTTTTATTATGACTTGTACTATGCAAAGGAACGGAAAAGACCGATTACCTTTCCTATGATGGAAAAGTGCATATCAGGAGTGATAATGATGGGATCCATGAAATCATTCTCAGGCTGCAGGCGGATATGTCCGTCTTCTTTGTAGAAAGTCTTCACTGTAGCCGAGTCTTCGATCAGGGCAACGATATAGTCGCCGTTGTAAGCAGTAGAGCACTCCTCAACAAGGACATAATCACCGTCATAAATACCGACGTTAACCATGGAATCTCCCTTTACGCGGAGCATAAAAGCGTCACTGTTATGGAGGAAGTCAGGAAGCATGGGAAAGTAGCCTTCCAGGTTCTCAGTGGCCAGAATGGGCTGGCCTGCCGTAACCGTGCCCACGATGGGAACATTGACCAGCTCCCGGCGTGTGAGATTAAAGAAATCATCATCGATGATCTCAATGGCGCGCGGCTTGGTAGGATCTCTTCTGATATATCCGTTTCTCTCAAGAGTCTCCAGATGGGAGTGGACTGAGGAAGTTGACTTTAAATGTACTGCCTCACCGATCTCTCTGACAGCGGGCGGATAGCCCCTGTTAAGGATGGACTCTTTAATATACTCCAGGATCTCCTGCTGCTTGCTGCTGATCTTACCCCTGCTCATATCTCACTCCTTTAAAATGAAATCTCCTGATCAAACTCTGTGTCCGGCTAAAATGCTCTATATAGCATATGTAAAAACATATAGTAATCCCTGAATGTATTGTAACATGGCACAGAAAAGAAAACAAGTGTTCGGAGGTAAAAAATCGAATAAATGTTCGAAAAAATTGCTTTTAGCTATTGACATACGAATATATGTTCGATATAATCTGAACATGAACAAACGTTCGTGCCATACTATATGACAGGAGGGATGAATAAGATGACAGCTTCCGGTAATTATGAGGAGACTACATACATGAACTCGATGGAACATGCCCGACTTGATAGAGAGCGGAAGAGAAGGATGAGAAAAAGAGAGGCCAGAAGGAAAAGAGATCTTCTGGTCAGAAGACTCAGAATCGGCGTTCTTGCTGCCGGCCTGCTGCTTCTGATCGGTGTACTGCCTTTTTCCCGCAGTATGCTGGCAGGCACAGATGTGGTCAGTGCAAATGCACCTCTTTCTCAGGTAAAGTACGAGACAGTAAAGATTAAAAGCGGCGACAGCCTCTGGTCAATCGCCAAAGAGCATATGAATCCGGGATATGACAATATTTACGAATATATTGATGATATTAAGGAATGTAATCATATGACAGATGACAGGCTCAACAGCGGCTGTTATCTACTGATACCTTACTATGAGTACCTGACCGAGTAAGGCTCAGGAAGACAGACATTTTAATATGTTAAAAACCCGCAGTCCAATGCGTCTCCCGATACTGATATGTATCACATTGGACAGCGGGTTTTTTATTGATTTCATAAAAGATTCAGAAAATACCGGATTTGATTTTTATTCAGTATTTCCGCTTGCAAGTTCAGTTTCACCGTCAAAGATGGTTACCGTGATCTTTGATCCGGTTAAGTCAGGCGCGCTGATATCAAGGGTTCCGTTTCCTATACCTACATTTTTAAAGGTTCCTGAATAGGTCCACTCGTCATCTCCGGAAACTGATGCGGTGTGGAGTATTCCGGAATTCGCCGGGGCAACGGTAGTTGTGCACTCGGCTGTACCTTCAAAAGAGTCATTGTTTACATCCGCGTGAACGAGTACTTTGATGGTCGTGTAATCCTGGTCAACACTGAAATCAGCCTCAATGCTCTTATCCTCGGGATGGCGGATTTCATAGACGGAATTAGCGCTCAGATCCGGGCCCTGCGGTTCTTCCGTCTTTGCCTCACCGCCGCCGCTGCCGGCTGCGCCGCCACAGCATGTAAGGATCAGAACAGAGATTGTCAGAAGGATACATAATAAAGCTTTTTTCATTTCCTACCTCCTTACAGATTATGAAAAATTCTATGTATCTGAAATTCCCGGGCGGTTTTCCCTGAGTCTGACTTTTCCCGCGGCCATTCTTCGCCGCTGATCTTCCATGGCAGCATAATGCTTTCTGGTAGTATTGACATCCTTGTGGCCAAGGACATCAGCAACCAGATAGATATCGCCGGTTTCCTTATAGAGCTCTGTTCCGTAAGTACTTCTGAGCTTATGCGGTGTGATCTTTTTTAAAGAAGTCACGGTCCTTGCATACTTTTTCACAAGATTCTCCACTGACCGCACAGTCAGCCGGCTTCTCTGCATGGACAGGAAAAGCGCGTTTTCAGATCCCTCCCTGGGCATTACAAGTTCACGTTCATCAAGATAATCAAGGAGGGCATTCCTTACTTCGTCACCAAAGTAGAGGATTACTTCGGCACCGCCTTTTCGGTGAATTTTCATTCCGTTGGTTTCAAAGTCCAGATCTGTAATATCCAGGCCTACACACTCGGATACACGGATTCCGGTACCCAGAAGAAGAGTCAGGATAGCCAGATCGCGGACTTTGTTTTTGTTGTGATACTTTTGCTGGGACTTGGTCAGCCGGTCCCCCTGTTCGACACTGTCCAGAAGCTTAGCCACTTCGTCCGGTTCCAGCCGGATGATAGGGCGCTCATGCTTCTTGGGAAGCTCCAGAAGGCTGGCTGTGTTATTGCTGATGAGCTGCTTGCGGTAGAAGAATCTGAAAAATGTCCTGACACTTGCTGTTTTACGCATTCTGCCACGCTCATCGTTGGTGTGGAGCTTATGGTCCTTGTTTTCATAGAGCTTCAGATAATCCAGATAGTCTTCCAGCATGGTAAGAGTGACTTTGTCAAGCACACTCACAGGCCATGTCTTTATATCCCCCTCATGAATTTCCGGATATTCCTCCTGAAGAAAGCGGAAGAAGACCCTGAGATCATATCCGTAAGCAATCCTTGTCCTCGAAGAAGTCTGAGGCTCGATTCCCCGGAAAAACTCTCTGCAAAAGCCGGGCAGCTCACGAAGCAGGCGACGAAGCTTCTTTTCGTTTTCGATATTCACCTGGTCGCTGTAGCTTTGCTCTGCCATAAAAATGCTCCTTAAAACATTAATAATTATTGATATTTGCATAAATAATAACATGTTTTCCTGTATGATTCAATACAAAAAGGGAACTTTTCATCTGTCCGGTCCTGTGATATGATGGTTATGGCAACAGCTAATATTCACGGGAATTACAGACAATAAAAGTATGAGAAATATTATAAACAGAATCATTATCATCATGCTGACCATGATTATGATCGTCAGCCTATACAGCCTTATGGACCGCCATCTTCCTTCTGAGATCAACAGGCAGGAGGCAGGGAAAATAAGGGAGAGGATCATCGCATTTTTCCGCATGCAGCCTCACAAGTCATATGAGACACTGAACTACAAGGCGGTCTGGGTCAGCTATCTGGATGTGGAAGCTTACAGAACAGACCTGGAAGAAAAGGGCGAGAGTAATGATGAAGAACACTTTTCCAAATATGCGGAAAAGATTGCTTCTGATGCCGAGAAGGCAGGACTGACACATGTGATCTTTCAGGTGAGGCCTTTCGGAGATGCCCTCTATGAGTCAGACGTTTTTCCCTGGTCGGCGTCTATTTCCGGCAGTCAGGGCCTGTCGCCCGGTTACGACCCTCTGGCCATCATGATCAAAGCATGTCACAGACATGATCTGAAACTGGAGGCATGGATCAATCCCTACAGAATCACTGCAGAAAATCATGATCAGCTTTCAAATGACAACCCGGCCTGTACATGGATCAATGCCGGAAAGCGGCATGTCCTGGAGTACAACGGCAGGCTGTACTATAATCCTGCCAGTTCCCAGGCGCAGATGCTGATCAAGAAAGGCGTACAGGAGATCGTTAATAATTATAAAGTGGACGGTATCCATATGGATGACTACTTTTATCCCACTTTCACAAGGGAGAATGTAAGAAAGTCCTTTGATTATGTCGAGTATGAAGGAGCCATCCGGTCCGGCCTCATCAGTAAGGACAAGTCTATATATAACTGGCGGAGAGATAATGTATCAACTCTTTTAAAAGATACATGGAGAATCGTAAAAGAGGAGGATACGGATATCACATTCGGTATCAGCCCCAATGGCAATCTTGACAATTTGAGAAGTGATCTGCAGCACTACGCTGATATAGATCTCTGGGCATCGGAAACCGGTTATGTGGACTACATGATCCCTCAGATTTACTGGGGATTTGATGATAAGGACAAAAAGTTTGACCGGACGGTTGATGAGTGGGCGGAACTTGTCAAGGACTCACAGGTAGAACTTTACGTAGGCCTTCCAGTTTACAGGCTTGATAAAAGTGCATTAGTTGACCCGGCTGATATGGAGTTTAATGACTCCGGGGTAATAGAGAAGATGAAGCAGTACCTTGAAAAAAATGAGGTAGTGACAGGTTATGCACTTTTCAGTTACAGATTCCTGGATCTGATGAGGTGAAGGAAAAGATATTAAGAATAAAGAAAAAGCAGGTTTCTTTCCCTGAATCGGAAAAGAGCCTGCTTTTTTATGATGATTTTTCAGATTAGGATCAGTTGGCGGGAGCCTTTTTCCACCTTGCATAGAAAGTCCTGTTGCCGGTAGAACCTGCTCCGATGACAGAAGAAGCTTTTTTCTTAAATTTTTTATCCTTATACCAGCCGGTAAAGGTGTAGCCTTCCCTTACAGGATCCTTCAGGATGACTTCATCAAGAACTGTATAAGATGCAGGATTGTCTGCTTCATCCACTTTTTTGCCGCCGTTATATTTATAAGTGATCTTGTAGGTGTTGATTTTCCAGACAGCGTAAAGGCGGATATTTTCCTTATGAACAGATGTAAGATTTTTCACTTTCTGCTTGTTCTTGTACAGAACCGGTCCGTCCTCTGACAGTGCCCAGCCCTGGAAAGAATAACCGGTCCTTGAAAATCTGCAGGAGGAAAGAGCCTTGGCTTTACTGCCGTAAGTAAAGGATTGTTTTTTCATCGATCCTTTTGAAGCTCCGTTTCCGGCAAATGTAAGGGTATAGGTATTGGCCGACCATTTGGCATAAAGGGTCTTATTGCCGGTGCTTCCTGCTTTGATGGATGACAGTTTCTTTTTAAGTTTCTTGTCTTTATACCAGCCGGCAAATCGGTATCCCGTTTTTTCAGGAGCCGTAAAAGTGACCGTATCGGTGACTGTATAGGTGGCCGGATTGGAACTTCCTTCTGCAAGGGCCCCTCCGTTAAAGCGGTAGGAAAGCTTGTAGTTTATTATGGTCCAGTGGGCATACAGAGTCTTCACGATATACTTTACTACCGTACTCTTTGTTACCTTTGTCCCGCCGGTTTTTTCCGTGTACCATCCGTCAAATTTATAACCTTTTCTGCTGGCTGACGCAAGCTTTCCAAAGGTCTTGCCTCCGGTTACCTTTTTTGACTTTGCGGAAGCCTTGCCGCCATTGGCATTATATTTAAATGTGAACTTCTTGCCTTTGATATTTTTGGTGGTATTGAGTTGCTGCCCCGCTGCAATATAACTGGAGTTATGAGTTATATTAAAACTGCACCAGTGATCGCTGCCATCTATATAATAACTGATGTCACTGTTCTCCTGGAATGTAAGTTCTTCAGTATTGGGCTGTACATAATACAGATAAAGAGAACCCTTTAATTCATGCATGTCATAGAGAACATCAGACTTAAACCGTACAGTTGCCTCACCGGGAAGCAGACCGTTATTGGCAAAATTAATTAAAATAATAGTGTCTTCAACTCCGTAAGGAACGCCCGATTCAAGTATGGTACTGATTGTAAGATCCACGTCTTTTGGATTTGTTATTTTCTTTCCGTCAAAGATCCACTGGTATTCACCATGACCGAAGACAATCTTCTTATCTTTCCCCTGAATGAGCCTGAAGAGATTTGCAGGAGCTAATCTGTTATCGTATTCCAGGTTGACCTTAGCAGCCTGTCCTTCCGGCATTTCAGCCAGCATTGATTCAAGAGAAGGATTGTTTAATCCTGCTTCAAATGCATAATCAAACTCGTCTCTGGTTTCTATAAGGGAGGGATATTCTATCTCATAATCACATTCATCTGAGTGAAGGAAGTAATTGCCATACTCGTTTTTACCGGGACTTCCGTTACTGTAACGGGTGTTATAGGTCGTCTTATTACCGGAAAAATCTTTAAAGACCATGTTGGAGATATAGAATTTCCCGGGATCGCCGCCGGAACCTACAGGCAATTTGAATGTGACAGATCTGTCGGTTTCTTTTTCGTTGAAATTCTGTTCATCACTGTATATCCAGGAAGAAGTATCACCTTCTTTGCATAACTGGCAGCCGGCAAAGGCTATACCTGTATCGTCACTTACGTCAACTGTGACTTTTATGATTCCCGGTCTGATAACAGTCGGGGTATCTATATGAAATCCTTTAATGACAGGCGGGTTTTCGTCTCCGTCGGATTTAACGGTAATATTCCTGTCTTTTACAGCAACAGGTACATAGTAGGATTCATAATTAAGGGCAAAAGTTCCCTCATAAGCAGATTCGATATAAAACATTTCACCATAACTGTCACAAAGAATAATGTGGGATAAATAATAATTGCCGGCAGGCACAGCTTCAGTAACCGGGATTCTGAGAAGGATGGTATTATCATTTACCTTTGTCCATCGGCTGGAAGCTTCTATATCATTCTCAAACAGATCCGGTCCATTGAACATGACATAGACTCTTTTAAGATTCTGCAGATTCTGAATGCCTAATCTGACAGTAATGGCGCTTCCTTTTTCAACAGTTAGACCATCCACGATTTCAAAGCTGGTCAGAACCGGCTCTGCCTGATTACTTCTGACGACTGTAAATCTATGGCCGTCAGTAAAGTAGCATTTTTGAGAGGAATCATTTTCATCAGTAAAGTAGGTCCCGTGCTCATCTTCAAAGACTCCTCCGCTGTAGTTTTCTTTCCCTGTGTTATAAATCCGGCGATTATTGGCGCAGTCGGTAACAGTGACAGATGAGATGCTGTATGTACCCGGGCGGGGATTGTAGAAATCCTGTTCATCATTGGTAATATCCTTTGTGATGACTATGTGACCGGAATAAACAGGTGAATTGGTGCTGTAGCCGATATCGTAAAAATAAGTACTGTTTCCATGTGGAAACACAAGCTGTATTCCGACATAGTCCACACCGGTCCCCTGATCGCTTACATCCATTTCGATGATGAGCTTTTTGCTTGAATCGGTGACTGTTTTAGTTTTGACAGCGATATTGTTAACTGTGGGTGCAGTAGTATCGGCGGCCGCTCTGCTTGTCTTAAAAGGAATAAGACTGAAAAAAAGCGCAAAAAGAAACAAGAATAAAAATCGATTGATACTCAGTTCTCTAACCATTCTTTAACCCCCATGTGCTATATGATCAATTCTGTTTTTTCTGTATTAATTATAACATATCAGCAAATATTATAATATCGTAAATTGGCAATCTCCAGGCGACTTTTTCCCCATAATGTTATATACTCATAATAAGAAAAAAGACAAGGAGAGAAGGAGTTATGATGGACAAAAGAGAAAGGATCAGAGGGTCTCTTCTTTGCGGCGCGATCGGGGATGCTTTCGGCTATCCGGTAGAGTTTCTGTCAGGTCCTGACGCAAAAATCAGAGAATATGTCATAGACAGAGAAAGTGGCAAAGCGGTCATATCAGATGATACGCAGATGACTCTTTTTACAGCATGCGGGCTCTTATACGGCTACAGCAGATTCCGCATGAGAGGAATTGGCGGTAATCCGGCCATCTATATCCGATCGGCCTATTTTGACTGGCTGGAAACCCAGGGTTATAAAGCTGAGAAACACCCGAGGGTCAGCTGGATTTACTCCATTCCTGAGCTGCACTGTCTGAGGGCACCGGGAAATACCTGCTTAAGTGCGCTGCAAAAGGGCGGAGGCAGTATTAAGGAACCCATCAATAACAGTAAAGGATGCGGCGCAGTGATGCGGATTGCCCCCATTCCTCTGTTCTGTGCCGGCAATCATCTTTTGAATAAAGAAAAAACAGCGGATCTTTGTGCGGATGCATCTGCTATTACTCATTGTCATCCTCTGGGCTGGCTGTCGTCCGTCGCTCTTGGAATTATTCTTTATGATCTGATGTGTGACGCTTCCCTCGACGATGCAGTCGCAGATACCATAGATTTTCTCCGAAAAAAATATGCGGACTACCCGGATGCCGAAACAATGGCGAAACTCATAGAGAAGACAAAAAGACTGGCCGACCTGGCCTGCCGGTCGAACTCGGACGACCTGACAGGTGAATTTGACATTATGAAGGAACTTGGAGAAGGATGGGTAGGAGAGGAAGCCCTGGCGGTAGGCCTTTTCAGTGTTCTGTCCTGCAGGGAACGGGGATTTGACCAATGCATGTACAATGCAGCCTGCCACAAGGGTGATTCCGACTCTACAGCTTCTATTGCCGGTCAGATCTGGGGGGCTGCTTACGGCCTGTCCCGTGTGGATGAGAAATGGCTCAGGGATCTGGAACTCAGAGACGTGATTCTCGAAATTGCCGATGATCTGACTGATAACTGCAAGATGTCTGAGTATGGTGACTATTATGATCCGGTATGGGATAAAAAATACATACGTGTTAAAGAATAATAAAGAGGGAATTATCTATGAAAAGATTGAATTTACCAAAAAAGATTATATTTACCCTTATTGTAGTCATTCTTTCTCTGGGAGCAGCTGCCTGCGGAGCACAGCAGGCAAAGCAGAATGAGCAGACGGCAGAGAAGAAAGAGCTGACGACAAAGCAGAATGAGGTTCATGTCGCGGTTGAAGGAAACGATGAATCCGGAAACGGATCAGAGGATGCGCCTTATGCAAGCATCTCCAAAGCTGCAAATGCAAATCCCGGCTCCCTGATTATTGTACATGGAGGGGATTACTCTCCGGTAGAACTTGGCCCGGACTGCTCGGGAAGTCAGGATTCACCCACCATTATCCGCACCATGGAAGGAGAAAAGGTTGTGGTTGTCGGAGAAGGCGGAAAAGTAATTGCCTTAAAGAACGTGCGCAACATATCTATTGAAGGCCTGGAAACTGAAGGTGGAACCCATGGGATTGAATACTCAAGTACACGCGAAGCAGGAGAGGAGCCTCTTAATAATATCACAATCAAAAACTGTAAGGTTCATGGGGTCCGTGGAATCCACGGAATCAATGTGTATGCCAATAATGATCTGGCGCCGGTTTCCGATCTTACCATTGAGGGATGTGAAGTATATGATTGTGAGTGCGGCTCAAGTGAGTCACTGGTCCTGAACGGTAATATTGACGGATTCCTTATCGCCGAAAATGTAATTCATGATAACAATAATATCGGAATTGATATGATCGGTTTTGAAGGACTGGCAATGCATCCTGAAGAAAACACTGATAAAAACCCCTATGAATTCGATCAGACAAGAAACGGCATTTGCCGGGATAATCTGATATATAATATCAGTACTGAGGGAAACTCCTACTATTTTGAAGACGGAGAATATGACCCCTGCGCAGATGGCATCTATGTGGATGGTGGAAAGGACATTGAAATATACAATAACTTCATTTTCAACTGCGATATCGGAATTGAAGTGGCAACGGAGCACAAACCGGAAGAAAATGAACTTTTCAAGGTATCAGGGATCCGGGTATATGATAACGTAATAGCAGACTGTAAAGGATATACAGCACTCTGTTTCGGCGGCTACGATAAAGACCTTGGTTTTACCGAGGAATGCGAATTTGACCATAATACGCTTGTAGATAATGAGTGCCAGATTGCAGTCCAGCGCAGCAGAGATAACAAGATCCATGCCAACCTCATTCTTGGGGGAGAAAGCGGCGTTGAATTTTGTGAAGAGTGTGATAAAAAAGATATGGTCAATGACATCAGCGGAAATGTAGCTGCAGAAATTGGAGATGAAGAAAGCTGGTCTTCTGAATACGGCAAAGCCTATGCAGACAGGACCAAGACGGCGGACGGATTCCGTTCTTTGATTAAAGATGTCGGATCCGGTTTTGTACCGGATAAGGAGATGCAGGAGCTTTACCAGGAACAGAAGGGACAGGAAAAACAAAACAATAAATAGACTTTATTGAAAAGGGAGGTTTTAAAACCTCCCTTCAGACTGTAGACAAAGTCCACGGCATTCGCCGTGGATTTTTCTTTGAGAAATGCTCGAATATCCTTTATTTATGCAGACTTTTCGGCTTTTTTATAGTATAATAGAAGTATCAAATAAAGGCGGTATTTCTATTATGATGACACAGAATGCAGATAAAAAA
>JAFRFJ010000020.1:0-98021 GCA_017434385.1 Eubacterium sp.
TAATAGTCGATCATCTGATCCAGCAGCGCATTCCAGATAGCTTCCTTGCTCTCATAGTGTTTATAGACCCCGGACTTCACAAGCCCGAGCGATGCGCTCAGTTCACGGATGTTTGTCCCTGCATAGCCGTTTTTTGAAAACATCTCCAATGCCGCAGCCAGGATTCTCTCTTTCGTGTCGTTCGCCATAAGTACCTCCCGTAACAGTTAAGTGACCTTTCGTTCACCTATTATAGTGAACGAAAGGTCACTTGTCAATGCCCTACATAATAACTAACAGTTCATTCTTACCAAAACGCCCCCAGACCTTATCGGCCCAGAGGCGTTACTTTTGAATTCACATCATCTTAAAATGCAAGAAAGCATCAATTATCGCCTCTTCCTTCTCCTTTGGAGTATCTGGCGACCGGCTGTTCTCACTCTTTGGCAGATTATAGTTCTGCCGCTCGATGATCCCACATTTCTGTTTTGTCTTCGCGATATTCAGGTGTGTCACATGGAAACCGTACTTTTCCTTCACCCACTCCTGGATCTCTTCATATGTAGCCTTACTCTCGGCGGCAGTCAGATCCAACTCATCCATATCGACTTGAACGCTGATATGATGCTTTGCCTCAGAAAGTTTGGACAATGCGCATACCGTCTCCACATGCACCGTTCCCGGGAACATGTCAACCATGCTGGCCCGTTTTACCTCATATCCTTCTTCTCTGAAAACGAGCAGGTCCCTCATGAGACTGGTCGGTTTGCAGCTGACATAGACGATTTCCTTTACACCAAATCCTATGATCTTCTTCAGTGCTTTGGGATGAATTCCGTCTCTGGGCGGATCCAGTACCAGAATATCCGGTTTTTCTGTCAGTTCATCTACTACTTTCAGGACATCCCCTGCAATGAATTCGCAATTGTCAAGTTGGTTGTCCTTGGCGTTCTGCCTGGCAGCTTCCACTGCTTCTTCCACGATTTCCACCCCTACAACCTTCTTTGCTACCGGTGCCAGCAGCTGGGCGATGGTTCCCGTTCCTGTGTAAAGGTCATAGATCAGCTTATCCTTTGTGTCTCCCACATACTCTCTTACCTTATCGTAAAGGACCTCCGCTCCCAGCGTATTGGTCTGGAAAAAGGAGAACGGGGAAATCCGGAACCTCAGATTATAAAGATATTCATAAATGTAGTCTCGCCCGTAGAGGAGCCTGGTCTCATCGCTTTTTACCACATCTGCCACACTGTCATTGATGGTGTGAAGTATACCGGCAATCCTGCCGTCGATTTCTCCTGCTTCTTTAACAGCCAGGATGTTTTTTACAAAGCTTTCCTCATCCAGGCTGTCCTGGCCGGAAGTAACCAGATTAATCAGGATCTCACCTGTTTTCGCAGACCGTCTCAGCACCAGATGGCGCAGAAATCCCTCATGTCTCAGCCGATGATAGAAGCTGCTTCCTTTTTCTTTGAAATACTTTAAAATGTGCCGGACCAGTGTATTGAAGTCCTTGTCTGCAATCCGGCAGTCTGTCAACGATACTATGTCGTAAAAGCTCCCTCTCCTGTGCATTCCCAGGGCAAGGGGACCGTCTTTTACTTCATCCCCGAAGGTGAATTCCATCTTGTTCCGGTAGCCTTCCCTTACAGGTCCGCTCAAAATCTCTTCGATTGAAAATCCCAGTCCGTTGGTCTCGATCAGCCTTTCCACCTGTTCCTTTTTCAGCCGCAGCTGCTCTTCATAAGGCAGGTTCTGATAGCTGCATCCGCCGCAGGCCCCGAAATGCAGGCAGGGAGGCTCGATTTCACAGGGAGCCTTTTCCAGGACTTCCATAAGCTGTCCTTCTACCTTACCCCTCTTTTTTTTGCGTACGAAAAAACGGACCTTCTGTCCGCTTAGTCCGTTTTTGATGGTCACCGTCTCTTCATCTATAAAAGTGATCCCCCTGTTCGGAAAATCCGTCCGGAGGATCTTTGCTTCCAGTATATCTCCCTTTTTCATCTTTCTCCCTTTTCCTGGTCTTCCCGGTTCAGGTCCTTGTGATAATATCCGTGTCCAAAGTGGGTGTCCCCGAATTCATCGATCTCCATGATCAGAAATGTCGGATTCCCATCCCTCTGTCTGGGATAGGTCAGGCTTCCCGGATTCAGGATTGTCATGTCTTCGCCCAGCTCAATGTAAGGCTTATGGGTATGGCCGAACATAACGATATCGGCTCCCTTTCTCCTGGCAAGGCCCCGCAGTATTTTCAGTCCCTGGTTTACCCGGTATGTATGACCGTGTACGATCCATATCCGGTGGCCTTCCAGCTCAATCAGCTTCTCTTTGGGCAGATGAAGTCCCTGATCAAGATTCCCTGCGACCATATGGACAGGACATGATACCAGCGACTCTATATATAAGTCACCGCTGGTCACATCCCCGCAGTGAATCAGCATATCTATATGTCCTACCTGTTTCAGGACACCTTTGACATTTTCATTCATGCCGTGGGAATCACTGATCACCAGAATCCTCATTTATTTCTCTTCAGCCCTTTCTGCTTCGCTTTCACTGTCCAGCACTTCTTTAATGGCGCGCAGCGCCTTGCCTCTGTGGCTGATGGCATTCTTTTCCTCAGGAGAAATCTGGGCCGTTGTCATCTGCCGGTCCGGAAGATAAAAGATCGGATCATAGCCGAATCCGTTCTCCCCTGCCTGCTCATGGGCGATCCTTCCTTCGATGGTTCCCCTGGCAGTTTCCACGCGGCCGTCCGGGAAGGCCGCCGCAACGACACAGACGAACCTGGCTGTCCTTAAAATGTCGGGAACACCGTGAAGACGATCGATCAGAATCTGATTTTTGATCCGGTAAGAAGTGTTCTCACCCATATATCTTGCCGACATTACACCGGGTTCTTTATTGAGGAAATCTATCTCCAGTCCCGAATCATCCGCCAGCACAAGGCAGCCGCAGGCATCCCTGACGGCAGAGGCCTTGATGATGGCATTTTCCTCAAATGTTTCACCATCCTCAACAATATCTATATCAATCCCCGCTTCCTTCATGGACAGGATCTCATAATCCATATCGCCAAGAATGTCACGGATCTCACGCATTTTCCCTTCATTGCCTGTCGCAAATATCAGTTTTTTCTTCATGAAGACTCCTTCTTTCTCCTGGGCGGTTTGGGTCCCGGGAACTGGTAGTAGTAGGTTTTCATCATGCCATTATATATTTTACGGTTTTTGGCGGCTTTCTTTCCGATATAACGCTCCGCATCCTCATAGGCTGTGATCACATACTCGGACCAGCTGTCCAGATGTGAAAATGCTTCTCCGATCTCTCTGTAGAGGATGGGCATATCTTCTTTGTCTTCCATCCTTTCCCCGTAAGGGGGATTGGTTATGACAAAGCCGTATTTTTTCGGGTGGCGCAGCTTATGTATGGGGCGCTGCTGGAAATGTATCATATCTTCCACGCCGGCTCTTTTTGCATTTTCCCGGGCAGACCGGATGATCTGGGGGTCTATGTCATAGCCCTGTATGTCCATTTTTACGGACCGGTCCACCAGGTCTTCGGCTTCCTCATAGGCCTCTTTCCAGACTGATTCAGGAAAAAGTCCTTTAAAAGACCTTCCCTGGAAACTCCTGTGCATCCCGGGGGCAATACGGGCTCCCATCATGGCCGCCTCTATGGGAATGGTTCCGCTTCCGCAAAAGGGGTCTACCAGAATCCGGTTTCTGTTCCAGGGCGTCAGCCGGATCAGGCCGGCCGCCAGAGTTTCCTCCAAAGGCGCTTTGCTGACCAGCTTCCGGTAGCCTCTTTTATGAAGACTGTCACCGGAAGTATCCAGGCCGACTGTCACTACGTCTTTGTAGATGGAAATACGGACAGGATATGCGTCACCGTCTTCCTTGAACCAGGACTGGTGATAGTGCTCCTTCATCCGCTCCACCATAGCTTTTTTAACAATGGACTGAATATCGGAGGTCGAGAAGAGTTTGCTTTTTACGGAAGTGGCCTTGGTCACCCAGAAGCGGGCGTCCCTGGGCAGGATTTCTTCCCATGGGATGGCCCGGATTCCCTGAAAGAGTTCCTCAAAAGTGACCGCATAGAAAGTGTCAACCCTGTAGAGGATTCTCTGGGCAGTTCTGAGAAAGATATTGGCCCTTGCGGCGGCTGAGGCGTCGCCGGCAAATGTAACCTTCCCGTCTTCCACCGTCAGGATCTCAAGTCCCAGATCCGCTATTTCTTTTTTACATACGGACTCCATGGCAAAATGACAGGGAGCCACATAGATCATGCTCTTACTCATACCTTCCTCCGGTACATGCATTTATTTACTGAGAATTTTGACAAATTTCTTCTTGCCTCTCTTTAAGACAAGACCGTCCTTTCCAAAGTCGTCCAGGCTGTAGGAGGCTTTGATGTCTGTCACCTTTTCACCGTCAAGGGTTACGCCGCCCTGGGTTACATTTCTTCTGGCTTCGGATCTTGTCTGGGCCAGTCCGGCTGTAACCAGTAAGGACAGGATATCGATCGATCCGTCTGTCAGGTCATCCTCTCCGATTTCGCAGAGAGGCATGTTTGCAGTGTCGCCGCCTGTGCTGAAAAGTGCTCTGGCGCCTTCACGGGCTTTCTTTGCTTCTTCTTCTCCGTGTACAAGAGATGTCAGCTCATATGCCAGGATGTCTTTGGCTTCATTGAGCTGGCTTCCCTCCCAGCTGTTCATCTTATCGATTTCTTCGATGGGCAGGAAGGTGAGCATACGGATACACTTTAATACGTCCGCGTCAGCTACATTTCTCCAGTACTGGTAGAAATCAAAGGGTGATGTCTTATTGGGATCCAGCCAGACTGCACCTGACTGGGTCTTGCCCATCTTCTTGCCTTCGGAATTCAGAAGGAGGGTGATGGTCATGGCATGGGCATCCTTACCCAGCTTGCGGCGGATCAGTTCCGTGCCTGCCAGCATATTGCTCCACTGGTCATTGCCGCCGAACTGCATATTGCAGCCGTATTTCTGGTAAAGTACATAGAAATCGTATGCCTGCATGATCATATAATTGAACTCGAGGAAGGAAAGTCCCTTTTCCATACGCTGCTTGTAGCACTCCGCCCTGAGCATGTTGTTGACGGAGAAGCATGCGCCTACTTCCCGCAGCAGGTCTACGTAATTGAGATCCAGGAGCCAGTCGGCATTGTTGACCATCAGAGCCTTGTCATCGGAAAAGTCAATGAAACGGCTCATCTGAACCTTAAAGCAGTCGATATTATGCTGGATCGTCTCTTTGGTCATCATCTGACGCATATCCGTTCTTCCGGACGGATCTCCGATCATTCCGGTGCCGCCGCCCAGCAGGGCAATCGGTTTGTTGCCTGCCATCTGCAGACGCTTCATCAGGCAAAGGGCCATGAAGTGTCCCACATGAAGGCTGTCCGCTGTCGGATCGAATCCAATATAAAAGGTCGCTTTTCCTTCATTGACCATTTTTCTGATTTCTTCTTCATTGGTAACCTGCGCGATCAGGCCTCTTGCTATCAACTCATCATATACCTGCATGTCTTCCTCCTTGTAATTAAGCGCGCCCCGGCCTTGCCGCCGAGGCGCACATATCTTTTATCATAAACGTCATAATTCTATAGAAAAAACAGTGGTTTGTCAAGAAATACAGCCCTTATAAGCCATTTATCCCTGATCGATCAGGATATAGCCGCCTGTCCCTCTCCTTCTGTGGAAATACAGATGGGTATCTCCCTCTTTCTTCTGCGGGAACATATAGGAAATCAGCACGGACAGGTCCTCCTGTTTGAGTCTCTGTATTCTACCCGCCCAGGACCGGGTCGCCGAGTCGGTAAAGAGTATCCTCCCGTCTTCGCAGACGCCCAGGAGAACCATGGTATGGTAGGAGCCGGCATATTTCTTGTCGTTGAGCCTGACTATATGCCCTCTCCACCTGCGCATCCGGCTGGTCTCGATGATGACCGGCCTGCCCGAATAGAGATGAGCAAGGATCTGCTCACCGGCTTCCCCGTCTTTGAAAGGCCCCACATAGGTATTCTTTACTCCTTCCCGGTTCAGGATTCCCGAGATGGCATAGAGCGTCAGGGGCATCTGCCTGGCCATGGGCTTTGCGTAGTTGCGGCTGTAGATCCGCTCGGGTATATAGAAGGGCTCCACAGATTTAATCGTCTCCTCCGGTGTAAGCTTTTCCCTTCCCGGCACATAGGCCGCCAGGACTGTTGTAAGACTGCAGCAGGCACAGCCGTGCCGCTTTACATACTCACTGCAGTCCCCGTAGATCATGGCATTCTGCCGGAAAACGGGAAATCTTCTGACGGTCCCCTCTTCCGGGTCTTCCACGATCACGTCAAGCCTTGCCTGTTCAAGGAGCAGCCCCTCCGGGGGAGGGGTGATTACTTTCCGTCCGTCTTCTTTTGTAATATAACAAAGCCGGATCTCTCCTTCTGTATGCATGGTCCTTACTCCGTTTCAGTCTTTATGATCAGAATTTGAAGATGGCAACTCCGTAGGCCGGAAGATCATAGGCAAAGGAGAAGGGTCTGCCGTCGCATTCCGATTTGACCGGTTTGTATACGTCCGGTCTCTCCTGTCCGGTTCCGCCGAAGTCTCTGTCGTCACTGTTCACGATCAGTGTATGCTTTCTCATACATGTGGTGCCCACACGGTAATCCGGACGGGCGATCGGAGTAAAGTTGCAGACGAAGAGCATATTGTTCTTTCCGTTTTCCGAATGCCTTACAAAGGAGAAGATACTGCGGTCTCCGTCATCGGCATTGATCCACTCAAATCCCTCCGGCCAGCAGTCGTATTCGAAGAGACATTTGTTGCTCTTATAGATGTGAAGCAGCCTTCTGACATAGTTCTGCAGGGACCGGTTTCTGTCCTCTGCCAGCAGGAACCAGTCGATCTCCCTGGCCTCGCTCCACTCTCTGTGCTGTCCGAAATCCTGTCCCATAAAGAGCAGCTTCTTGCCGGGGTGGCCTATCATAAATGCATAGGCTACCATCAGATTGCGGAACTTATCGTCGTAAAGTCCCGGCATCTTCTCGATCATGGAGCATTTCAGATGTACGACCTCGTCATGGGAGAGAACCAGCATATAATTCTCTGAATAAGCATAGGTCATGGCAAAGGTCATCTTATTGTGATTGAACTTTCTGAAATAGGGGTCAAGCTTCATATACTCCAGGAAGTCATGCATCCAGCCCATATTCCACTTCAGGCTGAATTCCAGACCGCCGTACTCCGCCTTGTCCGTAATCTTGGGCCAGGCTGTTGACTCCTCGGCGATCATGACCGCGCCCGGATTCCGTCCCCTGAGCACTGTGTTGAGGTGGCGGAAGAACTCGATGGCATCCAGATTCTCATTGCCGCCGTACTCATTGGCAACCCACTGTCCGTCCTCACGTCCGTAGTCCAGATAGAGCATGGAAGCAACCGCATCTACTCTGAGTCCGTCAATATGGAACTTCTCCACCCAGTAAAGCGCATTGGAAATAAGGAAATTCTTTACCTCTGTCTTTCCGAAATCAAAGACTTTGGTTCCCCAGTCAGGATGCTCTCCTTTTCTGGGATCCGCATACTCATAAAGGCATGTGCCGTCAAACTCTGCCAGGCCGAAAGCATCTCTCGGGAAATGTGCCGGAACCCAGTCAAGAATGATACCGATGTTCTTCTTATGCAGATAATTTACAAAGAACTGGAAGTCCGCCGGCGACCCGTGCCTGGATGTGGGCGCGAAGTAGTTGGTCACCTGATAACCCCAGGATCCGTCAAAGGGATGCTCCGCGATTCCCATCAGTTCCACATGGGTATAGCCCATATCCTTCACATAATCAGCCAGCCTCACGGCAAGCTCCCTGTAATTATAGTAGCCGTCCTCGTCTTCTTCCGATACCGGATGGCGCATCCAGGATCCCGGATGTACTTCGTATACGGACATGGCGCTCTTCCTGGGGCTGAACTTTTCTCTCTTTTTCATCCATGCACTGTCACCCCAGCGGAAATCGGAAATGTCCGTCACAATGGAAGCATTGTTGGGACGTTTTTCCGCCTGGAAGGCAAAGGGATCCACTTTCAGAATCTGTTCCCCTTTCTTTGGAGTGATGCAATACTTGTAAACTGTTCCTTCGGGCAGACCGGGTATGAAGAGCTCATAGATTCCCAGGGGCTCCTTACGCATCATGATATCCGCTTCCCGGTTCCATCCGTTAAAGTCGCCGACTATGGATACCTTCACTGCGTTGGGTGCCCACACGGCAAAATAAACACCCTTCTTTCCGTCATGAGTCAGTATGTGGGCTCCAAGCTTATTATAAATGTCATAATGTGTTCCTTTTCCGAAAAGGTACTGGTCATATTCTGTAACAAACTGATTATCATCGTATCCGGACATATTATTCCTCCTGTACTGCCGTCTCCGGCAAAGCAATCCAATGGGATTCATCAGCTGATTTTCTTTTGATATAGGCTGATTATACCATAGCTTGGGGACTGATAAAAGAAAAAACGCCCCGCAAAACGGTATTTAAACCGTTCGCGGGACGTCTGTCCATACCTGATATACTTTTTGAAGAATGAAAAGACAATCTATTCAGCGATTACCTTGATCCATCCTTCCGGTGCTTTGATGCTGCCCATCTGGATTCCGGTCAGGGTATCGTACAGTTTCTTTGTTACCGGTCCCATATCTTCCATACCGCTGGGCATGCAGATTTCTTTTCCGTGATCTACGATCTTTCCTACCGGAGAGATGACTGCTGCTGTACCGCAGAGACCGCACTCGGCAAAGTCTTTCACTTCGTCAAAGAGCACTTCTCTGTGTTCAACTTCCATACCCAGATAATGCTCTGCCACATACATGATGGAACGGCGGGTGATGGAGGGAAGGATACTGTCGGATTTCGGTGTGACAAGCTTACCGTCTTTTGTGATAAAGATGAAGTTTGCACCGCCGGTCTCCTCAACCTTTGTTCTTGTTCCCGGATCAAGATACATATTCTCATCAAATCCCTTTGCATGGGCATCCATGATGGCATGCAGGCTCATGGCATAGTTCAGGCCGGCTTTGATATGTCCGGTTCCGTGGGGAGCCGCACGGTCAAAGTCACTTACACGGATGGTGATCGGCTTTACGCCGCCTTTAAAATAGGGACCTACGGGGGTTACAAATATACGGAACTGATATTCGTCAGCCGGTTTTACACCGATAACAGGATTTGTTCCGAAAACATAGGGGCGGATATAAAGGGTTGCGCCGGAGCCGTAAGGCGGCACATAATCAAGGTTTGCCTTAACTGTCTCAACTACAGCCTCCACGAACTTATCCTCCGGATAGGTCGGGATCTCCAGTCTCTTACAGGAGTCTGTAAGCCTTGCCGCATTCAGGTCCGGGCGGAAACATACCACTTTGCCGTCCTGAGTGGTGTAGGCTTTCAGTCCCTCAAATACCGTCTGGGCATACTGAAGAACGCCCGCACATTCATTGAGCACGATATTGGCGTCAGATGTAAGGGTTCCTTCATCCCACGCGCCGTCCTTATAATTGGATACGAATCTTGCGTCTGTAACCTGGTAGCCGAATCCTAGTTCGCCCCAGTTGATGTCTTTTTTACTCATATGCGCCTATTCCCTTTCTTTATATGTTTTGAAGTTTCCGAAAGCAGAAACTTCATTTTAATCACAGCTATTATATCACAACCGCACGGGAATTACTACAGAAAAAGGCAGTGCGTCCGGCACTGCCTTTCTTTATCCTTTGTTTTTCCCTGCCGCCACCGGTCTATCTGGGGTTTACCAGAAGGTAGCCGCCGCAGGAGGAGGCTGCGTTCCAGTAGAAGGAAGCCTTTTCCTTTGTGCAGGGGAACATATAGGGGATCAGCTCATCCAGGCTGGTAACCTTGACCCTCTGGCTTTTGCCGAAAGCCGCCCTGTTTACACTGTCTCCGACGAGAACTTTGTCATTCGCCGTAATACCGATCAGGACCATAGTATGATAGCTGTTGGTCCAGAGCTTTGTAGACTTATTTGTCTTGCGGTTTTTCTGTGATACAACAATCACAACAGGATTGCCTGTCAGCAGGTGTTCCCTGATCTGGCTTTTAGCCTGGGCATCAGTAAATTTCCAGACTCTGGCGGTCGGAACCCCGTAAGAAGCCAGTATCTTCGAAATACCGTAAAGGCTGACCGGTCTCTGATCGGCATTGGACTTGGAATAATTCTTCATCCATTCATCCTGGCCGAACACGGTCTTTTCTATCGTTTCCATCACCATGACCGGTGTGACGGTTTTTCCGGTAAAAGCTGACAGAACCGCCGCCGTACTGCTGGCTGCGCAGCCATGGTAGGCAACCGCCTTTGTCAGGTTGGGTTTTGTCATGCTGCTCTTGTTGCGTGAGGAACCCTGATTAAAGAATACGTAAGTAAGATCTCTGGGATAGCCCTTCATGGTCACAGAGAATTTATAGCTGTTGGAAATCAGGGCCGATGTTTCCTTGACAACCATGTTCAGCGGGTCGACCACTTTGACGGTAGCATACATTTTTGCAGAGCCGGAAGTGCATGTGATCTTTGCAGACCCTGTCTTAAGGGCTCTTACATTGCCGTCTTTATCTACGGCAGCCACGCTGCTGTTACTGGAAGTCCAGGATAATGCCTGGCCTGCATTTTTTACCTGCAAATTGGTGCTGTTCCCCCTGGCCAAGGTGACCGACACATTTGTCAGATAGGGAACATAAACTTTACAGGTAAGCTTCTTTCCGTTGGTCGTGCATGTAATGGTCGCAGTACCCGTCTTCTTCGCAGTGACAACGCCCTTTTTTGATACACTCGCTACAGATGAATTGCTCGATTTCCACTTGGTATTCTTTCCATTGTAAGCTTTCAGTGTGGTCTTTGCCTTCTTAGTCAAAGACACTTTTGTCTTGTTCAGGCCGACAACGGTTACTTTACATTTCAGGGTTGTGCTGCCTGTTCTGGCCTTGACTGTTGTCTTACCGGTCTTTAAGGCTTTAATTTCTCCGTCTTTTACCGTTGCGATCTTCTTATTGGAGACAGACCAAGTTACAGGCTTCTTTGTTCCCCGTACATAAATCTTCGCCGACTTGCCGCCGGTCAGTACAACCGCCGATTTACTGAGCCTGGCTTTTGCCTCGGCCTTTCCGGCCGGCACCAGACAAACCGCCAGCAGTATGGCTGCCATTAAAGCGACTCTGAAAGCCTTTTTCTTAAACTTCATGATTCCTCTCCCTTACTTGTACTGTCGGCGCGCCCTGCCGCCAGTTGCCGGTTACTGAGTAAGAGCTCTGATCCAGAGCCTGCCAAGAGTATCCATCCCCTTACAGTCAGGGTGGACTCCGTCTATTGTTTCATATTCTATATCTGCGCCGATCTCTGCCGCGTGTACCTTCTCCTCTCCTGCAACCCTGATGATCACTTCAGAATAGAGCCGCTTGGAGATCAGCCCGTCTACATTGAAAAAGAAACGCTCTGCCGGACTGACGGATTGAGCCAGCGGCAGTGTCCCGCACCAGATTTCCGCTTCGGGGTACATTTCTTTTACAGTCCGGATCATGGTCCTGTAATCCCGGGTGAATTCCCGCGGGTCTACCCCATAAGCCCAGTCGTTGCATCCCATGAAGACAAGGATCATATCCGGCTTTCCGTTTATTCCCAGTGCCTCGATTCTTTCCCTTGCCGTTCCCGCCTGGCTTCCGCCGCCCGTTACGCAGCTGCCGGACATGGAGTGGTTATATCCGAGCCGTCCGGAGAAATGCCGGATCACTTTCATCCACCAGGTATCTTCCACTGTCAGAATGCCTGTTTCCGCACGGTTGTAGCGGTCAAAGAAGACTCCTCTGGAAGGTGAAAATCCTTCATAAGTACTCAGCGAATCTCCCAGAATGGAGATGACAGGTTCCTTCTTGTCAATCATCCTGACTCTTCCCCCTTTCGCAAAGCAATCCTTCCTGACGGGATTTCGGAAATATGACATGGTCACAGTAAAAATTTAACAAATTTCCGGTCCCGTAAGATAAAAAGTACATTAATCGTAAAAAAACTGTAATATATTACAGTATAAAACATTCGGGCACTCCCGTCAATAACCAACAGGGCAGTGCCCGAAACTTTTTTATGCAAAATGTTAATAAATTATGCTTCCTGGTCAGCACATGCCAGGGCAAGACCGGTTGCTACGGCATTTCTCGGTCCCTCTACGCCACGGATATTTCCACGGCCGGCAACAATGTCATAATCTGACAGGGCATCCGTAACGAAGTTCGGAATCTCGAAGTCCAGAGCAGAACCGCCAACCATAACAACGAACTGGATATCTCTCGGATTTCCGGTAGGGCTTACCATGGACAGGGCACGGATGGCGTTGCGGACAAAGACTTTCTTCTTTGCCGCCTGGCGGACATTCTTTACCTTTTCCAGGTCATCCTGTCCGTCCAGAGGAATCAGGCTGCCGTCATCTTTGACCAGTACTGTTTTGGCAAAGAGTTCCGGTGCCAGCGGTTCATTGTAAAACTGGGCTGTTCCGCTTTCATGCCTGATATGGAAAAGGCTTTCCACCTTGGCCAGAGGATACTTTTTAATATCCTCTGCAAGTTCAACATCATCCAGTCCCAGCTCGGAGCTGATCAGCAGAGATACCATGTCTCCGGCTCCCGCAAGATGAATCAGCTTAACCTTTCCTTCACGGTTGATGATCGATGCGTCCGTGGATCCTGCACCCATATCAACGATAGCAAGAGGAATGCTGGTACCGGGTGTGGTCAGGGCGCCTTTGATGGCCATGTCTGCCTCTACGCCGCCTACAAATACCGGTACTTTGAGCTTTTCTGCCAGAACGCTGGCGATCATCTCCATCTGCAGCCTGTCTGACTTAACCATGCAGGCGATACCTACCGCATTTTCAAGTGCAAACTCATCGGCTATACCGCCGACAACTTTCTGGGGATTAAATGTATCTACAGCCAGAATATCCTGAATCTGAATATCCTTGACTTTCTTTTCAGTCAAATCGGACATAACGCGGCGTACCTTGTCGATCATATTGCCGACATTGGTACCTGTCTCACCCTGGATATCCTCGATATCCGCAACAGAGGAAACTGCCTCCATGATCTTATCGGCGCCTTCGTCAACGTCCACGCTGACTGTCTTTTTCTTTCCGATGACATTGATCGTTCCTGCTTTTACACTGTGGGCTCTGACATCACCTTCCGGAGTCTTGATCACAACGCCGGAACGGTTTCCGATCAGAGACCTGGCAATCGGAACCACCTGCTTTGTCTCGACAGGGGACAGGTCAAACAGTGTCGCGATACCATAGGGGTTGGAAAGTGTGCTGATCACGCTGCCCATGGGGGCAACTTCGATGGCACATGTGACGCCTAACGGCACCCTGTCTATCTTTGTAACTTCATCGATTACCGGAATCTTGTTCTCTACACTGTTAGTAAAAAGTCTTCCGTCATCAGCCTGCAGAATGGCCCCCTTAACATGTACTTTACCGTGGACATGGTTGACGATCTCTGCTGCTCTGCTGAAATCTATTTTGGCAGGTATGACCACGATCACATCTCTCTCCTCGGTAATCTTTGAGAGATCATTGATGTCTACAGTTACACCTACCGCGATTCCGGTTCCGCCCGGTGTCGCCGGATTATGGCCGATTACCGTTGAGTCCGTGATAACAGTCTGGCTGATGGTCTCCATGGCCACATCACCGATAACCGGTGCAGCTTCATTGATCCGGATCTCATCCAGGTCACTGTAATCTTTTCCTATCTTTTTCAGTGCGTTACTCAAAGCACCGAACACACCATTGATATTTTTCAGAGTTCCTTTGATGCCGGTTGTCGGTCCAATCCCGCTGGCCAGAAACTCTACCTCAGCTCCATCGACATTTGCAAGCGCAACTTCCGTTGTCGCATTTCCGATATCAACACCCGCAACAAACTTCATATCTTACTTCCTTCCCGCATCATATATTTGCTGTTTTTATAATGATCATCTCTGATATGCAAAAAATTGCACAGAAAACCCGACAATTATACTTAATAATTATAGCATTTTGAAATAATCGGGTCAAACATTAGGAAAAATACTTTCTTGATGTCCTTATGTAAATTTTACAACTTTTTGTAAAGGGACAGGCGGCAAACTGCAAAAACTTGCATCTCATACAGCATTTATGTTATCTTTACGGAAACGTTCCGGAAAAAGGAGATGCTCTGACTATGTTTTATCTTTTACTGGCTGTTGTCTGCAGTGCTTCCATGGCCATCGCCCTCAAGTATTTTCAGCATCAGGAAGGGAACCGGTATTCTATTATAATAGGTAATTATCTGACCTGTATCGTCATTGCCTTTATCATGCTCCCGGACAAATCCTCTGTTTTTAAGGGAGAAATGACCACTGTTGTCTGCGGACTGGCAGGCGGGTTCTTTTTTGTCGCGGCTCTGATTGCCATGCAGAACAGCATCCGGGTAAACGGCGCCATTCTTACCACTGCCTTTTCCAGGCTGGGGCTGCTGGTACCCCTGGCCGTCAGTTTCTTCCTTTTTGGAGACCGTCCCGGCCTTAAGCGGATCATCGGCATCTGCCTGGTCCTGGTTTCTCTCTGGCTGCTGCGTGATGAAGACCGTAAAGAGAACGTTTCCGGCTCAGCCGGATCCGGAAGCCTTGCGCTTCTGCTCCTTACGCTCTTTTTCTTCGGCGCCGGCGATTCGATTTCCAAAGTCTTCGAGAAGACGGGCAGCAGGCAGCAGGACTCCCTTCTCTTTTTCTATCTCTTTGTGACCGCTGCAGTCCTGACGGCTATTCTGGCTATTTTTGAATACAGAAAGACGGAAAAAATGATTCTGCCAAGGGAAATGGCCGCCGGTATCGCGGTGGGAATCCCCAACTATTTTGCTTCCTCATTCCTGCTGCAGGCAGTTGTCCGCCTCCCGGCCTTTTTCGTCTATCCTGCCAACAGCACCGGAACCATCCTCCTGGTCATGGCTGTGAGCGCCCTGATCTTCGGGGAACGACCGGGTAAAAGACAATGGGCGGGAATCATCTGTATACTGGCAGCCTTATTATGTCTTTCTTAACAAAGAATTACAGGTTTGTTTTAAAATCCCGGCGATTTTTTCTTTTAATGTGGTAAAAAGTAAACTTTTACACTTTTATTTTTTGTTATTTTGTTGACATTCTGTGTCATCTCCATTATTATAGGGAAGATAGACTAACAAAATGTTAACCGACATAGAATACTAATTGACAACTTGGGTTTACAAATACAAAGGAGGATTTATGAAGAAGGTATTTAAAAGAGTATCTGCAGTACTGCTTGCATTTACCATGGCAGCCGGCAGCTTTGGCGCAGCCCCCAGCCTTAATGCAGCAGTAAAGCACGGATGGAGCGGCTCCACTTATTACTATTATAAGACAAAGAAGAAAAAAGCTTCCACATACGTGCCGAAAAAGACCATTATCAATCTGAGCGGTAATACCACTATCACCATCAGCGGCGTAAAGCACTCCCTGAAGGCAGGCAAGTATTACATGGCTGAAAAGTCCTCCAGCGACGGAAAAGGCTACATCAGCCTGATCGAAGGCAGTCATCTTTACACAGGTAAAGTTTACAATATCAATACATCCAAGTACCTGAAGTCATCTGAATCTGCTTCCAAGACCTATGAGATCAATGTGACTCTGGAAGGGACAACATACAAATCATCATCTTCCCTTGCTTCCGGAAGAGAAAGCAACGGCAAGATCTATAAGAGCGGTTCTCTCTACAGCGGATTTGCAAAGAAGGACGGAAAGGTTTACAAGATATCTTCCGGCGTTATGGGCCCCCTCTATACAGGCCTGATCCGCAATACAGATGAGTATTATGACTATGGTTCAAACGGCTTTGGCATATTTGACAGCTCAAAGCACTATACAGCCGGTGTCCCCGGTGCGAACACCAGCGGTAATGACCGCGGACTCTTCAATTCGGACGGTACGCCCAAGAAGATCAACGGCTGGTATTCCCAGGGCGGCAAGTGGTATTATCTTGTAGGCGGTGTTGCATGGAACAACGGCGGCAATGGCGGATGGTCCAAGAGCCCTCTGAATACCCATTCCAAACTTGGCCAGTCAACACTGGACGCAGGTTATACATCCACCAACAAGGTCCTCAATGTATACGGACGCGGCGCTGCACAGGATGATGCCTACTACTTTTACTTTAATAAAGACGGCTCCCTGAATACTAACGTATTCAACACTGATACTTCCTGGAAGAAGAAACAGCCCCGTCAGGTGAAGATCCAGGTGAACTTCGCCACTAAGAACGTGGTATTCCTTGGAAGGATGAACAAGAGCAAGCCTTTCAACTACGCTTTAAAGGTTGTTGTATTTACAGGCTCCAAGACCGCTTCTGTAAGAAACAAGCAGATCAGAGGCAAAGGAGGCAAAGGCTGGTGGGGCGTTGTATCCGGCAAAGGCAAGGGCCAGAGATGGTTCATCTACAAGAAGCCGGGCAGCTCCGCAAGGTATTACTACCAGTGGGCAGTCGGTATCGGCGGTTCCGGCGCTTTATTCCACTCACCCAGATACTTGAAGTACAAGAATAAGCATTCCCTCTATGCAGCCCATTACAATGCCATGGGTGTGGACAACATCTCAACCAAGTGCGTACGTCTTAACTGTGTGAATGCCAAGCTCATCTTTGACATGGCGAGAAACAACAAGGGCGGCTGGGCCAACAGAGCATACTTCATCAGTTCTTCTTCACAGACCGGTCCCTTCGGAACAACAAAACTCGGAGACCAGGGCAATGCCCTTGGCGGACGCAATTACGATCCGACCGATCCCAGTCTTTAATAACCGGTGACAAAGCATTTTCAGCAAAGACAGCAGCCGACAGGTTACAAAAACCTGCCGGCTGTTTTTTTCTGTCGATTTTGCTATATTGTCTTGCCCTAATTTCATTGACATTTGTCATATTTTCATAGTATTATTAAAAGACAAAGAATGTGTACGTTTAACTGTTACAGGGTGAGGATCTGATAGCTTTGGTTTACAAAGGAGGATTTATGAAGAAGGTAATCAAAAGAATTTCTGCAGCACTGCTCGCATTTGCCATGGCAGCCGGAAGCTTAGGCGCAGTCCCCAATGTCAATGCAGCAGTGAAACACGGATGGAGCGGTTCTACTTATTACTATTATAAGACAAAGAAGAAGAAAGCATCCACATATGTCCCGAAAAAGACCATTATCAATCTGAGCGGTAATACCACCATCACCATCAGCGGAGTAAAGCACTCCCTGAAGGCAGGCAAGTATTACATGGCTGAAAAGACTTCCGGTGATAAAAAAGGATATATCAGCCTGTCCGAAGGCAGCCACCTTTACACAGGCAAGGTTATCAATATCAATACATCCAAGTACCTGAAGTCATCTGAAGCCGCTTCCAAGACATATGAGATCAATGTGACTCTGGAAGGGACAACATACAAATCATCATCTTCCCTTGCTTCCGGAAGGGAACTTGACGGCAAGGTTTATAAGAGCGGTTCTCTCTACAGCGGATTTGCAAAGAAGGACGGAAAAGTTTACAAGATATCTTCCGGCGTTATGGGCCCCCTCTATACAGGTCTGATCCGCAGTACAGATGAGTACTATGACTATGGTTCAAACGGCTTTGGCAAGTTTGACAGCTCAAAGCACTATATATCCGGTGTCCCCGGCGCAAAGACAAGCGGTGATGACCGCGGACTCTTTAATTCGGACGGTACACCCAAGAAGATCAACGGCTGGTATACCCAGGGCGGCAAGTGGTATTATCTTGTAGGCGGTGTTGCATGGAACAACGGCGGCAGCGGCGGATGGTCCAAGAGCCCTCTGAACACCCGCTCCAAACTTGGACAGGGAACACTGGACGCAGGTTATACATCCACCAACAAGACTCTGAATGTATACGGACACGGTGCTTCACAGGATGCAGCTTACTACTTCTACTTTAATAAAGACGGCTCCCTGAATACTAACGTATTCAACACTGATACTTCCTGGAAGAAGAAACAGCCCCGTCAGGTGAAGATCCAGGTGAACTTCGCTACAAAGAACGTGGTATTCCTTGGAAGGATGAACAAGAGCAAATCTTTCAACTACGCTTTAAAGGTTGTTGTATTTACAGGCTCCAAGACTGCTTCTATCAGAAACAAGCAGGTCAGAGGCTATAAAGGCAGAGGCTGGTGGGGCGTTGTATCCGGCAAAGGCAAGGGCAAGAGATGGTTCATCTACAAGAAGCCGGGCAGTTCTACCAAGTATTACTACCAGTGGGTAAGCGGCATCGGCAAATCCGGCGCTTTATTCCACTCACCCAGATACTTGAAGTACAAGAATAAACATTCCATCTATGCGCCTCATTACAATGCCATGGGTGTAAATCATGTCGCAACCAAGTGTGTACGTCTTAACTGTGTCAATGCCAAACTCATCTATGACATGGCACGGAACAACAAGGGCGGCTGGGCCAACAGAGCATACTTTATAAACTCTTCATCTCAGACCGGTCCCTTCGGAACAACAAAACTCGGAGACCAGGGCAATTCCCTTGGCGGACGCAATTACGATCCGACCGATCCCAGTATTTGATGATCCGTAACTCGTAACAGAAGCATTACGGTCATAAAATGTGATTCGTGATGAGGTACCATTAAAAAGTAACAGCCGGCAGGTATTAAAAAACCTGCCGGCTGTTTTTCTTTATTGATTATTATGCTTATTTGACTGCAAAGACTACTCCGCTTTTTCACCGGAGTCTTCAGTCTCAGCTGTCTCCTCAGGCGCAGGCGCGACCGGCTCTTCAGGCTGTGCTTCCGGCGCGTCTTCCTTTGCCGGCTCAGCCGCCTCAACTTTTTGTCCGCAAGCCGGACAGAAAGCATATCCGGGATCAACTTCCTTGCCGCAGTTGCTGCAAAGGATCACTCCCTTTGCCTTATAGTATTCCTTCTCCTTTGCCTCAAGGGTTGTGATCAGTGTGCGGATTTCCTCAATCTTTCCGGAAACATCCTCTGCGGCATCTTCCGCCGCATTCCGGTAAACAGTCTTTCCCAGGTCTCTGTAGAGCTGGTCAAGCTGATACTGAAGCTGGGCCTTCTCACGGGAGAACTGGCTCTGGTCTACCATTTCTTTGGCAATCTGGGAAAGGCGGTCACTCGTCTGTGTTACCATTTGTTCTAACTCATCAAAAAATGCCATATCAATTACCTCCTATGATGATTCTTTGAATATCCGTTTTTAACTGAAGCTCTTCGGCTTCGTTACCCATCATACCACATAGGCTTTCCCAATTAAAAGAAAAGCACCCGTCCTGCTTTTACTCTCTTTTTCTGTTCCATTCGGTTTAGAACACGTGCAGAAAAAGTCCTAGAAGTATACCAGTTCCTCTTCCGGCGGCTGGCTTGCTTCGATCCGTTTTGCGTAGAGAACCGGCCCTTCCTCCTGATAAGACTCGTTATATTCCACTTTGATCTCGGCAGTCAGCCGGATCCACATTTTATTCTTAAGAGTCTTGATGGTAGAAGACTTGGCATTGTTGGTATGACAGATATAGCCAATAAACTGTATATCATCCGCGCAGCAGGTCATGGCATGCCTGCCGGGCACAAAGAAGCCCTTGGGCATCCGTATGGATTTAAAGACTCTGGCCGTCATTTCTATAGTTTTGCCGTCGTAAATCTGGGGACGCTCCATGGCGTCAATGAACCAGATTCCGTAGTCCTCATCTTCCAGGGTAATCTTATCCCCGCTGATATCAAAGGGCAGGACATCTTCCTCCTCCCCTTCCTCATAGGGATCCATGGAATCAAAGAGGACCTGAACCCCGCGGTTTACGGCTTTGATGCTTCTGCGCCAGGTTGCCCTGGGCATGTCCTTTGTACAGCGGTTGATGATCACCATCTCTGCCGCCTTAAACATGTCCACTGCCAGAGAACGCATATTATTCATATAGAGGTCAAATGTCTCTGCATTGGCGCAGACGATAACCTGGAAGATACGAAGAACCGTCTGATCCAGCACCCGGTAGAGATCTTCCATCTGCCACATGCCGTTGTACTCCAGGATTACCCGGTCCGGGTAATGCCTGAGCAGGTTTCCGGTAATAAAATCCGGTGTCAGTTCTTCCTTTTCTTCCACCATGACAAGGGTGGAATTAGTCCGTGACAGAAGGTCTTCATCATACTCTTCCAGTCCATCCTCACAGGCAAAGATCAGCGTCCGCTGACCGTCATTAAAATAGTCTTCCTCCAGGGTTTCCTGGATGAATGTTGTCTTTCCGCTCTCCAGAAAACCCAGGAACAGATAGACAGGTATCTCCATTTTCTTCTTTCCCGGCATATCAGTTTCCTCCTGCCCTGCTAGCAAAGGCCAAAGAGCTCTTCAAGTTTATCTTCTTTCAGTTCTGATCCGATCACGCAGAGACGTCCTGTGTAATCTGCTGCTCCGTAACGGACCTGTGTCTCTCCCGGAACCAGATCAAAGTGCAGCCACTTTCCGCTTTCATCCGGGACGATTCCCTTGGCCCGGAGAACAATGCCGTACTCTGTGGAATCTCCATCGGCAAGAGCTGCCAGGATTTCTTCCATTCTCTCTCTGCTGTATTTCTTCGTTGTCTCTCTTCCCCAGCTGTCAAAAATCTCATCGGCATGATGGTGGCCTTCATGCTCATGATGATGGTGGTGATGATGCTCATGCTCGTGATGATGCTCATGGTCATGGTCGTGCTCGTGGTCATGGCCGTGATCATGCTCATGATCATGATGATGGTCGTGATCATGGTCGTGCTCGTGATCATGCTCATGCTCGTGGTCATGCTCGTGATCATGCTCATGATGATGCTCATGTTCATCCGGCAATGCAGCTGCCGCATCAAGGAGAGCCTGTACGAAATCATCTTTTCCCTCCATGATCTCAACGATCCTCTGCCCGCTGATCTCATCCCAGGGAGTGGTGATGATCGGCGCGTTCTCGTTGATTTCCCGCAGCAGATTCACTGTCTTTTCCAGCTTCTCATCGGAAAGGTACTGGGTCCTGCTCAGGATGACCGCATTGGCATACTCTACCTGATTCTTATAGAATTCTCCAAAGTTTTTAATATACATTCTGGCCCGCTGGGCATCCGCCACCGTGATATGACTGCTCAGCACCACATTTTCTTCGTCAATTACATTCTGTACGGCCTTAATTACGTCTGACAGTTTTCCGACGCCGGAGGGTTCGATAATGATTCTGTCCGGTGTATACTGGGAAAGTACCTGGCGGAGAGCCTCATTAAAATCCCCGACCAGAGAACAGCAAATGCAGCCTGAATTCATCTCATTGATCACAATCCCGGCTTCTTTAAGGAATCCGCCGTCGATTCCGATCTCTCCGAATTCATTTTCGATCAGAACAATCTTCTGGCCCGCGAAGGCTTCTTCCAGCAGCTTCTTGATCAGTGTTGTCTTTCCGGCTCCGAGAAAGCCGGAAATAATATCTATTTTAGTCATGATCTCAATCCTTTCTGTCTTTTCTTATGAGAACAATTCTTCATATTCTTTTTCTTTAAATCCCACCAGGACCCTGTCACCGCAGACAAGGATGGGCCGCTTCACAAGCATGCCGTCTGTGGCAAGAAGTTCATACTGGTCCTGATCGCTCATACCCGGAAGCTTATCCTTGATTCCATTGTTCCGGTAAACCTGACCGCTTGTATTGAAAAAGCGTTTTAAGGGAAGGCCGCTCTTCTGATGCCAGTTTGTTAACTCAGCGACAGTGGGATTATCGGTGGAAATGTCTCTTTTGTCAAATGTCACGCCCTTCTCATTAAGCCATTTCTCAGCCTTTTTGCAGGTCGTGCACCTCGGGTAACAAATAAATAAAGCTTTCATAAGTCCTCCTTTTTTTCTGCGGATTACTTCCGGCAGCCTGTCTTATATATTCTCTATCTGCCAGTCAATCGGTTCTTCTCCGTAAAACTCAAGATATTCATTGGCCTGGCTGAAATGCCGGCAGCCCGCAAATCCTCTATAGACAGACAGCGGGCTCGGGTGGGATGTCTCCAGGATCAGATGCTTTTTATTATGCAGCATCTCTTTTTTTCTTCTTGCCGGCCCGCCCCAAAGCATAAATACCATCGGCCGGTCTTCCCTGTCAAGTATGCGGATTGCCGCGTCAGTGAATTCCTCCCAGCCGATGCCGCGATGGGAATTGGCCCTGTGAGCCCGCACCGTCAGAACCGTGTTTAAAAGAAGTACTCCCTGGCGGGCCCATTTTTCCAGGCATCCGTGATTGGGAATATAACAGCCCAGATCTTCATGCAGTTCCTTATAAATGTTAACCAGGGAGGGCGGGATCTCCACGTCCTTCCTCACGGAAAAGCAGAGTCCGTGCGCCTGTCCGGTATTATGATAGGGATCCTGTCCCAGGATCACTACCCGGACCTTGTTAAGGGGCGTCATGTGAAAGGCGTTGAATATATCCTCCGACGGAGGATATATCTCATACTCCTTATATTCCCTGAGCAGCCTGATATAAAGCTCCTTATAGTAGGGTTTGCCGTATTCCTCTTTCAGGGCATCCGCCCAGTCATTACTGATGGCCGCCATAGTATACTCCTTCTTGCGCCGGATTAAAAATGATGTAATAAGGGCACAGCCCACATGCAATACGCAGACTGTGCCCTCAACTTTTTATCTTATCTGTTTTTATGCATGTCCCTCATGCACAGACAGTCATACTACTTCTTTGTAACCGGACAGGTTGCATAGCCAAGCTCTGTCTGGAAATAGTGGATTACTGCCTGTACTGCAGACTCAACCGCTGAAATGCGTCCTGTAAGGATCAGGGTGCCGCTGAAACGGTCTACAAATCCCAGGTATACATCGCCGCTCTTGATGGAGATATCTGCGCCGATTACAGCAGACTCACTGGGTGTTACAGTGATGATACCGATAGCGGAACGCTCAAAGTCGATATCCGGATTCAGTCCGAGCTTACGGTAAACAATCGGCTTGGGACTGGTGATAACGTGTGCCAGTGTGATCTGACGTCCCGGTACAGTTTCCTGAATGATTCTCAATCTGCCTTCTGTATCCTTGGGTAATAATTCTCTGATATCCATACTTTCCGCTCCTTTACTGATATTTGTACTGCCTTAGCAGGTAAATGACTCGTTTCTGTATGAGACGATACTTTTCTTTTTATATGACACATTATATCACAGTCTTTTATTAGATTCTATGAAAAAAAAGCGCTTTTGTTCGCAGTATTTTGTCATATTTGTCAGCATGGAGCATCTGAGAGGCTGCGTCTGATTTCAATATTTATCTGTAATCATGTATAAATTTGTTTTGTATGCGGCTACTCTGTCACCTCTTCTTTACGGATAGCCTTTGTACGGATCTCCTCACAGATATCTGCGACAAAATCGGCCAGGGGTTTTGCTCCCTCGTCACCGGCGAAGCGGCTGCGGACAGCTACTGTGCCCTCTTCCTCTTCCTTGGCTCCGACGATCAGCATGTAGGGCAGCTTATCCATTCTTGCCTCACGGATCTTGTATCCGATCTTCTCGGATCTCTTGTCCACCGTAACGTCCACGCCGTTTCTGCGCAGCTCGGCAAAAACTTTGTCGGCGTAGTCGATATATTTCTCGGAAATCGGCAGGATACGTACCTGTTCCGGGCAGAGCCATGTGGGGAACTTGCCGGCATATTTTTCAATCAGCCATGCAAGAGTTCTCTCATAGCATCCCATGGAAGTCCTGTGGATGATATAGGGACGTTTCTTCTCGCCGTCCTTGTCGATATAGTACATGTCATAACGCTCTGCCAGGAACATGTCGAGCTGGATGGTGATCATAGTGTCCTCTTTGCCGTAGACATTCTTTGCCTGAATATCCAGCTTGGGGCCGTAGAAGGCAGCTTCTCCGTCTGCCTCGACATAATCAAGACCGATCTCATCCAGGATTTCCCTCATGGCATCCTGCACTTTGTCCCACTCTTCCGCTGTTCCGATATACTTGCCGGGGTTCTCCGGATCCCATTTGGACATACGGTAGGTCACATCCTCTTCCAGTCCCAGCGTCGTCAGGCAGTACTTGGCCAGCTTGACGCAGTTCTTGAACTCTTCATTGACCTGCTCGGGCGTACATACCAGATGTCCTTCCGAGATGGTGAACTGTCTTACACGGGTCAGACCGTGCATTTCTCCGGAGTCCTCGTTCCTGAACAGGGTAGATGTCTCAGACATACGGTAGGGGAGATCCCTGTAGCTCTTCTGCCTTGCCTTGTAGACATAGTACTGGAAAGGACAGGTCATGGGGCGGAGGGCATAGGCGTTGCTGTCCGCGTCATTCTCCAGAAGGTTGAGATCCTGAACGCCGCGGATTTCCCTGCCGGCTTCCTCGGCATTCTCAAGGTCTTCCTTGTTCTCATATCCGAAGACGAACATGCCGTCTTTATAATGGTACCAGTGATCAGAAATCTTATAAAGAGTAGATTTTGCCATCAGCGGTGTCCTGGTACGGACATAACCCCACTCGTAATCCTCCAGGTCCTCAATCCATCTCTGCAGCTTCTGGATCATCTTTGTTCCCTTGGGCATAAAGAGGGGAAGGCCCTGTCCGATTACTTCCGCCGTCGTAAAGAGGTCCATCTCTCTTCCCAGCTTGTTATGATCGCGCAGGCGGATCTCTTCCAGATACTTCAGCCTCTCTTCCAGATCAGCCTTTTTTGTATAGGAAGTCCCGTAGATCCTGGTAAGCATCTTGTTCTTTTCATCTCCTCTCCAGTAGGCGCCGGAGGAGGATGTCAGCTTAAATGCCTTGATAGGCTTTGAGTTCATCAGATGGGGACCTGCACAGAGGTCTGTGAAATCTCCCTGTTTATAGAAGCTGATGATTGCATCTTCGGGAAGGTCCTCGATCAGCTCCACTTTATAAGGCTGGTCTTTTTCCTTCATCAGGGCGATGGCCTCTTCCCGGGGAAGTTCGAATCTTTCAATAGGAGGATTCTCTTTGATGATCTTTTTCATTTCCTTTTCGATGGCATCCAGATCTTCCCTGGTCATGGGTCTTACATCAAAATCATAGTAAAAACCGTCTTCGATAGCGGGGCCGATGGTATACTTGGCCTCAGGGAAAAGTCTCATGACCGCCTGGGCCAGGACATGGGATGTGGTATGGCGGAAAGCCAGTTTACCTTCGTCGTCCGCAAATGTAAGAATCTGCAGAGTACAGTCTTTATCAATTACAGTACGGAGGTCTTTTTTCTCTCCGTCCACTACGCCTGCGCAGGCTGCTCTTGCCAGACCGCCGCTGATATCTGCCGCGATATCGATGATCGACATGGGCTGCTGATATTCTTTGACTGAGCCGTCTTTTAATGTGATGATCATAGTTCTTTTCTCCTTTTTGACTTCCGGCCGAACGGCCGGGTATTCTCATTTGTTTCGGGCCGGCCGCGCGGGCCGGTTCTTTACTTTATATAGAAAAAGGACTTTATCTGTTCGTCCTTTCCAAACATATTGTTATACTGAAGAATCCTGTATTCCCTGATCTTATCGTAATAGGGAGAATTCTCATCTTCCAGTTCATAATACTTCCCGTCCGCACCCCAGTAGCCCAGGGCATTGATGGCC
The DNA here is from genome assembly GCA_017434385.1 of Eubacterium sp. Taxonomy (GTDB): domain Bacteria; phylum Bacillota; class Clostridia; order Lachnospirales; family Lachnospiraceae; genus Anaerobutyricum. The sequence continues at coordinate 25,657 of JAFRFJ010000020.1, forward strand.
GGAATCTCCTGGCGCAGCTTTGTCAGGTACTTCATATAGCCGGTGGTCTCCATCCCCGTAACCTCCGCCAGGTAGGTAGACAGGTAATTGTTGCTTGTCCTTTCCACCGTTTTTTCCTCGATGTCATAATTTGCCCAGATCAGGAAAGGCACCTTGTAAAGCTTCTCCAGTTCTTCTCCCTCGACCTGGTCGACAGGCCTGCCCAGGAGGTCGGCATAAAATGTCTCGTCAAGGTCCGGCTGGTGATCTCCGAAGAATATGATCACCGTCGGCTCTTTCTCCTCTTTAAAATAGGCAATCAGGTCTTTTAGGGCATCATCGGACATTTTTATCATATTGAGAAACTGCTCTGTAGCCATATAGCCCACAAGGGGGCCCTGTATCTCTACCGCATCACCTGTCTCATAGGTGCTGCCGTCATAACTGCCGTGATTCTGCATGGTCACATTGAACATGAAGAAAGGTTCTCCTGAGGCCTTGTTGGCCTTGTAAAGGTCGATGATCTTCCTGTAATCCGCCGCGTCCGTTATATGATAGTTGACCGTATCGGTAAAGACAGAAAAGCTGTCTGAAGAGTAAAAACGTGAGAAGCCCATCAGAGGATAGACCTTATAGCGGCTGTATCCCGAATTGTAGTAGGGATGCAGGGCCAGGGGATGTCCGTATCCCTGGGCCAGAAGATTTCTGACAAGGCCCGGCACCTGATCCCGCAGGAAAAGCTGGTAGGGCACCGAGTTGTCCGGGAGGAATCCCATGGTGTTCCCGGTCAGAAATTCGAATTCCGAGTTGGCCGTATTTCCTCCGAATACAGAGGAGTAGGTGTAACCCTTAATGGTATTCTTCTTAAGTGACCGGAAGAAAGGCATATAGTCCTCGGACACCTGCAGGTCCCCGACCTGCTGCAGATCGGCAAAGGATTCGTTCATAATACATATGATATTAGGCTTCTTCCCGCTGTATTTTTCTGTCGAGGAGAAATTCTCCTCCGCCAGCGTCTCCTCAATAATCCTTTCCGCCTCTTCTGCGGAATAGCCTTCCGGTTCCTCCACATGCAGATAGCCAAATGTCCGCACGGTCGTCAGAAGAGTTCCGTAAAAGCGGTATTTGAACTGGGGCCGGTATACCCTGAAGTCCACGCCTATGGACTCCAGATAGTCACTGAATACATAAACATGTACAAATGCAGTCGTCATTCCCACGCAAAAGACCAGATAGACCAGGCGCTTCTTCCAGGAGAGGAAGGAAATCCTCTCAAGCTTAAGCAGAAGAGCAATCAGAAACATGGCCAGTATGATCATTTCCGCCGTCTCCACATCGACAACAAAAGAGTAGGTATTGGCTACCGACACAGCTGTCATGAGCGAATATATATCAGAGGCGATAAAGCTCATGCTGCGGAATACCGTCAACTCGTAATTCATGATCGAAAAAACGGCTGTGAAGAGGACCATGGCGATGGATGCCCCCCTCACACTGTTGCAGAGAAGGAGCAGGATCAGGTAAATAAAGACATAGATCAGAAAATCCAGTGCCATATAAAGGGGCGGAAGCTCATAAAAGGGACTCCAGAACTGCATGTGGCTGTAAAGCTCCATGGCAAGAAAGCAGACCGACGGTGTCGCAATGGCCGCTATGACGGTAAGCCTTTTATTCAGCTTCGGTGACGGCCTGACCTTAAGAACGGTCAGAATCACCAGCAGTCCCCAGAGTACGCCGCATATAGTCAGGCTGTCTGCGTAAAAACGGTCCCAGAAGATGGGGGCAAAGGGATCATAATAAAGATCCGGCGTTGCAAAAAAGGCTACCGGCAGAAGGAATTCCAGAAAAAGGAGGAAATTCCGCCCGGATTTCCCACGGAAAAACTCCCGGATACTCCGTTTCCGGCCCTTCTTTTTCTTTTTATCTGTATTACCCTCTTTTCTGTCCCTGCTGTCCTTCATTTTTATGTTGTCTCCGGTCCGTTCCCGATTCCTTTTTCATAAAAAAAGCCCTGCTCCGAAGAATTCTTCGGAGCAGGGACGATATTATCGCGGTTCCACCCTGCTTATCCGCCCGCAGGCAGATCGGCTTCATTCGGCGGTAACGGTGCCTTCCGGATCCGATTAAGGATCTCTCAGGGGTGGTAACATACTCTCTTTCCTTAAAGCGCTCTCAGCCGCGGCGCCTCTCTCTGTCAGGAAATCTCCTGAATATATCTTCCCCGTCAACGATTTTTCAGATGGATAACATTATAACATACCTTTTTTGTTTGTCAATCAAGAATCTCCCGCAGAATCTGATTCACAACGGCAGGATCCGCTTTACCCTTCATGGCCCTCATGGTCTGTCCCACAAAGAAGCCCATGGCTTTTTTCTTTCCTGCCTTATAATCTTCCACAGACTTGGGATTGTCAGCCACGATCTTTTCGATCACTCCCCGCAGGGCGCCTTCGTCGCTGACTGTCTTGAGTCCGTGCTCCTCCACATACCGGGCGGGATCCGCATTTTCAAGGAATATTGCTTCAAATACCTTCCTTGCCGTCTTACGGTTGATCTCATTTGCCTCGATCATACGGATCAGGCTGACCAGTCTGTCCGGTGAAAATGCGATGTCGGCCGCTTCCATGTTCTGTTCTTTAAGCAGACGCATGGTGTCGCCCATGATCCAGTTGGACACCTCTTTGGGTGATGCCCCCAGGCCTATACAGTCCTCAAAAAGGTCTGTAAGTTTCTTATCGGATGTAATGATATCGATGTCATAGTCCGGCAGACCATACTCTTCACGGTAGCGGGCCTGCTTCTGATCACGGAATTCCGGCTGGGCTTTTCTGATTTCATCAAGCCATTGGTCATCGATTACCACGGGCACCAGATCCGGTTCCGGGAAATAGCGGTAGTCCTGGGCGTCTTCCTTGGAACGCATGGGGTAGGAATAAGCTTTATCATCATCCCATCTCCTGGTCTCCTGGATGACCTGGCCGCCGTCTTCTATCAGGTCGATCTGCCGCTCCATCTCTCCTTCAATGGCTCTGGAAATAGCACTGAAAGAGTTGAGGTTTTTCATTTCCGTACGGGTTCCGAAGCTTTCCTGGCCTGTCTCCCGGACAGAGAGATTGACGTCAGCCCTCATGGAGCCCTCCTGAAGCTTACAGTCGGATGCGCCCAGATACTGGATGATCATGCGGAGCTTCTCCAGGTAGGCAATCACTTCCTCCGCAGACCGCATGTCCGGCTCGGACACGATTTCAATCAGGGGCACGCCGCTTCGGTTGAAGTCCACCAGAGAATTGCCGGTGGCAGGATCATGAATCAGTTTTCCCGCGTCTTCTTCCATATGGATCTCGTGGATGCGGATCTGCTTCTTTTTGCCGTTGGCCTCGATCTCCACATGGCCGTTCCTGCAGATCGGCAGATACAGCTGGGAAATCTGGTAGTTCTGGGGATTATCCGGGTAGAAATAATTCTTACGGTCAAACTTTCCGTATCTGGTAATCTCACAGTTGGTTGCCAGACCCACGGCGGCGGCATATTCTACCACCTGGCGGTTCAGGACAGGCAGGGACCCCGGCATTCCGGTACAGACCGGGCAGGTATGGGTGTTGGGGGCGCCGCCGAAGGCAGTGCTGCACCCGCAGAATATCTTGGTTCTGGTGGCCAGTTCCACATGGACTTCCAGGCCGATCACAGCTTCGTACTGTCTGCTCATCTGCTCTCCCCCTCCTTTCCTTCATTAAAGGAAATCCTGCCTCTGCCGCACTCGTAGCTGTAGGCAGCCCGGATGATCTTCTTTTCTTCAAAACAATCACCCAGAAGCTGCAGTCCTATGGGCATTCCTTTACTGTCTTTGCCGCAGGGAAGACTGATTCCCGGCAGGCCTGCCAGATTGGCGGAAATAGTGTATATATCTCCCAGATACATCTGTATGGGATCTGAAAGACTTTCTCCCAGCCCGGGCGCCGTAGTGGGCGCTGTCGGTCCCAGAATCACGTCATACTTTTCAAATGCTTTATTAAATGCTTCCTTAATCAGAGCCTTGGTTCGAAGTGCCTTCAGATAGTAGGCATCATAATAGCCGCTGCTGAGGACGAAGGAACCAAGCATGATCCTCCGCTTGACCTCCTCGCCGAACCCCTCGGACCTGGTCTTTTTGTACATGTTGTGGAGGCCCTGGGATGTCTCTGTCCGGTAACCGTATTTCACACCGTCAAAACGTGCCAGGTTGGAACTGGCCTCTGCCGATGCGATTACATAGTAAGCCGGAATGGCGTACTCCACCAGGCTCAGGTCAAATTCGGACACTTCGGCTCCTCTGTCGGCAAGACATTTTGCCGCGCCAAGAACCGCCTCTCTTACTTCCGGATCCAGGCCTTCTCCCAGATAGTCTCTGGGAATACCGATCTTCATTCCCTTTACATCATCCACCAGGGCAGAGGTAAAGTCATAGTCCTCTCTGGGATAGGAAGTGGAATCCTTCGGGTCGTGGGAAGCGATGATTTCCATTACAGTGGCGCAGTCCGTCACATCCTTGCAGACAGGTCCGATCTGATCCAGGGAAGACCCGTAGGCGATCAGGCCGTAGCGTGAAACTGTACCGTAGGTAGGCTTCATGCCTGTCACGCCGCAGTAGGATGCCGGCTGCCGGATGGATCCGCCTGTGTCGGACCCCAGGGCATAGATGCACTCGCAAGCTGCGACTGCCGCTGCCGATCCGCCGGAAGAACCGCCCGGTACACGTTCCGGGTTGACGGGGTTTCTGGTAACGCCGTAGTAGGAAGTCTCTGTCGTGCTTCCCATGGCGAACTCGTCCATATTGGTCTTTCCGATGATCACCGCTCCTGCTTCTTCCAGGTTGATCACTGCCTGGCTTGAGTAAACCGGTCTGAAATTACCCAGGATCTTTGAGCTGCATGTAGTCAGCTCGCCCCTGGTACACATATTATCCTTGATCGCCACCGGCACGCCCGCCAGAGGTCCTGTCAGTTCGCCCGAGTCAATCTTTTCCTGAATCTCCCGCGCCTTTTTAAGAACGGTCTCTTTATCCCACACGGTTACATAACAGTGTAAGCCGGCCTCCTTTGCCTCGATCTCATCATAGGCCGCAAGGACTGCCTCCTCCACTGTCACCTGTCCCGCCCGGATCATTTTTCCGAGCGTTACCGCTGTTTCCTGCATTAATCCCATATCTCTGCCTCCTAATCAAAGGTCCTGGGAACCACAAACGACCCCGCCTTTTCCTCCGGCGCGTTCGAAAGGATTTCCTCATGGTCATCGCCGTTTGTCACCACGTCCTCACGAAAAACATTGTTCACCGGGAACACATGACTCATGGGCTCCACTCCGCTGGTGTCAAGTTCGTTCAGCGTGTCAATATAATCCAGCATCCTGGCCATGTCTTTACCTGCCTGCACCTTTTCCTCAGGGGACAGCTCAAGCTTGGCAAGAATTCCAACATATTCTATCGTCTCATTCGAGATCACATTTGCCATAGCGGTTACCTCTTCTAATAAATCTTGTTCTGATAATTTTGTCCTTCAGATAATACAGGGCATTGTCCTGAAACAATGCCCTGTCTCCTCATCTCTGTAATATGGCGGGAATGGTCTATCTTCCGATCAGAGTGTTGTAAAACTCTTCGTAGCGCTTCTTGGAAACGCTCCAGGAAAGATCCTTTTCCATGCCTCTTTTTACCATGTCATTCCACAGCTTCTTCTGTTCGAAGAAAATGTATTTACTGTAGTTGATCGTGTTGAGCAGTTCGTCTCCGTTATAATTGGTAAAGGAGAATCCGTCTCCCGTGTTCTCAAACTCATTGAGGGGGATTACCGTATCCTTCAGACCGCCGGTCTCCCTGACAATGGGTACCGTACCGTAATGGAAGGCGATGATCTGTGTCAGGCCGCAGGGCTCAAACAGAGACGGCATAAGGAATGAGTCTGCTGCCGCGTAGAGCTTGTGGGCCAGATCATCCGAATACAGAATGTTGGCGGAAACTCTTCCCGGATAATTGCCCGCATACCAGCGGAACATATCCTCATAACCGGGATCTCCCGTACCGATCACTACCAGCTGTGTATGATCATCGATCAGCCGGTCCATGATATAGCGGATCAGGTCAAGACCTTTCTGGTCTGTCAGTCTGGAGATCAGGCCGATCATGTACTTGTCGGGATCCACATCGATATTCAGATATTCCTGCAGAGCTGCCTTATTGGCTGCCTTGCCCTTTTTGAAACTTTTAACAGTATAATTCTTAAATAAGGCCTTGTCGTCAGCCGGATTATAGAGACTGTAGTCAATACCGTTGACGATACCGAACAGGCTCTGGCTTCTGGCACTCAGAAGGCCGTCCAGTCCTTCGCCGTAATAAGGTGTCTGAATCTCTTCCGCATAGGTATTACTTACCGTCGTAATGAAATCAGAGTAAACGATGCCGCCCTTGAGCATATTGGCATCTTTCTTGAACTCCAGCTTGTCCGGAGTAAAGAGATAATCCGGAAGTCCGGAAATCTGCTGGATGGTCTTAATATCCCACACACCCTGGAAACGAAGGTTATGAATGGTCATGATGGTTTTAATGCCCCAGAAGAAGGGATTGCCCTGGAACTCTGTCTTCAGGTAAACAGGAATCAGGCCTGTCTGCCAGTCATGACAGTGGATCAGGTCCGGACGGAAGTCCACTACCGGCAGAACCGAAAGGGCTGCCTTACAGAAGAATATGAACTTCTCAACGTCTGTTCTCGTATCGGCATAAGGCTTTTCAGCGCCGAAGTAGTCCAGATTATCGATGAAATAATAAGTGATCCCGTTCAGTTCATATTTCATGATTCCCACATGTGTACTGGGGATCGCAGGTCCGACACCCATGTAGAAATGTGTTACATATTCAAAATTATTCCTGTACTTGTCAGGGATACCTACATAATTAGGCATGATCACCCTGACATCCCACTCGTCCTTGTCAAACTCCTTGGGAAGAGCTCCCACTACATCTGCCAGTCCTCCGGTCTTCATAAAGGGAACACATTCAGAAGCCGCAAACAGAATCTTTTTCATAGTAATCCTCCTGTATCATATCAATCCGCATGTGTTAAATATAAAATCGTCCATAAACCTATGTTCATTTTACAATAAATCCCTCTGAAATACTATGGAGAATTTTAATTTTTGACCATCTTTTTGAGAAAGTCCAGAAGAGCTTCCATCTCATTTTCCCTGCCGATAGTGATGCGCAGATAATCACTGATGCGCGGCTTATTGAAATAGCGCAGATATATTCCTTCCTCCCTGGCCCGGCGGAAAATGTCCTCCGCCCGGATTTCCGGGTGTGTCACAAAGACAAAGTTGGCCATGGAATCCGGAAATGTAAATCCCAGTCCTGCCATTTCCTTTTTAAACCATTCCCTTGTCCGGATGATCCTCCCGGTCGTCTCACGGAAATAGTCCTCATCTTTTATGGCTGCCCTTCCCAGACGGATGGAGGGAAGATTCATGGTGTAGCTGTTAAAGGAATACTTGACATCGGAAAGTGCCCGGATCAGATCCGGGGACCCCATGGCAAAGCCGATCCTGAGTCCCGCCAGGGATCTGGACTTGGAGAAAGTCTGCACCACAAGAAGGTTGTCATATCTGTGGATCAGGTCCAGGGCCGACCGGCCGCCAAAATCAATGTAGGCCTCATCCACGATCACAACCGCATCCCTGTGTGCTTTCAGAATGGCTTCTATTTCCTCCGTCTCCATCAGGATGCCGGTGGGGGCATTGGGATTGGGGAAGATGATACCGCCGCACTGTCGTTCATAGTCTTCTTTCCTAATCCGGAAGCTTTCATCCACAGCCACCCTCTCAAAGGGGATGCCGAAAAGCTCCGCCCAGACATCATAAAATGAATAGGTAATGTCCGGAAAGAGCAGGGGACTTTCACTGTTGAAAAATGTGAGAAATGCCATGGCCAGCACATCGTCGGATCCGACACCCACAAAAACATTCTCCGGCTTCAGCCCTTTATAATCTGCAATGGCATCAACCAGGTCTGTGGCCGCGGGATCCGGATACAGTCTCAGGTCTCCCATAGCCGCAAGGGCTTCTTTTACCGCCGGTGAAGGCGGATATGGATTTTCATTGGTATTCAGTTTAATTATATTTTTGCTTTTCGGCTGCTCACCCGGCACATAGGGTGTCACAGACCGTACGTTATTTCTCCAATCCTGCATAGACCGGTTTACCTCCATTGTCAGGCGCTGAGTTCCTGCAGCTTGGACAGTCTTGCCGCCTGATCCGCAGCTGTAAGGCTGTCGATGATTTCATCCAGGTCACCGTTCAGAATATTCTCCAGCCTGTGGAGTGTCAGCTTGATCCTGTGGTCTGTCACACGACCCTGGGGGAAGTTGTAGGTACGGATCTTCTCCGCCCGGTCGCCTGTACCGATCTGGCTCTTCCTGAGCTCTGCTTCAGCATCATGGGCCTTGGCCTGCTCCAGGTCATAGAGGCGGGCGCGCAGAACCTTGATGGCTTTATCTTTATTCTTCAGCTGGGACTTCTCATCCTGGCATGAAATCACAATACCGGTGGGGATGTGGGTCAGACGGACAGCGGAGTCAGTCGTGTTGACGCACTGGCCGCCGTTGCCGGATGCCCGGAAAACATCAAAGCGGCAGTCATTCATGTCAAGCTGTACATCCACCTCTTCAGCCTCAGGCATGATGGCCACCGTGACTGTGGAAGTATGGATCCGTCCGCCGGACTCTGTTGCGGGAATTCTCTGCACCCGGTGTACGCCGCTTTCGTACTTGAGCCTTGAATATGCGCCCTGGCCGGTGATCATAAAGGATACTTCCTTGAATCCGCCCAGACCGTTCTCATTCACATCAATAAACTCCGTCTTCCAGCGTCTTGACTCTGCGTAGAACTTATACATACGGTAGATTTCCGCTGCAAACAGAGCCGCCTCGTCTCCGCCGGCTCCTGCCCGGATCTCCACGATAACGTTCTTATCATCGTTGGGGTCCTTGGGAAGGAGAAGGATCTTGAGCTCTTCCTCACAGGAAGCGACTTTGGCCTTTGCTTCCGACAGCTCTTCCTTGAGCATCTCACGCATTTCCTCGTCGTTTTCTTCCTCCAGCATCTCCACGCTTTCCTCTATCGTCTCGTTGGCTTTCTTATATTCATTATACTTTTCAACGATCGGTGTAAGATCGTTCTGCTCCTTCATCAGGCTGCGGAACTTCTCCTGATTATTGACCACATCCGGGTCACTCAGTTCCTTCATGACTTCCTCCAGCCGGATGACCAGATCTTCCAACTTGTCAAACATATAAAGTCCCTCCCTTATCTTTCGTGTATAACCGTTCCGGCAGCTATCCGGTCACGGCCGCTTAAATCCTGTCTGATTTCTATTTCTGTATAGCCCGCCTCTGAAAGCATCTCCAGGAGGGCAGGTCCCTGATCCCAGCCGATCTCCATAAAGAGGCGGCCTCCGTCCTCCAGATGGGCGGGCGCCTCCCGGACAATCTGCCGGTAGAAGTAAAGCCCGTCCTCCCTGCCGTCCAGAGCCCTTGCCGGCTCATGATCCCTGACTTCCGGCATCAGTGTGCCGATGTCAGCCGTGGGAATGTATGGCGGATTAGATACGATCAGGTTAAACTTTTCAGGAACCGCCTCAAAGAGATCGCCGCATCGGATCTGCACATCCGCACCCAGGCGGTGCGCATTCTCTCCTGCCACACAGAGCGCGTCAGGGGAGACATCGGAAAGGGTCACTTTGGTCCCGGGACAGCGTATGGCCAGGCTGATGCCTATACATCCGCTTCCCGTGCACAGATCCAGTATCCGGAAGTCTTCCTGCCCGACGGATTCCTCATTTTCTTTTTTATCAGTACTTTTAATATAGTTTTCGCATGCTTCAACCAGGCTCTCCGAATCATAGCGGGGAATCAGCACCCGCTCGTCAACCATGAAGGTAAAGCCCATAAAAGGGGCTTGTCCCGTCAGGTACTGGAGAGGTATCCTCTTTTCTCTCCCTGCGACAGCTTCTTCCAGCCTGCTGACTTTCTCCGGGTCAGCCTCCCGGAAGGGATCTTCAAAATAATCCTCCCGCCGCACATGAAGAAAATGATCCATCAGAACCCAGGTTTCATATTCAAATGTTTCGATACCTGCTTTTTCCAGTCTGCTGCTTACGCAGCCTCTCACGTCACAAAGCCGCATCTCAGTCCTCCAGTTCCCCCGCACGCATGGCTTTAAGGTATGCTTTCCAGTCCATCACACTCTCCACAGACCGGATGGCAACCTCCACCATATCCCTGTCAGGCTCTCTGGTGGTCAGGTACTGAAGGTACATTCCCGGCCTGCTGAGCTGGCAGACCAGGGGATTGCTGCTTCTTCCGGCCAATCTGATGAACTCGTAGGAGATCCCGGCGATCACCGGCACCAGAAGGATCCGCAGGAGGACACGCAAGAACAGGGTGTCCGTCCGGATCAGCAGGAATACCAGGATACTGATGATCATCACCACCAGCATAAAGCTGGTACCGCATCGTCTGTGAAGTCTGGAATGGTGCATGACATTTTCCGGAGTCAGATCCTCACCGTGCTCCAGGCAGTTTATGGTTTTATGCTCTGCGCCGTGATACATGAATACCCTCTTGATGTCTTCCATCCTTGTGATCAGTACCAGGTAGAGCAGGAAGATTCCCACCCGGATCAGTCCCTCGATCAGTGTTCTTACCACGTAAGAGCTGATCAGTCCTTTCAGAAGGTGGGCAAGCCAGAAGGGCAGGATCATGAAAATCCCCACAGCCAGCACGATGGAAACCGCCACTGTGGCGCCAATCATCAGCCCGTCCAGTTTCTCACCGAAAAGCCCCGTCAAAGCCTTTTCCAGCTTTCCGGGTTCCTTCTCTTCTTCCGCCTCCTCATAAAACTCCGCGGAGAGAGACAAGGTCTTCATCCCGATATAGAGGGACTCTCCAAAGGCGATCACCCCCCGGATCACAGGCAGGTTCAGAAGCCTGTTCCTCTCGGAAAGGCTTTTGTACTCTCCTTTGATCACTTCTATTTCTTTATCCGGCTTCCGGACTGCAACGGCATAGACATCACGATTCTTCATCATGACTCCTTCCATCACGGCCTGTCCGCCGATCATCGTCTTCTTCAAATACTCACCTCGAAAAATTGATAAACCAAACGACGGCACAATACCACCCCGGACCTTTGCCGGGGCGCATTGCGCCGTCGTCTGTTAAAAACCTTATAGGTTGCTAATTCTGTGTCATACCGTACTTACGGTTGAACTTATCGATACGTCCGCGAGCCTTTGCAGCCTTCTGTGTACCGGTATAGAAAGAATGGCACTTTGAGCAGATCTCAACGTGAATGTCTTCCTTTGTAGATCCTGTTACGAATTCGTTGCCGCAGTTGCAGACAACCTTTGCCTGATAATACTTTGGATGGATTCCTTCCCGCATGTTCTTTCACCTCTTTACGATTTATTATTATGAATATATTTATCAAATATTTTCAAACAGCCATCACATTATAGCACAACCGAATATGGGATGCAAGAAAAATATTACTTTTTTCGGGCTCCTCCCGTCAGCTGCCTTTCCGGTCTGTGCCCAGCACCTTTCCGGCCCATTCGATGTCCACCTTCATAAAGCCGTCGTGGCTGTGCTCTCTGATCTTCTTGTCGTACTGGGCTGCAATACCGCGGTAATACTCAATGCTTAAAGGCATCCTTCCGATTCCCTTCTTCTCAAAGAATACGATAAAGCACATATTGGTCCCTGCATAGTCAAAGAGAATGTCCAGCATATTGTCATTCTCCATCTCCTTCTTCAGCTGGGCAATATACATGATCTTTATGACTTCGATCACCCGGTCGTCGAGCTGGTTTCTGGCAATCATGATCTTCTCTTTGAAATCATTGATGTTATCCACCAGCCGCATGCGGCCTTTGTATTTCTTTTCAATGGCTGCCATTTCCTCCTCGTCCTCCCGGGTCATCACGGGCGCTAGGTAGAGGACCTGCCTGTGCTTGCTGTCCACATAAAGACAGGGGTAGGTGAGGGGAGCCTCAAAGTCACATTCCTCACACCGGAACATAAAAAGCTCATTCTTGAGGATCTTATCCGGCATATCCTCATACTGGGTCGCGTTGATTCTTTTATATTTACGCAGAGTATGCTTATGGCCGCATTTGGGACAGGCCAGTTCCTCCATATCATACTCTGTCATTTTGTCCTGAAGCACTGTGATTCCTCCTTTGGTTTCCTTTATTCCATTAGTACACTAGCAAAAAACATGTCGTTCGTCAAGCCGGGCCTTCCCCGCTTTTAGGCCTCCTGATTTATTGTAAACCTAAGATTATTACAATGTTGACATTTTGCCTGTTAGCAGTTATACTTTGTATGATTATAATATTTGTATCAAGGAGAACTATGCTTATGAATGATAATACAAGACAAAATGTGTCAACCCTGAGCATGGCCTTCATCGGCCTGATGACAGCCGTGATCTGTGTGCTGGCGCCTCTCAGCATCCCTCTTCCCGTAAGTCCGGTTCCTCTGTCACTGGCCACTCTGGCCGTAGTGATGTCCGGCTGTCTGCTTGGCCACCGCCGCGGCGCCGTCTCCGTGATTCTCTATCTGCTGATCGGAATCTGCGGAATGCCGGTTTTTTCCGCATACGGGGCCGGAATCGGAAAAGTACTGGGACCGACAGGGGGCTATCTGGTCGGATATCTTCCTCTGGTCATCCTGACAGGGCTGGCTTTCAGCCTCTTCAATAATCGATTATTACAGAGCCTGATCATTGTGGCAGCCACAGCGGTCCTCTACCTCCTGGGGACTGCATGGCTTGCCCTTTCTGCTCATCTTACATTTTCCCAGGCTCTTTTAATGGGTGTGATTCCTTACATTCCCGGAGACCTTGTTAAGATCATCATCGTTGTACTAGTCGGACCGGTCATCCGGGACCGTCTCATGAAGGCAGGGCTTACTCCTGAAGGCCCCGGCAAAGACAGACTGTAAGTGTTTCATTTCCATTTAAAAGAAAAAAGCGTTCAGACCACTCTTCTGTGATCTGAACGCTTTTATATTACCTATAAAATCAAACCGATAAACTGATTATCAATTATGCCTTGTTGATGGAGCCGAATACTTCCATCTTCTCTTTTACTTTTTCCTTGATTGCAGCAGTTCCCGGTGCCAGAAGCTTACGGGGATCAAATCCCTTGCCCTGTTTGTCTTTTCCTGCCTCGATGTAGCCACGTGTAGCCTCAGCGAATACAAGCTGGCACTCTGTGTTAACGTTGATCTTGGAAACACCAAGAGAAATAGCCTCTTTGATCATGTCATCCGGAATTCCTGTGCCGCCGTGAAGTACCAGAGGCATGATTCCTGTCTCTTTCTGGATATCTTCAAGAACATCAAAACGTAATCCCGGCCATCCTTCCGGATATACGCCGTGGATATTTCCGATACCTGCTGCCAGCATTGTGATGCCCAGGTCTGCGATCTGCTTGCATTCCTGCGGATCTGCGCACTCGCCCAGACCTACAACACCGTCTTCCTCGCCGCCGATGGATCCAACCTCAGCCTCAAGGGAAAGACCTAAGATATTACAAGCGCCAACCAGCTCTTTTGTCTTTTCAATATTCTCTTCGAAAGGAAGAGAGGAACCGTCGAACATAATGCTGGAGAAGCCTGCCTCGATACACTTCTTAGCGCCTTCATAGCTGCCGTGATCAAGGTGCAGAGCGATCGGAACAGTGATTCCGAGGTCCTGCATAAGGCCGTTAACCATGCCTACAACAGCGTGGTAGCCGCCCATATACTTTCCGGCACCTTCAGACACACCGAGAATTGCAGGGGAGTTGTTCTCCTGTGCAGTCTCAAGAATGGCTTTTGTCCACTCAAGGTTGTTGATGTTGAACTGGCCAACTGCATATTTGCCCGCTTTAGCCTTCTCTAACATTTCTTTTGCAGATACTAATCCCATGATAATCTACCTCCATATATTTGTCTGCCTTCAGGCAGGTGCCGATGTATATAAGCATCGCCCTAAGTTTCCATTTTATTATAAACCAGTGTTCTGAAAAAATAAAGGTAATTTTAGGCCTTTATCAGTTTCTATTTAAACTCCAGTCCGAACTTTTCGATTGCTTCCGCCCTGACAGCCATGTATTTTTCATTTTGCTTTTCACCGGTAAGCTGGCGGCGGATCTGTTCTGCCACCTCTTCATATGATGCAGCCTGGCCTTTGGAGAGCTCATCCACCCGAATCAGGTGAAAACCGAACTGTGTCTTTACCGGACCGATGACTTTTCCGGTTTCCTCCGCTTCAAATACAGCCTGGTCAAACTCCCTGACCATCTGTCCGGGCCCGAATGTACCGAGATCACCGCCCCGTGCCTTGGAGGGGCAGCTAGAATAAGCGCCGGCCGCTTCTTCAAATGTTTTTTCTCCCTGTTCGATTTCATCGCGAACTTTCAGGATCTTTTCCTCGTCATCCATCAGGATGTGCTTTGCCTTTGCCGAAGCGTCTTTTCTGAACTGGTCTTTATGGGCTTCAAAATATGCTCTGCACTCTTCGTCAGTCGCTGTAATTCCCTGGATCTCCTGTGTCAGGGCAAACTGGCTTAAGAGCTCTGTCCTTGCTCCGTTCAGGATCTGTTCAAACTCTTTTGTTTTATCGTACTCCCTTTCTTCGCCCAGTCTGGCGAAAAGGAAATAATTAGCGTACTGGGTCAGTGCCTGCCTTCTTCCCTCGGGCGTTGCGGCATACTGCTGCTGCTGAGGCTGCAGGTTCTGTAAAAACTGGTTAAACTCAGCTTCGGTGATTTCCTTGCCTGCGGCTACTGCGATCACTTTATCTGACATGGTCTTTTCTCCTTCCTGTCCGGCTTTCCTTAATAAGCTTTTCCAAAATAAACTTCATATTTGGCAGGCTTTCCGCAATGAACACAGCGGTCGGAATGCTTTGCCTGAACAAAAGGCATACAGCGGGTTGTCACGCCGGTCTCTTCCTTGATCTGCTCCTCGCATTCGCGCTTTCCGCACCACATGGCCCGGATGAAGCCCTGATCCTTTTCAAGAATTTCATTAAATTCATCCCAGTTCTCAGCGATAAATGTATGGGCCTCCAGATGAGCTTTTGCCTTGTCATAGAGGTCTTTCTGCATTTCCTCATGCACCTGCTCCAGCCTGTCTGCCAGCTGATCAAGCGGTGTAACGATCTTCTCCCTTGTATCCCTGCGCACGATCACTGCCTGATTCTCGGCTATATCTCTGGGGCCGATCTCAATCCTGGTGGGGATACCCTGGATCTCCTGCTCCGCGAACTTCCACCCCGGAGACTTGTCAGAATCGTCCACTTTCACACTGAAACGGTCTTTTAAAGCGTCACGGATCTCAAATGCCTTGTCCAGTACCCCCGCCTTCTTCTGCTGGATGGGGATGATCATGGTCTGGACCGGCGCGATCCTCGGAGGCAGGACCAGTCCGCTGTCATCACCGTGGACCATGATAATGGCGCCGATGATACGGGTGGACAGTCCCCAGGAGGTCTCATGGACCGGTGTAAGCTTGTTCTCTTTGTTGGTATAATTTATTTCAAATGCTTCCGCGAATCCGGTGCCGAAGTTGTGGCTTGTACCGGACTGCAGGGCCTTTCCGTCATGCATGAGCGCTTCGATGGTATAGGTTGCCTCGGCTCCTGCAAACTTCTCCTTATCTGTTTTCCTTCCCTTTACCAGAGGAATAGCCAGAACTTCCTCACAGAAGTCTGCGTAGACATTGAGCATCTGCTCGGTGCGGGCTTCGGCCTCCTCAGCTGTCGCATGGAAGGTATGTCCTTCCTGCCACAGGAACTCCGATGAACGAAGGAAGGGTCTTGTGGTCTTTTCCCAACGGAGCACGGAGCACCACTGATTATAGATTACCGGCAGATCACGGTAGGAATGAATGATGTCTTTTACATGATCGCAGAAGAGGGTTTCGGAAGTGGGTCTGACACAGAGTCTCTCCGCCAGTTCTTCCTGTCCGCCGATCGTTACCCATGCAACTTCGGGGGCAAATCCTTCCACATGATCCTTTTCCTTCTGCAGAAGACTCTCCGGAATCAGAAGCGGCAGGTATACATTTTCCACACCTGTCTCTTTAAATCTTGCATCCAGTTCCTTCTGGATCCTTTCCCAGATTGCGTAGCCGCGGGGACGGAGTATCATACTTCCCTTAACGGCAGAGTAGGCGATCAGTTCCGCCTTGACGACCACGTCCGTATACCACTGGGCAAAATCCTGTTCCATAGGGGTGATTGCTTCCACCAGTTTCTTTTCTTTGGCCATAATGTTATCCTTCCTGTTCAATTTATAAAAATGTTATCTGTAATCAGCTTTCTCGTCTGTTACGGGATGAATCCCTAATATGCCTCGACATCCAGCAGGTCAAATGCTTTTCCTTCCGGCTCGGTCTTGTAGACCATCTTCTCTCCTGTCACCGGATGGCAGAAGGCCAGCCTGGTGGCATAAAGACCGACTCCGGCAAAGCATTTGCCCGAACCCTTTTTACCGGCAAAGGCCGGATTATATCTGGCATCCCCGTAGAGGGGGAGTCCCCTGTGGGCAAACTGGGCACGGATCTGGTGATGTCTGCCTGTGTGAAGAATCACCAGGACCCATGACAGGAGTCCTTCTTCTGTCTCCACCACATCAATGACTTCGTATTCCAGAAGAGCATGTCTGGCACCGGGCGTGCCGGGACTTACGACCTTTGTCATATTGGTCACCGGATCGGCAAGCAGTTCATCTTCCATGACTCCTTCCGGCTCTTCCGGCTCTCCGCAGACCACCGCCTGGTAATCCTTTTCAAATTCAAACTTTTGAATCTGTTCGCTTAGGGCCGCGGCCGCTTCCTTTGTCCTGGCAAAAACCATCAGACCGCCCACGGGTCTGTCAAGACGGTGAACAGCAGCCAGATAAGGTTCTTTCTCTGCCCCTGTTTCCATAAAGATCCTGTCCCGGAGCAGAGTCAGCATATCCGGATCTCTTGATCTGTCACTCTGTACGGGCATACCGGCAGGCTTAATGCAGACGAGAATACTCTCATCCTCATATAAGACACGGATTCGCCGTCGTCTGTCTGCTCTCACGGTCTCTCCTCTCTTATCTCCGGGCTTTCTTCCGGACTCTGCCTGCGTTCCTTCAAAAGTCCGCCGGCCCTGTCAAGGATCACATCCGCCACACACTCCTTGGACATCAGCTTCAGAGTTTCGTCCTTCTTCTCAGTGATGATAGTGACACGGTTGGTATCCGTTCCGAATCCTGCACCCTTTTCTTTCAGATTATTGGCCACGATCATATCCATCTTTTTGGCGGACAGCTTCCTTCGGGAATTCTCCAGCATGTTCTGGGTCTCCATGGAAAATCCGCAGATGACCTGGTCCGGTCTGCGGTTCTCCCCGATATGGCCGATGATGTCGGTCGTCCGTTCCAGAGATATGATCATATCACTGTCTTTCTTTTTAATCTTTTCTTCACTGACATGGTCAGGCCGGTAGTCCGCCACAGCTGCCGCCTTGATCAGAATATCATGGGAGGGCATTCTGTCGCGTACCGCCTCAAACATATCCCGGGCGCTGATAACGGGAACCGTGTCGACAAAAGGAACCGGCTCAAGACCTACCGGTCCTGATACCAGAGTGACCTCCGCCCCCCGCAGCATGGCTCTGCGCGCCAGGGCATAGCCCATTTTCCCGGTAGAACGGTTAGTGATAAAACGTACCGGGTCGATCGCCTCCCTGGTCGGTCCGGCGGTAACCATGACCCGTACTCCCTTAAGATCCTTCTCGCAGGCAATCTCCCGCAGAATGTATTCCATCAGGGTCTGGGGCTCCGGCATCTTTCCGGCGCCGCTGTCACCGCATGCCAGGCGGCCTGAGGCCGGATCGATCACAGTCATTCCGTAGCGCCGCAGGGTTTCCAGGTTCTCCTGTACTGCCGGATTTTCATACATATGCGTATTCATGGCCGGCGATACGATGATCGGGGAAGTGCAGGCCAGGGCTGTCGTACTCAGCATATCATCCGCGATTCCGTGGGCCAGTTTCCCGATCATGTTGGCACTGGCCGGCGCAATCATCATCACATCGGCCTCCTGTGCCAGACTTACGTGGGCCACATGAAACTGAAAATTCCTGTCAAATGTGTCGACCAGACATTTATTGCCTGTCAGTGTTTCAAATGTGACCGGGTTAATAAACTGTGTCGCGTTCCGGGTCATGATCACGTGCACATTGCAGTGCTGTTTGACCAGCATACTTGCCAGGCCCGCAATCTTATATGCCGCTATACTTCCTGTCACTCCCAGCACGACTGTCTTGTTTTTTAACATTATTATTTCTCCCCGAGGGATGCCTTCAGCTGCTCCACTCTGTCAAGTTTCTCCCAGGGAAGATCCAGGTCGTCACGCCCGAAATGACCGTAAGCAGCTGTCTGCTTGTAGATCGGTCTCCTCAGGTCGAGCATCCGGATGATCCCCGCCGGCCTCAGATCAAAATTCTCACGAATGATCTCCACGATCCGGCTGCTGCTTACTTTTCCTGTTCCAAACGTATCGACCATAATCGATGTGGGCTGTGCCACGCCAATGGCATAGGACAGCTGGATCTCGCACTGATCCGCAAATCCCGCAGCCACCAGGTTTTTTGCCACATACCTTGCGGCATAGGCTGCCGAACGGTCAACCTTGGTACAGTCTTTTCCGGAAAAGGCGCCGCCGCCGTGACGGGCATATCCTCCATATGTATCAACAATAATCTTTCTTCCGGTCAGACCGCTGTCTCCGTGGGGTCCGCCTATAACAAAACGTCCCGTCGGATTAATAAAGAACTTTGTTTTTTCATCCACCATATCTTCCGGCAGAACCCGGTCAAAGACATAGCGGCGGATATCCTCGTGAATCTGCTCCTGTGTCACATCCGGATCATGCTGTGTGGAAAGTACCACCGCATCCAGGCGGAAGGGCTTTCCGTTTTCGTCATACTCCACTGTGACCTGTGACTTTCCGTCAGGGCGCAGATAAGGCAGCGTTCCGTCTTTTCTGACCTTTGTCAGCTGACGGGTCAGCCTGTGGGCAAGAGAGATCGGATAGGGCATGTACTCAGGGGTCTCGTTGGTCGCATAACCGAACATCATTCCCTGATCGCCTGCTCCGATGGCCTCAAGTTCCTCCTCTGACATCTGGTTTTCCCTGGCCTCCAGAGCCCGGTCCACGCCCATGGCGATATCTGCAGACTGCTCATCCAGGGATACCATGACACCGCATGTTTCAGCATCAAAGCCGTATTTTCCTCTTGTGTAACCGATCTCCGTCACCGTGTCACGCACGATCTGCTGGATATCGACATAAGCGTTGGTCGTAACCTCTCCCATAACAAAAACAATACCGGTCGTCATCGCTGTCTCACAGGCGACACGGCTCATGGGATCTTTTTCCATCAGTGCATCAAGAATCGCATCGGATACCTGATCGCACATTTTATCAGGATGTCCCTCCGTTACGGATTCCGATGTAAACAGAACTCTTTCCATATTTCCTTTTGTCTCCTCTTTGTCTCTTAATCTTTTCTTTTACCTGTTTGCTGATACTGTCAGCTGTTTTTTGATACAATGCAACAAAAGGAACGTCCGATGGACCTTCCTTTTGAAATAGCCTTATATTATCGGTGTGTCCCGGTCAGTTGGCAAGACCGGTTTTGTAGATGAACTTATTGGTTGCCTTCTCGGAGTCTACCTTCTCGATCAGGCCTCCCAGCTCCCTGAGCTTTTCGTCAAAGCGCTCGTAGCCACGCTGGATATATCCGATCTCCGTAACGGTCGTATATCCCTCTGCGGCAAGGCCCGCAATAACAAGGGCGGCTCCGGCCCGCAGATCGGGCGCTTCAATCTTGGCGCCTGTATACTTTTCCACTCCGTAAAGAATCGCGGTATTTCCGCCTACCATTTTTACATTTCCACCCATGCGGCGAAGCTCGTCCACATAGCGGAAACGGTTTTCAAAGATACTCTCCGTGATAGTGCTGGTTCCCTTGGAAAGACCCAGGGTCACTGCCATCTGAGGCTGCATATCCGTGGGGAATCCCGGATAGGGCAGAGTCTTGATCTGGGTATGCTTCAGTCTCCGGGTTGCTGTAACGCGGACTGCGTCATCCGACTCATCCACCTGGGCTCCGATCTCCGTCAGCTTGGCGGAAATGGCCTCCAGATGCTTGGGAATTACATTTTTGATTAGGACATCTCCCCTGGTTGCGGCTGCCGCCATCATAAATGTCCCTGCCTCGATCTGATCGGGGATGATGGAATACCTGGTATCATGGAAGGATTCCACACCTGTGATCCTGATCACGTCGGTTCCGGCGCCGCGGATCTTCGCTCCCATGCTGTTGAGGAAGTTTGCCGCGTCAACGATATGGGGCTCTTTTGCCGCATTTTCAATGATGGTCTTTCCCTTTGCCAGGGCTGCCGCCATCATGATATTGATCGTGGCCCCCACAGAGACCACATCCAGATAAATGTGGCTTCCGATCAGTTCTTTGGCCTGTGCGTGGATCATACCGTCCTCAATACGCACCTCCGCGCCTAAGGCACGGAATCCCTTGATGTGCTGATCGATAGGCCTGCTTCCGATATCACATCCTCCCGGAAGCACCACCGTTGCTTTTTTATACTTTCCCAGGAGAGCGCCGATCAGATAATATGACGCTCTGATTTTTCGAATATATTCATTATCAACCACCAGGTCATGCCCCGAGTCGATCTGTTTTCCGCTGATCCGCACCTCACTGTCGCTGATTCTGTCTATCCGGGCGCCGATCTGGTCCATGGCCTGCAGTAATACGTTAATATCTCTTACGTTGGGTACATTGTCAATCAGGCATTCTCCGTCCGTCATAATTGCTGCGGCCAGAATTCCAAGGGCAGCATTCTTTGCTCCGCCAATGGTAACCTCTCCAACAAGGGGTCTCCCTCCCTTAATGATGTATTGCTCCATTTTGCACCTCTATATCTTATTATCAAAGTAATGTATTCTTCATAAACAAAGTCCGCGGGCGGACTCAGATAAATTCCATATGTCGTTTCATTATAACAGAAAAAGAATGGCTTGTAAATTCATTAAAAGTGCCTATTTTCCTTTTTCTTTCCTTCGTTTTCTGTTCTTTTTTCTCACGGAATAGCCGAAAGTTCCCAGCTCAGTGCCGAGATCAAAGTATTTTCCGTGAGAATATACGATGGGATCGGCCTTCTCCAGATGAAAGCCTCCCTTTTCATCCATGTATTTTTCGTCCACCGTGACATGAACCACATCTGCCAGAAAGAGGTCATGGGATCCCAGAGGAATCACCTGACGGACCCGGCACTCAATATTGACCGGACTCTCGGCAATGACGGATACCGATATCTTTTTACCTTCTTCTTTGGTAAGGCCTGTCTCTTCCCATTTGTCATGGTCTCTGCCGGAGCGTACGCCGCAGTAATCCGTCTGCCGCGCCATGGACCGCGTGGTCAGATTAACGGCAAATACGCCCGTCTCCTTCATCATTTTATAGGAATGGCGGGAAGGCCTTACAGACACAGAAAGCATGGGCGGATTTGTGCAGACAGTGCCTGCCCAGGCGACAGTGAAGAGATTGTCCTTTCCGTCTCCGTCCCTGACCGTCACCAGTACGGCCGGCAGCGGATACAGCATATTTCCCGGTTTAAAATCCATTTTTCCCATGCTTCGTTTCCCGTGTTATATTCATATGATTTCTGTGGGGGTCTACAGTTCCTTTTTGATCTTTTTTCTGATCTCCTCGAGTTCATCCGCGTCAGACTCATGCGGAGTCCAGAGAATCTTCTGGCCGTCTCCCTTATAGCGCGGAATCAGGTGCAGGTGCAGGTGGTCGACTGTCTGTCCCGCAGCCTCTCCGTTATTTTGTACGATATTAAGGCCGTCACAATCCGTACCCTTCTGAATAGAGCGCGCAATATAAGCTGCCAGGGAAAAGAGCTTTCCGGCAGTTTCCGCGTCCATATCATAAATATTGTCATAATGCTCTTTCGGGATTATCAGAGAGTGGCCCCTGGTCGCCGGATTAATATCCAGGATCACCCTGAAGTGGCTGTCCTCGTATATAGTCGACGACGGGATCTGCCCGTTTGCAATCTTACAAAATATACACTCGTGTTTCATGAAAAATACCTCCTGATCAACAATTCATTTATCAGTCAAAGCGGTAGATCACCACTGTTTTTGCCGCCAGCGAAATTCGAATGGAGTAATCCCGCAGATCCTGGGGTATTGACTCTGCTTCCACAGCCTCATAGGCAAGGCTTCCGTTTCCTCCGTATTCCGGTTCACTGTTGGTCAGCACCGGCTGATAAATCCCCCTCTTCGGGACACCGACACGATAGCCGTTCTGGTCTCTCGTACCGAAATTACATACAAACAGCAGGCTGTCCCGTCCGTGCACTGCCGTTCTTATAAAGCTTATGATTCCTGTCACGCCGTCCTGGGCATTGATCCACTCAAACCGGCCTCCCGCCTCGTAGGATTCGTGGAGGGCAGGCATTTCCCTGTACAGTGAGAAAAGGTCCTGTGCAAACCGCCGGCTCAGAGCATTCTCGTTGGGATTCAGGGACCATACTTTCTTGCCCGGCATTCCCATCAGAAAGGCATAGGCTGAAGTGGCCGTCATTCCGGCTCTTCCGGCTCCGTTTCCGAATCCGCCGCCTTCCCACTCTTCATTGATGCGGATCAGCTTATCATGTCTGCCGGCACGCATGACCGGCATAGTCAGAAGGCTGACGCTTGCGGCCTGTTTGTCCGGTTCTGTCCACATAAATCTATCCAGCCCCGCCAGTATTTCATCGTCCCAGTAAAGATCAAAGTCCGGATAGGAGAAATGCTCTCCCGGCCATCCGCTCTGACCTTCCAGAAGACTGTCCGCAGTGATTCTTTCTCCTGCAACAAGTACGCTGCTGTCTATCTCCCGGATGCTTTCCCTGAGGCGTCCCAAATACTCATATCCTTTTTCCAGCAGGGCATCCATTTTTTCGCTTCCCGGAAGCAGGCCGCCGGATTCCGCCAGTCTGCAGATCTGAAGAATCTTCCTCCGGAAGCCGTCCAGGACAAAGCCGTCCACATGGTAGGCCTTGATCCAGAATGCAAGACAGGTCAGTATATAATTGTAGATTTCCTTACCCTCGTCAAAGAAATAGGTAAAGGCTCTGTCGCCCGAGACACTCTCCAGGACCTCCGGGACATTTGCCCGGATGCCGGCAAATTCCCGCAGATAGGAAGCGCCCTTTTCCAGATAATCCGGCGTGATTTCCATCAATACCGAGATATGATTCCTATGGCAGCGGTCAATGAAGAGCCGCAGCCTGTCGGGCGCGCTCATACTGTAGGCCGGCTCGAATATGCCCTTCTGATTTGCCTGCAGGTCCTCTTTTTCCAGAACACCCGAAAGTTCTTCCGACAGGACTTTTCCGCCTTCCGGCCGGTTCTTCAGCAGAATATGGGTGGATCCCATGGCAAGCACTGTCTCCCGGACTTCTTCCTCCGGATACATGATTTCCGGAAAATAGATCTCGCAGATTGACACAGGTCTGGCGGGCAGTCCCCTGATCGTTCTTGAGGCAGTCCATCTGCGGTCATCCCAGTTGAAAAGCCCCATGTTTAAGATGATCGATGCCCCGTTTTCCTTCATTTCATTCATCAGGGCAAAGGGATCTCTCTTCTGGTATACATCCCCCTGGCGGTTCTTGATCTCATATTTATAGAGCTGTCCGGGATGTACATCCGGCAGAAACAGCTCGAAAAAATCCGTCCCGGCCACTCTCTGCATGGGATAGATCATGCCGTTCCAGTAATTGAAGTCTCCCACCACGCTGACCCGGCGGGCATTGGGAGCCCACACGGCGAAGCGGGTGCCTTCCACTCCGGCTACAGTGTCGGGGTGACTGCCAAGCTTTTGTGCCGCTTCCTTCCAGACTCCTTCCGAAAAGAGTTTCGCTTCCTCCGGAAGAATCTGCCCGTCAAATGTATACGGATCACGACTGACAAATGTATTTCCGTCAGAAAAAGACATACGGATCCGATAGGGAAAGTGTCTCCTGTTCTGCAGAAATACCGCGAAGATCGGCTGCCTTTCCACCATATCCATGGGATATACTTTGCCTGTATCATCGATCAGTTCCATGGATGACGCCTCGGGATGGAAGGCGGCAATAACCTGTCCGTTCCTGACAAAATGTCTTCCGAGCAGATCGCCCGGTGACTCGCAGTTTCCGTAGACCAGATCCATTACCCGGTCCTGGCGCATCACTTCACTTATCTCGAATCTCAATGACAGCGCCCCCTTTCAAGGCCGCAGAAGCAACTGTTCTCCTTAATCCAGATAAAGTGAACGCAGTCTGACTACATTGTCCACATGGATCTCGATTGCTTTCTGCAGATAATTATCCACACTGACGTAATCACGCTCAACCGCATCGAAGAAGGACCTGATGTAGCATGTTTTTACACCGAAAAGCGGTTTTGCAAGGCTTCTGAGCTTTTCTGCCTCTGCCGTGTTTCCGGGGAACATCTGTCCCAGCAGGAAATCAACCGCATCCTCTGAGGACTCAGCGGAAAGCTCATAATTGGCAATAATGGTCTCTTTGGGTACACCCAGCACATGCAGGAGAAGGGCTGTGATCACGCCTGTCCTGTCCTTGCCAGCGGTACAGTGCCATAAAATAGCTCCGCCCCTTCTGTTGGCAATAATGGAGAAGAACTGTTTCACCTGCTTCTGGATGATCTGATTGTTAACAAACTTCTGATATAATCTTGCCATGCTGGCTTCCGGATCGAAACCGTCCGTCACGACCATGTCGCGGACCTGCTTTGCAGCGTCTTCCCGCAGGATCTCGCGGTCCGTATCAAGGATAAACATGGATTTCAGACGGTTCATCAGGATATCCGTATCATCGGGCTTGAATACGCCAAGGCCCTGAATATCTTCCATGTAAAGAGGATTCCAGATCTCGGAGATATCCGGCATGCAGGGATTGGGCATCAGTTTTCTCTCCCTTGCGGTACGCAGGTCGATCACAGTCTTAACATCATAATCTTCAAAAAGGATTCTTAAGTCTTCTCCGGTCGCACCACACAGAGCGCCGCTGCGGATCAGCTTTTTATCCTTGATGCGCTTACCGTCTGCTGTCATAATACCGCCAAGATCTCTCGCATTTTTTACGCCTGTAAGAGGCAGTTCATTCATAAAACTCATATTGACCCCCACTAAAATGTATTTCGATTATTACTCATACTAATTATAATTTCTTGTTATTAGAAAGTCAACCTTCCGGGCCGCCGGACCGGGCCTGGGGACAAAAAAAACTGCTGCCGGACGAAGGGTTCGTCTGACAGCAGTTCCGTGACCGTTGCAGCCGGTTTTCCCGGCTGAACTTTTATTTATTTTGCTGTAACATCTTTTCTGAGAACACCCAGAAGAACTGCTCCTACTACAGAGCCGATCAGAAGTGCAAAGAGGTACATAACCGGATTTCCGATGGTCGGGATAACGAAGATTCCGCCATGAGGAGCACGGAGAGTACATCCGAACAGCATGGACAGAGCGCCTGCTACTGCAGATCCTACTACACAGGAGGGGATGACATGTCCCGGATCTCCTGCAGCATAGGGGATAGCTGCCTCGGAAATGAAGCAGAGACCCATGATCGCATTAACCGGAGCGTTTGCACGGTCATTATCCGTAAACTTGGTCTTGAATAACCAGGAGGAGATAGCGATAGCGATCGGAGGAACCATTCCGCCTGCCATAACTGCAGCCATGATCATGAAGCCCTGGGGGCTTGCCTCTGTCGCTGTTGCCAGCGCCGCCGTACCGAATACGTAGGAAGCCTTGTTGAACGGGCCGCCCATGTCGATGGACATCATACCGCCTACTACTGCTCCGAGGAGAACAGCATTTGCGCCGCCAAGAGATCCCAGTGCATTAGCCAGAAGTGTATTCAGCCAAGCGAAGAATGGGTTGACAGCAAACATAACTGCCATGATCAGTGCCAGACCGCCGACCGGGTAGATCAGCATAGGTCTCAGACCATCCATGGATGCAGGCATCTTTTCTGTGATCTTCTTGAGACCGAGTACAAGATAACCAGCTACAAAACCTGCAAATAAAGCGCCGATGAAACCGCCGGATACAACTGCAACCTCATCACCCTTTACACTGGCGATGATACTGTTGAAGGAAGTTCCCTGAGCAGCGATCCATCCGCCTACGAAACCGGGCATAAGGCCTGGTCTGTCAGCGATACTCATGGCAATGTAACCTGCCAGGATCGGAAGCATAAAGTTAAATGCGTACTCGCCGGCAGTCTTCAGGACTGCTGCAAGAGGTGTGTTCTTACCGAAGTTAGCCGGGTTGATGCTGTAATCGTCAAAAAGGAATGCAAGGGCGATCAGAATACCGCCGCCGATTACGAAGGGAAGCATGTGAGATACACCGTTCATCAGGTGCTTGTAAAGCTGATGTCCGAAGCTCTCGTTTTCGCCTTCATCTGCTGCAGCCTCACCGGTATGGTGATAGATGGGTGCTTCGCCGTTGATGATCTTTTCGATCAGCTCCTGCGGTTTATGGATACCATCCTGTACCTTGGTCTTCACAACAGGTTTTCCGTCGAAACGTGCCATCTCGACATTCTTGTCCGCTGCGATGATGATACCGTCACAAGCTGCGATTTCTTCTTTTGTCAATACATTCTTTGCACCGCCGGAACCATTTGTCTCAGCCTTCAGCGGATAGCCCATTTCCTTACCCTTTTCTTCAAGGGACTCAGCTGCCATATAGGTATGAGCGATACCTGTGGGACATGCTGTAACAGCCAGAATGCGATAGCCGCCTTCTGCCCTGGGTGCTGCTGCAGCTGCCGGAGCTGCCTCTGCGGGAGCTTCTTCTGCTGCGCCAAACTTCTGTGTTTCTTTCTCATCGATAGCTGCCAGATATTCTTCCGGTGTCTTTGCCGCAAGAAGCTTCTCACGGAAAGCGCCGTCCATCAGGATGGTTGACAGTCTTGCCAGCGCCTCCAGATGTACGTCGGAACCGGTTGCCGGTGCAGCGATCATGAAGAAGAGCTTGGAAAGACCTCCATCAAGTGCCTGGCAGTCAATTCCGTCAGGAATAGTAACGGAAGCGATACCCGGCTGGATAACCGCCTCGTTCTTGGAATGCGGAATACAAATTCCGTCTCCGATCGCTGTCGGGCCCTCGGCCTCTCTTTTCATGATGCCGGCTTTGTATTCATCTCTGCTGCTGATGTTGCCCACCCTATCATGAAGCGCGATCAGGGTGTCGATCATCTGATCTTTGTTCCCGATCTGTGCATTCAGGATAATGGCATCCTTTTTTAACAGGTCAACAATTCTCATTATAGTGTCTCCTTTCCCCTTTATGGTGATGCCCGGTCTGCAACTGTACCGTTTACAGCCAGGTCATATCACTGTTTCTTTATGCCTCCAGCTGCTCAAGCATGCTGTTGTACATCTCAAGTGATGCGAGTCCCTCCGAGAAAGCAGTTGCGCTTCCTGCCGCAGTACCCGTCTTTAATGCCTCCTCGTAGCTGCCTGTGCGGAGATATCCCGCTACAAATCCTGCTACCATGGAATCTCCGGCTCCTACCGAGTTGACAACTTTGCCTTTCGGCGTGCCGATCTTAATAGTCTGACCGTCTTCCGTAATAAGCATTGCGCCGTCCCCTGCCATGGAAATCAGGACATTTCTGGCACCCTTCTTCTGGAGTTCCTTAGCGTAGTGCTCAATCTCTTCCGGTGTCTTCAGGACCACGCCGAACATTTCACCAAGCTCATGGTTGTTGGGCTTAATCAGGAAGGGATGATACTTGAGGACATTCATCAGAAGATCCTTTGTTGCGTCTACCACGATCCGGATTCCCTTGGGTTCCAGTCTTGCCATGATTCTCTCATAGACATCGTCCGGCAGAGTGTTGGGGATACTTCCTGCCAGAACAAGTATGTCTTCCTCTGTAAGAGTATCCAGTTTCGCGAAAAGCTGGTCCAGAGCTTCCGGCGTGATCACCGGTCCCTGCCCGTTGATTTCTGTCTCGTCACCGTGTTTTACCTTGACGTTGATTCTGGTATTTCCTTCCGGCAGCTCAATGAAATCCGCATGGATTCCCAGAGAAGCAAGGCCTTCTTTTAAGGCCTTGCCGGTAAATCCGGCGATGAATCCCAATGCTGACGTCTCCAGACCCAGTGTATTCAGGATCGTGGAAACATTGATTCCTTTTCCACCGTAGAAAATGGACTCCCTGACTGACCGGTTGATATCTCCGGGATTAAGACCATCGAGAAACACCACATAGTCCAGCGCAGGATTAAATGTAACCGTGTAGATCATGTTTTACCTCCTTATAATCCCCCAGGATTTTTTTATATTTTTTTACCTTTTTCCCTAAGCAGATAGTTAATAAAACGTTTAACCAGATAGTAAAAAACTGCGAATACCGGCACGCCTACCAGCATGCCCACAATTCCGAAAAGTCCTCCGCCCAGCAGGATGGCAAACACCACCCAGAAGGGAGAAAGGCCTGTGCTCTCACCCAGGATCTTGGGGCCGATCACATTGCCGTCCAGCTGCTGAAGCAGGAAAATGAAAACAATAAAAATCAGTCCCTTTGAAGGGCTGGCCAGAAGAATCAGTATCGATGACGGGGTCGCACCGATATAAGGCCCAAAGAAGGGAATAACGTTCGTCACTCCCACGATCACACTGACCAGAACGGCATAAGGCAGTTTCAGAATCAGACAGCCGATGAAACAGAGGATCCCGATGATCAGCGAGTCCACCAGCTTGCCGCTGATAAAGCCGCCAAAAATCCTGTCGCTCTGCTTAAGTACATCGATGACCAGCTCAGCCTGTCTGTCATTCAGAAAAGCATAGATCAGCTTCTTTGTCTGACGCTTGAAGGTTTCCTTGCTCATCAGGACATAGACTGCGACGATAACGCCGACCAGACAATCCAGCAATGTATTAAAGACTCCCACTACGCCGCTGATCACAACCCCGACCTGATCGAGCATGTCCGTTTTCATCCAGTTGGTCAGGAAGTTCATCCCTTCACTGTAGGCCTGCCGTATCAGCCTGTTCAGCTCCTCGTTGTTTTCGCTCATGGCCGTGATCCAGTTCATGAAAGCCGTAACCTGTCCCGGCAGAGCGTATATAAGATTACGAATGTTCACATAGATCTGGGGAATCACCAGAACCAGCACAACATAAATGGCCAGAAACAGGAAAGCAAAGCTCACAATAATTGCCAGGATCCGGGCGAGCCCGGCCTTCTTCTTCGCTGACGCCGGCCTTTTCAGGTCGGCCAGCACCTTTACTGACAGGAATCTTTCAGCTGCCACTACAAGAGGATTCAGCAGATAGGCCAGGGCGCAGCCCAGTATGATCGGCATCAGTATGGAGACGATCCGCCCGAAAAAACTTAAAATCGGTTCTATCTTATAGATCAGGAAAAAGAAAACAATCGCACTGATCAGGACAAAGAGCGCCGTCATTCCCCGCAGCGCTGTTTCTTTCCATGAAAATGTATGCTTTTCCTTATCCACAAAAACCAACCTGCCCTTCACCAGTATGTATCAAAATACAACTGGAAAGTATAGTGACATTTTAGCCTTTTCTCAACCTTTTGTCTACCTAAAATAGCAATAAGATGATAATGAAAAAATGTGAAAAATCATAAATATCCCGTCTTGACAGCCTCAGGCCTTCTGCCTATACTTAAACAAAAATCCCGTAAAACCGGAAAAAAGGAGGTGAAGACCTGTGAACTGCCCCAACTGTGGTAAACCTTACACTGAAGAGGAACTTTATTGTCCCAATTGCAATGCTCCCCTCGGCAATGCAATCTACAGCCCGGTTCCCAGAAGAAGGAAAAAAGCAGGTGTCCGACCGGCTCTTATCATCATCCCCCTTCTGTTTCTGATTCTGGCTGCCGGCGGCTATGCTGCCTACCGCTATTATCTTCACACGGTGGAAGGAAAGTGTGTACAGGCAGTCAACTCCGCTTTTGAACAGGCCAAGGCCATGGACTTTTCAGAGATGGACCCTGAGCATCGGCCCCCGGCCCTGCAGGAGAATCCCGACGTCAGGGCTGTGATAAGGCAGGTCATATCGGAAAAGCTTTCCGAGGCGGGCCTCGACCAGTACATTAATCCGGATTCCCTGGATCTTGACCCGCTGATCGATGAGATCGTCGCAGATGCCTCCTATAAGGTTACAGGAAGCCAGGTCAGCTGGAATCGCTGTACCGTCACTGTCCACGTGGAAAACACTGACTTCTCCACACTGCCGTCCGCTGTCATGGCGGAGCTGAAAGAACAGATTACCGACACTGACTCCTCCCTATGGGACCGCTTCAAAAAGTATATCACCGGCCTCTTCGACAAGGATGCCGACAAAGGCGAACTGTCAGAGATTATCGTGGAACTTTACCGGGATGCAAAAGAAAAAGCCCCGAAAAAGAGCATGGACGGTGATATCGTCTTTGGCATACAGGACAGGAAGTGGACGGTCCTCTCATATGACGAGAATCTTTTCTACAATTTCTACGGTTTCGACAAAGACTCAATTCCAATAAATATTACAGACGACACAACAGACGCCGGATCAGAGATTTGATTCCGGCGTCCGCTTTTATTCATCTCTTTACTTTTCCTGATTATGATTACGTTAAGAAATTATTCCTCCTCATTGCTGAGGTAACTTAATATATGACGCAGAGCCTGCTTTTCATCAGCGCCGTCCGCACTGACAGTCACTTCCTCACCATGGGCAACGCCAAGGGTCATCATACCCATAAGGCTTTTTGCATTCACTTTCTTGTTACCCACTTCAACATACACTCTGCTGTCATACTGACTCGCAATCTGGATAAAGAGAGCGATTGTACCGGGGTCAAGCCCCTGAGGAATCTTAATCTCCATAGCTTTTGTAATCATGATTAACCTCCTGCTGAAAATTATTTATACCTTCCCTTATCACGGATCTCCTGTGCGATCTGTGACAGTTTTCTCAATCTGTGGTTGACGCCCGACTTGCCCACGGGAACCCGAAGACCGGCTCCCAGTTCCTTCAGTGATATTTCCGGCTCCTCCAGCCGGGCATAAGCAACATCACGAAGGGACAGCGGAAGTGAGTCAAGTCCGACCGTCCTGTCTATATATCTAATGTCTTCAATTTGTTTTCTTGCTGCTGAAACAGTCTTATTAATGTTGGCTGCCTCACAGTTCACCCTGCGGTTAACCTCGTTTCGCACCTCCTTCAGAATCCGCACATTTTCAAACTTCATCAGTGCAACATGTGCTCCCATCACATTAAGGGCGTCCGAAATCATCGAACCTTCCTTCATGTATACGACATAGTATTTCTTCCTTTCCACGATCTTTGCCTCCAGATCGAAGGAATTGAAAAGGTCCCGTACCCACGATGCCTTTTCAAAGGATGAGCACACTACTTCAAAATGATAATTCTTCTCCGGATCCGTCATGGATCCTGCGGAGAGAAACGCGCCCCGAAGAAAAGCCCTTCTGCAGCAGGTCCTTTGCAGGACCGGATTATCCAGAATATCTCTGTCTTCATCGATATAACCCAGATTATTCAGGATTCCCGTGCTCTTCAGAATCTTCATTCCGGCCCGGCTGTCCCGGACTGTTATGGTATAATAACGGTTTTTCTTCAGATAATCATGTCTTCTTACAGACACTTCCGGCTGCAGGAAAAAAGTCTCCTTCAGCAATTTATAAAATCTGCGGGCCACCGGAACATTTTCCGTCTGAAGGCGGATTCCGTAGCCTCCCGCATGTTTTCTGACAAGGCCGCACAGACTGATGATCGCAGACAGCTCCGCGATCCTGCAGTGCTGCTCACTGTCGGTCACTCTTGACAATTCTTCCTTTACATCAGAGGAAAATGACATTACTCACCTCAGTTATCCTTTGATACGCTTGTCCTTCTCTATATCACGGTGTTCCAGCCGTGCCGTGCAGGGCAGGCCGCGAAGTCTGTCGTACAGCTCGCCCGCAATTGCCACCGACCGGTGCCGCCCGCCGGTGCATCCGATACCGATCACAATATTGTTCTTTCCCTCGTCAATATAGCGCGGAATAAGAAATGAAAACAGGTCCTCGAGCTTGTCCACGAAGACCTCCCCGTCCCCGTTTTTCATTACGAAATTGCGTACCCTGACAGAGTTTCCGGTCAGGCTTCGCAGAGAAGATTCATAGTAGGGATTGGGAAGAAAGCGGACATCAAAGACAAGGTCCGCGTCTGCCGGGATTCCGTTTTTGAATCCGAAGGACAGGACCGTGACGATGAAATTGCCGTAACTTCCTCCATTATCACAGATCTTGTCGATCTCTTTTTTCAATTCCCGCGTCAGCAAGGTTGACGTATCTATAATATAATCCGCCTGTTCCCGGATAAAGGCAATCTTTTCTCTCTCCCGGATGATCCCGGTCTCGATCCGCCCTTCTCTGGAAAGCGGGTGTTTCCTTCGGGTCTCTTTGTATCTTTTGATCAGGACAGGATCCTCCGCGTCCAGAAAGAGAATCTCGTACTGGATTCCCTGTTCTTTCAGCTGCCGGAGCTGCTCGTTAAAGGTATTCAGTCTCCCTCCGCTCCGGATGTCGACTCCCACGCCGATCTCATTGACCTCAATACCTTTGTCGGCCGCCATCTGGCCGAAATTAGGCAAAAGCATGACCGGCAGATTATCTACGCAAAAGAATCCTCTGTCTTCCAGCATATTGAGGGCGGTTGTCTTGCCCGCTCCCGACATGCCCGACACAATAATCAGTCTCACCTGGTCACCTCTGACTCGTCAAAACCCACAAAACGAACTTCCGGATGCATGGTCACGCCATAGGCCTTCTTCACCTGCTCCTGAACGCGCCGGATCAGGAAGGCGATCTCCGATGCAGTGGCGCCGCCTTTATTGATCACAAACCCGCTGTGTTTTTCCGAAACCTGGGCGCCCCCTACCGTGTAGCCCTTCAGGCCGGCATCCTGGATCAGCTTTCCTGCAAAATATCCTTCCGGCCTCTTAAAGGTGCTTCCCGCACTGGGATACTCCAGGGGCTGCTTGCTCTTTCTGGCAGATGCAAGTTCTTCCATCCTGGCCAGGATCTGCTCCCTGTCTCCCCGTTCAAGTCCGAAACGCGCGGAAAGGACGATATAGCCACGGTCAAAAACACAACTGCGCCGGTAGGACAGCTCCATATCTTCCGCCTTGATCGTTTCCACCCGTCCTTCAGTCGTCAGCACATCCGTATCGATGAGGACGTCCTTTATCTCCCCGTTATAGGCCCCCGCGTTCATAGAGACGCCGCCGCCCACTGTTCCGGGGATTCCGGCTGCAAACTCAAGACCTGTCAGACAACTGTTGAGAGCGCTTCTGGCCACCATGGCAAGTGTCGCTCCCGCGTCGGCCGTGATGACCGTACCATCTGTCCGGACATCCTGAAGATTCTTTCCGATCTGCAGGATCATGCCCCGGTAACCCCGGTCGGAAACCAGAAGGTTACTTCCCTTACCGACAACAAAAAAAGGCACCTGTTCTTCCCGGGCACAGCGAACAGCAAATGCAGCCTCCTCCTGTGATCCCGGACTGACAAAATAATCTGCCGGCCCTCCGACACAGAAAGTGGTATGCCTGCTCATAGGCTCCTGACAGAGAACGGTCCCTTTATGAATTCCTTCAGATAGTTTCTGTAAAAAGTCTGACATAGTAGTATCTTTCTTCGTAATACATTTTCATTTGTAAAAAAATCAAGTTAGCCATTAAATAATATACTATTTATATATAAAAATCTCAATGTGGAAAGCGCACAAAATAAAAGAGGGCTTGATAGCCCTCTTTATGTATTTCTTCCAAATATTGCTAAATATCAACAGGCTTTTTTTACTTCATTACCAGTCTTGCAGCACCGTAGATTCCGGCATCATTTCCAAGCACAGCCAGTGTGAAACGGGTTTTTTTCTGGCCTCCGAACACATACTTGCCGAAGTTCTTTGCTACCAGGTCCGGTATGATCTGTCCGGCCCTGGACACGCCGCCGCCAATGATAAACTCTTCCGGATCCGTCACACAGGATATCAGAGACAGTCCTCTCGCCAGACGGTCAGCAAATATCTCCACCTGTCTTAAGGCAAATTCATCTCCGGATTTTGCCTCATTGAATATGTCTCTGCATGAAAGCGGGGAGATGCTTCTGAGTGAAGTTTCCTCCGAAGTCCTTGAAAGGGCCTTGAGTGTCTCATTCACAATCCCCGTTGCCGAGCAGTACTGCTCCAGGCAGCCGCAGCCGCCGCAGCCGCAGCGCTCCTTCTCATGGATATTCACTTTCATATGCCCGATCTCTCCGCCGTAACCGTGGAATCCGGATACGATCTTTTCATTCACGATCACTCCGCCGCCGACACCTGTTCCCAGTGTCACCATGACAATGTTTTTCATACCTTTGCCGCTGCCCTGCCACATTTCACCGAGGGCTGCCACATTGGCATCATTACCGGCAAATGCGGGGATACCCAGAAGGGCTTCCATTTCTCCCGCCACATCTTTTTTCCCCCAGCCGATATTCACGCACTTCTCTACATGTCCGTCACTGTCCACCGGACCGGGAAGTCCCATTCCGATTCCGCCGAAATCTGATTTGGCAAGACCGTTCCTCATTATGTATGATTCACAGGAAGCTGCTATATCGGGCAGCACCGCCTCTCCACTGTTGGATATATCCGTGGGAATCTCCCACTTTTCAACAAGGCTTCCTTCTGTTGTAAACACACCGATCTTTACAGTTGTTCCTCCGACGTCGGCACCAATCACAAACCTGGACATCTTAACCTCCCTTTATCTTTTCCTGTCAGTCTTCTACTCCTCGCTGCCTTTCTTCCTTCTGGCAGTACCGCTGGCCACACGGTTGTAAAGTTCCTGCGCGGCATTATATCCCATTTTCTTTGCCCGGAAATTAATAGCGGCAGATTCCACGATCACTGCAAGGTTGCGGCCCGGCCTGATGGGAATGGAGTAACAGACGACTTTGTTGCCGAGGAACTCTATATAGTCCTCCTCCAGTCCCAGGCGGTCATAATTGGCCTCCTTGTTCCAGTCTTCCAGACGGATCACCATGTCAATATTCTGTGTCAGCATAACACTCTCCACACCAAACAGGCTCTTTACATCGATGATGCCGATGCCCCTGAGCTCGATAAAATGTCTGGTGATATCCGGGGATGTACCGATCAGGGTGTCATCATTCACCTTGCGGATCTCCACCACGTCATCCGACACCAGACGGTGGCCGCGGCGGATCAGCTCCAATGCCGCCTCGCTCTTTCCAACCCCACTGTCTCCCATGATCAGGACACCCTCGCCGTAGACGTCAACCAGAACGCCATGGATGGAAATCCTGGGTGCCAGCTGCTCGCTCAGCCAGCGCACAGCCGTGGCAATGAACTCGGAAGTGGTGACCTCCGTCGTCAGAACCGGAACATTGTGTTTCTCCGCCATATCCAGCAGTCTGTCACAGGGCTCCAGTCCCCAGCACATAACAACGCAGGGAATATTCTCGCTGAAAATCTTTTCATAAATCGGCAGGATTTTCTCATCCGGCTGTTCCTTCAGATAGGCGCTTTCCACCTTTCCCAGGATCTGGATCCTCTCCGCGTCAAAATGTTCGAAGAATCCCACCAGCTGCAGAGCCATCCTGTTTACTGCAGGCGTACTGATCTTGATGGAATCCGTATCGATGTCGGGAAGAACATTTTTCAGTTCCATCTTCTCTATAAGAGCAGACAGTTTTACTCTGTACATAGTTTCTCCTTTTTGATGTATTTTCTTTCTCGGTTATTGTCTACTATATCACAGCATTATCTTTTTTAGAAGAATCCTCATGGAAAAAACTGTAGATTTCTTCTGCCAGTTTCTCGGGAATACCATCGACAGATGACAGTTCGGCAACAGACGCATCCCGGATTTTCCCGATATCCCTAAAGTGTTTCATCAGCGCCTTTCGTCTTGCCGGACCAACACCTTTGATGTCATCAAGGACTGAGTAGACCTGCCTCTTTCCCCGCAGGTTCTTGTGATACTCAATGGCAAATCGGTGAGCCTCATCCTGCAGGCGGGTGATCATGGCGAAGGCCTCCGATCTGGGCGGGAAATCTATGATCTCGTTCCGGTAATAAAGTCCTCTTGTCCGATGGGCATCGTCTTTTACCATACCGCAGACCGGTATATTCAGCCGGAACTTTTCAAGAACACGTTCCGCCACGCCCACCTGTCCTTTTCCTCCGTCCATCATAATAATGTCCGGGAAGGACGAAAAACTGCCGGGCCCCGCCTCCCCTTCTTCCAGGGCCTGCTGATCCCGCAGACCGTGGGCGAATCGCCTGGTCAGGGCTTCTTCCATACTGGCGTAGTCGTCCGGCCCTTTCACTGACCGGATCCTGAACCGGCGGTAGTCGCTGCGTCTGGGTTTCCCCATCTCAAAAACTACCATGGATGCCACATTTTCATATCCGCTGGTATTGGAGATATCAAAGGCCTCCATTCTCCGGATCCCTTCCATTCCCAGAAGGTTTTCCAGTTCACGGACGGCGCCGGTGGTCCTGGCCTCTTCCCTCCTGATCTTCTCCTTATCTCTGGACAGGACGTTATCCGCATTTTCCTGTACCAGTTCCATCATCTGCTTTTTGGGTCCGCGTTTCGGCAGGAAAAGGCTGACGGCGGTTCCCCTCTTCTGGCCCAGCCATTCCTCAAGGACTTCCTGTCCTTCCGGCATGGCAGACAAATGTATCTCCCGGGGCACGTAAGGTGTTCCCACATAGAACTGTTTGATGAAGTCCTCCATGACCTCCTCGTCACTGCTGTCTCCGACGCCGGTCATGTGGAAATGGTCCCGCCCCAGAAGCTTTCCGTCCCGGACAAAAAAGACCGAAACCACTGCCTCGTCTTTTTCTCTGGCAACGGCAATCAGATCTCTTTCTTCCCGGTCATTCCGGTTGATCTTCTGCTTCTCGCCGATTCTTCTGACACTCTCGATCAGGTCACGGTACTCGGCCGCCCTCTCAAACTCCAGGTCAGCTGCCGCTTCCTGCATTTTGCCCTGAAGCCGGGCAAGAACTTCTCTGTCATCCCCCTGAAGAAAATGCATTGCCTTTTCCACATTCTCCCTGTAGCCGGCAGGATCGACATTTCCCTGGCAGGGCGCGTCACACTGACCGATCTGGTGATAAAGGCAGGGCCTTTCTTTACCGAAATCCCGGGGCAGCTTCCGGCTGCAGTTCCTGATCCTGTAAATGCGCCTCATGAGCTCCAGGGTCTCTTTGACCGCGCCGGCGCTGGTATAGGGACCAAAATACTTCTCTTTATCCCTGCGGGGGCGGCGGCAGAATTCCAGCCTGGGATACATTTCCTGCACAGTGACCCGGATATAGGGATATCCCTTGTCATCCTTAAGCATGGTATTGTATCGGGGCCGGTGTTCCTTGATCAGGTTGCATTCCAGGACCAGGGCTTCTACCTCGTTATTAGTGATAATATATTCAAAATATGCGATATGAGAAACCATATGGGCAATCTTCAGACTTTTTTGATAACCGGTCTGAAAATACTGGCGGACCCTGTTTTTCAGGATCCTTGCCTTCCCCACATAGATAATCTCATCCTTCTCGTCGTGCATCAGATACACGCCCGGCTTGGCAGGGAGCTTTTTCAGTTCTTCTTCCAGATCAAACATATTCCCGCTCCTGTACTCTCCATATAAGAGGAGGATTCCATCACAGGGTGGAATCCTCCGCATTAAGGGTTATTATTCTGTCGTAATTTCCGGTTCACCGGCTTCCGCTTCTGCTTCCGCCTCTTCTACCGGGTCTTCTTCCGGCTCTTCAACCGCAGTTTCTGCTTCTGTCGCATCAGCCGGTGTTTCTTCCACCGCTGCTTCCGTATCAGCCGGCGCTTCTTCCGTATCACCGCCTGCTTCATATTCATTAAAAATCTTCATGAACTCACTGCCGGTGATCGTCTCTTTTTCTATAAGGAAGGCTGCAATCCGGTGCATAACACCTTCATGCTCCTCAACAATCTTCTTTGCCTTGGCATAGGCGTCCTTGAGAATTTCCTTTACTTCTTTATCGATCAGAGCTCCTGTGGCATCCGAGCAGTTCAGCACCGGTCTGCCGTCCAGATAACGGCTCTCTATGGACTCAAGTCCCATCAGGCCGAAGGACTCTGACATACCGTACTGTGTCACCATGGCACGGGCAATTTTTGTTGCCCGCTCAATATCATTGGATGCCCCTGTGGTAACGCTCTTGAAAATCACTTCTTCCGCGGCGCGTCCGCCGAAGAGTGTTACCAGTTCACTGAGCATCTGATCTTTGCTCATCAGATATTTTTCTTCCTCAGGCACCTGCATTGTGTATCCGAGGGCCCCCATCGTTCTGGGAACGATGGTGATTTTCTGTACCGGCTCCGTATGCTTCTGGACTGCGATCATAAGGGCGTGGCCTACTTCATGGTATGCCACGATCTTCTTCTCGTCTTCGCCGAGAATCCGGTCTTTCTTCTCCTTACCGGCGATGACCACTTCCACCGCCTCCAGAAGGTCTTTCTGGGACACTGCCTTACGTCCGGCTTTTACCGCTCCCAAAGCACCCTCATTGATCATGTTGGCCAGGTCTGAACCGACCGCACCGGATGTGGCAAGAGCCAGTTCATTGAAGTCAACGGTCTCGTCCATACGGACATTTCTGGCATGAACCTTCAGGGTCTCGATCCGGCCTTTTAAGTCGGGCCGCTCCACAATGACGCGCCTGTCAAACCGTCCCGGCCTGAGCAGGGCTTTGTCAAGGACTTCCGGACGGTTGGTTGCTGCCAGGATCACAAGTCCCTTGGAGGAATCGAAGCCATCCATTTCCGCAAGCAGGGCATTCAGGGTCTGCTCTCTCTCATCATTACCGCCGCCGTAGCGGGAATCCCGGCTCTTTCCGATTGCATCAATCTCATCAATAAATATAATGCAGGGCGCCATGGACTGAGCCTGTTTGAAAAGATCCCGGACTCTCGAAGCTCCCACGCCGACAAACATTTCCACAAAATCCGATCCGGACAGGGAAAAGAAGGGGACATTGGCCTCTCCGGCCACTGCCTTTGCCAGCAATGTCTTTCCCGTTCCGGGCGGGCCGACCAGCAATGCACCCTTGGGCAGGCGCGCACCGATCTCAATGTATTTTCCCGGATTATGCAGGAAATCCACCATCTCGGTCAGGCTTTCCTTAGCCTCATCCTGACCGGCAACATCCTCGAAAGATACGCCCGTCTTTTTCTCAACATAGACCTTTGCATTGCTCTTTCCGACGCTTCCCATCATGCCTCCGCCTCTTCCGAAGCCCCGCATCACGAAATACATGAGTCCGTAGATCAGGACAAAGGGAAGGACATAGCCTACCAGGGCGGATGTTACCAGAGATGTGCCGCTGGAGTCCTGCTTTTCAAACTTGACACCCGCCTCATTCAGACGGCTGACAATCTCATAGTCACTGCTGATGGGAATTGTATAATATGTAGTTTTTACCAGAGGATTATCCTGCTTCTTAGGCTCGATCAGAATCTTACTGTCTGTCAGAGTGACACTGCCGACTTCCTTCTTGTCAAGCATCTTCAGGAATTCATCGTATGTAATCTTTTCCTGCTGGCCGTCTCTGTACCGGTTCATCACCGAGGTAAAGAGGATCGTGATTCCCAGGCAGACTGCCACCATCACAATCAGTGACTGTATCCGCCTTTTTTTATTTGGATCCTTCTTATTATTATCCATTTAATTCTCCATTACTTCCAGCCGGATTCGATTACTTTAAGAGCATCTTTCATGTAATCGGCTCCCTCAAACTCAATTTTTCCTTCGTCACAGGCTTTTGCCAGTTCCGGATCGATAGGAAGTTTGGCCAGCACCGGTACCTCGAAGCGGGCCGCAATCTCATCCACATGGCTTTCTCCGAAAACGGAAATCTTCTTTCCGCAATCCGGGCAAACCACATAACTCATATTTTCCACAAGCCCCAGGATAGGCACCTGCATCATCTGTGCCATCTTGGCTGCTTTTTCCACAATCATGCCGACCAGTTCCTGCGGAGAAGCCACAATAACAATTCCGTCAAGGGGGATGGACTGGAAGACTGTCAGCGGAACATCCCCGGTTCCCGGAGGCATATCAATGAACATATAATCGATATTATGCCACATGGTCTCGCCCCAGAACTGGTTGATCACGCCGCCAAGGACCGGGCCTCTCCAGATGACCGGATCCGTCTCATTGGCCAGCATCAGGTTAACGGAAACCATTTCAATGCCGGTTGTAGTAACAGCCGGTACAATCAGTCCGTCCATGTTTCCGACCAGGCTCTGCTTTACGCCGAAAGCCCTGGGAATGGAAGGACCTGTGATATCCGCATCCATCACTGCCGTTTTATATCCTTCCCTCACAGCCGCGCAGGCCAGCAGGGATGTTACCATGGACTTACCCACACCACCTTTTCCGGAAACAATTCCGATCACTTTCTTTACGGAACTTCCCTTGGCCAGGGGCACAAGGAAATCCTCCGGCGATGTCTTTCTCTGGCTGCAGTTCTCACTGCAGCTGCTGCAATCGTAGGAACAGTCACTCATAATTGTAGTACCTCATTTCTATTAATTCTTCTGTCTCATTTCAGCCGTCTTTTCCGGCTCCTTATCTAGATCATCTGCGCCCTGATGGCCTTTACGTTAGCCTCGATATCGCCGCCGAACACAGCGGATCCCGCCACCAGAACGTC
This sequence comes from Eubacterium sp., assembly GCA_017434385.1. Taxonomy (GTDB): domain Bacteria; phylum Bacillota; class Clostridia; order Lachnospirales; family Lachnospiraceae; genus Anaerobutyricum. Next base: position 66,574 of record JAFRFJ010000020.1, read on the forward strand.
TGCGCCGCACTTCATGATATGGGCGGCATTGGAAGCATTGACCCCTCCGTCAACTTCCACCAGGGTATCAAGTCCTCTTTCCCGTATCATGGCCTTCATCTGCGCCAGTTTCTCATCCGTATAGGGGATGTACTTCTGGCCGCCGTAGCCGGGATTCACGGACATGATCAGAACCATATAGAGGTCCGGAAGGACATAGTCCAGAACGCTTAAGGGGGTTGCCGGGTTCAGGGATACGGCAGCCTTTTTCCCGCAGGCGCGGATCTGGCCGATCACCCGGTCAAGATGCCTGCAGGCTTCCGCATGTACACAGATGATATCTGAGCCTGCGGCCGCAAACTCTTCTATATAGCGTCCCGGTTCCTCGATCATCAGATGCACGTCAAATACCGCATCGGTCAGAGGCCGGAGCGCCTTTATGACCGGAAGGCCGAAGGATATCTGCGGAACAAACATTCCGTCCATTACATCAATATGCACAAAATCGGCCCCTGCGTCAAGGGCAAGTTTTACATCACGCCCCAGGTTTGTAAAGTCTGCCGATAAGATTGAAGGTGATAAATATCCCATACTTTTCCTCCCGTCATGTCATTCTTTTGTTACTGAAGCGTATAAACAGAACGTCCCAGCATCCTGGAAACCTGATATTCATACTCATCCACGTCTTTTACCATGGAAAGTGCCTCATCAATGTCATAGTCCACATACTGTCCGTTGCGGAAACCTACAACACGGTTGGTTGCGCCTGCGCAAAGCAGGTCGACTGCCAGCGCGCTCATGAAAGATGCATGTACTCTGTCCTGGGCAGTGGGATTGCCACCCCTCTGTACATAACCCAGGATACTTGCTCTTGTCTCAATGCCGGTCGCATCCTCAACATCCTTTGCCATACCGTAGGAATGTCCGATACCCTCTGCATTGATGATCAGATGATGCTTCTTACCTTTGGAATGGGTCTCCATGATGCCTTCTACGATCTGCGATACAAGTCTCGGCCTGTTTCCGTCAAACCGCTCCGGAATGATGATTTCCTCGGCACCGGCTGCAATACCGCACCATAAAGCGATATATCCGGCATTTCTTCCCATTACCTCAATGATCGAGCAGCGCTCGTGGGAAGCTGATGTGTCACGGATCTTATCGATACAGTCCATAGCCGTATTAACAGCTGTGTCAAATCCGATCGTGTACTCGGTGCAGCCGATATCCAGATCGATGGTTCCGGGGATACCAACCGTGTTGATTCCCTGTGCGGAAAGAGCCTGTGCCCCGCGGAAGGATCCGTCACCGCCGATTACGATCAGTCCGTCGATTCCGTGCTTATGGCAGATCTCTGCTGCTTCCTTCTGCACCTCCAGCTGCTTGAACTCCAGGCAGCGTGCCGTATACAGAACGGTACCGCCGTAGGAAATGATTCCCTTGGTGAAGTTCTTGTCCATTTCAAAAATTTCTTCATTCAGAAGTCCGCTGTATCCTCGATAAATGCCTTTTACCTTACAGCCTCTTGCCCATGCTGTCCTTGCTGCCGCACGTACGGCCGCGTTCATACCCGGCGCATCGCCGCCGCTGGTCAAAATGCCAATTGTGTCAACTGCTGAAGCACTACCCATAACATACCTCTCTTTCATCGAAGCTGCTCCCCCGCAGGTCCGCGGCCGGCCAGCTTCCTGTAATCCCCTGTCATCAGTTTCACATCAAAGTAATCAGATTTATTTTATCGCTTTTAGGACAATTTTTCAATACTGGCCTCGGACAGCTTTACATTTTCCGCGCCGAAAAGATCACGGATCTGCGCGATAACTTCCGGACTTCCTGAAACCGCTTTATAAGACGGCAGCTTTTTGAACTTTCTCTCGGCCCGGGTAAATACTGCCACCGGGTCTTCTCCGGGATTCTCCCGGATAATGGAGTCAAGCATGGCCTTTTTTTCATCGAAAGCCGCCACATCTTTTGTCCGGATCCAGACGGTTTTGGGAAGATCATCCATGGCCAGGATCCGCTGGGCGATCAGTTTGCCGCTCTCCTCGGATACGGATGCCCGGCCCCGCACGTATACGGGCCGGTCCTTGACCAGCAGTTCCCCGTAAGCCTTGTAGTCTCTGGGGAAGACCAGGACTTCCACTGTCCCGTAAAGGTCTTCCAGCGTCACGAAAGCCATTGTCTGGCCATTCTTTGTCTGCTTGGTGGTCACATCATTGACCAGGCCTCCGGTCACATAGTAGAAACCGTCTCTGACCACACTTCTTCCCGTATCCTCATCCGGCTCGTAATCGATGGATCTTGCAGTCACCTGCTTCTCCAGAGAATCTCTCCAGGCATCCAGAGGATGGCCGCTGACGTAAATTCCCAGAACTTCCTTTTCAAAGGCAAGTTTCTGACTGCTGTCATAGTCCTGTACTGCCGGGTAAGTTACTTCAAATTCCTGCTTGTCCTTCTCGGAGAAAAAGTCAAAGAGGGACATCTGTCCGCTTACGGTCTCTTTCTTTTCCCTGCTGATCTGGTCCAGAAGGGCCGGATAGATCATCATCTGCTGCTTTCTGGAAGCGCCGAGTCCGTCCAGGGCACCGGCCTTGATGAGATTCTCCAGGGTACGCTTATTGACCTCTCTGCTGCTGAACCGCTCCATAAAGTCCTTGAGACTTGTGAATTTTCCGCCTTTCTCCCGTTCTGCGATCATAGCCTCGATCACATTTCTGCCAAGGCTGCGGATAGCGGAAAGACCGTAACGGATTGAGCCGCCCGACACGGAAAAGCCGCTTTCCCCTTCATTGATATCCGGCGGCACAATGGATATGCCCATGCTTCTGCAGGTATTGATATACTCCGTTACCTTTTTTGTATTGGTAATAACAGAGGTCAGAAGGGCGGCCATAAACTCCACGGGATAGTGGCAGCGCAGCCATGCCGTCTGGTAGGAAACTACCGCATAGGCAGCGGCGTGGGACTTGTTGAAAGCGTATTTGGCAAAGTCCACCATGTCATCGAAGATCTGGTTGGCCACCTCTTCCGGGATTCCCCGGCGGATACAGCCTTCCACGCCTTCTTCATCGCTGCCGTAGACAAAGTTCTTCCGCTCCCGGGCCATTACATCGCCCTTTTTCTTGGACATGGCCCGGCGTACAAGATCGCTCCTTCCCAGGGTATATCCCGCCAGTTTCATAACGATCTGCATAACCTGCTCCTGGTATACGATACAGCCGTAGGTCGGTGCAAGGATTTCCTCCAGTTCCGGGCAGGCATAGCGGATTGACTCCCGGTTCTGTTTTCCTTTTATGTACTTTGGAATAAAGTCCATGGGCCCGGGCCTGTAAAGGGAAATTCCCGCAATAATATCCTCCAGGCTGCCGGGTTTCAGTTCTTTCATAAAGGACTTCATGCCCGCGCTTTCCAGCTGGAAGACTCCTTCCGTATGCCCCTGGCCGATCATCTCATAGACTTCGGGATCGTTATAGTCGATATTGTCAATGGAAAATGTCATGCCGGGCTGCTGGTTGATCATGCGCTCCGCATCCTGGATCACCGTAAGGGTACGAAGCCCCAGGAAATCCATCTTCAGAAGTCCAAGTTCCTCGATGGTAGTCATGGGGAACTGGGTGGTTATGACATTTTCCGCTCCTCTCGAAAGGGGGACGAATTCATCCAGAGCTCTGGATCCGATCACGACGCCGGCCGCATGGATGGACGTATGCCGCGGCAGACCTTCCAGCCTCATGGACATGTCGATCAGGTTTCGGACCGTCTCGTCCTCATCATAAAGTTTCTTTAAGTCTCTGTTCGCTTTCAGAGCCTTTTCAATGGTGATGCCCAGCTCCATGGGAATCATCTTGGCGACATGATCCACTCTGGCGTAGGGAATATCCAGCACCCTTCCCACATCCCGCACCGCCATGCGGGCTGCCATGGTACCGAAGGTAATAATCTGCACCACTTTGTCCCTGCCGTACTTTTCATAAACATAATCAATGACTTCCTGCCGGCGTTCATAGCAGAAGTCGATATCAATATCCGGCATGGATACCCGCTCCGGATTGAGGAAACGCTCAAAGATCAGCTGATAACGGATGGGGTCAATGTTGGTAATGCGGAGACAGTAGGACACCAGGCTGCCGGCGGCGGAGCCTCTTCCGGGTCCTACGGCTATATTTCTGCTTCTGGCAAAGCGGATAAAATCCCATACAATAAGGAAGTAATCCACATATCCCATGTCGCGGATAGTATTGAGCTCGTAGTCCAGTCTGCTGACCAGACTCTCATCCGGCTCCCGGCCGAACCGCTCCTTTAGTCCCTCACGACAGAGCATGGAAAGATAGGAAAATGCATCATATCCCTCAGGGACATCGAAAGCCGGCAGTTTCTGCTCGTGGAAGCGGATTTCCACATTACATCGCTCGGCGATCCGATGGGTATTCTCCAATGCTTCTCTGGCATAGGGGAAGATCCTCTGCATCTCCTCCTCGGACTTCAGATAATACTGGCCGCCCTCATACCGCATCCTGTTTTCATCCTTCTGCAGCTTTCCTGTCTGTATGCAGAGCAGAAGGTCGTGGGGTTCCGCATCCTGCTCCAGGATATAATGGACATCATTGGTAGCCACGAGGGGTATGTCCAGTTCCTTTGACATGCGGAGCAGGCTGTTGTTGACCTCGGTCTGTTCGCGGATCCCGTGGTCCTGCAGTTCCAGGAAGAAATTGTCCTCGCCGAAGATCTGCCGCAGGCGAAGGGCAGACTCCTTCGCTCCCTCATAATCATTGCGGAGGATCCTGGAAGGAATCTCCCCGGCAAGACAGGCGCTTAAAGCAATCAGTCCTTCATGGAACTCCTCCAGCACCTCATAATCCACTCTTGGCCTGTAATAGTAGCCTTCGGTGAAACCTCTGGTAACGATCTTCATCAGATTCTGATAGCCGGTATTATTCTCGGCCAGGAGCACCAGATGGTGGTACCTGTTTTCATCCTGCCTGGCTTCACGGTCAAACCGGGATCCCGGCGCCACATAGATCTCACAGCCTATGATGGGCTTGATTCCTACTTCCAGTGCCTTTTTATAGAAAGCGATCACGCCGTACATTACACCGTGATCGGTAATGGCCAGGCTGTCCATTCCAAGCTCCCTGGCTCTGGGGAGCATCTCGGAGATCTTGCCGGACCCGTCCAGCAGGCTGTATTCTGTATGTACATGCAGATGGGTAAATGCCATCTTTTTATCCTCCCCTGTCCGGACTCGAAAAGAGTCCGAAAGTAAAAACAAGCGGAATGCCGCAAAGCTTACCGCTTTTTAAGGCACTCCGCATCTTGTCCGCTGCCGCTATGGATTCCTTTTTTACTCTCCTGTCGGAAGAGAAGGATCCAGGATTCCGTAGGAATCCGTTGCTGTCAGATAATAAAAAGTATTGGGATCCGGCTGCTTCACCGGATTGATCTTACGATAAAAAGAAAAACTCAGACCGAACACAAACACTGCGATCAGGACGCCTGTCACCAGCCTGCGGATGGTTTCCATCCTCTTTTCTCTGGCCAGGATCTCTTTCCTGTTTTTCTTGTAGGCTTTTCTCTCATCAACTTTTTTCTGGCTCATTGATTCACCTTCTTAATAATATGATTGTTTATTATATCCTATAATTCCTCTGTCTGCAAGTTACCTTCTTTTTGAAGATTCTTTTCTTTTTTTTATACTTTCGATGTACATTTTTACTGTTCTATGTTATATTTTATTAGAAAGAAGGAGGTGTTTCATATGACAGAGCGCCAGTCGAAAATCATAAAGCTGGTCAATACTTACCAGAAAATAGAAGTCAGCCGCCTGGCTTCTCTGCTTGATGTATCTCAGGTTACCATTCGAAAGGATCTGGACCATCTGGAAAGCGAAGGCCTCCTTTCCAGAGAACACGGATACGCGCTGATCAAAAGTGCCAATGATATTAACACGCGTATGTCCCTGAATTACGACAAGAAGCTTGCAATCGCCAACGAGGCGGTGGAAATGATCAACAGCGGCGAAACCGTTATGCTGGAATCCGGCTCCACCTGCACCATTCTGGCGGAACAGCTGGCCCGGGCCAAAAAGGATATCACCATCATTACCAATTCCGCATATATCGCTATCCGGATCCGTGAGCTGCCTATCCGCAAGGTCATCCTGCTTGGCGGTGAATACCAGAAAGATTATCAGGGCATGGTCGGTCCTCTTGTCCGCAAATGTGCCAAAGAGTTTTATGTAGATAAGTTTTTCGTAGGCACAGACGGCTTCATACCTGACGCAGGATTCACCTGCGATGACCTGATGCGGGTAGAGACAATGCAGGATATGGCGGCTTCCGCAAATCGTATGATCATACTGGCTGATTCCAGTAAGTTTGCCCAGCAGGGCGTTGTGATCCAGACTACATTTGACGAGATCGACACTGTTATCACAGACTCTGAGATCGCTCCTGACTCTGTATCCATACTTGAAAAAAACAAGATAACTGTAAAAATAGCCGACGCATAAAGCTGTCAGATTGTGACTAATTGCTATCATTCAAAAGAATACCCCGTTGATTTTCATCGGTTTTTCCGATTGATTTTTCTTTTCCACATGTTATGATAAATAACATAAAACAACGGCAGCACTCGATATTCGGAGAAAGGCAATAGTATGGTAACACAGTCAATCAGAATTGACTCCCTTGACAAAGTACAGCGATTTGTTCAGATCATGAACGGCTTCAGCGGAAAGTTCGATGTGGTTTCCGGCTGCAGCGTAGTGAATGCCAAGTCTGTGATGGGCATTTTCAGTCTGGATATTTCCCGGCCGATCTCCCTTTACATTTATAATGAAGAGAGCGCGGCACCTGTACTGAGCGCCATCTCTCCTTTTACACCTGCCCACAGGCAGTAATGTATCTCAATAAAATATCCGAACATAAAAAACACCGCCGCGGTATAACGGTTTATGAACCGGTAAGCCCGCGGCGTTTTTTATTGCTCTTTATTTTCTTTTTCCGTCCGTATTCAGCGGCTGACCGTCTCCGGCTCCGGATACTCTTCTCCAAAAGTATCAACGGTCACTGTCTTCATGACCTGCTTTTTATAGGGTGAATCCCTGAAGGTTTTCTCACAGGCGATCCTGTCCACTACATCCATTCCCTCGATTACCTTGCCGAAAGCAGCGTAATCTCCGTCCAGATGGGGCGCGGCCTTATGCATGATAAAGAACTGGGAACCGGCGGAATTCGGCATCATGGACCTTGCCATGGAAAGAACGCCGGGTGTATGTTTTAATGCATTGTCAAAACCGTTGCTTCTGAATTCTCCTTTGATGCTGTATCCCGGATTTCCCATTCCGTTTCCGTTGGGGCATCCTCCCTGGATCATGAATCCTTTAATGACCCTGTGGAAAATCAGTCCGTCATAGAATCCCTTCTTTACCAGGGAAATGAAATTGTTCACTGTGTTGGGTGCAACCTGCGGATAGAGCTCCGCCTTGATCACATCTCCGTTATCCATTGTAATCGTTACGATCGGGTTTGCCATGATTGTCTTCCCTTTCCTTATTATTTAGTCAGAATTTTATTGCCGGTCATATAGTTTGCCAGGGCGCTGCCAAACTGTCCGTAACTGAACTTGGTCAGATGCAGATTGTCTGCCGTCGCTGTTCCGCAGTTGGCCGCCGTGATCTGGTTATGGGTGAACCTGTAGATGTTCAGGGCCGGCTTGCCTTTTTCCTGGCCGTCGGCAGATGCATATTTCGCCTTGCGGGCTGCAATGATCCTTGCGATCTGCGCCTGGTAATCCGTCAGGGTCAGGCCAGCGCTGTTTACTGTGGTAAAGCGGTTGTTCCTGTCAAACTTGTTTTTACCGTTGACAACCGTACAGTCACTGTAGAAAAGATCTACGAAGACAACTTTGATCGGCTCTTTGCCTTTGCCGATCCTGGTCCTGCTGCCGGCTTCCGCATAGTTTAAAATAGTGTTCAGGGCACCTGTAAAGTTTTCTGTGTCAGTATTGTTGATATCGCCGCCTGCGTCCGAAAGCGGAACAGACCATCCGTAGTCATTGGTTCCTCCTGCAAGGACCACGACATCGTAATCCGCGAAGGATGTGGGATTACCGCAGTTGGAATTGATCGCTGTGGTAATCTTTGCCTTGGCGGCGAGCTTTGCGCCAACCATGTTGACCAGGCCTCTCGGGTTCGTCTGTGCCGGGGGCTGCGCTTTATATGTGGCGCCCGCGATGGCGACGTTACAGTACTTTGCACCTGTGATCTGGGCAAACCGTCTTACATAGGAATAAATGTATCGGTCGCCGTTTTTGCCCGCATAGTAGGGATCGGAGCCGGAGGTTGTTCCGCTGTAGGGTGTACCGAAGGTAATACTGTCTCCGATAAAGAGAACCTTCTTAGACGAATAATTCCTCTTATTGACGACAAATGTCTGGTCATACCCGCTGTTGATCGTCTCCCCGTTCTTTGCCGCATAGGCTTTCACTGTATAGTAAGGATAGTTTTTATCATATTTTACTGACTTGGACAGGGTCTTTGCGCTGCCGTTCTTAACCGTGGCAAGCTTCTTCCAGGAGAATCCACCTCCGGTATTCTTTCCGGCATACAGGATATAGCCGTCAGCCAGAGGTACCTGCGCCCACTTCAGTGTTCCTTTCTTTTTACCTTTGGCAAAGCCGAAGCTGATGACGGTCGGAGATTCCAGGCAGAAATCACCGTCAGCATATCCAAAGCTGTAGCTTGTCTTACTGCCGTAGGAATCGGTAATTTTTTTCTCCGCCCTGACATTGTAGAGGAAGCAGTTCACGGACGGATCCAGGAAATAATTATACTTAAGACAGGCCTTCTCCTTGGCCGTCGTAAAAGATTTCCAGTAAACATCCTCATAGCGGGGTTCGGTAACGGATCCTGTTCCCAGCCAGGTTTCCGCCCCTTTTCGGGTCTGCTTCCGGAACACCTTGTAGCCGGAAGCTCCGCTTACCTTGTTCCAGTTGATGACAGCCTCCAGGTTGGTCATGGATGCTTTGATTCCGGTAACCGGCGGCAGAGTGGTAATACCTTCTTTATCATAAGCTCCGCCTTCTTCAAAAGATCCGTTTTTGACAATCTGTCTGACAGTATAGGTATATCTGGTGCTGACCGCGGCGGAAGAATCCACATAAGAAGCAGTGCCCGCCGTTGCCTTCACTGTAGCCAGCGCCTCAAAGGACCCGCCGTTACTCTTCCGGTATACACGATATGTATTTCCGCTTTTTGCCTGCCATACCACATTGACCTTTGCATTCTTGTCAGAGATCTTCTGAGGACGGAGGCTGACATAGGTAAGGGCGGGTGCCGGCGGCAGTATGCCGGTTTCAACTCCGTCTCTTACTACCGTTACCTGGACACCTGTCTTCACGCCGTCATGAGCATAAGCATAGATTGTCGCTGTCCCGGGCTTCAGACCCGTAACCGCTCCGTTTGCTGACACGGATGCCACTTCAGGATTCGATGAGATCCAGCGGACAGATCCGGAAATACACTTTGACGGACTTACGGAAGCGGTAAAAACTCTGCTTCCCTGGCCCACAAAGAGGTTGGGAGCGTATCTTTTAACCGTGACTTTCTTTACGTTCTTTTTGGTATTGCCGGCTTTAATGCTGAACCATACGCTGCTGTTTCCATAGCTTGCTCCATTAACGCCGCAGACCTTAAAATATACAACCTTATCCTTTTTGTAGGGAAGATCCCATCTCAGCCATGAGCCGTCTGCCTTGCCTGCCACAGGCGCGGCTGTTGCCTTTTTATAGCCGGAATCTCTTTTGGATGAATAGTAAATCTGGTATTCTGACGCGTTATCCGCCCTGGTCCAGTAAATCTTTACCATCCGCATGGACTTTTTCTTCTGTGCCTTAGTCAGGCCTCCGGTTGAAGTAGTGGTCGTGGCCTTTACATACCGGATGTCACCCGGCTTTATCTCGGGATGAGACTGGGCAGTCTGTTTCAGATCAGACGAATCTTCCGCATCCTCCTGCTCCGTGGCACTTGTCTCCGGAAGAGACGGCTCGGTAACCGACTGAACAGCAGTAGTGTTGTCTCCGGAAACAGAAGGACTCCCTGTATCCTCCGACCCGTTTCCTGTGTCGGTATCCTGTGTAACGCTCTCTCCGGCTGCTTCAGTGGACTGGCTTTCCGTCAGCTCTGCTGCCGAAGCTCCGGGCAGGCTGAATCCCGCCAGGAGGCCTATCGTCAGAAGAAGGCACAGAATCAGGCTGATTCGCCCTGCTCTCTTTTTCCCCTTTCTCTGATCATTACCTCTCAGTATATTTTTCATTCGTATATTCCTCATATAAAAACTTTATCTTACTTGTAGGTTAACAATTATTATAGCATAGATCAGAATACTTTGACCAGAAAAAAAGGCAGTTTCCTGTCCGTTTTGCCACGAAATTATGGTATAATGCGGCATATCCGATACATAATCTGCAGTCACATTTAATAAGGAGCGGAAAAATGGACCAGAAACTGTTATTTTTTGATATAGACGGCACCCTGCTGACCGGCGGTTATCCGGGATATCTCCCGGACAGTACCGTGCAGGCTCTGGAGCAGGCACGGGAAAGAGGGCATAAGGTTATTATCAATACCGGGCGTACATGGGCTTTTCTCCCCGAACCACTTGTCACATTTCCTTTTGACGGCTATGTGTGCGGCTGCGGTACCCAGATTATTCTTGACGGAAAGGAAATCTTTCATTACGAGATTCCGGCAGATGTCCGCCGTTTTGTCCCGGCAGCGATCCGCCGGTCCGGTTTTGCCGGCGCCCTGGAAGGGCGGAACAAAATATATTTTGATTATGACTGCAATTCCAATCCCATCATAAATCAGATCAGGGAGATCTATTCACAGACCACACCGGCGGACCAGCTTGGAAGCTTCTCGGACCCTGATCCGGACTTTGACAAGTTTATCATCCTTTCCGACCTGAATGCTGACAGGGAACCTTTTAAAAAAGAACTGCCGGACATCTTTACCGTCATCGAAAACGGGGCGATTGATAACAGCGGTTTTATGGAAATCATTCCCAAAGCCTGCTCCAAGGCCACCGGTATAGATTTTCTGGCCTCCCGTTTCAACCTGCCTCTTGACGCATGCTATGTGTTCGGTGACAGCATGAACGACCTGCCCATGCTGACCCATGTAAAGCACAGTATCGCCATGGGCAATTCCCTTCCGGCCGTCCTTGACATAGCGGAGTATGTCACCACACCGGCGGACCGGGACGGCATCCGTAACGCCCTGATATACTATGGGCTGATCTGATATGAGCTGATCTGACAAAACAAGGGCCCTGCCGGCTTATGCCGGTAAGGCCCTGTTCTGATTGATCTCTCTAATATTATGTGCCAATCTCTAGTCCTGAATCGTAAATCCCGCGATTCTTGCAAGCTCACGAATCGAATCCCTTGATACTTTCTTCCCCCTGTACTCGATCAGATCTTCGCACTGACCTGTGAAAATATCGCTGGGATTATACTTTTTGATGATAATACGGTCATCTTCCGTAAAAATCTCCAGAGGTTCTCTCTCTCCAATGTCAAAACTCTTCCTCAGCTCCATCGGCAGAGTGATTCTGCCAAGGGAGTCCAGCCTTCTCACAATACCCGTACTCTGCATTTCTTTCCTCCCAAAGTCCCTCTATCATCACTTATCTTGCCTGTCCGTATAGATGTCGTAAAAGAAACGGATTACCAAAAAAAGTAAAACATTTCCAGTTGCAACCATTATACTGAGGCCTCAGAGAAAAGTCAATCTGAAAAGGAAAAATTTTCTAATTGAAATGGTCAGAAAATGTCCATCTGATTCCTTTCCACTGCCTGTCCTTTTCTGACAGGATCAGCTCTGTCCCGTCAAGATCAGGCCATTCAATGCCGATATCCGGATCGTTCCAGGCCAGGCCGCCCTCGTCGCCGGGATGATAGAAATCTGTACATTTGTAGCAGAACTCCGCCTCATCCGTCAGAACCAGGAAGCCGTGGGCAAAACCTTCACTGATATAGAACTGCCGGTTGTTTTCCTTGGACAGTATGATACCGTGCCATTCGCCGAATGTAGGGCTGTCCGGGCGAAGGTCCACCGCCACGTCAAAAACGGCACCCCTGATTACTCTGACCAGCTTTCCCTGGGGATGGCGGATCTGATAGTGAAGACCGCGGAGCACTCCTTTTCTGCTCATGGACTGGTTGTCCTGGACAAAGACCATATCAAGGCCGGCCTCTGCCATATCTCTCTGATTATATGTCTCTACAAAATATCCCCTTTCGTCTCCGTGGATGGTAGGTTCAATGATATAAAGACCCTCTATGTCACATTTTTCTACTTTGATCTGTCCCATTTTTTCTCTCTCGTCCGTATCCTCTCAGGAAATCTCCCGGTCCGCCGGCTTAAGGTATCTGGCCAGGGCATCTCTCCAGTCCGGCAGAGGCTCAAAGCCTTCCCGGCGGAGCTTGTCCCGGTTCAGTCTGCTGTTGCGGGGCCGAATGGCTTTTGCTCCGTATTCTTCGCTGGTCACCGGTACCACTTCTACCTTTTTACCCGCCTGGGCAAAGATCTCGCAGGCGAAATCATACCAGGAGATATATCCCCCTTCATTGGTGGCATGGTAAGTGCCGAAGCGGTCGGACTCTGCCATGTCGGCCAGAAGGCGGGCCAGATCCGGCGTATAGGTGGGTGTTCCGTACTGATCGTTGACCACGGTAAGCCTGTCATAGCGGTCAGCCAGTCCCAGCATGGTTTTTACAAAATTGCCGCCGCCGTGGCCAAAGACCCAGGCTGTCCGGACAATAAAATGTTCTTTCACCAGTTCTCTTACTGCCTGTTCTCCGGCGTATTTGGATGCGCCGTATACATTCAGCGGCCTGGTCACCGGGTCATCCGGCTCCCAGGGTCTTTCTCCCTGTCCGTCGAAAACATAATCCGTAGATATATAGATCATGCGGCTTCCCTGCTCCTTGCAGGCCCGGGCTATATTTTCCGTCCCTGCCGCATTGACGGCAAAGCACTGTTCCCGGTTGTCTTCGGCAGCATCCACCGCGGTCCATGCGGCGCAGTGAATGGTCACATCGGGGCGGATCCGGGCAAACGCAGCCTGCACGGCCCCGGAATCCGTGATATCCAGCTGTTCCACATCAAGACTTGTCACCTGGTGGTCCCTTTTTAAGAGTTCCGCAGTCAGGTCTGTCCCCAGCTGTCCCTGCGCTCCTGTAACTATGATCTTCATTCTTCTTTCGCATCCTCCAGGCGTTTTCCGTACATGGACTCATAATAGCTTCTGTATTCGCCGGATACGATCCTCTCCCACCAGTCCTTGTGATCCAGGTACCAGCGGATGGTCTTCTGGATACCGTCGGCAAACATGGTCTCGGGAAGCCAGCCCAGCTCAGCATGGATCTTTGCGGGATCGATGGCATAGCGCATGTCATGGCCCTTCCTGTCCTCCACATGGGTGATCAGGGATTCCGGCTTATCCAGCGCCTTACAGATAATCTTTACGATATCGATATTCTTCATTTCATTGTGGCCGCCGATATTGTAGACTTCCCCGACCCTGCCATTGCGCATGATCAGGTCGATGGCCTTACAGTGGTCTTCCACATAGAGCCAGTCGCGGACATTCAGGCCCTCTCCGTATACCGGGAGCGGCTTGTCCTCCAGAGCATTGGCGATCATCAGGGGAATCAGCTTCTCCGGGAACTGATAGGGTCCGTAATTATTTGAGCAGCGGGAAATGGTCGTCGGCAGGCCGAAGGTCCTGTGGTAGGCATTGACCAGAAGGTCCGCTCCGGCTTTGGAGGAACTGTAGGGACTGCTGGTTTTCAGAGGTGTTTCCTCTGTAAAGAAGAGGTCCGGCCGGTCTAAGGGCAGATCTCCGTAAACCTCGTCCGTGGATACCTGGTGGTATCTCTTCACGCCGACTGCCCGGCTTGCGTCCATCAGCACCTGGGTTCCCAGGATATTAGTTTCCAGGAAGATTCCCGGATTCTCGATAGATCTGTCCACATGGCTTTCAGCCGCAAAATTCACCACGATGTCAGGCTTCTCCTCCTCAAAGAGAGCAAACATAGCCTCCCTGTCGCAGATATCCGCCTTCACGAATCGGAAATCCGGATTCTTCATGGCCTCTTCCAGTGTCTGCAGGTTGCCCGCATAGGTCAGCTTATCCACACAGACAATCCGGTCTCCCGGATGGTCCGCCAGCTGCTGGTATACAAAGTTCGCGCCGATAAAGCCGGCACCGCCTGTTACTAAAATTGTCATTGTTTTTCTCCTCTGTATTCCTGATCTGTCATCAGTCAATATATTTTCCGTCAAGCACGTCCTGAAGGTACATGCCGTACTGATTCTTACTAAGTGCCCGGCAGGCCTTTTCCAGCTCCTCGCGGCTGATCCAGCCGTTGATATAGCCCAGTTCCTCCAGGCAGGCAATCTTTCTGTGGGCATGCTGTTCTACAGTCTTGACAAAGTTTGTCGCATCCACAAGACTCTCATGGGTTCCTGTATCCAGCCAGGTAAATCCTCTTCCCAGCAGCTCCACGTGCAGTTCATCCTGCTCCAGATAGATCCGGTTCAGGTCCGTGATCTCCAGTTCTCCTCTTTTTGATGGCTTGAGGTTCTTTGCGTAGTCTACCACGCGGTTGTCATAAAAGTACAGGCCCGTAACACAGTAATTGCTCTTGGGGTGTTCCGGTTTCTCCTCGATGGAAACCGCCTTGCCTGCCTCGTCAAACTCCACGATGCCGAACCGCTCGGGATCATCCACATAGTAGCCGAACACCGTTGCCCCGCTGTCCATTTCCGCGCGCTTTACGGCCGCCCGCAGCCTCTTCTGCAGACCGTGGCCGTGGAAAATGTTATCGCCGAGCACCATGGCAACACTGTCGTCCCCAATGAAATCAGCGCCGATGATAAATGCCTGTGCCAGTCCGTCGGGACTGGGCTGAACAGCATAAGTCAGATTCACACCAAACTGGTGGCCGTCTCCCAGAAGTTCCTCGAAACGGGGGGTGTCATCAGGGGTGGAGATAATGAGTATATCCCGGATCCCTGCCATCATCATCACGCTCATGGGATAGTAGATCATCGGCTTATCAAAGATCGGCAGCAGCTGCTTGCTGGTCACTTTGGTCAGGGGGTAGAGTCTGGTGCCGGACCCTCCGGCTAATATAATGCCTTTCATAGATACTCTCCTTCTCGTTCAGTGTTTCATCTGTCAAAGTTTCAGTATATGTTCCCGGATAAACTGCGCTGTCCTCTCTGTGCTGCAGCCGTCCAGGGCGCTCAGATGCGCCTGCCGGAAGCTTTCCAGACCGGCCGGATCAAAACCGTCGGTGTCACCTTCCAGTATGGCGGCCGCCCGGGCAGTCATGTCCTCAAATGTATTTTCCACCGGTCCCGGAACAAAGGTCCGGTAGTCAAAATAAAAATCTCTTTCCTGTGTATATGTCTCTTCATCAAATGCGTAGAAGAGCATGGGCAGCTCCAGAAGGGCCGCCTCAAATATGCTTGAACTGTAATCCGTGATCAGGAGGTCGCTGATGATCATGAGGTCATTGATGGGATCCTTGCCCGTAAGGTCCAGGACCCGGCCTTCCCAGGCAGGATCCACGGAAATATCCTGTTTGACAAAAGGATGATGTTTGACGATCAGGACCACATCTTCAGGCATTGCCTCCATAAAACGGTTGACCTCAAAGGCCTCTGCGGGGTAACCGGCATCCTTGTTTCCCTCACCCCGGAAGGTGGGCGCAAAGAGAACGACCCGTCCCTCTTTCAGGGCAGGATACTTTCTGTAAAGCTCCTCCCTCTTTCCGACCCTGTATTCCCGGTCGAAAAGGTCGTCGGTCCTGGGTACTCCCAGAGCCTTTACCCTGGGCGGATTGATGGCCAGGGCTTCTGCATATATATTTCTGAGCATGGGACTGCTCACGGTCACCAGGTCATAGTTCCTGTGGTTCATGGAACTCTGCGGGGCTCCGCCGGGCTTGCCCAGTCTGGAAAAACCAAAGGTCTTGAATGCGCCGCAGGCATGCCAGAGCTGAACGATCTTTGTCTCGCTCCTTTTGCGGATGCTGTGGAGCTGGGGATAGAAATCCTCCAGGATAATAACCTTTGCGGCGGCACATTTCTGTGCGCACTCCTTCAGCTGTTCCCTTGTCAGCCGGTCCACTGTCTCGGTGTGGATGAACTCCGTTACAGAAATCTCCGGATCTTCCTCAAAAATCCTCTTGATCCTCATCAGATTTCCGCCTTCTTCCGGCAGACGCTCGGACAGGAAGAGCACCTGGTTGCCCTGGAGCTCGGGAATCTTTCTCACAGCGCGGCGGTACTCTGAAGCAAAGAAATCCGTCTTCTGCTGCCGGGGGCTGTAGCTGTATCCGCTGAAACGGTAAACAGCCTGATTGGCTTCCTTTTTTGCCTTCTCCTTATCCCGGCCCGATGTGATATAGTGCTTTGCCAGCAGAAAGGGCAGGCTGATCGTACCGAGAACAAAGCGGGACCTGCTTTTTCGGACCGTTACGTCTGCGCCCGCAAACTGCTCCCGTCTGACCGGGAAGTTCTCCTGATTAAGCAGGATCTCTTCCGTCCCGCACCAGAGGGCAAATGTTACTGCTACATCTTTTTTTACCGGGGCATAGAAGACATAAGGCAGCTCAATCACGGCTTCTGCCCTGACCTGCCGCTCCATGTCCCCCATTTCAATGGAAACCTCCATGGGGAACCTGCGCTCGGTCCTTCTCTGGGTAAATATTGCCTGCACCCGGAGTTTCCTGTCCCACATACGCTCCGGCAGGTTGGCCAGAACTACCAGACGCATTACCTGATCGGCGATATTCACAGTTGTACGATAATTGATCTTTTCCATTATAAAGCTCCTCTGAAAAGCTTTTCTTTTCCCGTTACTACTATTATAAGGCTTTCAGAGCAAAAAACAAGGAGAATATCCCCCGTCACCGGCCTCCCCGACCGCCCTGAGCATGCGGAGGGCCTGTACATTCAGGCCGACATTGTGGACGCGGACAAAGGCGCATCCTTTCATGGCTGCATATACGCTTAATGCCGTCGTCGCATTATCTCTTTCTTCAGGAGCCAGACCCAGGACTTCCCCGATCACTCTCTTTCTGGAAGCACCGAGGAGGACGGGATAACCCGCCTTATTCAGATCTCCCAGAATCCGCATGGTCAGCAGGTCCTGCTGTCTGGTCCTGCCGAAGCCGACGCCCGGATCCAGAATGATCCTGTCTTTTCCGATTCCTCCGGAAAGGGCTGTCCGGACAGCTGTCCCAAGCCTTCCTTCCAGGTCACGAAGGAAGGCTTCCGGGCTCTCTTCCGGATCTTCCATGCCGTGATCCCTGTAAGCCATAAGGCAGCAGGGAATGCCCGCCTCCCCGATCAGGCCGGCCATGGCCGGGTCATGGGTCAGGCCGGATATGTCATTGATGAGGTCTGCACCGGCGGCAATACCTGCCGCTGCCACCCGGCTTTTTCTGGTGTCAAGAGAAATGACCGGGTCAAAGCGGCTGCGGATTGCCTCTATGACCGGACTTACCCTCTCAATTTCTTCCTGTTCAGACACGGCCCTGTGACCGGGTCTGGTAGACTCTCCGCCCACATCAATCAGGTCCGCCCCCTCTTTAAGCATCTGTTCGCAGTGATAGAGGGCCTGGTCCGGGGTTCGGTTCATTCCTCCGTCAGAAAAAGAATCCGGAGTTACATTCAGTATGCCCATCACATAGGTCCTGTTTTTTATATCGAAATCTTTCGATCCTATTTTCATTCTTTATCTTTCCCCCTTTTCCGGGTCAGATACTCCCGCATCTTGCCGACATAATATAGAGACCCGAAGACACATATGGTCTCCTCCGCCGGCATGGCAAGACAGAGATCGGCTGCCTCTTCAAGGCTGTCCACGCAAACCGCCTCATATCCGTCTTCCTTAAGGCGGGCTGCAAGCTCATTGGCCGGCAGGGCCCGGGCATTGTCCGGCGTCACTGTTATAAATCGCCTGGCCAGCGGCTCCACGGTCCGGATCATGGAAAGGTATTCCTTATCCGCAAGGACGCCGGCCACAAATGTGATCTTCCCTTCCGGACAGAGCTTCTTAAGGCTCCTGCCCAGGGCTTCCACGCCGCCCGGATTGTGGGCGCCGTCAATCAGGATCACGGGATCTTTGTGGACAAGTTCGAAGCGGCCCGGCCACCGGACTGAAGCCAGCCCCTCCCTGACGGCCCGGTCCGAGACGGGAAAGCCTTTCTCTGTCAGGATGTCTGCCGCCATCACAACGGCTGCCGCGTTCATGACCTGATAGTCTCCGGCCAGTCCGAGACGATAGTCTCCCCTGCCTTCTATTTCAAAATTCTGTCCTTCAAAATCTGCCTCTTTCTGCCGGATCTTTTCCGGGTCGGGAACCAGCAGGCGGGCCTTCCTTTTCTCACAGCATTCCCGGATTACGGCCATTGCCTCCGGACACTGGGGATGGCAGATCACAGTCCCGCCTTCCTTGATGATCCCGGCCTTTTCCCCCGCGATCTTTTCAATGCTGTCTCCCAGGAAATTCTGGTGTTCCATACTCAGCGAAGTGATCAGTGAAACTTCCGAACTGTCGATCACGTTGGTGGAATCCAGTCTTCCTCCCAATCCTACTTCCAGAACGACGATCCTGCACTTTTCCTGAAGAAAATACTGGAAGGCCACGGCGGTCTGAATCTCAAAGGGTGTAGGATCCATTCCTTCAGCCCGGACCTTTTCTACACAGGTAGCCGTTTTTTCCGTGAGCCGGATCAGGCTTTCCCGGTCAATCGGATTCCCGTCCACTCTGATCTTCTCCTCAAAATGTACCAGATAGGGAGATGTCATCAGGCCTGTCCTGTATCCGGCCTTACGGAGGACAGAATCCATGCAGGCTGCCGTGGATCCCTTGCCGTTGGTTCCGGCTATATGAACATATTTCATCTTTTTCTGGGGATTGCCCAGCAGTTCCATCAGTCTTCGAATGGTATCAAGCCCCAGAAAAACTTTGGAATATCTCTGTTCGTCCAGCCATCGGATTGCTTCTTCATATGTCATAAATTCATAACCTCTTTTATCTGCTTTGTTTTGTCTCTTTATGATTACGATGAAAATATACCATAAGGGGCGGCCGCATTCAACAAAAGTACCCTCGGAAGGTATCTGTCTTTCTTTTTCCGAATTACCCCGTGAAACATTTTTCATACTTGACGAATCCTGAGGGAAAGATGACAATAGAACTAGAAACACCGGTTTATAATTGATTATTACAGTAAAGGAAGTGATCTGAGATGATATCCTTCAGAGCATTTGCCGACGCGGCAAAGGAAGCCGGCATCGCTATGGATGCCGTCATGGTAATGCAGGATGAGCGCATCCTCGGCCTGCAGCGCTTTACCGACACTATTTTTCATAATGTTTTTTCCATCGCCAAAAGTTATACCGTTACTGCCATCGGTTTTGCAGTGGAGGACGGCTTACTGACTCCCGACGCAAAGCCCGCTGACCTTTTTTCCGATCTGATGGGGCCCGGCACGGATCCCCGCTGGCAGAAAATAACCCTCCGTCACCTGATGACAATGACCACCGGTCACGGCAGACCCTTCCTGATGAGCGCCGAGCGGAAGATGCTGAAAGAGGGAAATCACGAGGGTATTACGCCGGAGATGGAAAAAGAATGGCTGATCTATGCCTTTAACAGACCCTTCGCCTATGAGCCCGGCCAGCACTTCGCCTATGGAAACCTGGCTCCCTATGTGGCAGGCCGTATGCTGGAAAAGGCGGCCGGAATGACCATGCTGGATTATCTTTATGAGAAACTCTGGAAACCCATGGGCGTCGAAAAGCCCGTCTGGGGCACCGATCCTGAAGGCCATACCTTCCCCGCCAGTGATCTTTTCCTTGATATCACGGACATGTGCAAGCTGGGTCAGCTCTATGCGGCAGGCGGCATCTTCGGAGGCAGACGCTATCTTTCCGAGGACTGGATTCGCAATGTTACAGCCCGCCATGTAGATTCCAATGTGATCAATCCTACCGGAAGCGCCCATGACGAAGAGAAAGGCTACGGCTGGTATTTCTGGCACAACTCCGTTCCCGGCACCTACAGGGCCTATGGCAGAGAGGGTCAGTTCCTGGTTATCATTCCGGAGAAGAATGCCGTAATTGCCACCCAGGCTATGCATTCGGATGTCCAACAGGTACTGGATCTTGTCTGGGAGCACATTTATCCCCAGGTCTGACAATTCTCCCTGAAAAAGGGAAACCGGACATACATTTTTAAAGGAAATCGAAAAGCACCGCTGTCACGATTTTCATCGGGGCGGCGGTGCCTTTTTATACATGTCAGGGGTTACAGTTCTGGCAGGGCTCATATCCACTGTCGATCAGCTCCTGCCTGTCTCCCGTAAATTCTTTTTTATTCTTTTCTTTCATCTGGTTCAGACTTTTACAGTCCGGTTCATGAAATTTTCCGGTATTGACATTAAGGATATATTTCCTTCCTTCTTTTTCGTCTCCTCCGGGAATTGTCCTGGTCTGGGGCTCCTCGCTTTCCGGTTTGCTTCCGGGAACCAGGGTGTCCGCATCCGCGTTTTTTTCCACCTGATAATTCAGGAGTCCGGTCTCTTCTTTGAAGATGATATCTCCCTGCAGATCCGTCCGGAGAATAATGACCCCGTGCTCATCAAGACGTTTTAATGTTTCCTCCGTGGGATGACCGTACTCGTTATCCTTTCCGCAGGAAATCACCGCATACTGGGGATTGATGGAAGAAAGCCACAGATCCGAAGTGGAGTAGGCGCTTCCGTGATGTCCCACCTTAAGTACCGTGGCAGAAAGATCTTTTCCGCCATCCATAATATCCTGCTCCTCTGCCTCTTCCGCGTCACCGGTAAAAAGGAAGCTGTTTGACCCGTGCTCCACCTTGAGTACGAGGGAGTTATTATTGTCCTCCTCTGCCTCCCGGACCGGTCCCAGCACCGTGATCAGCCCGTTCTCTCCCAGAGAGTATGTATCTCCGATCCCCGGGACGGTGACGGAAACATTCTGGCCGTCCAGTGTTCTGACAAAATCGCTGAAGGCCTCTTCCTCCACCTCTTTTACCGGAGCAAGTGCCTTTTTTGCTGTAGCATAATGAAGGGCGCCGGAAAGACCTCCGACGTGGTCGGCATCCGCATGGGTTGCCACAATATAATCCAGCCGGTCAATACCCCTGTCCTTAAGATAGGTATATATTTTATCCGACTGGTTTTTTGCTCCTCCGTCCACCAGCATGGCCTGTCCGTCACAGAGAATCAGCGCGGCGTCTCCCTGGCCCACATCGATAAAATGAACCTCAAAGCCTGTCCGGTCTTTCCCTTCCGAGGTGCCTGCCGCACGGCCCGGTTTTCCCGGCCGCCACAGCGAGACCAGCAGAGCCGCTATGACTGCCAGAACCAGAAGTCCCGGCAGGAGCCGTCTTTTTCTGTATCTTTTAACCAGATGACTTATCTTCTGTACAAACACGCGGTTCATCTCCTTCCCGTGTCAGTATTCTCCCTTATCTTCCCTTGTTATTTTACATTCCATTCCAGTAATGTTGCAAGGAATTTCTTAAGAGAATCCGTAGCCGGAGATGCAAAGAGGCTGTCACTTAAGCCGTATTCCGAAATCCTGCCTTCATGAAGAAACATGGTTTTCTCGCAGGCCTTTCTGGCAAATCCCATCTCGTGGGTGACAATGATGAAGTTTCTTCCCTCTTCCTTGAGTTCCCGAATCATATCCAGTACCTCGACTGTGTACTCGGGATCCAGGGCGCTGGTAGGTTCATCCAGCAGAAGGAGAACCGGGTTGGGCGCAATGGCTCTGGCAATGGCGATCCTCTGGCTCTGGCCTCCGGACAGGGCATAAGGATATTTATCCCTTTCCTTTTCCAGACCGAACCGGATCAGCAGATCTTTTGCCCTTTTTTCCGCTTCCCCTTTGCCCAGTCCATGCACCTTGATGAGGGGCATGGTGATGTTCTCTATTGCTGTCAAATGTTTGAGCAGACCGTTCTGCTGGAAGACAAATCCCATCTGCCGCCTGTAGGCCAGCTGGTCCGATGCCTTCCCCTCGGGAGACTTCCCGTCCAGCATGGCATGGCCGGAGGTCGGAGGAATCAGGCCTGCCAGGATGCGCAGGAGAGTGGATTTTCCGCCGCCGGACGAGCCGATCACCGCCAGGGTGCTGAAGTCATCCTCAAAATCAATATGATCCAGCACCATATGCCCGCCAAATGCCTTTGTCAGCCGGTCCAGTTTAATTCTCATAACCGAACCTCCTTTCCAGCCATTCGCTGATATTGGTGATAGGCAGTGTCAGCAGCAGGTAAAGACCCGCCAGGAGAAAATAGCACTCGAACATTTTAAAGTTCAGAGAGCTGATCTCCCGCATAGTCTGGGCCATCTCCGTGACCGCGATCACCGACAGGAGAGAGGAATCTTTGATAATGGAAGCAAACTGACCGGTCAGGGCCGGGATGGTCCGGGCCAGCATCTGAGGCAGGATAATCTCCGTAATGATCCCTTTTCTGTCCAGACCCACGGCCATTCCCACCTCGATCTGCTGCTGTTCCATAGACAGGTAGCTTCCTCTGATGATTTCGGAAATGTAGGCTCCCTCAAATATGGAAAGGATCAGGATACCGGACACCATACGGTTCTCTATCCCCCAGGCCGTACCTATTATATAGAAGAAAAGATAAATCTGTGCAAGCAGAGGGGTACCCCGGATCAGCTTTACATAGCCTGTGAAAAAATAGCGTAAAGCGAGGATCCTGCTGTTCCTGGCCACTGCGCTGATGATTCCGATCAGCAGGCTGCACACAAGGCTGGCCAGGCTCAGGATCAGGGTCATCTTAAATCCCTTCCGAAGGCGGAAGGCCACTTCAGGCAGGAAACCGTAATCCAGAGTAACATTAATCCTTTTCAGAGAAACGATCACCATCAGAGCTGCCGCTCCGATGATGATCGTCATGTTTAACAGCACTTTCCAGATCGGTGTATTTTCATTTTTATTACTGATAAAGATCTGTGAAGCTTTCATAATTCCTTTACAGTGCCGGTTTACTTATACTGATCTTCCAGGTCAAAGAACCACTGGAAACCGTTCTTTGCAAACTCTTCCTTCTTGCCGGGCATATACTTCTCTCCAAGCTCGTCAAGCTTTCCGCTCTCGTAATAGTTTTTGATAAATGCGTTCAGCTCTTCTACCAGCTCGGTGTTTCCTTCGGCTACGGCAATACCCCAGCCGCCTGTCTCTGCATTGGAAAGGGAGATACATTTTGTCTTGTCCGGGTTCTCATCGTTGTAGTTTGTACAGGTCAGCTCGTCGTAAATAAAACCATCGGCCTTACCCTGAAGGACTTCATTGATGCAGGCACTCTCATCGTTGAGGACCGTAAGCTTTGCCTTGGGGAAGAAATCCTTGGCATAAATGTGTCCTACTGTTCCGCTCTTAACCGCGATAGTAATGTCAGGAGAGTTCAGATCCGCGTCTGTCTCCGCTTTGGAATCCGCGGATGCCAGCACGGCGATCTTTGCCAGAGCGTAGGCATCTGAGAAGTCTACCAGTTCATCCCTCTCATCCGTGATGGACATAGCGGAGATAACCGCATCTGCCTTGCCGGTCTGAAGGGCCGGAATCAGGCCGTCCCAGGATGTATCCGCTATCTCAACCTCATATCCGTAGGCTTCGCCGAAGTCTTTGATCAGGTCGACATCCACGCCGGTCGGTTCCCCGGCTTCGTCTTTATAGTCAAAAGGAGGATATGCCAGTTCGATTGCCACACGAAGCTTGCCCTTGGATGCTTTTGCTTCTGTTGTCCCTTCACTTCCGCCTGCTCCTCCCGCGCTGCCGCATGCGGCGGTAACAAGAAGCAGGGCAGCCAACATCACACTGACCAGTAATCCTTTAAAATGTTTCCTTTCCATTATGCTACTCCTTTCAGGTTTTCGTTTACTCAATGCCGAGAACAGGGTATTCCTCTTCCTCCACGGCTGCCTTCAGCACATCGTCTGCCACATCACTGCTCAGGGTGACCACTGCGGTTCCTGCCTCGTGGCTTACCACTGCGCTTTCCACGCCGTCAATTGCCTCTAAGGCTTTGCGGACATGCTTTTCACAGTTTCCGCACATCATACCCTGGATTTTCATTGTCTTTACCATTTTCGTTTCCTCCTCGCTTGTTATTTCCGGTTCTACAACACTAACTATATTGTTATCCATATTTCCTTCAATTGCAACTGCATTTTTTTGTCTTTTATCCCTGCGGGCATCATGAATCTTAAAGAGATTCAGCCTGAGGGCATTGCTGACCACGCAGAAGCTGGACAGACTCATGGCTGCCGCGCCGAACATGGGATTGAGTTTCCAGCCGAACAGGGCGATATAGCATCCCGCTGCCAGGGGAATCCCGATCACGTTGTATATAAATGCCCAGAAGAGGTTCTCGTGTATGTTCTTTAGAGTTGCCCGGCTCAGGCGGATGGCCGCAGGCACATCACTTAAGCGGCTTTTCATCAGAACAACCTCTGCAGCGTCGATAGCAACATCCGTTCCTGCCCCGATGGCAATGCCGGTGTCGGCGCTGGTCAGGGCCGGCGCGTCATTTATGCCGTCTCCCACCATAGCCACCTTACCGTATTCTTTGAGGCTGCTGATCACACTCTCCTTGCCGTCAGGAAGAACGCCGGCCACCACCTGGTCAACTCCGGCCTGACGGCCGATTGCTTTGGCGGTCCGCTCATTATCTCCTGTCAGCATAACAACATGCACACCCATATTCTGCAGTTCTTTTACAGCCCCGGGACTGTCTTCCCGGATTACGTCAGCTACGGCAATGATACCGGTAAGCTTTCCGTCGCGGCTGAAGAAAAGAGGTGTCTTTCCTTCCTCTGCCAGCTGTTCCGACCGGATCTTTACAGCATCCGGCACTGCAGCTTTGGAGGATATAAATGTATAATTTCCTCCAAAAAGATCTCTTCCTTTCAGGGCAGCAGTCAGGCCGTTGCCCGGCAGGGCTTTAAATTCCGTGACCTCCTCCGCCTCAAGACCTCTCTCGTCAGCCATGGCAGTGATGGCTTTGGCCAGAGGATGCTCGCTCTTCTTCTCCAGGCTGTTGGCCATGGAGAGCAGTTCTTCCTCCGTAACACCGTCCACCGGAACGATGTCCGTAACTCTGGGGACGCCTGAAGTAATGGTTCCTGTCTTGTCCAGCGCCACGATCTGAACCTTTCCTGTCTCCTCCAGAGAAGCTGCGGTCTTAAAGAGGATTCCGTTTCTGGCACCGATACCGTTTCCGACCATGATGGCCACGGGTGTTGCCAGTCCCAGGGCACAGGGACAGCTGATAACCAGTACGGAGATGGCCCTTGCCAGAGCGAACCCGATGGTCTGGCCTAAAGCCAGCCACACGATCAGGGTCACAAGAGCGATACCGATAACCACCGGTACAAAGATTCCTGAAACCTTATCCGCCACCTTGGCTGCCGGGGCTTTGGTCGCTGCCGCGTCGCTGACCATCTGGATGATCTGGGAAAGGGTCGTATCTTCACCGACACGGGTCGCCTCGCATTTGATATAACCGGACTGGTTGATCGTCGCAGCGGAAACCAGGTCCCCTTCTTCCTTGTCCACGGGAATACTCTCCCCGGTGAGGGCCGCCTCATTGACCGCACTGTTTCCCTCGATAATCACACCGTCAACGGGAATATTCTCTCCGGGTCTGACGACAAAAATGTCTCCCTGCTTAACCTGCTCGATGGGAACTGTAACTTCCTCCCCCTCCCGGAAGAGGACTGCTGTCTTGGGAGCCAGTTTCATCAGGCCTTTCAGAGCATCGGTCGTCCTTCCCTTTGAATAGGCCTCCAGCATCTTTCCTACAGTGATCAGGGTCAGGATCATGGCTGCCGACTCAAAGTAAAACTCATGCATCCAGTGGGCTGCCATTTCCGTACCGCCCTTTACCTGGGCATCCGTCATGGCAAAGAGAGCATAAACGCTGTAGACAAAGGATGCGCCGGCTCCCAGAGCCACCAGAGTGTCCATGTTGGGCGAGCCTCCCAGCAGACTCTTAAAACCGCTGATAAAGAACTTCTGGTTGATCACCATAATGATGACCGTCAGCAATAGCTGCAGAAGCCCCATGGCCACATGGTTTCCTTCGAACCAGGCCGGTATGGGCCATCCCCACATCATATGCCCCATGGAA
Organism: Eubacterium sp.; assembly: GCA_017434385.1. Classification (GTDB taxonomy): domain Bacteria; phylum Bacillota; class Clostridia; order Lachnospirales; family Lachnospiraceae; genus Anaerobutyricum. The sequence goes on from JAFRFJ010000020.1 coordinate 92,829, forward strand.
AAATACATCAGGACAAGTAAAAATCCGATGGAGGCCAGGAGTCTCTTTCTAAGTTTCGGTGTCTCTGTGTCCTTTAAGGCATCTTCGTATCCTGTGCTGCCGGCACTTTCTCCGGCCGCCTTGTCACCTTTAGCGGAAGCTCCGTAACCGGCCTTCTCCACCGCAGCTATGATATCCGCCTCGGAGGCGTTTCCCTCCACACCCATGGAATTGGTCAGGAGGCTGACGGCACACTCCGTCACACCGTCCACGCCGTTGACCGCCTTTTCCACACGGGCCACACAGGCGGCACAGGTCATTCCTGTGACATTATACTGTTTCATGATCATCGGACTCCTTTCTGTCACTTTAATATTTTGCCCAGCATGGAGATCAGCTCATCGATCTTCCGGTCTGTCTCCTCCTGGGTATCGGCCTGGGCCACACAATGCTTGAGGTGGGCCGCAAGTATTTCCTTGTTTACCTTGTTCAAAATGGCTTCTGTTGCCATCAGCTGCTGTGAGACGTCAATACAGTATCTGTCTTCCTCCACCATTTTCACGATCCCGTCAATCTGGCCGCGGGCGGTTTTCAGCAGTCTCATGATTTTTTCCTTTTCTGCCTGCATAGATTTTACCTCTTTGTAGAACCTTTCTATCTTTTGTTGTATTCCCTCTGTAACGAGTTATACTACACCCCCCTGGGGTGTCTTTTTTTTTATTATAGGCGTAACGATTCTAGCTGTCAACGGGGAAAAGGATGGAAATCCTTGCCCTTCCGGTCTCAATAAAGTATAAGTCTTAGTTGTAATACTTTGACTCATAGGTTACAATCATTCATATCAATTAATGCCTGTTCATCAGCAGGGCAAGGGGGATTTTATGAATATAATATTTGACATGGACGGAGTGATCCTGGATTCGGAAAAAGTTTATCTTGACGGTTATCTTTATGCCGCCGGTATTCTGGATCTGCCGGAAGATCTGGTGAGAGAAGCCGTCATCCGATGCGTCGGCTGCACGGAAGAAGTGGAAAAAAGAGTTATGGACGAAACTTTCGGAAAGCTGGAGAGTTACCGGTTTGATGACGCATTCCGTCTGTCCAGAGAGTACTTTGACGAGATTATACGTACCGGCCGCATTGAACTCAAGCCGGGAGCAAAAGAGCTTCTCACCTGGTTGAGAGATTCCGGCATCCGGACCGGGCTGGCATCTTCTTCTCCCTCAGAAGCTATCCGGATTGAGCTGGGTGCCCACAATCTGCTGGACTACTTCGATGTCATTATCAGCGGTGATATGGTCACAAAGAGCAAGCCGGATCCGGAAATCTTTCTGCTCTGCGCCAAGCACCTGGGCATCAGTCCCGAAGAATACGGAGAAACTTATATTATCGAGGACTCCTACAACGGAATCCGGGCAGCCCATGCATCAGGCATGCAGCCTGTCATGGTTCCCGACACCCTTGCCCCCACAAAAGAAATGCAGGACCTGGCCTGCCAGATCCTGCCCTCGCTTGACGCGGTAAAAGAGTGGATTCAAAAAACTCTTACTGTATGATTATTCATTTTCGCCAAGAAAAGCCCGAAGACAGTTGGCAGAGGCAAATTTCTTTATCCCCATACCATATCCGATCTTCCGGATCTTCATCAATGGCCTCTGCCCGTACTCCCGGGCGAAAGTTCCCGCCAGGGCAGCGCCGGTAGGCGTCGTGTGCTCGCCTTCCTCCTGTCCTGCGTAGGACGGGATATCTCTTAACAGCAGTGCCGTAGCCGGTGCCGGAACCGGGAGAATCCCGTGTGCGCAGCGAACCTTTCCATAGCCTGTCATGATCGGAGAACAGACAATCCTGTCCGCTCCGAGCTTCTCAATCAGATAAGCCGAGCCGACAATATCGGCAATCGCGTCCTTGTCTCCCACTTCATGGAAATGAATCTCAGAAACATCTTTTCCGTGAACCTGACTCTCGGCCTCCGCAATCCTTCGGTAGGCCTCCTTCGCCTTCTCTCTGATCTGATCGGAAATATCCAGAGAATCGAGAATCTCTCCAATCTCCGTCATACCGGTATGACTGTGGTCATGTACGTGATCGTGGCTGTGATCATGGTGGTGATGATGATCATGGTGGTGATCATGATCGTGATGGTGATGGTCATGCCCATGATGGTGGTGGTGACCCTGTTCATGCACATCCCGGCTTTCTTCTTCCCGGCCTTCGATCAGGACTCTGATGTGTGTCCCGAATATCCCGCAGCTCTCTATTGTCTCGGCCTCATATTTTACACCGGGTATGGACAGGGCATTCAGCTCTTCCACGATCTTTTCCCTGTCATCAAAGAGCTCAGAAAGGGCAGACATAAGCATGTCTCCCGCGATACCTGAATTACATTCCAAATATAATATCTTCATATTCACACCGTTTTCTGCCTAATTCAAAAAATCATGCAGATCTTCGTCGTTCAGTGTTTTGATTCCCTTCTCTTCAAGAATACTTTCAGCGCTTTCCACATCGTCCACCCTGAACACCACGTATGCACTTCCGTGGATGGCGCCTGTGAATGCATAAATGTACTCAATGTTCACATCCGCGCCCTTCAGGACATCCAGAATCATCTTCAGGGATCCGGCCTGATCATTCATCTTTACGACGACAACCGGTGTTTCAATAATCGCTGTCCGGTCGTCCAGGGCTTCTTTGGTCTTTCCGATATCGGATACGATCATCCTGAGGATTCCGAAATCTCTGGTATCAGCAACAGACAGGGCACGTAAATTTACCCCTGCGTCCGTGATCGCGTCAACCACTTCACTGAGTGTTCCGGGGGTATTCTCAAGAAATGCGGATAACTGTGTAATTGCCATAGTAACTCCTCCCTTTCCTCTATTATTTGCCAGTCTGGTCATGCAGCTTCCGCTTGTCGATCACGCGGACTGCCTTTCCTTCCGAACGCTGAATGGTCTTCGGGGCCATAAGGTGTATCTTGGGACTGATGCCCAGCATGGAACGCATGGCCATCTTGAGATCCTGTTCCCTTTTCTGCATTTCCGAAATCTTGTCGGAAAACATTTCCGGGGAGAACTCGATGAAAACGTCAAATGTATCTGTATTATTAACCCTGTCCACAACAATCTGGTAATTGGGCGTGTAGCCTTCCTGAAGAAGAACCGTCTCAATCTGGCTCGGGAAGACATTGACGCCCCGGATAACCATCATATCGTCACTGCGGCCCAGAGGTTTGGTCATTTTAACATGCGTCCTTCCGCAGGAACATTTCTTGCGGGACAGGATACAGATATCCTTTGTCCTGTAGCGGAGAAGGGGGAAGGCTTCCTTGTCAAGAGATGTAAAGACCAGCTCGCCCTTTTCGCCTTCGGGAAGCACTTCACCGGTATCCGGGTTGATGACTTCCACATAGAAATGGTCCTCATTGATGTGCATGCCTGTCTGCTCTTCACATTCGTATGCGACACCGGGTCCTGAAATCTCCGTGAGTCCGTAAATGTCATATGCTTTGATTCCCAGACTCTTCTCAATATTCTCACGCATTTCCTGAGTCCAGGGCTCAGCCCCGAAGATGCCGGCTTTAAGCTTATTATCTTCAGGTTTATATCCTCGCTCAGCCAGAGACTCACCGATATAAGCGGCATAAGAAGGCGTACAGCAGAGGATGGTGGCATTCATATCCATCATAAACTGGATCTGACGGTCCGTATTTCCGGAAGACATGGGAAGGGTAAGACAGCCGACCTTGTGGGATCCGCCGTGCAGGCCGAAGCCTCCGGTGAAGAGGCCGTAGCCGTAGCAGACCTGGCAGATATCGTCATCCGTTCCGCCTGCTGCCGTAATGGCTCTTGCGCAGCACTCTTCCCACATATCCACATCTTCCTGAGTGTAGAAAGCCACAACACGCTTGCCGGTGGTTCCGGAAGTGGAATGAATCCTCACACATTTTTTCAGGTCAGTACCCAGAAGTCCATGGGGATAGGCCTCCCTGAGATCATCCTTGGTCAGGAAAGGAAGCTTTTTGATATCATCGACACTCTGAATATCCTCAGGGCTGACACCCTTCTCATCCATCAGCTGCCGGTAATAGGGTACCTTCTCATATACATGGCGTACCTGTTTTACAATCTTTTCGTTCTGTATCTTTAAGATTTCCTCCCTTGACGCTGTCTCAATCTCGGGTTGATAATAACGTTTCATGTGTTTCTCCTTTCAGGAAATAATATCTTTCCCCATTCTATTTGTTTTTCACACATTTGTCCAGTCCGAACGTATTCATTAAAAAAGGCACTGGCCTGGCAGACGGTCAATCACCAGGGCTGAAATTCCATATAACCCTTAGACCTATAAACAAAGAAAAAGAGGAGGGTGCTGATGCACCCTCCAATGCCTTTCGTCGATCCAAAAGGTTTACACAAAAAAATTTTACACTACCGCCGTCGCGCCAGCGACTTGGTACGATACATCTCGTCTAAAAGTTTTTAAGCATCTCGCACACTTCGCCGTGCGTTCTCCTTTTACCAAAGGAGTATCCATACAAGTTACCTTCATTTTCAAACAGATCGGAGTTAAACTCAAATCTCATATATAATACATATTCTACGGCATGATTGACATTACCATTATGAAACTTAAGTCCGCAATTATAGGTACGGTTTAATTCGGGGTTAGCTTTGATAAGCTCTAATAATTCTGCTGTTTCGGCTGTAGTTCCGCCGCTTATCCGGTCAAGTTCTTCAAAACTGAGTTTTTTCATTTCTTTTTTCATATTCAGCACCTCCTATATGAGCTAACGATTATTTTTGTTTGTTTATATGTAAATTATATATGGTTAATAGTCACAGTAATGTCACATTTCCGGTATTCTTCTTGATAATGATATGTATATTCTTTTTGGAGCATTATTTCCCAAAATTTAGTACAATATAAGCCCGTCTTTGACAGTTTGAATCCCAAAAAACCGTATAAACACTCTCTCCGGGTTTTCAGGCAAAAGAAAAAGCACCGACCGAGCCGGCAGGCGAGACCGAGCCTTCCTGAAAACAAAAAAAGCCACTATCCATCGGATAGTGGCTTTCAGACTGTAGACAAAGCGGCTTTAGAATTCGAATTCTAAAGCCATTTTTCTGCTATTTTGAGGTTTCAGGCCAATTATCAACGTGAAACAAGAGGATAGCCGATCAAGAAGACCGCCCTTTTTCATCATCATTGCCA
>JAFRFJ010000021.1:0-84677 GCA_017434385.1 Eubacterium sp.
AAAGACCGCTCTTTCGCTTCTCTTTGAATTGAACGTTCAAGGTTGTTCTGTTATTTCATTGTCAAAGCGCAAGTCCGCTTTTCGTTGCGAACTTCCATATCTTATCACAGAAAAAAACCTGTGTCAAACACTTTTTTAAGTAATGACACAGATTTTTTATAAGCCTTGATTTCTTTCAGGCAGGCAGACCTCCAGAGCGCCGGGGAGGATCTTGTAATGGACCTGGTCCATCTCCACCAGCTCGCCGTCCAGGTTCACTGTCATGCCCGGACAGGAGACCGTCAGTTCCCTGCATCTGAACTCGCGGACCTCGGGCAGTCCGGTGTGTTTTCCGGATATGAAGCTTCCCAGAAGCCTGAGGATCCGGAGCCGTCCCACTTTATCTGCCAGGACTACGTTAAAGAAGCCGTCGTCAATCTCTGCTCCCGGTACTGCTTTCATGCCGCCTCCGTAATACCGTCCGTTGCCTACGGCGAAGATGGTCAGCTGCTTTCGGAGAGTGCGTCCCCGGATCTCCAGTTCCACATCGAGAGGACGGAAGGAACGCAGAGCGACAAGTATTCCCAGGAAGTAGGGAATGATCCCCTTCCCCAGCCGCTTGAAATGCTCTGCCTGACGCAGGACTTCCGTGTCAAATCCGCCGCCGGACACATTGAGGAAATAGTATTCCCCTGCCTGGCCGACATCTATATAACGGGGTTTTCCCTCCAGCTGAGCTTCCAGTGCCTTCAGCGGATCTGCAGGCAGACCCAGAACCCTTACAAAGTCATTTCCGGTACCGCAGGGTACAAAGTAGAGTCTTGCAGGGCGGCCGGCCAGTCCGTTTACTACTTCGGAAAGGGTTCCGTCCCCTCCAACGCAGACGATCCCGCCATAGCCGGCTTCCAGGGACCGGTCTGCCAGGACAGCGGCGTGACCGGATTCCTTTGTCACTTCGGTATGAAACGGGATCTCTCGTCTTTCAAGGAGCTCTTTCACATCCTGCAGGATCTTTCCGCCGGCGCTATTGCCAGCGGTCGTATTCGCAATGATAAAAAGCTTATTATTCTTCATTTTCTTTTGTTATTTCTATACACAGTTCTTTGAGCTGGCTTTCATCCACTACATTGGGAGCATCTGTCAGAAGGCATGAAGCGTCCTTGATCTTGGGGAAGGCAATAACGTCCCTGATGCTGTCCTCTCCTGTCATGAGCATGATCAGGCGGTCCAGGCCGTATGCCAGTCCTGCGTGAGGCGGCACACCATAGCTGAAGGCATCCAGAAGGAATCCGAATTTCTCATGAGCCGTCTCCTTGTCGATCCCAAGGCATTCAAACATTTTTTCCTGAATATCATTCTGATGGATTCTGACGCTGCCGCCGCCCAGCTCGGTACCGTTGAGAACGATGTCATAGGCTTCCGCCCGCACTGCGCCCGGGTCTGTATCGATCAGATGCAGGTCCTCTTCCATAGGCATGGTGAAAGGATGATGCATAGCCGTATATCTCTGCTCTTCCTCGGACCACTCCAGCAGGGGGAATTCCGTAATCCATACGAAGCGGAACTCGTTCTTGTCCACCAGGTCAAGATCTCCGGCAAAACGAAGACGAAGGGCTCCCAGCACGTCGCAGACCACCTTGTAATTGTCAGCCGCGAATACCACCAGGTCGCCGGTCCCGGCTCCTGTTGCCTCAATGATCTCTGCCATTTTCTCTTCTGTAATAAAGCGCGCGAAAGGACATTTGACAGAGCCGTCGGATTTAAGCTGGATGTAAGCCAGTCCTTTTGCTCCGTAATCTTTGGCATTTTTCTCCACATGTTTCATTTTCTTGGAAGAAAGATCTCCAAGGCCCTTTGCGCAGACTGCGCGCACATAGCCGCCGTTTTCAATGGCTCCGTCAAAGACGCCGAAGCCGCATCCCCTGACAATCTCGGTCAGATCAATAATTTCCATGCCGAAACGGAGGTCAGGCTTGTCGGATCCGAAACGGTCCATGGCTTCCTTCCAGGTCATGCGCTGAATCGGAAGCTCTACGTCCACATCGAGACATTCTTTAAAAAGGTATGCCAGCAGCCTCTCGTTGACATCCATGACATCTTCCGCGTCCACAAAGGAAAGCTCCATATCGATCTGGGTAAACTCAGGCTGGCGGTCCGCACGAAGATCCTCGTCACGGAAACATTTTGCCAGCTGGAAATACCTGTCGTAGCCGGAGCACATTAAAAGCTGCTTGAAAAGCTGGGGCGACTGGGGCAGGGCGTAAAAGGTGCCCGGATGCACACGGCTGGGTACCAGGTAGTCTCTGGCGCCTTCCGGCGTGCTCTTTGTCAGCATGGGGGTCTCGATCTCCAGGAATCCTTCCCTGTCCAGGAACTGACGGGTCAGCATGGCCACACGGCTTCTCATGATCAGGTTCCTCTGGATATTGGGACGTCGAAGGTCCAGATATCGGTATTTCAGACGAAGGTCATCCTTTACGGTAATGGAGGCATCCACGGGGAAAGGCGGCGTCTTGGACTCGGAGAGCACCCTGAGGCCGTCTGCCTTCAGTTCGATCTCTCCCGTCTTCATGTTGGGATTCACTTCACCGCCGCGCTTCTCCACGGTACCGGTGACTGCGATCACATATTCCGCCCGAAGGGTTTTTGCCAGGGCAAATCCTTCTTCTCCGATGGTTTCCTGATCAAAGTAGATCTGCATGATGCCGCTCCGGTCCCTGAGATCCACGAAAATCATGCTGCCCAGGTTCCTTCTTACATGTACCCACCCCATCAGGGTAACCTTTGTTCCGATATCAGAGACTGTCACCTCAGCTGCCCGATGTGTTCTCTTCAGTCCCTTCATTGATTCAGCCATTTGTCGATTCCTCCTGCTTATTCAAAATGTATCTTCTGTGATTCAAAAATGTACTGTCTGCTTAACTGATTCCCATCTTCAGAAGCATGTCTTTAAGGTCATCGGACTGGGACAGCTTCTGGAAGGCCAGAAAGACCTTCATGTCAAAGCACTTTACTTCTTCGATCATGATGGAGAGTGCCGTCTCCATGTCAAAAGCTCCTCTTACCGGCCGGTTTGATATCAGGGCGCCAAATGCGTCGCAGACTCTTAAGATTCTTGCGAAAAGCGGTATCTCATCTCCTTTAAGGTTATTGGGATAACCGCTGCCGTCCGCGTTCTCATGGTGATAGAGCACTGCCGTCAGGATCTCATCGCAATAATCGTATTCTTTCAATATGGCATAGCCCAGTGTCGAGTGCAGACGCACATAGCGGAGCTCATCAATGTCCAGTTTTGCTTCCTTCTCATCATACACATAGGAGCGGAGACGGAGCTTTCCGATATCATGTACCAGTCCTGCTATGGCCAGCTTATGGCAGTCTTCTTCGCCAAGATTCATCTCTCTCCCGATCAGAGAAGCCAGATTGCTGACGATGATCCCGTGGACCAGCTGCTCTCCCAGGGTATCCTGCAAGGGTGTTTCCAGATCGTGTATCCTGCTGTTATCCTTTTTTGGCATGCCACCCTCTCCTTCCTGCAATGATTGTTTTCTTTCTGTTTTCATGACAGGTAAGCTCTCTTTCTGTCGATCATTTCATCGATCCGGCGGATATAATGATCCAGATTCTTTACATTTTCCGTCCGTTCGATACGGTTTTCCCGCGGGAACAGGTACTTGCTTGACGCCCCGGCGCCGCAGGATATGATGTCCTGTTTTTCTTCCATCATCAGTATATTATAGAGACATTCCCTGCCGGGCACGGCGTAGCCGATATTCTCCAGGTTGCCGGGAATGTTTTTCTGCCTGTACATATAATAAGGCCTCATCTCCATATCTGAGGCCGTTTCATCCACCAGGCGGAGCATCTCGTTGGTGCTCCCTTTTACCAGACTCCGGTACTTTTCCATCTCTATGTTGAGGTTGGCCGCCCGCTTGATGGCAAGTGAGTGTACCGTCAGGCTTTCCGGCCGCAGGTTCCGGATTTTCTCCAGAGTCTGCCGGATATGAGTGAGTCCCTCTCCCGGAAGTCCGGTAATGATATCCATATTGATATTGTCAAAGCCTTCTTCCCGGGCTAGGCAAAAGGCATTAACCGTATCTTCCACGGTGTGCGCCCGCCCGATCAGGTCCAGTGTCTCCTGGTGCATGGTCTGGGGGTTGATGGAAATCCGGCTGACGCCTGCTTTGCGCAGGATGGCGAACTTTTCCTTATTCACACTGTCCGGCCTGCCGGCTTCCACTGTAAACTCCGCCACGGACGATACGGGGAAAGAGGCATGGACCATGTCCATCAGCCGCTTCAGGTGATCCGCGGAAAGGGCTGTGGGCGTCCCTCCTCCTATGTAAATACTGGAGATGGGACGGTCTCCCATGGCGGATGCCACGTAGGTAAGTTCCTTTTCCAGGGCATCCAGGTAGGGGCCCATCCGGTCGCCGAAACGGGAGGCCGGGAAAGATGTAAAGGAACAGTAGAGGCAGGTTGTGGGACAGAAAGGAATTCCGATATAGATACTGTATTCCGACTGATAATTATGTCCTGACAGGATCTCCTTTTCCCTCTGAGCCACATTTCTGCACAGGGCCGCCTTCTGGGAGTCTGCCAGGTAGGTCCGGCAGAATCTTTCATCCAGCACCCTGGGATCGCTTTCCTCCTCCAGCCATGCCATCATGATCTTGGACGGACGGATTCCCGTGAGCATGCCCCAGGGAAGGGTCCGCCCCGTAAAGTCAGAAAGAAGACTGTAGAGAAAACGGCACACCTTGTTTCGGTTCTTTCCGTGGTCCAGGTAATCGCAGACCACCTGCCGGCTGACAGTCTTATCTTTTCTGACGGTATTTTTTTCTCTGTCTGGGGCATCGGGATCGATGATAAGTTCTGATATACTTCCGTCGATCCTTCCCTGTCCGTAATCGATGGTCATAAGCATGACCCGGTCACTGCCGTCCTCCCGCTCCGCGATCTGTGTCAGGGGCATGTCCAGCGGCCGGATTGTTTCCCGCTCGAAAAAGGCCAGGGTGATGGCCCGCACATCATAGTTATATTCTTCACTGTTGGCTTTCAGATAGATCATAAAGCTCTCTGCTTTCCGGGGACCTTTTTATCTCTCCACATAGGGATTGGTCTTTCTCTCGTGTCCGATGGTAGTGGAAGGTCCGTGGCCCGGGAACACAAGGGTTTCGTCAGGCAGTTTCATCACGATGTCATTGAGAGACCGGAGCAGCTGTCTGCCGTCTCCTGTCGGAAAGTCGCTTCTGCCGATGCTGCCTGCAAAAAGAGTGTCTCCCGAGAAGAGCCAGCCCTCCTGCTGGAAATAGAAGCAGCAGCTGCCGAGAGTATGACCCGGTGTGTAAATGCACTGGATCTTGTGGCCGTCTATTACTTCGAAAACCTGCTTGTCGTCCAGCATCATATTTGCGTGGGTGGTATAGCCTTTTCCGAACATATTGCTCAGATTGTATTCTGCCACCATCAGGACTTCCTGTTCCGGCTTTGTAGCGAAAACTCTGGTTTTCCACACATCATAGCGCTCCCTCAGCTCGTCCAGGCCGCCGATGTGGTCGTGATGGCCGTGAGTCAGGAGGATTCCGCAAAGTTTCAGTCCGTTGTCGTCCAGATAGTCCCCAAGCTGCTGGGCACTTCCGGCCGGATCGATGATGATCGCTTCTTTTCTCTCTTCATCTATCAGGATATATGTATTGGTATCAATCGGTCCCAGCTGGGCGCAGGCGATTTTTAATTCTCCCATGGTTTTTTCTCCTCATTTAATATGCATCCGTTTTTATCCCTGCAAATGTATCTTTATCCCGCAGTTCTTTCCACGGCAATCACGCTTTCAATATTCTTCAGCTTTCCTATGATGTGGTTCAGTTCCTGTATACTGCGGATCTCGAAGGAGATCAGGATGCTGGCCAGATTATTCTTATTGACCCGGGTCTGAAGGGACTTGATGTCGATCTTCAGCTCCATAAATGACTTGGATATGTCGAGCAGGATACCGGTACGGTTATTGGCATAAAGACAGATTTCCGTCAGGTAAAGCTCATCCGGGCCGATTACGTCAGCGTCCTCCCACTCGGCGTCAATCAGTCTGGTACGGTCGTGGTCGGGCATATTGACGATATTGGTGCAGTCTGTCCGGTGGATGGATATGCCCCGGCCTCTTGTGATGAAGCCGATGATCTCATCGCCCGGCACCGGGCTGCAGCATTTGGAAAAACGTACCGAGACATCGTGGATCCCTTTTACAGTGATCCCGGATTTGCTCCGGGTTCTGGTCTGCGGCTTGGCAGCGCTTTCCCGGATCTTCTCCAGTGTTTCTTCATCAGTCATGTTGGCCTTGTGGTCTTTGTCATACTCTTCCTTGAGCTTATTGACCACCTGTCCTTCTTTGAGGCCTCCGTGACCCACTGCCGCCAGTACGGCATCCCAGTTTTTCAGGCCATACTTTTTCATGACCTTCTTCTGGTACTCGGGTTTGGCATAATCGAAAAACTCAAGTCCCTTGGACTTGCAGTACTTATCGATCAGGTCCTTGCCCTTCTGGATATTCTCCTCCTTGAACTGGCTCTTGAACCACTGGTTGATCTTGGTCCTGGCCTGAGGACTCTTTACGATATTCAGCCAGTCCCTGCTGGGTCCTGCAGAGTTCTGGGAAGTTATGATACTGACCCTGTCGCCGGACTGGAGCTGATAAGTGATCGGCACCTGTCTGCCGTTGACCCTTGCTCCCACCATCCGGTTTCCGACTGCCGTGTGGATCAGATAGGCAAAGTCGATGGGGGTAGACCCTGCCGGCAGTGCCTTTACGTCACCCTGAGGGGTGAAACAGTATACTTTTTCAGCGAAGAGGTCAAGATCTGTCTTCAGCACAGACAGGAACTCTTTATTGTCAGCCACATCCTGCTGCCACTCCAGAATCTGGCGCAGCCAGCTGAGCTTCTCCTCTTCTTTATTGATATTTCCTCCGCCCTCTTTATATTTCCAGTGGGCCGCGATACCGTACTCGGCAATGCGGTGCATTTCATAGGTGCGGATCTGAATTTCAAAAGGTAATCCGGAGCTTCCGATCAGTGTGGTGTGAAGGGACTGATACATGTTCTCCTTTGGCATGGCGATATAATCCTTGAACCGGCCCGGTATAGGCGTAAACATCTCATGAATGACACCCAGTACAGCATAACAGTCCTTTACGGACTCCACCTTGACCCGGACGGCAAAGATATCATAGATCTGGTCCATGTTCTTGTTCTGGTTGCGCATCTTCTTATAGATGCTGAAGAGATGCTTGACTCTGCCGCCGATCTCCGCCTGGATCCCCGCTTCGCTCAGGTGGTGTCCCACCTCCTCGATAATGGACTGGATAAAGCGCTCTCTGTTGGCCTTCTTCTCTTCCAGCTGCTGGGAAAGGTCCTTATAAACCTCCGGCTCCAGATATGCCAGGGAAAGGTCGTCAAGCTCCACCTTGATCTTGGAAATACCAAGGCGGTGGGCAATAGGAGCGTAAATGTCCATGGTCTCCCTGGACTTCTCCTTCTGCTTCTCCTCGGACATATACTGCAGTGTCCGCATGTTGTGAAGCCTGTCCGCCAGCTTGATCAGGATGACACGGATATCCCTGGCCATGGACAGGAACATTTTACGGAGATTCTCCGCCTGCACGTCCATCTTGTCCTGGGAATAATTCATCTGTCCCAGCTTGGTTACGCCGTTAACCAGCTCGGCAACCTCGTCGTTGAACATGGATGCAACATCATCGAGCGTATATTTGGTATCCTCCACCACATCATGCAGAATACCCGCCACAATGGTCTCCTTGTCCAGCTCCAGCTCTGCCAGAATGATCGCCACGCAGAGAGGGTGAATGATATAAGGCTCCCCGGACTTGCGCATCTGTCCCTTGTGGGCATTCTCAGCCAGCTTATAGGCGTCCTCGATCATGGAAAGATCTGTGGAGGGGTGGTACTCCTTCACAGTAGTCATCAGTCTGTTGAAAAGTTCCTGCGGATCTGTGAAATCCTGCGGCTTGCTGATTTCTCTTTCAGTTCTTTTCATCTTTTGTTTAATTGTATCCAATGTCTCACCACACTTCCCCGACAATGATACTTGTACTCTCACGGCCGTATTGCTTTTCCGGCCGTTTTAAACCTGTAGAATATCTAATTTTACATCAAATGTTACTAATTATCAATATTCGCTTTTCTTTGATTCGCAATAAGCGCAGCGGTAAATCTGCTTTTCCTCGTCCGCCAGCAGGAAAATGTGGTCCAGACTGGACTCTACGGACGTAATACATCTGGGATTCTTGCACTTGATGATGTTTACAATCTTTTTGGGCAGCTTCAGATGCTCCTTGCGGACGATATGGCCGTCGCTGATATAGCATACGGTGATATTGGGATCAATGTATCCCAGGACATCCAGATTTAAATCCATGGTATCGTCGATCTTGATGATATCTTTTCTTCCCATCTTGTTGCTGGGCGCATTTTTAATGATGGCTACACTGCAGTCCATATCTTCCAGTCCCAGGTCGTTATAGATCTGCATGCTCTTTCCTGCCTTGATGTGGTCCAGCACGATTCCGTTCTGAATACTATCTATATGCATCCGTGTTCACCTCCAGTAAAGTAAGGATCAGAGCCATTCTGATATATTTTCCGTAAAGTGCCTGCTTGAAATAGCATGCCCTCGGGTCCTCGTCCACCTTCACGGAGATCTCGTTGACCCTGGGGAGGGGATGCATGATACAGAGGTCTTCTCTGGCGTTAACCAGCTTTCTCTCATCCAGGATGAAACTGTCTTTCAGGCGGATGTAATCCGCCTCATTGAAGAATCGCTCTCTCTGGACCCTGGTCATGTAGAGGATATCCAGTTCCGGCATGACTTCTTCCATGGTACGGCATTCCCTGTAGGCCAGCCCCTTCTTTTCAAATACATCCCTGATGATGTAATCCGGAAGACGCAGCTCCTCGGGAGATATCATAATAAAGTTTACGTCGTCATATCTGGACATGGCCTTGATCAGAGAGTGAACCGTACGGCCGAACTTGAGGTCGCCGCACAGGCCGATGGTCAGGCCGGAAAGTCTGCCCTTCTCCCTGTGAATAGTCAGAAGGTCTGTAAGGGTCTGGGTCGGATGATTATGTCCGCCGTCTCCCGCGTTGATCACCGGGACCAGGGACTTCATGGAGGCTGCCAGCGGGGCGCCTTCCTTGGGATGCCGCATGGCAATGATATCGGCGTAGCCGGAAATAACCCGGACCGTGTCCCCCACGCTCTCTCCCTTGGCAGCGGATGAAGAATCCGCCGACGAGAATCCCAGTACATTTCCTCCCAGCTCCATCATGGCCGCCTCAAAGCTGAGCCTGGTTCTGGTGCTCGGTTCGAAAAAGAGGGTCGCCAGCTTTTTGTACCTGCAGATATCCTGATACTTCTCCTTATGCAGGATGATGTCATCCGCAAGTTTCAGCAATCCGTCAATATCCTCCACTGACAAATCCATAGGGTCAATTAAATGTCTCATAGGACCTCCTTTATCTTCAGTCAATTCCCATATCACTCATTCTGGTCGCAAATCCCTTTTCCAGCAGATACAGAGGATGGTAGGAAAGCTTGGCCTGACGAAGGCCTTCCTCCCCCGCGTCGTCCTCTCTGTTGACATAAGGTATCTCTGCCGCTTCATGCTTTAAAAGCTGCTGGTTGATTATGGCATAAGCGCCGGGCACATCTGAAAAAGCCTTCTCGATATGCACCACAAATGTGTCGGAGTTTACCTTTTCTCCGATGGAAAAGGCAACAACCTTTCCCTCTGCCCGGATCAGCCCTCCGACTTCGCCGAAACGGTCGATGTCTACCAGGGATCTTCTTGCCACCTGGGCTTCCGCATCCTTTTCACGGCTTTTGGCCGACTCATTGATCAGCGTCCACTTTGCCAGCATATTCAGGCAGTCTTCCCTGTTTTCAGGTGTGATTTTCTCATAAGCCCAGTCATCGTAGGCCTTCAGAAACTTGTTGACATGATTCTTCTTGCCGTGATACTTCTTGCCGCTTAAACGGATCAGCCGTTCTGTCTCATAAATGTAATCGGCTACATCTCTCTCATACCACAGATGGAACTTGCCCGGCATATTGGCGTTAAGCCACTCTTCATGCTCTTTATATACATTGTGCAGGTGCATGGGGATACCCCGCCTGTCACAGTATGCCTCAATATCCGCCAGAACAGGCGCCGGATCCCCTTCCCCTATGGGAAATGAGAAGCTTACATGAGAGTTCTCGTCATGCTCGCTCTTGAAGATCAGCATGTCCCGGCAGACGGTCCATGTCAGAGCATAGTAATCCTGCCAGAAATACATGGTGGTAAAACACATATCACTGCTTCTTGAATCCGCCATGGCAAAATACCGGTCCATCGTTTCTTTGTCTTCCGCCATTACAGGCTGAAAATTCATAATATACCTCTTCTTTTCGTCTAAACCTTTTGTCTATACAATAAAAGGAACGCCCTCTGGGGACCTTCCTTTTATTCTCTCACTTATAGCAGAGTCTCCAGTGTTGCCTTTATCGCTTTGATAAATTCTTCACTGCTGACCTTTTTCGCGTTTTCAAGGGTGGACATCAGGGCAAGGTCACCTGTCATTATGCCGCTTTCGATGGTCTTAATGACAGCTTCCTCCAGCTTGTCCGCAAATGTGGCAAGATCACTGTTTTTATCCAGCATGCCCCTCTTTCTGAGCGCGCCGGTCCATGCGAAGATCGTAGCCACGCTGTTGGTGGATGTCTCTTCTCCCTTCAGATACTTATAATAGTGTCTCTGTACTGTTCCATGGGCCGCCTCATACTCCGTGGTTCCGTCCGGTGACACCAGTACAGATGTCATCATGGCAAGAGACCCGAATGCAGTGGCAACCATGTCACTCATAACATCACCGTCATAGTTCTTGCATGCCCAGATATAGCCGCCTTCAGACCGGATCACTCTGGCAACGGCATCGTCGATCAGGGTATAGAAATACTCGATACCTGCCTGGTCGAAACGGTCTTTATACTCGGCGTCAAAAATCTCCTGGAAAATATCCTTGAATGTATGGTCATACTTCTTGGAAATGGTATCCTTGGTAGCGAACCAGAGGTCCTGCCCGGTCTCCAGAGCATAATTGAAGCATGATCTGGCAAAGCTTTCAATGGAGAAATTCACATTGTGCATTCCCTGAACGATACCGGGTCCTTCAAAATCATGGATCAGTTCCCTGGTCTCGGTTCCGTCCTCTGCGGTAAAGACGATTTCTGCCTTTCCTGCTGACGGAATCTTCATCTCGGATGCCTTGTAGACATCGCCGTATGCATGTCTTGCGATCGTGATAGGCTTCTTCCATCCGGGCACCATGGGCTCGATTCCCTTTACAAGGATGGGAGCGCGGAATACAGTACCGTCAAGAATGGCACGGATGGTACCGTTGGGGCTTTTGTACATTTCTTTTAAATTGTACTCTCTGACCCTGGCTTCATTGGGGGTGATGGTGGCGCATTTGACTGCAACGCCATACTTTCTGGTCGCTTCTGCCGCATCGATGGTTACCCGGTCACGGGTCTCGTCACGATGAGCCAGTCCCAGATCATAGTACTCCGTCTTCAGATCAATATAGGGGAGCAGCAGCTCATCCTTGATCATCTTCCAGAGTATCCTTGTCATTTCGTCTCCGTCCATCTCCACCAGAGGAGTGGTCATCCCTATCTTTTCCATAGCGGCTCCTTTCCGTGTAAAAAGATGCTTTGCCCGCATCTTGCATTATTATATAGATTACAAGGTATCTGTGTCAAGAACTATGGTGAAGGGACCGTCATTGACCAGGCTCACCTGCATATAAGCGCCAAACTCTCCTGTTTCCACCTTTTTCACCTTCTCCCGGCAGGCCCTGACAAATGCTTCATAGGTCTGTCTGGCCTTGTCCGGATCACCCGCGTGGACAAAGCTGGGCCTTCTTCCCTTGCGGCAGTCCGCCAGAAGGGTAAACTGGGATACGACCAGCATCTCCCCGTCCACATCCTGTATGGAAAGATTGGTTTTTCCCTCCTCATCCTGAAAAATGCGCAGGCCGGTCAGCTTTTTCACCAGGATATCCATTTCCTTTTCCGTATCTGACTTTGCCACGCCCAGCAGCACCATGAGGCCGGGGCCGATCTTTCCTGTCAGCCTTCCTTCCACAGTGACGGAAGCCTCCGTCACCCTCTGTATTACAGCTCTCATAAGTATTTCTCCATGGTCCTTAAAGACTTCTGTTCGGTATTTATACAGCAAAAAGGCTGCGTACTGCCGTCAGCCGGCAAAACACAACCTTAAAACTTCTGTATATAAACTTATCCTTCTATGACATCGCTCATATCGTAAAGACCTGCCGGTCTTCCGATCAGATAGCGGGCCGCCTCGATGGCTCCCTTTCCGAAGATGGCTCTGGAATATGCGGTATGATGCAGTTCGATCACTTCGTCCGTTCCGGCAAAGATTACGTCGTGCTGGCCTACAATAGTACCGCCCCGGACTGCGGAGATACCGATCTCGTCAGCCGGCCGCTGCTCTCTCCTGCCGCTGCGGTCATAGACAAAGGCATATCTGCCGTCGGCCGCCTCGTTTGCCGCCTCCGCGAGGGCAATGGCGGTTCCCGATGGAGCATCCAGTTTTCTGCGATGATGCTTTTCTACTATATCAATATCAAATCCTGCATTTCCCAGAACCGGGACAGCCGCCTTAAGCAGCTTGATCAGGATATTGATGCCCAAAGACATGTTGGACGAGCGCAGGACCGGAGTCTTTTCCGCGCATCGTTCAAGATGAGCCAGCTGGTCTTCAGAGAGTCCTGTCGTACACTCAACGATGGGAATATTTCGGGAAGCGGCAAAGTCCAGAGCCGCATCCACAGCAGGAGCAACGGAGAAGTCTATGATCACATCTACTTCCTCTTTGCAGTCCTCCGGAGAAGTATATACAGGGAAATCACCATCGGATGATGCCCTGGCATCCACGCCGGCTGTGATCGTCATGTTATCTGTCTGTGCGATCAGATCCCGGAGCACATGCCCCATATGTCCGTCGCATCCGTAAAGCATTACTTTAATCATCATAACCTCCATTGATCCCTTCTGTCTCAGGCGAGAATACCTGTATCCTTCATGGCTTTGACCAGTCGCTCGGTATGCTCGGGTTCCATCTCGGAAAGAGGCATACGGAGATTGGGTCCGTAGAAGCCCATAAGCTCCAGGGCCTTTTTAACGGGGATGGGATTTACTTCACAGAAGAGGGCGCGAATGAGCTCTGTATATTTAAGCTGCAGTTCTCTGGCCCTTTCCACATTTCCGTCAAAATATGCCTGGCACATTTCATGGGTTTCATCCGGCGCCACATTGGAAAGAACGGATATAACACCTTTGCCTCCCAGAGAAAGAATGGGAACGATTACATCATCATTGCCTGAATAAAGGTCGATGTCTCCCTGTGTCTCATAGAGGACTTCTGCCGCGAAGGCAAGACTTCCTGTCGCCTCCTTGATTCCCACAATATTGTCGCAGTTCTTTACCAGTGCTGCGATGGTGGGAGCTTCCAGCTTACATCCGGTTCTTGAGGGCACGTTGTAGAGGATAATGGGCAGGGAAGTGTTGGCCGCGATCTCTGAAAAATGTCCGATCAGGCCTTTCTGTGTCGCTTTATTATAGTAGGGTGTTACAAGAAGCGCGCCGTCAGCGCCTGCTTCCTCTGCTGCCTTTGTAAGATGCACTGCCGTTTCCGTCATATTGGATCCGGTTCCTGCTACTACCGGAATCCTTCCGGCAACACGCTCCACACAATAGCGGATCGTCTCGATATGCTCCGCGTGGGTCATGGTGGATGCTTCACCTGTCGTACCGCAGACAATGATGGCATCTGTATGATGATCAACCTGATAATCAATCAGTGTGCCAAAGCGGTCAAAATCGATTTTGTTGTTCTCATCAAATGGTGTGGCGATGGCAACACCGGCTCCTTTAAAAACAGCCATACCCTTTTCTTCCTTTCTTCATTAGAATACATGGTCCCCCAGAATCGGCGGAGCCATCTCCTTCTCTGTGCTGATATGGTATATGCAGTCAGCCTTTAAGCGGACCTGCTCCGGCATGGTGATGCCGGTCAGTATCAATGTCGTTGCGTCTTTCTTCATTGAAATGAGATCCATCAGTTCTTCCTCGGTAATGATGTTGTACTCTACCAGACCGAATATGCCGTCAAGAATCAGCATATCGCACTGTCCGGTACTCAGTACTTTCCTGGAATAGCCAATGGCATTTCTGATATTGAGGGTCTGTTCCATCTGCTCCTCGTGAGACAGATCACAGAACTCCTCCGATGCTGTTTCAAAGCGGAAAACCTGAAGGTCCGGCTCCAGTTTCTTCAGAAAATCGAGTGTGTCTGAGTGTTTGCGTCTCAGAAACTGAACCATGATCACCTGTTTTCCCATTCCGGCGGTACGAATCCCCAAACCCAGGGAGGCAGTCGTTTTACCACGCCCTTCACCGTAATACACCTGAATACTACCGTCCATGTTCAGACCTTTCCTCTTTTGTAAACTATTAGATTATATGCCTTTTTGAAGCACTGCATCCCTTGAGAATGCATAATTATTAGCGATTATATCACAGCATATGGAAAAAATCCATAAAAACCCTGTATTTATTCTCCGAACATACGGATCTCTTCATCTCTTCCGAGAACCATAAAACCGTCAAATCCCTGCTGTTCCAGTTTATTGAGGAACTTGCCCAGTTTTTTGGGAGTCACATAAAGTCCCACTCTGTGGCCGGCCCTAAGCTCGTCCGCTTTTTTCAGGGCTTCCTCGACCTGGTCTTCCTCATGGAAAAGTGCGATCAGGGGATGGCGCCGGGGGATCCGGCTGCCCTTCTCCCAGAGGATGCTGAAGATTCTCTCAAACCCGATGGAAAATCCTACAGCCGGCACGCTGTCTTTTACAAACTTGCCGATCAGGTTGTCGTATCTTCCGCCTCCGGCAATCGAGCTCTTAAAGTCCAGAGACTCCACTTCGAACACAGCTCCCGTGTAATATCCCTGTCCCCTTACCAGGGTCATATCGTAGACCACCTCATAGTCGCCGCCAGACAGGCTGTTGCAGGTCCGGATGATCTTCTCCAGTGTATCCGCCGCCTGACTTTCTCCCAGCAGAGACCGCACATAGGAGAGGGTAAAAGGTGCTTTCTCCATCAGTTCCCTGAAACGGCTGTTCACTTCCGGTGCAAAGCCTTTGTCTGCCAGTTCTGTCATAACACCCTCGGTGCCGATCTTGTCCAGCTTGTCAAAGGAAATGCATACGCTGTCAAGGTCTTCCTCTTTGTATCCCACATTCCGGAGAACTTCGCGCAGGATGCGGCGGTCATTGATCTTGATCTTAAAGCGGTCGATTCCGACTGCCATCAGGGCTTTGGCCGTGGTATGGATCAGCTCGATCTCGCAGCTTGGGGATTCCGAACCCAGTATGTCAATATCACACTGCATAAACTCCCGCAGCCTTCCCTTTCCGGGGCGCTCCGCCCGGTAAACCCGGTCAATCTGGATTACCTTAAAAGGCTGTGGCAGAGATGCTCTGTTATGGGCATAATAGCGGCTTAAGGGAAGAGTCAGGTCATAGCGGAGCCCCATGTCCGCAATCCCGTCAGGGTCACCTGCCTCAAGAGCTTTGGCCAGCTTCTCTCCCCGCTTCATAACCTTGAAGATCAGGTTGAGGTTATCTCCGCCTTCACTTTTATCCAGATTCTCTATATCCTCCACTACCGGTGTGGTAATGCGGGCAAATCCGCTGTGTTCATACACATCGCAGATTGTCTTCTGAAGGTAATCCCGGAGCGCCGCCTGCTCCGGAAGATAATCATTGGTTCCCTTTACGGGCTTTATCCTCATGGTTCATCCTCTCTTTCCATCGGGTTCCGCAACCCGTCCTGTCACTTCCGCAGTCTCCTGTATATATTCCATCCTGTCAACGGATATTTCATATGCTTCCTTCATAATATATGTTTCCCCGTCACGCTTGCGGTATCGCCGGCTCTGCATTCTTCCGAAAATCTGCAGCCGGTCACCCACACTGAGGTCTGCCGCGTAGCGGGCATTTCTCCCCCAGAAGACACAGGGCAGATAGTCCGATTTGCCGTAGGCACGGTTGACCGCCATCATTACATCGGCGATCTCCCTGCCCAGAGGGGTCCGCCTGTAACAGGGGGTCTTGCAGATAAAGCCGTCCAGGTAAATCTGGTTGGTCGCGTACTTTTCATCCTCCTCGCTCAGGTATTCGATCTCCCTGACAAAAAGGAAAAGAATCAGACGGTTCTCATTTTTCCGGTTCCAGTTAAAAGACCGGAACTGGCCCCTGACCACGACCCGGAGGCCGGTTCTGACCGAGTCGATCTCCGTAAGCCGCTCCGAGATCAGAACAGGGATATTATCCGTGATCGTACTCAGCCGCTCCGTCCTCAGCACTGTGTGATAGAAACGTTCTCCCAGCACCTGGTGGCTGAATTCGGGTTCCGAGGCAATGACTCCTTCTGCAACAGCATAATTATATACAGTATCCGTATTTTCGTTCATAGTGTTTTCCTTTCCCGGGAAAAGCATCAAAAGGGCACTTTCCCTCAGCGACAGGAAAAACAAAAATAGTATAAGTATTTTGCTCTAAAAAGTCAACCGGTCCGGGCCGGTCCTGAGTGAGGTACTCTTTCTTTCCCGTATTAAAATAAGTAGTTCCTGTCTTGTACGTTTCGAATGTTTATGTTAGAATATGAAAGTTTTAACCGAATGAATGCTGAAAAAATGTCAGAAAGAAGGCAATCTATGAAAATTTCCAGAGAAGATGTCAGAAATGTAGCAATCATCGCTCATGTAGATCACGGAAAGACCACGCTGGTCGACGAACTGCTCAAGCAGAGCGGAACATTCAGAGAAGGCCAGGATGTGGGAGAACGGATCATGGATTCCAATGATCTGGAGCGTGAGCGCGGCATCACTATTCTCTCCAAAAATACTGCTGTAAATTATCAGGGGGTCAAGATCAACATCGTGGACACCCCAGGTCATGCGGACTTCGGCGGGGAGGTTGAACGTGTCCTCAAAATGGTGGACGGCGTGATCCTGGTGGTGGACGCCTTTGAAGGCCCCATGCCCCAGACCAAGTTCGTAACAAGAAAAGCGCTGGAGCTGAACCTGCCCTTTATCGTATGTATCAATAAAATCGACCGTCCCCAGGCCCGTCCCGCCGAGGTCATGGATGAGGTTCTGGAACTCTTCCTGGAACTGGACGCGGAAGACGAACAGCTGGACAGCCCCTTTGTCTATGCTTCCGCCAAAGCAGGTATCGCCATGCTGGAGATCGGAGACCGGGGCGAGGATATGCAGCCTCTCTTTGATACCATTATTGACTACATTCCCGCTCCCACCGGAGATCCGGATGCGGACACCCAGGTCCTGATCAGCACAATCGATTACAATGAATACGTAGGCCGTATCGGCGTGGGCAAGGTGGAAAACGGATCCATCAAAGTCGGCCAGGAAGTCCTGATCGTCAATCACCACGATCCGGAAGTCAGCCAGAAGGTGCGTATCAGCAAGCTCTATGAGTTCTCCGGACTGACCAGGGAGGAAGTAAAAGAAGCCCGTGTTGGCTCTATCGTTGCCATATCAGGTATCGGGGACATCCATATCGGAGACACCCTCTGCCTCCCCGACCACCCGGCACCCCTGCCTTTCCAGAAAATATCCGAACCTACCATTGCCATGCATTTCCTGGTAAATGACAGTCCCCTTGCCGGGCTGGAGGGTAAATATGTCACATCCCGCCATATACGGGACAGACTCTTCCGGGAGCTCAACACTGATGTCAGCCTCCGGGTGGAGGAACTTCCCCAGACCGACTCTTTCAAAGTATCGGGCCGGGGTGAACTGCATCTGTCCGTCCTGATCGAAAACATGCGCCGGGAAGGCTACGAGTTTGCCGTCAGCAAAGCGGAAGTCCTCTACCGGACCGATGAAAACGGAAAGCGGACCGAACCCATGGAGACAGCGGTAATCGATGTGCCTGACGAATTCTCCGGTATCGTTATCGAGAAACTCAGCCAGCGAAAAGGCGAGCTGATCAACATGTCCATGTCCGGAAGCGGCAATACAAGGCTGGAATTCTCCATCCCCTCCCGCGGCCTGATCGGCTACCGCGGCGACTTCATGACCGACACAAAGGGCAACGGCATCATGAATACCCTCTTCGACGGATACGGTCCTTATAAAGGAGATATCCAGTACAGAAAGCAGGGTTCCCTGATCGCTTACGAGTCAGGCGAGACCATCACTTACGGTCTCTTCAATGCCCAGGAAAGGGGCGTCCTCTTTATCGGACCCGGTGAAAAAGTATACTCCGGCATGATCGTCGGTCAGAATGCCAAGACCGACGACATCGAAGTCAATGTCTGCAAGACAAAAAAACTGACCAACACCCGGGCTTCCGGATCAGACGAAGCGCTGAAACTCACACCGCCCAGGATCCTGAGCCTGGAACAGGCTCTGGACTTTATCGACACGGACGAGCTGGTTGAAATCACACCGGAACACATCCGTCTGCGCAAGAAGATCCTGGATCCCACAGCCAGATACCGGGCAAAGAGGAATGCATCCTCCTGAGTCCCGGACAGACCGGAATAATAAATATGAAAAAAAGCACAGGCCTGCTGTTTAAGAACAGTGGACCTGTGCTTTTTTAAGGCAGAATTATCTGCCGCTTCTTACGGTTATCATGAGAACACAAGCGTACGGCCACCGGCCTGTCCGAAATATACTTCCTCTCTCTCTTCCAGAACAGCCCTTCCGCTGGTGGCTTCTGTCAGTCTCTTGCGTACCCTGTCAATATCATCTGCCGCTATGAGGCAGGTGACATCTACTTTATCCGAATAATCCGTATCTTCCGTTATAACTCCTTCTGAGGCAAGGGCATACTGCAGCTTGCCCAGGTCAGTATAATTGATATGAATCAGATACCTTTTCCCCGGCACCTTTTCCACGGTCAGGGAAGCCTCAATCCCCGCTCTGGCGGCCCGGCTGTATGCCCGGACCAGCCCGCCGGTTCCCAGGAGGGTACCGCCGAAATATCGTGTCACTACGATCACAACATTTAAGAGGCCGCTTCCCAGGATCACCTCAAGGATAGGCTTGCCGGCTGTGCCGGCAGGTTCGCCGTCGTCACTGCACCGGGTCATGGGCTGGCCGGTTCCCACCGAAAAGGCATAACAGTTATGCCTGGCATCCCAGAACTCTTTCTTTTTCCCCTCTATAAATTCCTGGGCTTCTTCTATGGATTCCACATGGGAAACATGGGCGATAAAACGGGACTTCTTCTCCACAATCTCCCCGGTGCCGCCCTCATAGATTGTCGTATGTCTGATCATAGCGGTTCCTCCGTAGTCCTGTCAGAAAGTACCGCCTGCCGGGCAGAGGAGAAGCGCGGGTGGAAAGCACAGTTCCAGTCGTCGGCCACCTCAAAGAGAGAGGCCGGCATGACCAGGCCATCCGTGATCAGACTGAAAAAATCCTCCGCCTCTGCCGGATCGTCCGTGAGACCTGTGATCTCACTTCTGTCCGCCGGCGGCGATCTGTCTTCCCCGGAGCCGGTCCCGGCCAGGAACTGAAGGACACGTATGCCGTAGCAGTCCCTGTCTTCCTCCTTTACATGGCGGCCGGTCAGCTCATAGACAAGTCTGTAATCCCCGTAATCCGTAGGTACTAAAGCTTCTCTCCTCACCTTCACATACACATGGATCCCTTCATTTCTGATTTACCTGTTCACAACATCGGCTGCCCTTCCATTATGATATGAGGGTGAAAAATAGCAAACGGAAAAATTTGACATTTTACTGTAAAATTTCTATTTATTTCCAATTTTGTAATTGTAATATATTTACATTTATTTACATTTTATGACAGGAATCTCTCTTTCAACTGCCACTGCTTTTCTGTTATACTGGCCTTCAAGAATGAATGATGCTTTATTGGTCTGTATGAATAGTTTTCATACAGAAGACGGCATTTTTCTTATTTAAAGAAGACTCACGGCTTTCTTCATCTTATCCGCTGCGGCGCGGAAGGCTTTGAATTCCTCCTCGGCCCATCGCTCTTCCAGCCTTTTCTCCACTCCGTTAACGCCGATGATGGAAGGCACGCTCAGAGCGACACCCTCGATTCCGTACTCTCCCCGGAATACAGTGGATACCGGCGCGATGGTCAGCCGCTGGTTAAGGACTGCCTGGGCCAGATAGCAGACACATGTGGCAATTCCGTAGTGGGTCTTGCCCTTGTCCCGGATGATCACACCGCCCATGGTGCGGACCTTGTCGGAAAGTCTGACACGCTCTTTTTCCGTCCAGGCCAGACCGACATTTTCACAGTATTCCTGTATGGGCACACCGGCAATGGAGGTCCTGCTCCAGATGGGTGTCTGGGCATCACCGTGCTCTCCTACGATGGTCGTCTTGACCACCTCCGTATTCAGGTGGGTATAGTCCGCGATCAGGCGGGTCAGACGGGAAGTATCCAGGATACAGCCTGTGCCGAAGACCATGCCGTTGGGCAGATCCATCCAGCGGGCGCACTGATAAACCAGCACGTCCACCGGGTTACTTACCATCATGATGACGCCTCTGGTGTAGTGGGGTTTGAGCTGGTCCACCACATTTCGGAGAATCCGGGAGTTTCCGGCGATCAGGTCAAGACGGGTCTCGCCGGGACGCCGGTTTCGTCCGGCCGTGATAATGATCAGGTCACAGTCTCTGCAGTCACTGTAGCTTCCGGCCCGGACAGAGGATATTCCCATGTCAGGTATGCCGTGCTGGATATCCAGGGCCTCACCCTCGGTCTTTTTCTCGTCGATATCGATCAGGACGATTTCCCGGGCCAGGCGGCGGATGGTAAGGGCGTAGGCTATGGATGCGCCTACGAAACCTGCTCCGATAATAGCAACTTTTCTTCTTGTAACATCAAAATCCATAACCTGCCTCCTTATGATAAGAATTCCTCAACCTGCTTCCTCACGATTTCCATCAGGCGGACCCTGGCTTCCTTGCTGGCCCATGCGATGTGGGGCGTGATGATCAGTCTGCTGCTGTCCTTAAAGCCCAGCAGGGGATGGTCCTTGCTCATGGGCTCCCGGGTCAGGACGTCCAGGCCTGCCGCGGCAATTTCCCCGCTGTCAAGAGCTTCCCGAAGATCCCGGTCCACCACGATGGGGCCGCGCCCCAGATTGAGAAAGATGGCGGTGTTTTTCATGGCTTTAAAAGCCTCTTTATTGATCAGATGCTCTGTATGCTCATTGAGGGGAGCGTGAACGGAAACAACGTCAGCCCGGGCATAGAGTTCTTCCAGGGAAACCTGCTCGTATCCTTCCTGGGCAGGACGGCCGGAGGCAGAGGCATAGATCACATTCATACCGAAAGCCCGTGCAATGGATGCCACCCTTCTTCCTATGGTCCCCAGGCCGATGATACCGAAGGTCTTCCCGTTCAGCTCGCTGAAGGGAGCGTCGATGTGGGTAAAGCAGCTGCTGTTGGCATAGGCTCCGCTTTTTACGTACTCATCATAATAGCGAAGCTTCTCCAGCAGGTAAAAAAGCATGGCAAATGTATGCTGGGCTACAGACTCGGTGGAATAACCCGCCGCATTTCTCCAGGGAATTCCTCTGGACTTCAGGTACTCTGTATCAAGATTATTAATGCCTGTAGCGGTTACGCAGACCAGTTTCAGCTTGTCTGCCGCTCCGATAGTCTCCCGGCAGACCGGCACCTTATTCACCAGAAGGATATCCGCATCCACGGATCTCTCAGCCGCTTCCTCCGGCGTGCTTTCCGAGTAGATTACGAACTCTCCCAGATCTCTGAATCCGCTCAGGTCAATATCGTCTCCCACGGACTTTCCGTCAAGAAATACTATCTTCATGTTTACTCCTCTCTTATCCTGTATCCGGTCACCGGCAGCGCCGTCTCTTTAGTCTTTTTTCCTTCTGTCATTATATCAGATTCCCGTAAAAATAGGAACAAAGCATAGCAACCGGCGGCTCATACCCGCAAAAAAAAGAGTCATACTACTCTTTCTTGTAATAAAAGATACAAAAAAACACAATATTTTCTCTTTTTTACACGATAATAATCCTGTATAATGATAATTACTAGTACAAACTGTCATATTAAACACGTTACAAGGAGGTAATTAATTATGGCTGTTAATCGTTTTGTCCTGAACGGTATTTCCTACCACGGACATGGTGCAATCAACGAGATCCCCGGAATTGTTAAAGCAAAAGGCTTCAAGAAGGCTTTCGTAGCATCTGATCCCGACCTGGTTAAGTTCGGTGTTGCTGCAAAGGTTACAGATCTTCTTGCAGAGAACGATATTGATTTTGAGCTTTATTCCGATATTAAGCCGAATCCGACAATCGAGAACGTTCAGCACGGTGTTGATGCTTACAAGGCTTCCGGCGCTGATTTCATGATCACCATCGGCGGCGGATCCTCCATGGATACCGGAAAAGGCATTGGTATTATCGTTAACAATCCGGACTTCTATGATGTTCGTTCCCTTGAGGGCCTTTCTCCGACAACCAACCGTACCGTATTCACCATCGCAGTTCCCACCACAGGCGGAACAGGTGCTGAGTCCACCATTAACTACGTTATCACGGACGTTGAGAAGAGACGTAAGTTCGTGTGCGTAGACCCCAACGACATTCCTGACATCGCTGTTGTAGATCCCGATATGATGTCCTCCATGCCCAAGGGCCTTACCGCTTCCACAGGTATGGATGCTCTGACACACGCAATCGAAGGCTACACCACTGCAGGCGCATGGGAGCTTTCCGACTGCCTTAACCTTAAGTCCATCCAGCTGATCGCAAAGAATCTCCGCGCAGCTGTTGAGAATGATCCCGACGGACGTGAAGGCATGGCTCTGGCTCAGTATGTAACTGCTATGGCATACTCCAATGTCGGTCTTGGTATCGCTCATTCCATGGCTCATACACTGGGTGCTGTATATGACACACCGCACGGTGTTGCATGTGCTATGATGCTCCCGATCGTTATGGACTTCAACAAAGAGACCACAGGCGACAAGTTCAAATATATCGCTGAGGCATTTGGCGTAGATACCGAGGGAATGGATGAGGATACTTACCGTCAGGCAGCTATCGACGCTGTTCAGCAGTTATCTGTTGACGTTGGAATCCCGACCAAGCTTGAGGCACTCAAAGAAGAGGATCTTCCTTTCCTTTGCGAGTCTGCTGCAGCTGACGCATGTGAGCCCGGCAACCCGAAACGTGCTTCTCTTGAAGACTTCGAGGCTATGTTCCGCAAACTTATGTAATTGAATTACTTAAGCGGCTTAAGGCCGCACCGCAAAAAACCGCTTCCGGAGATTACCCGGAGGCGGTTTTTTTATGCCTGATTATTCAAATTGCGCATGGTAGAGCTTTGTATAGAAGCCGTCCGCTTCCAGAAGGCTCTTGTGATCTCCCTGTTCAATGATCCGCCCGTCCCGCATGACCAGGATATGGTCGGCATTTCTTATGGTGGAAAGCCGGTGGGCTACGATAAAACTGGTCCGCCCCTCCATGAGCTTGGAGAAAGCTTCCTGAATCCTGACTTCCGTCCGGGTATCTATGCTGGATGTGGCTTCATCCAGAATCAGCATAGGCGGTATACAGAGCATGACCCTGGTAATGCAGAGGAGCTGTTTCTGTCCCTGACTCAGGCTCTCATCATTTATCACTGTATCCAGACGGTCGGGAAGCCGCCGGATAAACTCCCAGCTGTGGGCTTCTTTTGCCGCCCGGATAATTTCCTCTTCCGAAGCATCCGGTCTGCCAAATGTGATATTCTCCCTGACGGTCGCATTCTTGAGCCAGGTCTCCTGAAGTACCATTCCGTAACTCTTCCTCAGGGATTTCCGGCTGACTCCGGATACATCGGTCCCATCCACAGCGATCTCTCCCCTGTCAGTCTCATAAAAGCGCATGAGCAGATTGATCAGGGTAGTCTTGCCGCACCCCGTAGGACCTACAATGGCTGTGGTGGTTCCGCCCCTGGCAAGAAAGTTAAAGTGCTCGATCAGAGGCTTGTCTTTGTCGTAGGAAAAGCTGACATCCCGGATATCCACTCTTCCCTCTTTTACGGACAGGTCTTTTTCCGGCTCCGGGCTCTGCCCTTCCTCCTCGATCAGTTCGAAGACCCTGGCCGCGCAGGCCAGAGAATTCTGCAGTTCTGTGATCACCGTGCTGATGTCATTGAAAGGCTTCATATACTGGTTGGCATAGGACAGAAGGATCGTCAGTCCTCCCACCGTGAGACCACCTGCCATGATCCGCCAGGCTCCTGTCAGGACGACCAGGGCATAGATCACATTGTTGACCGCTCTGGTGGAAGGATTGGTAAGGGAGCTGTAGAAGACTGCCTTGCCGGCGTAGTCCCTCACTTCTTTATTGATCTTTTCAAAACGGGCAGATGCCCTTTCTTCATAACCGAAAGCCCGGACTGTTCTGGCCCCGGAGATCATTTCCTCGATCAGGGCCGTCTGCTCTCCCCTGGCCTCATTCTGCTTTGTAAACATCCTGTAGGACCTGACAGATATAAACCGGGCCGCCAAAAAACTGACCGGCGTCAGGATAATGACCAGGAGGGAAATGGATACGTCTCTTGAAAACATGAAGATCAGAGTCACAATTATAGTGACAACTCCTGCGAAAAGCTGGGAAAATCCCAGCAGGAGGCCGTCGGAAATCTGGTCGGTATCCGCGATCACCCTCTGGACGATGTCGCCGCTGCTGTGTCCGTCAAGATAGGACAGGGGCAGGATCTGTATCTGCCGGATGGCTCTGCTCCGGAGATCCATGATCGTCCGGTAGGCCAGCCTGTTGTTGACCAGGTTCATGACCCAGCTGATGACAGAGGTGAGGACGATCAGGAAACTTGTTTTGGCAAGCAGTTTCCCCATGACCGCAAAGTCCACATTCCCTTTTGCAATAATACAGTCTATGGCATCTCCGAACAGGATCGGAATATAAAGGGTCAGCACGACGGATGTCGCAGCGCAGATCAGACTTAAAAGAAGGAGCAGGCGGTATTTTCCGATGACGGCAAGAAGTTTCTTCAAAGTCATGCGGACACCTCCTCTCCGGGGTACTGGGATTCATAAATCTCCCGGTATACTGGACAGGTTTCCAGCAGGGTCTCATGGTCTGCGGCGCCAACCAGGCGTCCGTCATCCATGACCAGGATCTGATCCGCTCCCCGTACACTTGACGTGCGCTGAGATATGATAAAAACTGTCAGACGGCCGGGAAGGCCGGCGATGGCTTTGCGAAGTCTCTGGTCCGTAGCCATGTCCAGGGCGCTGGCCGAGTCGTCAAGAATCAGGATGGAGGGCTTTTTAACCAGAGCCCTGGCAATAGCCAGTCTCTGTTTCTGTCCGCCGGAAAGGTTCCTTCCGTTTTGCTCGATCATAGCGTCCAGCCCCTGCTCCCTTCCCTGCACAACTTCAAGGGCCTGGGCAGTCTCCACTGCCTTCATCACTTCTTCATCGGAAGCCTTTTCATTTCCCAGTTTCAGATTATCCCGGATGGTTCCGGCAAAGAGCCGGGTCTTCTGGGGCACAATACCGATCAGGGAAAGCAGATCGTCCCGGCTCCATGTCCTGACATCCCGGCCTCCGACCCGGACTGCTCCTTCCGTAACATCGTAAAAACGGGCGATCAGGTTTGCCACTGTGGACTTTCCGCTGCCTGTGGCGCCGATGATGCCGACAGTCTCACCCTTTCCGACACAAAAGTCTATATCTTCCACAGCCGGCTCCGCGCTTCCTTCATAGCGGAAGGTCACATGGTCAAAGACCACGGCCGGCACATTTTCCTCCAGTCCGAATGTCTGTCCCTGCCCGGTCCATTCCATATCCGGCCGGATCTCCAGGATTCCTCCTATGCGGCTGGCGCATGCAAGGGAACGGTTAATGGTAATGATCAGCGAAGCAAGTTTGATCAGTTCCACCACAATCTGGGCCATATAGTTATAAAGAGCCACCACCTCACCCTGGGTCAGTCCTCCCAGACTGACTGTCAGGGCGCCCCGCCTGATCAGGACCACTGTGGCCAGATTGATCAGCACATAGGTGGCCGGATTCATGAGAGCGGACAGCCTTCCCACCTGCTCATTCATCCCTGTCAGGGCCCTGTTGCGGCGGTCGAACTCTTCTGTCTCTGCCTCTTCCCGCCCGAAAGCCCGGATTACCCTGACCCCGGTCAGGTTCTCTCTGGTGACAGTCAGAAGCCGGTCCAGAGCTTCCTGGGCCTTTGCGTAAAGGGGGATGCTGGCAGCCATTATGCCAAAGACGACAAGGCTTAAAGCCACTATGACCGCGACAAAAATCATGGCGCAGTCCACGTCGATGGTAAAGGCCATGATCATTGCGCCAAACACGATAAAGGGGCTGCGCAGCAGAAGCCGCAGAGAGAGATTCACTCCGTTTTGCACCTGGTTGATATCACTGGTCATCCGGGTGATCAGAGTATCTGTCCCTATGCTGTCAAACTGTGCGTAGGACAGGGTCTGTATATGGTCAAAAAGGGACTGTCGCAGATCCGCGGAAAATCCCACACTGGCTCTTGCGGCCATCCACTGGGCTGTAAAGGAAAAGCCCATGCCAAGAGCAGCCAGCAGGATCAGGAAAAGGACACACCTGATCACAAAGGCAGTATCAGCAAGGCCGATGCCCCGGTTGATCACCGCTGCCACCACCAGAGGAACCAGCAGGTCCATCAGGGCTTCCAGAAGCTTAAAGAGGGGAGCGGCAAAGCTTTCCTTCCTGTATGGTTTCAGATATCCGGATAATTGTTTCATCATTTCCTCCCGGAAAGAGTTCCGCCATACCGGCCTCCCGGCCATGGCGGACATTTTCTTTCTATTCAGCAGCTATATTATACAACAGGCACCGCCGGGTTCGCAATGCTGCGAAAATGTGATAGAATCAAAGGCAGTAAAGAAGCGGGAGGCATTTTAGGTCATGGAAAAAATCAAAAGCGCATTGCATCATAACCGGTACGTCATCAGCTCTTTTTTTCTGTCGGCTCTGATCGTACTGACCGTCTATAAACTGCGGGATATCTATCCTTTTGGAGGACAGACCATTTTAAAGGTGGATCTCTTCCACCAGTACGCCCCCTTTCTGGAGGAAATGCGCAGCCGCCTGCTGGGCGGAAAAAGCCTGATTTACAGCTGGGAGACAGGCCTGGGCAAGGACTTTATCGCCCAGTCCGCCTACTATACGGCCTCCCCCCTGAACCTTCTGGTTCTTCTCTTCCCGGCAAAAATGATCTCTGAGACTGTGGCTTTTCTTGTTCTGATCCGGATCAGCCTGTGCGCCCCTTCCTTTGCCTCTTACGCAAGGTATCATTTCCGGCGCAACGATGCCACTCTCATGATTTTCGGCACACTGTATTCCTTCTGCGCATTTATCACCTGCTACTACTGGAATATCATGTGGCTGGATACGGTTGTCCTCTTTCCCCTGGTGATCCTGGGCCTGGAGCGGCTTGTTGACCGGGAAGATCTGCTTACTTACTATGTGGCTTTGACCCTGACCATGATCGTCAATTTCTACCTGGCGGTCCTGGTATGCATTTTTACGGCTCTCTACTGGGTCGTATATACATTTTCCAAAGATACGGAAAGTCTTTCCGTCCCGGCCCAGATCAAAAGCGGCCTCCGGTTCGCGGGTCTGTCAATCCTCTGTGCCCTTACTTCCGCAATCATTCTGATTCCGGTCTGGAATGCCCTTAAGGCGACGGCAGTAAGCGGTGCCGGTTTCCCGGACTTCAAGATCTATGAGGGCAGCTGGCAGCTGCTCAACGCCCATTTCCTGGGAGCCAGGGATGCGGTTCTTGCCAGAAACAGCGATATGCCCAATATCTTTAGCGGTGTCCTGGCCATAGTCCTTCTGCCCCTCTATTACGGAAACAGAAAAACGGGGCGGACAGAGAAGATTCTGATGAGTCTTCTTCTCCT
This sequence comes from Eubacterium sp., assembly GCA_017434385.1. GTDB lineage: Bacteria > Bacillota > Clostridia > Lachnospirales > Lachnospiraceae > Anaerobutyricum. The sequence continues at coordinate 28,087 of JAFRFJ010000021.1, forward strand.
TTTCATGCTCCTTTGCTCCTGCATCCGGCCCCTGGATTATCTGATCCACGGCATGCACTTTCCGGCAAACCTGCCCCACCGTTTTACATTTATATACAGCTTCTTCCTGCTCTGTATGGCATACAGGGGATTTCTGTCCCTCAAAGAGACCAGCCTGAAGCCTGTATTTCTTTTTGCCGCTGTCTGCGGTCTGATGATCGTGGTATTCGAACTTGCCGTATTTCCCCGGGTAAAGGAGATCGACAGGGTCCTGACCAATGAAGACCTGACCCTTAACCTTCTCCTGCTGATTTTTTACCCCCTCCTGCTCAGGCTGCTCAAAACTGCCTCGACCCGGACGACAGCCCAGATGCTTACCGGCGTCTTTCTGCTCTTTGCCTGCGGTGAGAGCTTTTTCTCCTTCTACTGCAACTTAAGCGACACCGGCGACCGCTGGGCCTATATCCAGTATATGGACAGCATGAAAGAGCTGACGGCCGCTCTGGAAAAACAGGAAACGGACCCCTTTTACCGGACGGAATTCAGGCGGTTTACCACCATCAATGAAGGATCGCTCTATCATTTTAACGGCTTCTCCCAGTTTTCATCACTGGCCCCGGGCGGGATTTCATCCCTGATGGACCATCTGGGCATAGCCGCTACCGGCAACAGTTACCGCTATTATGATCCCACCAGTCTGATCAATGCCATGTTTGACATAAAATATGTCCTCAACAAAGACGGAGAGCACCCGCGGGCTTCCAATTACAGCTATATGGGACAGATTGGAAATGTGTGGGCTTACAGAAATGACCGGACCCTGCCCCTGGCATATATGGCGGATCCCGCTGTTACGGACTGGGAGACGGAAAACTCCGACCCCTTCACGGTTCAGAATGATTTTCTCCACAAGGCGGCCGGTATAAAAGATGACATGTTTATCCCCATAAAAGAAGACAGTGTCAGCACTGAACACATCCGGATCAGTGAGGGAGGTCAGCCGGCACATTTCAACTACAGGCTGGAGAATCCGGGCAATCTGGACCTTGAACCGGTAGTCAGCGCGGAATTCACCTCTCCGGTCGACCAGTATATCTTCCTTTATGTGGAGGCGCCCAATGCCCGCCGCTTCGTATATGCCACTCCCTCTGCCAGGGAGGACAGAGAGCTTTCCGCGGGGCGGAGCCTGATCGATGTGGGCCCGGTATCTGCCGGAGACAAGATCCATGTGGAATTTGCTCTTACCAAAAAAGGAGAATTTGAAAAAAGCTACCGCGCTGCGGGATCTGTGTCCCTCTTTGCGGCCGGCTATAGAGATGATGCCTTTCAGAAAGGTTATGACCGGCTTCATTCCAGTGTCCTGGAAATCAGCCGTTTTACGGATACAAAGACAGAAGGAACCGTCAATGCTGAAAAAGACGGAATTTTATGTACTTCCATCCCCTATGCCAAAGGGTGGAAAATCTACGTGGACGGAAAAAGAACAAAGACCCTCTCCATCGGAGGAGAAGGTCTTGTAGCTGCCGAAATACCTGCAGGCAGGCACAGTGTTGTCATCCTGTATGACACGGGGCTCCTGCTGCCCTGCGCCCTTGCTTCCCTGGCGGGTATCATTCTGTTTCTTCTGTGGTTAATGACCGGCAGATGGCTTCGGTCACGGCGGTAATGTCAAATCGTCTGCCCTCTTCCCAGACTGTTATGTCCGCATACTTTTCATAGAGAACGGACCGCTCCACATAAATGTCATGAAGATCCTGGCCCTCCCGGTGGCAGACCCCTCTTTCATCCAGGTCGCCGAGCCGGCCGGCCAGATCCTCTTCGGACAGGGCCAGGTAAACAATTTTTCCGATCCGGCCGAAATGGTCCATAGCCTTCTCTCCGAATACTGCACTGCCCCCGGTGGCAATCACTGCCCGGTCCGGCTTGATCCGGCAGTTGATTTCCTCCTCAATCTGAAGAAAGCCGTCCAGACCGTGCCGGCTGATCAGTTCCCTCAGAAGACAGCCGGTTTCATTCTGGATGACCAGGTCCGAATCAATAAACTCCATACCCAGAACCTTGGCAAGGATTACGCCTACCGTGCTCTTGCCGGCCCCTGGCATTCCGATCAGTATGATGTTCTTTTTATTTTCCTTTACTGCATTCATGCTCTTATATTACACGAAGACTTTCTGACATTTCAACCTTCATTTTTTCCTTTCATTTCATTCATTCCCCTGCCTGCTTATGTTATAATATGGTTAACTCATTGCAATGATTCGGACAGTCCGGCTGACTGTCCGGCTGAAATAAGGAGGCATCATGGCTTTTTGTGCGAATTGCGGAAATAAACTGGCAGAAGGAGCGCGCTTCTGCGAAATGTGCGGCACGCCGGTATCGGCTGTCGGCCCCAGACCACCTGAAAACATCCCGGCTCCCCCGCCCAGGGCACCTGTACCGGCTCCCTATCCGCCGCGTCCGGCTTCCCCCGGGCCGACTCCACCGGGACCGGCTCCGGCAGGGCCGAATCGTGCAGCCGGACCGAACGGACCGGCAGGGCCTGCAGGTCACAAAGGAAAAGCGGTCAGCATGGCCGGAAGGATGATCAAGGCACTGATCTGTATCCCGATCGCCCTTGCACTGATCATGGGGGTAATCTTTTTATTTGAAATTGATCTTTCAAATATGGACGGCTACGCAGCGATCGTAACTCAGAAAATCTATGAACTGGGCATGTTTGAAAATGTGGCACCTCTCCTGGGACGGATCGCCGTATTCGGACTGGCTGTCATGATCGTTCTGTCCGCCTATATGCTGCCTGCAAGACTTACAAAGACCATCTACAAGACCTGCAGCATAGGGGACAAGATCATTGTAACCATTGCCGGATATTTTCTGATTGCCCTGACCATCTTTCTGAAGATACAGATATTTGACCAGGGGATTGTGGGCCGGTCTTTCTCCCTGATCTTCCGTACCCACGGGGCAATGCGGTTCAAGGCGGTCTTTCTTTTTCTTCTGATCATGATCCTGGTCCTGATCCCGGTCGCCTTTATTGTCTGGTCCTTCAGTGTACTTCTCTCCGTGATCGTCAGTAATATCGCGGTGAACGGACCGGTTCTGGGGATCATAGCCGCAGCCTACGAGCTGCTCAGCTCCGTATTTGTTACGGCGCTTGTTTTATGCGCCTTCAGCTTCGGTGTTGCCATTATTCTCATGCCCTTTATCATACTGGGCGCCTGCTCCTCCGGCAGGAGAGTCGTTTACGACGAGGACGGCAACGTATACTATATTAACTGAAAATATCAACTGAAAACAAAATAACAGATAGGGTGACTACTTATGAGACCTTATGATAAAACCTGGAAAAAAGCATTTTTTACTTCTGTCTGCATCCTGGCGGGGAATGGACTGCTGGCCTTTCTTGTGGCCGCTTTCATTCTCCCCCACGATATCATCGTAGGAGGGACAACCGGAATCGGTATAGTGCTTCACAAGCTATTTCCGACTCTGGATGTCTCTCTTTGTATTCTGGTCCTGAACCTGGCCCTCCTCCTGCTGGGACTGGCCGTACTGGGAAAGAAATTTGCCCTGACCACAGTAGCCAGCTCCTTTCTCTACCCCGTCTTCCTGGGTTTCTTCCAGCGGATTCCCGGCATACATACCATGACGGACGATCCCCTTGTGGCAGCTATTTTTGCCGGATGCCTTCTGGGTGTGGCCCTGGGCCTGGTCATGCGGGTAGGTTCTTCCACCGGCGGCATAGATGTGGTCAACCTGATCCTCCAGCGGATCTTCCATCTGCCCGTGGCAATCTTCGTATACCTTTGCGACTTTATCATTATCGGCTGGCAGGCACTCTTTTCCACTCCGGAAAAAATCCTCCTGGCAATCATCGTCCTGGTCCTTGAGAGTATTGTCCTGGATAAAGCAATGATTCTGGGCAAGGCTCAGATCCAGCTCTATGTAATCTCGGAAAAATACGAAGAGATCCGCGGGATGCTTCTTAAAGACCTGGAGGCAGGTGTAACCATGACCCTGATCGAAACCGGACTTCTCGCGGAAAGGCAGGAAGCTGTTCTCTGCGTCATTCCCCAGCGTAAGCTTTACAGTGCCACGACCATGATTCATGACATTGATCCCAAAGCATTCATCACCATCACCCAGGTCAAAGAAGTCAGGGGCCAGGGATTTACCGAGGCCAGGACTTACCTGAAACCCTCGAAATAATCCCCCCGCCGATTACGCAGCCTTCTTCATCATAAAATACTGCCGACTGTCCCGGTGAAGCTGCCTTTACGGGCTCGTCAAAGATTATCTTCACTTTATTATCCTCCGGCATGATGATTTTTGCCGGCTGTCCATTGTGATGATAACGAATCTTGACAAGTCCTTCTGTCTCTTCACCGGTTTTCAGTCCGTCTATACTCATAAAATTCAGATCCTGGCAAATGATCTCTCTGCTATAGAGGGAGTCCTCTTTGCCAATTACCACTTCATTCTCTCCGGCACGTATTTCCTTAACATATGCAGGATATCCCAGGGCCAGGCCAAGGCCTTTTCTCTGGCCTACCGTATAGTGGATGATCCCTTTATGCTTTCCCAATATCAGTCCGGATTCATCAACAAAATTCCCTTCAGAAGAGGCCTCCCCGGCCTTCTTTTCGATAAAATCAGCGTAGTTCCCTTTTGTGACAAAACATATTTCCTGGGAATCTTTCTTCTCCGCAACCGGCAGTCCGGCTTTTCTTGCAATTTCTCTGACCTCTTCCTTACTGAAATCTCCAAGCGGCATCAATGTTCTTCTCAGCTGTTCCTGACTGAGTCTGTAAAGCATATAGGTCTGATCTTTTGCTGCCTGGGACGCCCTTTTAACGGTATATCTGCCATTATCTTTTTTCACAATGGAAGCGTAATGTCCCGTAGCTATGTAATCGGCTTTCAGGATATCCGCATAAAAGAGCAGTCTTTCCCATTTGATCAGAGGGTTGCAAAGTACACACGGATTGGGTGTGACACCCCTTAAATAATCTCTGATAAAAGGATCCATTATTTTATTGTCAAAATCAGATATACAGTTTTGTGTATAGAATTTAATCCCTATTTCCCATGAAGCTCTTCTCGCATCATCTATCTCACAGCACCTGTTTTCTGCAGATGTAGTCCGGAGCAGGACTCCTGTTACATCATGTCCTTCCTTTTTAAGCAGATAGGCACAAACAGCGCTGTCCACGCCGCCTGACATGCCTGCAATTACTTTAGCCATATTTAACACCCGGTTCCTTTTATATTTAAAGTATCCTGTTTCTTAAAATCATAGGGGAATTATATTCTCCATACACCTACTGTGTCAATAGGTTAATGTCTGTAAAAAAGATCCGCAGCCATGTGAAATCACCCGGCCGCGGATTTTGTTATTTCTTATGATTTATAAATGTGTGAAGCCTTTTCCTGTCATTCCATCTCTATGGTTCCCGGCGGTTTGCTGGTCAGGTCATAGAATACCCTGTTTACGCCTCTTACCTCATTGATGATCCTGTTCATGACAGTAAGAAGGACTTCATGAGGGATGTCGGCAGCCTCTGCCGTCATAAAGTCAATGGTCTTTACAGCACGCAAAGCCACTGCATAGTCGTAAGTTCTCTCATCTCCCATGACACCGACAGACCGCATATTGGTCAGGGCCGCAAAGTACTGGTCCAGGCTCTGGTCAAGACCTGCCTTTGCCACTTCCTCCCGGAAAATGGCGTCCGCGTCCTGGACGATACGGACTTTATCTTCCGTTACATCACCGATGATCCGGATGCCCAGCCCGGGTCCCGGGAAAGGCTGACGGAATACCAGCCGCTCCGGAATACCCAGCTCCAGTCCTACTTTTCTTACTTCATCTTTAAAAAGATCCCGCAAAGGCTCGATGATTTCTTTGAAGTCCACATAATCAGGCAGGCCGCCCACATTATGATGGGACTTGATGACCGCCGACTCTCCGCCGGATCCGCTCTCTACCACATCGGGATAGATGGTTCCCTGTACCAGGTAATCCACCGCCCCGATCCTCTTTGCTTCCTCTTCAAAGACCCGGATGAACTCTTCTCCGATGATCTTCCGCTTCATCTCCGGTTCCTGAACTCCCGCAAGCTTCACATAGAAGCGGTGGTGGGCATTGACCCGGATGAAATTGAGCTCATAGGGGCCATCCGGTCCGAATACGGCCTCCACTTCATCGCCTTCGTTTTTCCTGAGCAGGCCGTGGTCCACAAAGACACAGGTCAGCTGCTTTCCGATCGCCTTGGAAAGCATCACAGCTGCCACAGAGGAATCCACGCCGCCCGAAAGAGCACAGAGAACTTTGCCGTCTCCTACCTTCTCCCGAATGGCTTTGATGGAAGATCCGGCAAAGGCATCCATCCGCCAGTCTCCCTTGCAGCCGCAGATTCCGTAGACAAAGTTCCGCAGAATCTCTTTGCCTCTTTCTGTATGCAGGACTTCGGGATGGAACTGGATGGCATAAAGATCATGCTTTCTGTCCTGGGCTGCCGCCACAGGACAATTGGCCGTAGAAGCGACAGGTGTAAATCCCGGCGCCGGCCGGCTGATATAATCAAAATGACTCATCCAGCAGACGGTCATAGGCTCGATTCCCTGAAAGAGGGGTGAGGAAGTGTTGACCTCCACGACCGTCTTTCCATACTCCCGGGCTTGGGCCTTCTCAACCTTTCCTTCCAGAACATGCATCATCAGCTGGGCGCCATAGCAGAGGCCAAGTACAGGTATCCCCATCTGAAAAAGGTCTCTGCTGCAGGTGGGTGCTCCCTCTTCATAGCAGCTGTTGGGTCCGCCGGTCAGGATGATCCCTCTGGGTTTCATCCGGCGGATCTCCTCTAAATCCGTCCGGTAGGAAAAGATCTCACAGTATACGTTGTTTTCACGTACTCTTCTTGCCACCAGCTGGTTGTACTGTCCGCCAAAGTCAATCACAATTACTTTTTCGTGATCCATCTCAGTCTCCTTCTCCTGTCAGACCAGGTACTCTTTATACTTCTGCAGATCGCGGTAAAGACACCGCATGGTGATCTTTGTCCCTTCCGCCAGATACTCCGTGGACAAAACAGAAGCATTCTCATTGAAATAACTTGCTGCCGCCCCCTGTGTATAGGGAATCAGCATGGTACAGGTCACATAATCCTTGAAAAGAATATCTGCGATCATTTCTGTAAGCTCATCAATTCCGATTCCCTTTCCGGCCGCCATATAGATGGACCGGTCCCTGACTTTGGGCAGGGGGAAGGGAATTTCTTCCGGTCCGGCCAGATCGCATTTGTTAAAAACATGGATGCAGGGAATATCCTCCGCTCCCAGACTCTTCAGTGTCTGGGCGGTCACCTGCATCTGATCCGGATAATGAGGATCGGAAAAATCCACCACCTGGATCAGGACATCCGCATAGCAGACTTCCTCAAGGGTGGAGTGGAATGCCTCCACCAGATTGTGGGGAAGGCGGTTGATAAATCCTACCGTATCAGACAGAAGGAAAGCCCGGCTGTCCGGCAGCTCAATCCGCCGGATGGTCGTATCCAGAGTGGCAAAAAGCATATCTTCTTCCAGAACTTTCTTTCCTTCTTCGCCGCTGTAACGGTCAATGAAAGCATTCATCAGGGTGGATTTGCCCGCATTGGTATAACCCACCAGGGCTGCCTGGGGAATCCCCTGATCCAGTCGGCGCTTCCTCTGAGTCTGCCGGTTCTTGCCGACCTCTTTCAGTTCCTTTTTCAGTTCTGAAATGCGGCGGCGGATCTTACGGCGGTCCAGCTCCAGCTTCTTCTCGCCGGCACCTTTGCTGGACAGGGCGCCCGAAGCGCCTCCCTGCCGGCTCAGTACTGCTCCCAGGCCTGTCAGCCTGGGCAGTTCATACTCCAGTCTTGCGCATTCCACCTGGATCTGAGCCTCCCTGGTTTTGGCCCTGCGGGAAAATATCTCAAGAATCAGGTAGGTCCTGTCATAGACCGGTCTCTCTATTATCTCTGAAAGGTTCCTCTGCTGCATGGGTGACAGAGCATTGTCAAAAACCACCGCCTCCGCCTCCAGCATGTGGGCCAGGGCCTTGATCTCGTCTACTTTTCCCTTACCCACGAAAACGCCTGTGTTAACCTGGGATACATTCTGACGCTCCACGCCCACGACTTCCAGCTCACAGGCTTCAGCCAGGAGGGCAAGTTCAGCCAGACTGCTCTCAAAGTCCGGATCATGATTCACATTTGCCCCGACCAGCAGGACCTTCATCCATTCACTCTTCTTTTCCATCCTTTATGCTCCCGGTTCTTTTGCGCCTTCTCTGACACGCTTCAGATACCGTTTCAGATACTGGCCGGTATAGGACTCTTCCACCCCGGCCACTTCTTCCGGAGTGCCGCAGGTCAGAACGGTTCCTCCGCCGTCTCCGCCTTCCGGCCCCATATCAATGATATAGTCCGCGGTTTTGATTACTTCCAGATTGTGCTCAATAACCACCACCGTGTTGCCGCCTTCCGTCAGCCGCTGCAGGATGGCCACCAGCTTGTCCACGTCCGCAAAATGCAGACCTGTCGTCGGCTCATCCAGCACGTAGATGGTCCGGCCCGTGCTCTGTCTGGACAGCTCTGTCGCCAGTTTGACCCTCTGGGCTTCTCCGCCCGAAAGAGTGGTGGAAGGCTGACCCAGCTTGATGTAGCCAAGTCCCACGTCGCGGATAGTCTCGATCCGGCGGCGGATCATGGGCACATGCTCAAAGAAGCTGCAGGCTTCATCCACTGTCATATCCAGAACGTCAAATATATTCTTTCCCCGGTAACGTACTTCCAGGGTCTCCCGGTTGTAGCGTCTTCCCTGGCAGACTTCGCAGGGCACGTAAACGTCGGGGAGGAAATGCATTTCAATCTTTATGATACCGTCACCCGCACAGGCTTCGCAGCGGCCGCCTTTCTTGTTGAAGCTGAAACGGCCCTTGTTGTATCCCCTTGCCTTGGCATCCTTTGTCATGGCGAAAAGCTCGCGGATATGATCGAAAACGCCTGTGTAAGTGGCAGGATTGGAACGGGGTGTCCTTCCGATGGGTGACTGGTCTATGTTGATGATCTTATCCAGCTGGTCCGCGCCGATGATCTTTTTATGGCGGCCCGGTTTGATCTGGGCCCGGTTGAGGACACAGGCCAGCTTCTTATAGAGAATCTCATTGACCAGGGAACTTTTGCCGGAACCGGACACGCCGGTTACACAGGTCAGGACACCAAGGGGAAACTTCACATCGATTCCCTTGAGATTATTCTCCGAAGCACCGGTCACAGTCAGCCATCCCTGTGGCTCCCTTCGGGAATCCGGCAGTGGGATGATCCGCCTTCCTGCCAGATAATCTCCTGTAATGGACTCCGGTGTATTCATGATGTCTTCTGCGGTTCCCACGGCCACCACCCGGCCGCCGAAGTCTCCGGCCATGGGGCCGATGTCTACTATATAATCGGCCTCCAGCATGGTATCTTCATCATGCTCCACCACCACAAGGGAATTGCCCAGATCCCTGAGTCTCTTAAGGGCAGACAGGAGCTTGTCGTTATCCCGCTGATGAAGTCCTATACTGGGCTCATCAAGGATGTATGCCACTCCCACCAGTCCGGAACCGATCTGGGTGGCCAGACGGATCCTCTGGGCCTCTCCGCCTGACAGAGTCGCTGTCGGCTGGGAAAGCTTAAGGTAATCAAGTCCTACGTCGTTTAAGAAGCCTACCCTGCCCCGGATCTCTCTTAAAATCTGCTTACCGATGACCTGCTGCCGGTCTGTCAGGGAAAGCTCGTCCACAAAATATCTGTGCAGCCTTTTAACGGAAAGGCTGGTCATTTCATAAATATTGTAATCTCCGACTGTCACGGCAAGGGATTCCGGCTTCAGCCGCATGCCCTTGCAGGCGTCACAGGGGGTTACTGTCATAAACTTCTCATACTCTTCCTTCTGACGGTCAGAGTGATTCTCCCGGTAACGGCGGGCCACATTTCGGAGAAGGCCTTCGAAGGCAACGTCGTAGACGCCTTCTCCCCTCTGTCCCTTATAACGGACGCTGACCTCCCGGTCGCCGGTTCCGTAGAGAATAATATTCTGCGCTTCCTCCGTCATGTCCTCAAAAGGCGTATTCAGATCGAATCCGTACTCCTTTGAAAGGGCATCCAGAAGGGCGTAGGTAAAACTCTTGGGATTGGTGCATGACTGCCATCCCATTACCGTGATGGCCCCGTCCGCGATACTGACCGATCTGTCAGGAATCATCAGATCCGCGTCGAATTCCATCTTAAAGCCCAGTCCGTGACAGGAGGGGCAGGCTCCGAAAGGATTGTTGAAAGAAAAACTCCTGGGCTCGATTTCCTCGATACTTACCCCGCAGTCGGGACAGGAAAAGCTCTGGCTGAAAGTGATGCTTTCCTCACCGACGATCTCCACGGTAAGAAGGCCTCCGGTAAGACCCATGACAGTCTCGATGGAATCACTTAAGCGTGTCTCGATTCCTTCTCTGACCGCCAGCCGGTCCACAACAATCTCTATGGTATGCTTTTTATTTTTCTCCAGGCTGATTTCCTCGGACAGATCATAGAGGATTCCGTCCACCCGGACTCTGACATAGCCGCTCTTTCTGGCGTCATTCAGGACCTTGGCGTGCTCGCCCTTGCGTCCCCGCACCACGGGCGCAAGCAGCATGAGCCTGGTCCTCTCCGGTTTCTTCATCAGAATATCCACAATCTGGTCCACCGTCTGCCGTTCGATCACCCTGCCGCATTTGGGGCAGTGGGGTATTCCGATCCTGGCATAGAGAAGACGGAGGTAGTCATAGATCTCAGTCACGGTTCCCACCGTGGACCTGGGGTTTCTGTTAGTGGACTTCTGATCGATGGAAATGGCAGGGGAAAGCCCCTGTATATCGTCCACATCCGGCTTCTCCATCTGGCCCAGGAACTGGCGGGCATAGGAGGAAAGAGACTCCATGTACCTTCTCTGCCCCTCGGCATATATGGTATCAAATGCCAGGGAAGACTTGCCGGATCCCGACAGGCCTGTCAGGACGACAAATTCATTCCGCGGAATGTCTATATCAATACTTTTCAGATTATGCTCCCGGGCGCCCCGGATTCTGATGTATTCTTTCTCACTCTTTTTCATATGCTGTAAATCTCCCGCTCTCAGCGGTCATAGTCCCGCAGAGCGATCTTGTATTCTTTAAGCTGGTCCCTGTAGGCCGCCGCATCCTCGAAGTTGAGTTCGGCGGCAGCACGGTTCATCTTCTTTGTCAGGGAAGCGATTGTTTCCTTTAACTCCTTGCGGTCCATGGATTCCACATCCTTCTTCAGGCGGCCGTCCTTCCTGGACTCCTCACCGTCCGCAAGAATGGAAATCACGTCGCGTACAGCCTTCTCAATAGTCTTCGGCGTAATGCCGTGCTCCTCATTGTAGGCGGTCTGGATCGCCCGCCGCCGCCCGGTTTCCCGGATGGCCGCCTCCATGGAGCCGGTGATGGTATCCGCATACATGATCACGTGGCCGTCCACATTTCTGGCGGCCCGGCCTATGGTCTGTACCAGGGAAGTCTCCGACCGGAGATAACCTTCCTTGTCGGCATCCAGTATGGCGATCAGGGTCACCTCAGGAATGTCCAGTCCCTCCCTCAGGAGGTTGATGCCCACCAGGACATCAAAGACATCCATCCGCAGGTCTCTTACGATCTCGATCCTCTCCAGGGTATCAATATCAGAGTGCAGATACCTGACCCGGATATCCAGATCCTTCATATAAGAAGTCAGATCCTCCGCCATCCGCTTGGTCAGGGTGGTAACCAGGACTTTATGCTTCTTTTCCACTTCTTTATTGATCTCGGTGATCAGGTCATCGACCTGTCCCTCCACAGGACGTACCTCTACCTCCGGATCCAGAAGACCGGTAGGCCTTATGATCTGTTCTGCCCGGAGCATCTCATGCTCCGACTCATATACATTGGGCGTGGCGGAGACAAAGAGCATCTGATCGATTCTCTCTTCAAACTCCGTAAAATTCAGAGGCCGGTTATCCAGGGCCGAGGGCAGGCGGAAACCGTAATCCACCAGGGTCTGCTTCCTGGAACGGTCGCCGGCGTACATGCCTCGCACCTGGGGCACGGTAATATGGGACTCATCCACGATCATGAGGAAATCATCGCCGAAGAAGTCCATCAGTGTATAGGGAGCCTGGCCCGGCGCCAGTCCTGTCAGATGTCTGGAATAATTCTCAATACCGGAGCAGAATCCGGTCTCCCGCAGCATATCCAGGTCAAAGTTGGTCCGCTCCGAGATCCTCTGGGCCTCCAGGAGCATGTCATTTTCCATGAACCATGCGGTCCTCTCTTTGAGTTCCTCCTTTATGGTCCCGACCGCTCTTTCAATCTGTTCTTCCGGCACAACATAGTGGGAGGCCGGAAAGATGGCAGTAAAATTAAGCGATGCCTTGATCTCTCCCGTCAGGACATCAATCTGCCTGATCCGGTCGATCTCGTCACCGAAAAACTCGATCCTTATAGCATCCTCGAAGGTGGATGCAGGAATCACCTCAACCACGTCACCCCGCACCCGGAAGGTGCCTCGGTGGAAATCCAGCTCATTGCGGGTATACTGTATATCGATCAGCCTGTGGACCAGGTCATCCCGGTCCATGATCATGCCCGGCCTGAGAGAGATCATCATCTTCTCATAGTCGTGGCGGTTACCGATTCCGTAGATACAGGAAACGGAAGAAACCACGATCACGTCCCTGCGCTCGATCAGGGCCGCCGTGGCACTGTGGCGCAGCTTATCGATCTCGTCATTGATAGAGGAATCCTTCTCTATATATGTGTCGGAGGAAGGCACATAGGCTTCCGGCTGATAATAATCATAATAGGAAACAAAGTACTCCACCGCATTGTGGGGGAAAAAGGCCTTGAACTCACTGTAAAGCTGGGCCGCCAGCGTCTTGTTGTGAGCCAAGATCAGGGTCGGTTTATTAAGGGCGGCTATAACATTTGCCATGGTAAATGTCTTACCGGATCCCGTGACACCCAGAAGGGTCTGAAATTGGTTTCCTTCTTTAAATCCGTCCACCAGAGTCTGAATAGCCTGAGGCTGGTCGCCTGTTGGCGCAAATTCCGATACCAGCTCAAAATGATCCATCTTCTGTCCCCCTTTTCTCTTAAGAATGAATCCTATTATATCAAATGCATTTTTAAATGTACAGAACTATTCGAATATTTGTTCTGTTTTTCCCCTGCCCTAATTACTAGCACTCCCATCAATCGAGTGCTAATTTCTTCTTGACAATCCTTTTGGCCGGTATTACTATATCTAATGTACATTTGGAATTTTTTTTCAAATCAATATAGAAACAAGGAGATGAATCAACATGGCAAAAAGCGGACAATTATCCATTAATAGTGAAAACATTTTTCCCATTATCAAAAAATGGCTTTATTCCGATCATGACATCTTTGTCAGGGAGCTTGTCAGCAACGGCTGCGACGCGGTCACCAAGCTGAAAAAGCTGGCAGTGGTCGGTGAGTTTGAAGAGGCGGAAGACGAAAAGTACCAGGTAAATGTCACGGTCAATCCCGAGGAAAAGACCATCACTTTTACTGATAACGGTATCGGTATGACGGAGGACGAGGTGGATGAGTACATCAACCAGATCGCCTTTTCCGGCGCGGAAGCCTTCCTGAACCAGTACAAGGACAAGGCCGGTGACGAGCAGATTATCGGTCATTTCGGACTGGGCTTCTACTCCGCCTTTATGGTAGCAGACAGAGTTACCATCGACACCCTCTCCTACCGGGAGGATGCAGTGCCTGTACACTGGTCCTGCGACGGCGGCACGGAGTTCGAGATGGAAGACGGCAGCCGGACAGAGCGCGGAACTACCGTAACCCTTTTCCTGAACGAGGACAGTTATGAGTTCTGTAATGAATACCGTGTCAGGGAAGTTCTGGAAAAGTACTGTTCTTTCATGCCGGTAGAAATATATTTTGCCGACGAGACCAAGGAAGAGGAAGAGCCCGAAGAGACCCCGGACATCATCGATGCCGAGGAAAAGACCTCTGATGCAGAAAAGTCAGAAGACGGGGAAATTGATGAGGAAGTAGAACTGGACGAGGATAAAGAGGAGCCTGAAGGACCCAAGCCTGTCAACCAGATCCATCCCCTCTGGAGCAAGCATCCCAACGACTGCACAGAGGAGGAATACAAGGACTTCTACAGGACTGTTTTCCATGATTACAAGGAGCCGCTCTTCTGGATCCACCTGAACATGGACTATCCCTTCAACCTGAAAGGTATCCTCTACTTCCCCAAGATCAACACCAAGTACGATACCATCGAGGGAACCATCAAGCTTTATAACAACCAGGTATTCATTGCCGATAACATAAAGGAAGTAATCCCCGAATACCTCCTTCTTCTCAAAGGCTGCATCGACTGTCCGGACCTTCCCTTAAATGTGTCCAGAAGCGCCCTGCAGAATGACGGCTTTGTAAAGAAGATTTCCGATTACATCACCAAGAAGGTGGCTGAAAAGCTTTCCGGCATGTGCAAGAATGACCGGGAGAATTATGAGAAATACTGGGATGACATCAGTCCCTTTATCAAGTTCGGCTGCATCCGTGACAGCAAGTTCAATGACAGGATGAAAGATTACCTGATCTTCAGGAACATGGATCAGAAGTTCATTACACTTCCCGAGTACCTGGAGGCAGGCAAGGAAACCTATGAAAACCAGGTCTTCTACATTACCGATGATATTGCCCAGTCCCAGTACATCCGCATGTTCCGCGAGGAGAATATGGATGCCGTCTACCTGACTGACCAGATCGACAGCACATTTATCACTCATCTGGAACAGAGGAATCCGGAAGTCCGCTTCATGCGGATCGACTCCGACCTAACAGGCAATTTCAAGGAAGAGCTTTCCGAGGAAGAGGAGAAGGAAATCACAGGCAAGCTGGCGGATATCTTTAAAGAGGCAACCGGCGAGGAGAACCTGATCGTCAAGGCCCAGAAGCTCAAAGATGCATCCGCTCCGGCCATGATCACGGTATCCGAGCAGACCAGACGTATGTCCGAGATGATGGAAATGTACGGCATGGATCCCTCCGCAACCGGAATGGGCGCCCAGGGCGAGACATTGATCCTGAATGTCAACAACAAGCTGGTCGACTATGTGATGAATCATGAAGCAGATGACAACACCAGGACCATCTGCGCACAGATCTACGATCTGGCACGCCTGGCCAACCACCCCTTAAAGCCGGAAGAAATGACAGCATTCGTTTCCAGAAGCAATGAGATCCTTGAGATCCTCATGAAATAGACCGGACAAAATTGAAAACATAAGCAAAAAAATCCCTTACCTCCCTGCGGATCTGTTTCCGCACAGGGGTAAGGGATATTTTTATGGTTTTTGTTTTCAGTCCGCCGGGAATCAATATCCGAAAATGTAGGGAAGAATGGAGTCGATCACGTCTTCCTCATCAGAGCCGCTTCCGTAGAATCCGTCAAAGTCATCCGACTGTCCGCTGTTTCCTCCCGGGAAAGGAGAAACCTGGCCGTTGTTGCCGGAATCCGGATAACCGCCGTTATTTCCGTTATTTCCATTGTTACCGTTGTTACCGTTATTGTTGCCGTTATTATTTCCGTTATTATTTCCGTTGTTGCCGTTATCGTTGTTTCCGTTATTATTTCCGTTATTGTTATTGTTATTTCCGTCTCCGAAATTACCCTGGCCGTTATTTTCTTCTGTCGCGAAATCCGCCTTCTTGCCCAGAGTTACCTCAATCTCTTTTTCCTTGTAATTGCCATTCTGGTCTGCCCGCATTACCGTGACGGTAACCTTGGTACCGGCTTTCTTTCTGCTGATCTTATTGGAAAGACCCTTCATGGTGGAAACATCATTTCCGTCGAACTTGATGATGATATCTCCTGCAGCGATGCCAGCCTTCTCAGCAGGTGAACCTTCGGTGACAGCTTTGACATAGACGCCGGCCGGCATATTGTATGCTTCCTGAACCTGTTTGTCGATATCTCCGCCCCGGATTCCCAGGAAAGCCGCTTCTTTTTCCGTGATGTTCTCAGATTCGATCAGATCGGCTAAGATGGACTTTGCCGTGTTGGAGGGGATTGCGTAACACATACCTTCCACAGCCGTGTCTTCCAGCTTGGAGTTATTGATACCGATCACATTTCCGTTGGTATCGATCAGGATACCGCCGCTGTTTCCGGGATTGATAGCCGCGTCAGTCTGAAGCAGTGTCATGTTTCCGTCAGTAAAAGATACCTGTCTGTTCTTGGCACTGATAACGCCTGTTGTTACAGACTGTCCGTATCCCAGGGCATTACCGATGGCAATGACGGTCTGTCCAACTTTCAATCCGTCGGAGTCGCCCATGTTTACAACAGAAATACTGTCAATGGTCTCCTTGTCCAGATCGGAAAGATTCACACTGATCACCGCCAGATCCGCATCGGAATCTGTTCCCACAACCTGGGCCGGCGCTGTCTTTCCGTCCACAAAACCTACTGTCAGGTCGCTGCCGCCTTCTACCACATGATTGTTGGTGCCGATCAGAAGCTTATCTGCTGTCTTTTTGATAATGAAGCCTGAACCTGCGCCTTCTGTCTGGTAGGTTCCCAGTCCGAAGTAATTGACGGATTCAAACATGCCGGTGATGGAAACCACGCTGGGCATGGCTTTATCGACCACGGCAGTGATGTCATTATCCGACGCGGCAACAGTATCCGCGCTCTGGGATGTTGTCTTCGAGGATGAATCCCCGTTTCCGCCGTCCAGTCCGGATGACTGTTCTGTCGATGAATCCATCCGCCTGTCCAGATAAGTACCTGCAACCGCGGAGAAAACCCCGCCGCTTACCAGTCCGAAAACCAGGGCGATCGCCACTGTCTTCATCAGGGTTTTCATGAAACCGCCCTTCTTTTTCGGCTTTCCTGCCGGTTTTTTTTCAGGCCCGGTTTCCACTTCCGTATAGTATGTACCGCCATCTTCATAGCTGTTTCCCTCAAAATCTTTCATTCTATATTCAGCTCCTTTCTTTTCCTTCCTTGCTTCACTATGTTAACAGTGAAATGTGATCATTTTGTGTCGAAACCTTGATGAAATCTTGACGGTCTTGATTTTTCCCGTAAAAAAACTTATAATTGTATCAACTAAACGGCAGAGATCAAGGAGGCTCTTTCATGATAAAAGAAAATCAAAGACATCTTAACCGGCTTCATGTCGTTTTAGATGGTCTGGTCATATATGCAGCTTTTTGTCTCAGCTATTATATCCGCTTTGTCTGTCCCCTTTTCAAGTCTTTCTTTTTTCAGGGGGGCTACTGGCGAAAACTGATCCAGTACCAGGGAATGCTTCTTGTCCTGGTTCCCATCTTCCTGATCATATACGGCAGGCTGAATCTATATACCCCGAAGCGTTTTCAGCAGCATACGACTGAGTACATGCGGCTTATCCAGGCCAACTCCATCTCCATGGTCATCTTTATCCTGGGCATTGTCTTCTTCCGGATCGAACATGTTCCGCGAAGCCTGCTCATTCTTTTCTATGTGCTGACCATGATCATGACTTTCACCGAGCGGGCCATGATCCGCGGTTTCCTGGAGGCAGGCCGCAAAAAGGGCTACAATCTCAAGCATGTCATCGTCATCGGCTTCAGTGCGGCGGCGGAGGCCTACATAGACCGGGTCATCGCCAACAGGCAGTGGGGATATCACATTCACGGTATCTTTGATGACAACATGGAAAATGATTCCGACTATAAAGGCGTCAAATGTCTTGGCGGCATCAGGGACTTAGATCACTTTTTCCAGCAGAATGAGATCGATGAAGTGGCCATCACTCTGAGCCTGAATGAATACTACAAGCTTGCTTCCATTGTTAAATTGTGTGAAAAAGCAGGTGTTCACACCAAGTTTGTTCCGGACTATTATAGATTTATTCCTACCAACCCGGTGACGGAGGATTTGAACGGACTCCCCGTCATCAATATTCGGAATGTTCCCCTGACCAACACGGTCAACTGGGTTGTCAAGCGGTTGATGGATATTGTAGGATCCCTCATCTGCATCATCCTTTTCTCACCGATCATGGCCGTCACGGCTATCCTGGTGAAAAGGAGTTCCCCGGGTCCCATCATTTTTACGCAGATCCGGATCGGGCTGCACAATCAGCCTTTTAAAATGTACAAATTCCGCTCCATGGGTGTCCAGACGGCAGAGAAGGAAGCCCAGGGCTGGACGACCAGCAACGACCCCCGGGTAACCCCCGTCGGAAAGGTCATCCGCAAGACAAGTATCGACGAGCTGCCGCAGCTTTTCAATGTCCTCAAAGGGGACATGAGTCTGATCGGGCCCCGGCCTGAACGTCCTCAGTTTGTCGAGAAGTTTAAAGAAGAAATCCCCAGATACATGATCAAACATCAGGTCCGGCCCGGCATGACAGGATGGGCCCAGGTCTGCGGCTACCGCGGCGACACTTCCATCCGGGGCAGGATAGAGCATGATATCTTTTATATAGAGAACTGGTCTCTTACATTTGATATAAAGATACTGTTCCTGACAGTCTTTAAGGGATTTGTCAATAAAAACGCATATTAAACCAAAGAATTTTGTAAGATATTTTTTGGGATCATATAGTAATATATAAGTCCGTCCTATCCGAAAACCGGTGAAGGGCGGACTTTATCACGTAACAGAAAAGAGGTCTGATCATTATGCGATATGAAGACGAAAATAAACGCAGCAGAAAAACAGGCGGCGGTATCAGCTACCGGGCCTCCGACAGGAGGAGCCGCAGGAAACCCGTCCGCA
Organism: Eubacterium sp.; assembly: GCA_017434385.1. Taxonomy (GTDB): domain Bacteria; phylum Bacillota; class Clostridia; order Lachnospirales; family Lachnospiraceae; genus Anaerobutyricum. Next base: position 46,929 of record JAFRFJ010000021.1, read on the forward strand.
GACAGAGGCCCGTAAAAGAGCCCGTAAGGGAAAGAGGCATTGATCCCGGTACTGATTACGGCTTTGAACCCGGCAGTGATCTTTACGGGGACCGGGCAGCTGACACTTACAGGCAGCCGGAAAGGACTTCAGTAAGTGCGCCCGCCGGAAAAAGGCCGGCCCGGCCGACCGGAAAAAAGACAGGCAGAAAAAGGAAGTCCGGCTGTCTGGGCTGGGTTCTTTTCTTCCTGGCCCTGGCCGTTGCCGTAGTGTCCTTTACCATCTTCGCGCTCAACCACGCCTTTTCCGGTATGGAGAACAAGCCTGTTGAAGAGTCCCGGCTTGCTTTAAACAGCAAGGATCCCAACATGGATAAGTACCAGAATATAGTACTTTTCGGTGTGGATGACCAGGATAACCAGATTCATGATATCGGTTCACGGACCGACAGTATCATGATCGCCAGCATCCATAAAAGGACAAAGGCAGTCAAACTGCTTTCCATCTACCGGGATACCTACGTCAGCATCGACGGACAGTATGACAAGATCAATGCCGCTTATTCCTACGGCGGTCCGGAAATGGCCATCCGTACCATCAACCGGAATCTGGATCTTGATGTATCGGATTATGTCACTGTCAATTTCAAATCACTGGCAGATGCGGTGGATATCCTTGGCGGTGTCACCCTGACCATCGAGTCCGAGGATGAGCTTAAGAATCTGAACGATTACATCGGCAACATGAACAAGATCAACGGCGGTAATTCCCCCAAGTTTGACGCGCCCGGCACCTATACCTTTGACGGCAACCAAGCCGTGGCCTACTCCAGGATCCGCTACATGGCAGGAGGAGATCATGCCAGGGCAAGCCATCAGCGTCTGGTAGTGGAAGCAATCATGAAAGGGGCAAAGAGCAAACCCTGGAAGGCCGGTGAACTGATTAGTACTGTTCTGCCCCAGTGCAGGACCAGCCTGTCGGAAAACGAGCTGACCAGAATGTCCATGGCTCTTTTCCTTTACAATACCAGTGATTCCCAGGCTTATCCCTTTGATTCTTCCGACAACCGTTACGGCGGCATCTACTACGGTTTCCCCCTGACTGTGGAATCCAATGTGAAGAAGGCCCATGCCTACCTGTTCGGAACTGAGGACTACGAGCCTTGTGATGAGCTGTTGAAAATCAGTCAGAAAGTGAAATATGTGACCGACGACCTGGGACTGACCCAATAGGTCCGGCAGTCGGCAGAAAGTACAAAAAGCGTCACAGTCAAATGACTGTGACGCTTTTTTATATGCTGTATATCGGTTCCTGACCGGGCCCCGTCTCTCCGGGTCCGTCTCACTCTTCCAGATAATTGAACTTGGGTGCGCCCTGGATCTGGCAGGACGTCCTTGTTCTTCTTCTGTTCTTTAAAATGTGGATATTGACAGGAACCGTATCTCCTCTCAGGACAATGTCCTCCACTGTCTCACCGGACAGGCCGCCTTCCTCGGTGACCATATCCGCGTATTCCAGTTTCAGCCATACATCGCAGAGACTTCCCAGTTCCTCCTGCAGTTCCAGGTCTGCCGGGTGCAGTTCTTCCTCGTTTTCCATCTGAGCAAAGCCTCTGGACATGAGGATGGGGATATTCAGCTCGCCCGCCAGCTTGCGGATTCCCTCCATCAGCAGGGGCAGCATTTCCTCTGCCTCCTCCACGGAAAGAATATTGTCAATATTGTCGATCACAACCACCGGTTTGTGGTCGGCATCCCTGACTACCGTGCGGATCAGCTCCTCAAGGACATTGCCTGCCGAAGCATGTTCCAGATCCTCAACGATATCGGCCACTGTCTCCTGGTCTATGATATAGAGGTGTTCGCTGATCCTGCCCCTGTACCAGTTGAGCTCATCTTTAAGAGTCTCCAGTCCTCCCTCGCCTGTCATGATATCCATTGGTGAGAGTGCCTTTTCCTTGTCCTTTTCATGAATCTCATAGGTCAGGCGGCTCATGGACTCAACCATCAGGTCGTAGCGGGAAAGCTCCGTGGAAATGTAAAGTACATCCACACCTGCTTCCGCTGCCCGGTCCGCGATCTGGAGAACAAATGCGTTCCTCAGATACTGGGGACTGGAATCAATGAACCAGCTGCCTTTATGAAGTCCGTAGCGGAGCATGGCATCCAGCTTGGGGAAGCCTGTGGAAAGCCTCCTGTTGCCCTTGCTCTGGGACAGGAAATCCTCAAACTGATCCATGAAGCTGGCAGAGTTCTTCAGTACAAAAGGTCTGTGAACACTGACCTTATAGGCCTGGTCTTCAGCCGGCTGCTCCTCCTGTGAAGTGGTATCCGCCGTCTCTTCCACACTTGCTTCCAGGACCGGCTCCTCCACAGCCGCTTCCTCTACAGCCGCTTCCTCCACAGCCGCTTCCTCTACGGCAGGCTGGTCAGCAGCTTCCGGGCGGGCTTCCGCCTCTTCTGCAGCCGGAGTTTCTTCCTCTGCTTCTTCCTCCTCCGGATTTTCAAAGTCGGCGTCCAGTTCCTCTTCAAAAGTTCTGTCCAGGGACTCTTCATCCAGGTCATCCGAATCTTCTTCCTCTTCCCCGGCGCCACTGGCTTTACGCTCTTCTTCCGCCTTCAGCCATGCCTCCAGTTCTCCTTCCGAACCGGCAAGTTCCAGAAGGAGAAGACGCTTAGCTCTTTCATATACGTCGCCTTCCAGACCCAGGGTCTCGAGATTGGCAATTGCCTCGTCTACTTCTTCCCTTGTATGCTCACCCAGCACGTAAACCGGGACATCCGGCTGTGCGCCGTCTTCTTCTGTGTCTTCTCCGGAAAGAAGGTCATCATCTGAAATCAGGTCATCTGTAAGATCCAGGTCCGGTGCGGCATCTGCTTCATTTCCGGCATCGTCGCCGAGATCATCACCCAGATCATCAAAATTCAGATCGTCATCAGCCAGGCCGGTATCTGCCGACAATCTGGCTTCTTCTTTTCTTTTCCGTTCCGCTTCCTGAGCGGCACGGGCAAGATCTGCAGCCGAAATAGTTCCGGCCTGTTCCTGTCTTTCCTGAACCTTAATGCCTGCCTGCCTCTGGGCAGCTCTGGCAAGCTCCTCTGCAGACATCATCACGGGCTGAGGTGCCGGTTCGGGTTCAGCCGCCGGCTCTTCTTCTACTGCTTCCTCAGCTTCCTCTGCCGCAGCCTCTTCCTCTTCCGGTTCAGACTCCGGCTCAAAATCCGCTTCAGGCTCTGCCGCCGGTTCTTCTTGCACTGTCTCTTCTTCCCGGGGCGGTTCTGCTGTTTCTTCCACATCCGCTGCTGCGGCAGGAGCTTCCTCTTCTGCCGCCGGCTCAGCCGGTTCGGCGCTTCCGCCGCCGTGCCTGATCGACACCTGATCCAGAAGGGAATCTACACTTTCCTGCTCAGAGGGAACACCCTTGCTGCCCATCATCTTCATGATGTTCTCCATGATGGTCTGATTCAGGCTCTCCATATCTTCATCCGCATTTTCGGAAAGGATCATATCCGAATGCTCCCGGAGTACTTCCGCGCTCATCTGACGGAGCATTTCTTCCGTAAACTGCATCTGTCCGTTCTCTTCTTCCTGTGCCGGAATCTCTGCCGCAGCGGCCGCCTCAGCTGCAAGGGCTTCTTCCTCAGGGGCAGATTCGGCATCTGCCTGCGGATTCTCTTTCTCTGCCGCCTCTCTCTCAAGACGCTTTTCCTCTTCCATACGCCTTTCTATCTCCAGCTTTTCTTCCGGCGACAGGTCTTCATAATCCTCAAAGGATACCAGCTCATCGCTGTTCTTTTCCATGTAACGGAGAATTTCCTGCTGGTGGAGGGCAAACTGCATGGGATCCTTTCCCAGTCTTCTGGCTTCCTCCATCAGGGCTTCCGCACGCTTTTCAACCTCGGACTTCTCCTGGTCCTGTTCTCTGGCCTGGGCGATCGCTTCCGCCGCGATCTGGGAGGCAGACTTGGTCTCCGGCATCTCCATGGGCTTTGGTATATATTCCTCTTTGGCATGGAGAGCTTCATCCTGGTCTACGGCTGCCTGAGCCAGCTCCCATGCGGAAAGCTGCCTGGGCTCTTCCTCCGTCGCCTTCTGCGCAGCTTCCTCTTCCAGCATCTCTGTCATGGTCTTCTCCTTTCCGTACTGAATCTGTGAACGGTCAAAAGGAAACTCCACCTGCGGGTCCTGCAGGCCCATCATCCGCATAAACTGATTATATATGACATTATTCAGATCAGAAGCTTCAGCCGCATCAAATTCTTCCTCGCCGTCATCTTCTTCCGAGAGGCGGCTGTAGCCGTCCATCTGTCCCTGTACGTCCACGGAATCCATGGTTTCAGGTCCCCGGACACTGTCATCGTTCCTGACGTCCGCTGCCGCTATGGTGTCCGCGCCTCCAAACAGTTTTTCCTGGATCATGGACGCAGCCGTAGCTACCACTTCATCCTCATCCATTTCCGCGAAAGTCTTGGGCGGAAAAAGTTCCGGCTCCAGCCTGTAGACTGTGTCCTCAATGGTCTTTACCAGCTCCGCTTCCTCTTCCGGTTCATCCGGCTTTCCCACCAGGTTCAGGGCCATGTCCACCACATCGGACATGTTAAAGGGTTCAACCTCTGTTCCGTCTGTCTCTGCATGCTGCACTCTCACTACATCGAGCAGCGCGCGAATGATATCTTCCATGATTCAACACCCTCCGGTATATTCAAAATACCGGCGCCGCACTGCGTATGGCGCCGGCTCTAATCCTGTTTTGTATATTTTAACATCATTGCACTGATATTACAAATTGCTTTGGGAACGAATGATTGCACATTTCTGCAATCCTGCTCCTTTCTTCATAAAAGGCGGTGTCAGCCGACTGATACGATAGTTCCGCCGCCGGCCACGTGGTCATCTTTGTAAAGAACAACTGACTGCCCGGCCGTTATGGCCCGCACCGGACTCAGAAAATGTACAGCCACTCTGCCGTCCTCAAGGATGGATGCCCTGGCCTCCGTCTCCTTCTGATGGTAACGGATTCTGGCCCGGACCGGCTCGTCGGGCTCTACCTTCTCGATCCAGTTAAAGCCGTCAGCGATCAGGTCACTGTGGAAGAGATCCTCATTGGAACCAAGCCTGACTATATTTTCTTCGGGCAGAATCTCCGTCACATAATATGGAGCGGGGGCGGATATCCCCAGCCCGCGGCGCTGCCCGATTGTATAGGCGTAATATCCTTTGTGGGTCCCGACCACTTCGCCCCTTGTATTGACAAAATCTCCGGGGCCGCAGGCTTTTCCGGTCCTGGTCTCAATAAAGGCCCTGTAGTCTCCGTCGGGAATAAAGCAGATGTCCTGGCTTTCCGGCCTGTCTGCGTTGATAAATCCCTGCTCTGCCGCGATCCGGCGGATTTCCTCCTTACTGTAGTCTCCGAGAGGAAAGCAGGTATGGGACAGCTGTTCAGGTGTCAGGGCATAGAGTACATAGCTCTGGTCTTTCCCGGGATCTCTGCCCTTGAGAAGATGAAAGCCTTCGGCGTCCTCCGTCACTCTGGCATAATGGCCGGTCACGATCAGGTCGCATCCCAGTTCCCTCCCCTTGTCGTAAAGGCGGCGGAATTTGAGCCGGCGGTTACACTCCACACAGGGATTGGGTGTCATGCCGCAAAGGTAGGCATTTACAAAAGGATCGATCACTTCCTTTTCAAAATCCTCCTGCAGGTCAATGACTTTATAGGGGATGCCCAGCCTGTCTGCCACACTTTTGGCATCCTTCTCGTTTTCTCCTGCGCTGCAGGCTTTTTCTCTGTTTTTGCAAGTGTCATTTATATCGAAAAGCTTCATAGTCACACCGACGCAGTCATAACCTGCTTTCTGCATCAGATATGCCGCCACGGAGGAATCCACCCCTCCGCTCATTGCGATCATTGCTTTTTTCGCCATTTTTTCTCCTTTATTGTCATTTTTACACAAACTTATGTTATACTGTAGCTCAAGGACAAAAGCGCCTGTTCCCCATTTTCTTATTCCGGACAGGCGGGAAAGGAATCTATTATGTCTATTTTACTCTGTGCGGCTCTGCTGCCGCCCCTGTTCCTCATGGTTACCATCTACCGGATGGATAAAATTGAAAGTGAGCCGGTCGGCCTTATCGTCAAGCTGATCATCTTCGGCGCCATCGCCTGTATACCGGCCTGCATCCTGGAAGTAGTCGGCATCAATATCGTATCCGGTATATTTTCCCCGACTTCTGTAATCGGGATTGCCATAACAAACTTTCTGGTGGTTGCTCTTGCCGAGGAGTTTATGAAGCGTTTCTTTTTGAAACGAATCACATGGAACAGTCCTGAGTTCGACTACCGATTTGACGCGGTCGTCTATGCGGTTTCCGTTTCCCTCGGTTTCGCGGCACTTGAAAACGTACTCTATGTTTTCAGCGGCGAATATTTTTCCCAGGCCATGTCAATCGCCGGCACCAGGGCTTTTATCTCCATTCCGGGCCACTGTATTTTCGGTATCTTCATGGGTTATTATTACGGACTGGCAAAGTATGCCAGCAAGATTGGCGACGCGGAAAGGGAAAGACATTTTAACAGAATGAGTCTTTTCGTACCCGTTATTCTGCACGGCTTTTTCGATTTCGCCCTCAGCCTCAACAGCTCTGTAATGTCCGTAATCTTCTTAATCTATGTCATCATTATGGATATTATCGCGATCCGGTCGATCCGTAAATATGCCAGAGAAGATGAACAGATTGATCCAAGAGAAAAAGAACTGTTTTAATATCTGACTGAAAAAGGAACGTCTTAAGAGACGTTCTTTTTTTATTGCTGTTTTCTGTACTGTTTCATGGCTTCATGTTCCTTTCCCAGCTCTTCATGAAGCATGAGGGAGGTCCAGACGGCATTATACTCCGTTATCATGGCTTTCCGGTCCACGGGCTTAATGCCTGACTCCCTTAAGGTACGCAAAAAGGTGCTGATCTCATCTCCCATAAAACCGGCCATGATCATCATGGGTTCTTCGAAGACCGGTCCCTGTTCTGTCCGCAGCATGTTCCTGTATGTCTCCTCTGCTCCCATCACCAGATAGCCGATGGGGACATCGTATTCTTCTTCTCTGATCCAGCGGATATCCACTCCTGTCCAGCTGCAGACATCTTCATAGTTCTTTTTCTCATCCTCACTGATCTGATATAAGAGGATCATCCTTTTCAGCCGGAACTCTTCCCCGGTCCGCTTATTATCATTCATGGTCTTCTCCTTCATCCGCCTTCTCCGGAGATTCCTTTGACAGTCTCTCCCTGTTAAATGCGTCCATGGCTGCCGCAATATCTTTATACCTTGCGGTGACCTTTTCAAAGTTCTCTCTCTTGTGGGGAAAGAGGCATCCCGTACAGTCTTTGACACCTTTTTCCGTGAACCTGAAATTACCTCCGCATTTATCTCCCAGAACATAGAGGGGGCAGTAGCAGAAAAGGCAATTGAAATTATCCGGATCACTGGTCCTGTGACAGGGAAAATACTCGCATTCCTTATGACTGAAAAATGCGTATTTCTTTGTATCCGGTCTTTTATGTCTGCTCATTTTTTCTCCTCTCCGGCAAGCCGTCCGGATGGGCGGCTGCTGCCTTTCCGGTATCGATCACTTCATTCATACTGCCTGACCGGAATCCTGTCAGATCCAGAGAAACGTAGGAAAAGCCGGCTTCCTTCAGCTTTTTGCTGAGCATGCCGCTCATGGCTGCCGCTCCGGGAATCTCCTCTGCAGGGACTTCAATCCTGGCCAGGCTGCCGTGAACCCTTACCCGCAGCTGGGAAAAACCCAGACTGTCAAGATAGTTCTCGGCGGACTCCACCATTTTAAGTTTCTCTTCGGTCAGGGTCTCTCCGTAGGCAAAACGGCTGGCCAGGCAGGCTTTGGAAGGCCTGTTCCAGGTAGGAAGCGAAAACCGCTTTGACAGAGACCGGATTTCAGCTTTGCCAAGCCCGGCCTCTTTTAAGGGACTTCTGACGCCCAGTTCGGCAACAGCCTGCATACCTGGCCGGTAGTCCTCCATATCATCCATATTGGATCCTTCCGCCAGAAAGGCTGCGCCGCCTTCCCGGGCCATGGCAAGCATCCGGCCGAAAAGAGCTTTCTTGCAGAGATAGCAGCGGTTGGCCGGATTATTTTTGATGCCGGCCACAGACAGGACATCTTCCTGCAGAGTCATATGCCGGACTCCCAGGCTCCTGCAGAGTGAAGCCGCCTCATCATATTCATGATCCGGGAAGAAGACCGATCCGGCTGTAATGGCAAATACTCTGTTCCCCAGCGCTTCCTTCGCGGCATATAGGAGAAAAGAAGAATCAACACCGCCGGAAAAGGCGACTGCCAGGCTTCCAGTTTCCTTCAGCTTTCCGATCAGTACATCATACTTTTCATCTGTTGTCATTTATCCTCTTTCTGTGCCGTTCCCAGACGGTTGATCTGGGTGGCGATATAACCGGCACCATATCCGTTATCAATGTTTACGACTGCTACTCCGTTGGCGCAGGAGTTGATCATGGTCAGGAGAGCTGAAAGACCCTTCATACTTGCTCCGTAACCCACGGAAGTGGGCACAGCGATCACCGGCCGGTCCACCAGGCCGCCGATCACACTGGCAAGGGCGCCCTCCATACCGGCCACGGCGATGACACAGTTGGCCTGACGGATCCGGTCAGTATTGGCTAAAAGCCTGTGGATTCCGGATACGCCCGCATCATAGATCCGCTCCACATTGGATCCGAAATACTCTGCTGTCTGGGCCGCCTCTTCCGCCACGGGAATATCTGCCGTTCCCGCGGAACATACTGCAACCAGGCCTGTCCGTTTTCTGTCTTCTTTCTCATATTTCAATATGCGGGAGACAGGATCATAGGTGACCTCCGGAATGATCCGGCGGACCAGTTCGAACTGGTGCTCGCTGGCGCGGGTACCGAAAACCTCCCCGTAAACCTCATAAAGTTTTCTGTAAATCTCCGTGAGATAGACATCGGCTTTCCCGCTGCAAAGAACAACCTCCGGAAAACCGGACCGGATCTCGCGGCTTGTATCCAGCTTGGCATAATCGCCCAGCTGTTCAAAAGGAGCTTTTCTGAAATAGTTCTCTGCCTCGTCTATAGTGATTTCTCCATTCCGGAATTGCTCCAGGATTTCTCTGGCCTGCATAAGGTCTCCTCCTCTCTTACCGGCATATTCTTTCTTTTTACTGATAGGTCCGCACCAGGCGGATTCTTTCTCTTTCCAGGATTCGGGATACCGGATTATGCCTTGTCCGGTCGGAAAGGTCGATTCCTTCCGGATAGCGGGGCTCAGGAAAGACTTCCTTGATGCGCTCCAGGGTCAGGGTGCGGTGATGCAGCCTGCTGTAAACCCGTTCCAGGGCCCGGTAAAGGTCGCGTGCATTCTCAATGCAAATGGCTGACAGCCTGACTACTTCTTTATCCGGCACGCCATGCAGGAATTCCGGCCGCTGGTAGGGAAGGAGGCGGTTGATGGAGGGAAGGGCATCCCGCTTGGCAATAATATCAATATCCGTCCTGATTCCGTCCCCTCCCACGAAGGGATAGAGGTCCGACTCCAGAAGCCAGGTCCGCATGTTGGGAATCACGCAGGTGGTCACTATATTCTTGCCCCGGACCGCGGCCAGCTTCCTGCCCCGCCCGGACATAAATCCCACGATGATGTGGTCCACATCCAGCTTTTCCGCAGCCAGCAGGGCATCCAGTTCCTGCATCCTGTATCCTTTGTTATACACGTCATCAACAAGAATGATGGGCATATTCATGGACTTGAGCATCCGGATCTGGGTCTGCAGGGGCCTGTGGTCCGGCAGCTCGCTGAATTCAAATCGTTTCAGTTCTTTATCATAAGTCTTCTCCGTATAGAGGACTTTGGTGACCGTATTGGGAATCCGCATTCCTTTCAGCATCTTTCCGAAAGGTACGCAGAGCACATTCCGTCCGCTCTCCTCTGTCTCCTCCGGCGAGAGGATACCCTCCCGGTTCCGGATCAGACGGCTGATTTTATAGTTCAGAATTTCAGAATCAAAGTGGAGGACCAGGCTGCCGGGGAAGAGTCTGATCAGAGCCTTCTTAAGCCTCTCCCTGCCGGCGAGCAGCGCCTTTCTGACCTCCCAGTCCCCGGAGTAGGGATTTTTTAACATGGTGGCCACGTCATAAAACATAGCCAGAGGCTTACCCATGTCCAGGACGCCGGTCTTTCCTTCTTCCTCATCAGGGAGGAATCCGAAGTTTTCCATCAGGTCCGGCCTGAGCAGGTCTGAGTCGCAGACAGCATAGAGATATCCTTCTTCCTGACACTTTGCGATAATCTCATTAAAAGCCAGCTCCTCTTCAGCCACAGTGCAGCCTTCTCCCATCTGCATCCGGTCGATCCGGACCACACCGTCCCCGGTCTCATGATAACTGCCCCGGGCAATGACTCGTCCTGCCCTCTCATCGGTTACCGTGGCTTCTGTCCCCCGGTCTGTCTCCCGGACAGTCATAAAGCAGGGTTTCATCTGGGCCACATTTGTAGTACGGTCTATATCCGCGTAGAGATTCCAGTCTTTTATCATCTGGGCAGCCCGGACATCGACCTGATTCGTGATTTCCTTTCCTTCTCTTATGTTCTCCCGAATCTGCACGGAAGACATGTCATCGTAGAATGCGGGAAGGCGGAGGGTCGTGATCTGCCCGTAGATCCGTTTCCGGCTCATCTTCAGATCCAGGTCTCCGTAACTGTCGTTCTTAAAATATATGATGTGGGGGAAATGGTGTATGGTGCCGGGTCCCGGCTCCCGCAGATAGGCATCGCTCATACCTGCCAGGCTGCTTCCCGCCACAAGGCTGATTTCCCGGCCGGGAAAGGATTCCCTGAGCCTTTTCAGATCGTCAGTGTTTTCTATATTCAGTGCAAAGTCTTCCGGCAGCAGATAAACCCCGGGTATATCCGCCACCGTGACAGAAGCGATCCTGCGGCGGATCATCATGGGAGTGGAATTACTGTCCCATGCAAAACTGTGTATATTGAGATATACGGTGTAACCCATATCTGCCACTTCCCGGACAATGGCCTTATGCCGCATGGAAAACGGGTCAAATGTCCCGGAATAAACGGCAATTCCCCGGCCGGACCTGACTGTATCTTCAGGCAGTCCTCTCTCAGAGAGCTCGTCCAGATAACGGCAGATCTGCCGGATGACCGGAAGCATATAGTACTTCTTATGGCACTGCGGCGTTTCCTTCATATAGATCAGTATCTTGCGGACCAGCTGCATACCGTTGAGTGTTTCAAGGGCCCGGCCCGGGTTCCGGAAAAGGATATCGCCCGCCAGATAGAAGGTCTCTATGGCGATGTCCGGCCTGCTGTCTGCCATGCAGCGGCAGAGAATACCCGGATACTCGCGCCGCCTGTTAACATTTCCTTCTTCCCCGGAAGGATCTTCAGCCGGACTGTAATTGTCCATGATGACACAGATGGTCTCCGCCACTATTTTTACAATGTCATTGTCGGGACTGTCCGAAAGGTCCCGCAGCTGTTTCTGCAGCTCTCTTCCCTCCCGGCCTCCGACGCCGGTAAAGGTTCTTCCGAGAAAGGAGGGCAGATAGTTGGAAGAGTCATCCCGTAAGGCGATTGCCTTGAAGATTTCCTGGATGATCTCATACCTCTGATGCATTTCGATCAGGGGCATGACCTCCACCAGGTCGTCTCCCGCCTTGAAGAAAACCTCCTGCCTGGTATTGAGCCTGAGTATATTTAAAAGGTGGACCGCGTAAATATACAGATCCCTGGCATCTTTAGTCAGATAATAGCGCTTTAAAATGTCCAGATTGATCATCTTATACAGCCAGAGATCATCGGAACGCAGATTCTCCCGGAAAAGGAGGGCGCCGTCAAAGGCAACTGTTTTCATGCCGGGATCATCAGATGTATTATCCTTACAGGGAACTCCGGATTCAGCCATAGCCCGGATCCGGGCCAGGAGATAATGCTCGCAGATCTTTGCCCCGTCCGCCGGGGTCAGGCTGCAAAGATAACTGATCATATCTTCCGTACATTTCCAGCCCTGGCACATCCACTTGTCCACAAGCATCAGGGAAGCCTGACGCAGTTCCTCATCGGACCCGTTCATGAAGCTTCTCATGAAGTCGCAGATATATCCCCTCTGCATGACACTCCAACGGTCAAAGGGAATGTCCGTTACCGCCTCTAAAAGACTCAGGCACGCCTCCCTGTCCCACCTGGACGATTTGAAATAGTTGCCGATATGGCGAAGGATCTTTTTCCGGGTTTCACCTTCCGTTTTCTCAAGCATGACAGACAGGATCAGACGGAGAGCATTTCCCGTGTGGAGTCCGGACTCCCCGGCCAGGTCTCCGGAACGGAAAAGGATCCCGGCGATCGTGTTTTCAAATACAGGCTCGTCATCTGCGGCACTGAGGGAGAGAAGAACGCCGCAGCAGACGGCTGCCTGTCGGCGAATGGTCCCGTTTTCATGAAAGATCAGAGGCAGGAGCTGTGTTAATACCAGATTTCTGTGTTCTCCCGAAAGGCGGTCGCCCGCTTCCCGGATCATACTGAGATGGGCGCGGATCTCCCGCCAGTCTTCCTCTGCCCGCAGTCTTTCAAAAAGCCCCGTCAGGCCCCGTGTATTTCCAAGGCGGGTCCGGACATCTGCAGTCATGGCCGAAAGGATCCTATGAAAGCGGTCGATCATTTCCCGGTCACTCATCAGTTCCGGCCTGAAATCCCATATGCTTTCTCTTTTGTCCATTTACATTCCCTCCTTCCGGATCGTACAGACCAGGCGCTCTTCAAAGAGGTCATGGTAGAGAAAGCAGCCGGCCTTCTCTACAGGGTAATAACCGATGATTTCTTCAAGCCCGGCAAGCTCTTCTTCTATGTCAGCCAGCCTGTTGTCAAGCGCTTTCACTCTGTCCGGCCTGAAGCAGACAGTCCTTTCATCTTCAAAGACCGCCGCATACAGGATCTCGTTTTCCACCAGATCCTGGAATATATGACTTCCGTAGGACAGCTCAGGATTGTAGCCGACCCCGGATTCCGCTATTTCAAATATGGCTGAAAAGCCGCTGATATCGGAAAAGTTTGTGGGTACGCCCAGTTCCGGGGATGTCGTCCCGATCCTTCCCGGCACCATCAGGATCATCTTTTTATGCTGATCTCTGAAATACCAGTTGATCTTTCCGATCGCTGCCGCCACCTCTTTTTTCCTCTGGTAGGGCATCTCGTAATAAGCCACCGGATCCACATAGACTATTCCGTCCAGCTTGAGATGCTGGGACTGGCCCATGGATGTATGGCGGCAGTCCAGGAAGATCTCCCTGTTACTCAGATCTTCGGGGATCATCTGACGTGTCCTGTCTTCGAAGACCAGGAGGGGACGGCACTGCAGGAGGTTGATCACATAGGATCCGTCCTCCTCCATGTTGATGGTAAACTCTATATCCACCGGTTGTCCGTACTCTTTTTCCACCACCTTCATCAGTCCCTGCATATCCTGCATGACATAGGGATTATCGGCAAAACCCGAGCATGTGACAAAGGGAACACTTCTGAAAATTCCCCTGTCTGAAAGACGACGTTCCGCCTCCCGGTCGCGGTCAAAAAGCATTTTCTTAAGATAAGCGGGCAGAGCTTTCTCCACTACTGTGAAAGGTACCTGTTCCAGGGCTCCTGTCTCCCGGTCGATCATCTCCACATTTCTCTGGGAAAAGCGGTGATGCTCGGCGGCAGTATGAAAAGCGGTGGCCCCGGGCTTATCCAGGGAGATCAGTCTTGGGTAAGACCCTTCAATCCTGTCTACGGCGCAGGTGCCAAGCCCCATGACCATGCGGAGCATACCGGCCTTCGGGTCCAGTGAATCCAGAAAACGGTAGGTACTGTAGGAGTATCCGACACCTGCCACACAGGGCATATAGTATCTGCCGAAACGCATGCCGGAAACCCTCATCACAAGGAGGGCCATCTGCTCATCCCGGTTATCCAGTCCCCGGCGAAGCCTGTAGTCCAGGGCAGACCGGCTTAAGGTGCTGGCATAGACCACACGGATGGCATTTTCAAACTCAGTCAGACGCTCGGCAAGGCTCCCGTTGCCCGGACAGAATACGGACTCGTATTTTCCGGCAAAAGCATTGCCGAAACCGTCCTCCAGAATGGAGCTGGAGCGGACAATCACGGGAGAAGGTCCGTAGTATTCCAGAAGTCTGATGAACTCCTGCTCGATCTTTGCTGAAAATGTACCGTGCATGAGCTTGTCGGCGAATTCATCCGCCAGGCTGAAATACCCTTCCGGCTCTCTCTGGCGGACACGAAGGTCCCAGAAGCCGTTCTCGACAATATATGTATAAAAAACGTCCGAACCCACAAAAAAGGAATTGTGGGGTTCCATTCTGTCATAGATATCCGGACGCAGGTTTTCCACAATCTTACGGGCGGTCAGCATACCGCAGGACTTGCCGCCGATCAGGCCGGTTCCCACCATATGCTCCTTGACAAAAAAGTAATCCTCCGGTTTGAAATGCCGGCGAAGAAGTTTTTTGATCTCAGGGTCCCGGCTCATCATGATATCCCGGATCCTGGCGCAGGCCGAAGATACGTCTTCCCCCGCTTCATAGTCTCTCTGGACCTGGCGAAAAAAACGGTCCCAGCTGTCCATGCTCTGCTCCCGGGCATTCCGTCCGGCATAGTTCATGGCTTTTCTGAAACGGGCGCTCTCCAATCCGTCGGAAACGGGCAGAAAACCTTCCCTGTCCCTGTATACAAAGGGAAGCTCTTCTCTGCCGTCCACACCGCCGTATTTGCGGACACGCACATAGAGATCTTTGAAGTCCGGGAAAACCTCCATGAGGCTGTCCGCCGCCTCCGTAATCTGTACAATGGTCTCGCCGGCATGACGGCTCCGGACCAGGGGAAAGAAGGCACAGCAGTTTCCGGCGGCCACCAGAGGGGTAACCACCGTAAAAAAGTTCTGCATCATCAGATCCGTGGCCCAGGCTGTCTGAAGCTCGGAAAGGCAGTCAAATATATAAAATGTCTCCTGACCATGGTCGGCCAGCAGCCTGCATACCGCGATCGTAAAAGCTTCAAACCGGTGAGAAAGAGGTATGTGAGCCGTTTCTACGTCTTTCCCGTAAGGGGACGCCTCACCGGAAAAGCTGATATGGACAATCTCCTTTCCCGCCTTCTTTGCCTCCCTTATATAGTAAGGCATGATCTGGACAAAGTCGGGAAGACCGCTTAAGGTCCAGACAATATTGTGGCCGGCGGCCCTGTCGGCGGGCAGGTGATTCAGGTCAGGCTCATTGATGTCTCTGTAGGCTTCCGTCATTCTCCTTGCTTCCTTTCTGCTCCCCGGCGGGAATCTGCGAGAGTATGACTGCGGTAAAAAGGAGCACACACCCGAACAGTTCTTTGGCGGTCAGGCCCTGTCCCAGGATCATCCATCCCGCAAGAGCGGAGAAGACCGACTCCATGCTCATCAGCAGGGAGGCTACCGAGGGATCCGTGTGCTTCTGGGCGACAATCTGCAGAGTATAACCTACCGCGCCGGACATAAGTCCCGCATAAAGGATAGGAATACCGGCCGCCCGGATGGCAGTCATATCAGGATGTTCAAAAATAAACATGCCGCATGCGGCAATCAAAGCTGTAAAGAAAAACTGTGTATTGGCAAGCCGGACCGCATTGTCCACTTTCTCAGAAAAATAATCCACACAGAGAATCTGGCAGCTGAAAAGAAATGCGCACAGGATAACCAGAGCATCTCCCGGCCCGATCCGGAAGCCTTCCTTGATGCTGATCAGATAAAGGCCTGTGAGTCCCAGAATTGCGCAGAAAAAAATCCGCCTTCCCACCTTCCTCCCAAACAGAAGTCCCATCAGGGGAACCAGGATCACATAGAGAGCTGTGATGAATCCGGCCTTTCCGGCAGTTGTATATTTTATTCCGGCCTGCTGGGCAAGACTGGCCATTCCAAGAAAAAAGCCGCAGCAGGCGCCTCCTGCAAGATATAGTTTGTGATTCCGGCCCCGCGGATCCGGGCCGTCCGGAGCAGAAGAGGCTTTGTCCCGGTTCCGGGAATTCTTTTCAAAGAAACATGTGACAGGGATCAGAACCAGGGTAGAAAGTATATAGCGGGTACATACAAAGGTCCAGGGGCCAACATAGTCTGTTCCCACACTCTGAGCCACAAAAGCAATACCCCATACAAGGGCGGTCAGGAGCAGGAGCAGATTGCTGATCATTTTAATCCGGCCTTCATTCATGATTCTTTGTCCCTCTTATGTTTCTTCTGATTAGGCGCGAATATCAGGGCGGCATCCATGATTTTCCCACGTCTTAAGAGCTTGCCTGAAGCTCTGAGCCTGCTGTTAATATCTTCAAGTATGTCCCGGCCGATTCCGGTGGAGTCCATAAGGTGACGGAATTTGAGAAGGGTCGTGGCATCCGGAACCTGTTCATCCAGGAAATCCAGATGCATGAATTTATGCATGGCATAACTGTCGTAGACTGCGTCCTCGATTCCCTGGTCCGAAAGGCCGAACCAGCTTTTCATCAGATACATTCTCAGCATCATCTCAATACTTCTGGGCGGTCTTCCCCGCTTTCCTTCAGGATAGTGAGGCCTAATCCTGTCCACATAGTCCTTCCAGGGAACCACAAGGTCCATTTCATCAAGAAATTCTTCCTTCCTTGTTCTCCGCCTCCTGTTATTATATTCGATATCACTGAATGTCTGCTGCCGCATTTCCTGCACCTCACTCCTTCTCGGGTCCATGCTTTTTTTCTTCCATACTATATGATTGTATCACATCGGTGCTGATTCGTCTTTTATTTTAGGGGAGAATGCCCCTTGACTTTTTTATTGCGTTTGTTTACTCTAACGTAAGTAAGGAGAAGAAATCATGGCAAATATTATTGTAGTGATCATTCTGGCCGTCGTTGTCGGACTGGCCGTCAGACATATTGTAAAGTCGCTGAAAAGCGGAAGCTACTGCGGCTGTTCGGGAAACTGCTCTTCCTGCAGCGGCTGCCCCGGGGCCGGGACCTTTCCCTCATCCGGCAGAAAGCCGGAAGACTGTCAGAAGGATTTGAATATAAAAAAGGAAACAACTGATTTATGAAAAAAGAAAGTGAAAAAGCAATCACATTAAAAGAACTGAAGATCGGTCAGAGCGGAATCGTCACCAGCGTAGGCGGGGAAGGCGCCTTAAGACAGCATTTTCTGGATATGGGAGTCATTCCCGGCGCAAAGATCACCGTTGTCAAATACGCCCCTATGGGTGATCCCGTAGAACTGATGATTCACGGATATGAGCTTACTCTGCGTCTTGATGACGCAGCCAGGATAGGTGTGGAACCTGTATCCGCCGAGGAGAAGGACCAGGCCGCTTCCAGGCCTGTCCGTAAGACAGACCACCCGGGCCTGGGAGAAGGAGGCAAGTTCCATCCCAAGGGAAGCGGTGACCCGCTCCCGGAGGGAACTCTTTTGACCTTTGCTCTTGTGGGCAACCAG
The DNA here is from genome assembly GCA_017434385.1 of Eubacterium sp. Taxonomy (GTDB): domain Bacteria; phylum Bacillota; class Clostridia; order Lachnospirales; family Lachnospiraceae; genus Anaerobutyricum. The sequence goes on from JAFRFJ010000021.1 coordinate 64,452, forward strand.
AACAGCGGGAAAACCACTCTTTTTAACCGCCTGACGGGATCCAGCCAGCATATCGGCAACTTCCCGGGGGTTACGGTAGACCGCAAGGACGGAATCATCCAGGGCCGCAAGGACACTCTGATCACCGACCTTCCCGGCATCTATTCCATGTCCCCCTACAGCAGCGAGGAAATCGTTTCCAGGAATTTCGTTCTGATGGATCATCCCAAAGCCATTATCAACATCGTGGACGCAACCAACATAGAGCGGAACCTCTATCTGACCATGCAGCTGCTGGAGATGAATATGCCCGTTGTCGTGGCATTGAATATGATGGATGAGGTCACTTCCAACGGAGGAAGTATCGATATCAATGCCATGGAAGAAATGCTGGGTGTTCCCGTCGTTCCCATATCAGCCGCCAAGAACCAGGGCGTCTCGGAGCTGGTGGACCACGCCCTCCATATCGCCTACTATCAGGAGAAACCCATGCGGCAGGATTTCTGTGGTGAAAATGACAACGGCGGCGCAGTTCACCGCTGTCTCCACGCCATCTGCCACCTTATTGAAGATCATGCTCTGGCCGCCGGACTTCCCGTCCGTTTTGCCGCCGGAAAGGTCATCGAGGGCGATCCTCTCATCCTGGACCAGCTGAAACTGGACCGGAATGAGACCGAGACCATGGAGCACATCATTGTACAGATGGAGACCGAGCGGGGCCTCGACCGAAGTGCCGCCATGGCGGATATGCGCTTTTCATTTATCCAGAGAGTATGTGAAGAAACAGTAATCCGCCCCCGTGAAAGCAGGGAGCGGATCCGAAGTGAGAAAATTGACCGGTTTCTTACCGGCAAATATACAGCCATTCCGGCTTTTATTCTGATCATGGGTATGGTTTCATACCTGACATTCAGTGTGATCGGGGCCTGGCTTCAGGGCTTGCTGGAGATGGGCATAGACAGTCTGTCTGCCCTCCTGGACCGGACCCTTGCCGCCGCAGGCGTAAACTCTGCCATCCACGGGCTGATCATCGACGGTATCGTTGCGGGCGTCGGCAGTGTCTTGAGCTTCCTGCCCATTATCGTGACCCTTTTCTTCTTCCTCTCTTTGCTGGAGGACAGCGGCTATATCGCCCGTGTCGCATTTTTCATGGACAAGCTGCTCAGAAGAATCGGCCTGTCGGGCCGGAGCATCGTGCCGCTTCTGGTGGGATTCGGCTGTACCGTGCCCGCAGTTATGGCTACCCGGACCCTGCCCAGTGAGCGGGACCGGAAGATGACCATCCTGCTGACTCCGTTTATGAGCTGTACGGCCAAGGTGCCCATCTACACATTTTTCATTGCAGCCTTCTTCCCCAGACAGGGCTGGCTGATCATGGTGGGACTTTACCTTCTGGGCATCATCACGGGCATCCTGGTTTCGGTTCTCTACAGGAACACCTTCTTTAAGGGAGAGCCGGCTCCTTTTGTCATGGAACTTCCCAATTACCGCATGCCCAGCCCGAAAAATGTAATCCAGCTGCTCTGGGAAAAAGCCAAGGACTTCCTGCAGAGAGCCTTTTCCATCATCCTGGTTACCACCATCCTTGTCTGGTTCCTGCAGAACTTTGACGGCCACCTGAACATGGTCGCCGACTCCAAAGACAGTATCCTGGCAGCCATTTCCGGCATCCTGGTGCCTGTCATGCGGCCTCTGGGCCTTGGAGACTGGCGGATCTGCACTTCTCTCTTCAGCGGCTTCATGGCCAAAGAGAGTGTGGTTTCCACCCTGGAAGTCCTTTTCGGCAGAAATGTAGGCAGCGCCATGTCGCCTGTGGCCGCGGCTGCTCTCCTGGTCTTCTCCCTCCTCTACGCCCCCTGTGTGGCTGCGGTGGCATCCATTAACAGGGAGCTGGGAAAAAGGTGGGCGGCAGCCGTCGTGATCTGGCAGTGTGCTGTCGCATGGATCGCAGCCTTTGTCGTCCACGCGGTCATGCTCATGATCACTGCTCTTTAAACTATTTATCTTCGACCTTTAAAGACTTGCGGAGGATCTGTTCGATCCCCTCTCTGTCAATCGCATAAGGAAATGTTTTCAGTTTGCCGGGATTGACCGCCATGTCATCAGCCGTTTTAACTAAAAAGGCTTCTGATACGACTTCTTCTCCCAGGAGACGGCGGATCATCCCGTCAAATGCGGCAACATCTTCCAGTCCCAGAAGGGACAGAACCTTCTTAACCGGCTCCGGATCATTTGCGGCCAGGGCCTCCATATAGGCAGCCAGTAAAAGGCCGCAGGCCCTTCCGTGAGGCACATTGTATGTCAGGGTCAGAGGATAGCTCAGAGCGTGGGGCAGAGATGTCCCGGTCTGGGCTATTGCCATGCCTGCAACTGTCGCGGTCAGCATGCAGCGGCTGTAGACCTCTTCATCCCCCTCCTGCTCTCCTTCCAGGAAAGGAATCAGTCCGGACCAGAGCTGCAGGCCGTACTCGGAAAACATATGATTATAAAGATTGGCCTTGCTGTGGAGTCTGCTTTCCACCAGGTGGGCAAGGGCATCCACTGCCGTGTTGACGATCAGCTTTCTGCCGGCACCGGCAATATACTTGCCGTCCACCAGGGCAATCTGCGGATAGACGTTGTAACTCATACTGCCCTTCTTCATGAGCTCAGGCCTGGTCAGCACCGCATTGGGGGTCACCTCGGCGCCGGTTCCGCAGGTGGTTGGAACTGCCGCGTAGGGAGCTGGTTTCAGATCCTTGCCCGCATAGAGGCAATCGCCCGTTTCATCGGGATTAGCCAGAAGAATGGCTGCGGCTTTTCCTGCATCCAGGGGCGAACCGCCTCCTATACCGATGACAAAGTCGGCGCCTGCCTTTTTCCCGAGCTCGGCAGCCCTCACAACAGTCTGAACGGATGGATTTTCCTCCACCTCGTTAAAGACCACATAGGGAATCGAAGCCTGGTCAAGTACAGCTGTCACATCCGCCAGTGAACCGTTGGCAAGGGCAGAATGCCTTCCCGTCAGAATCAGGGCACTGGTCCCCAGAGCCGTCAGCTCTTTTGCATGGTTTTTCACACAGTCTTTTTCCACAAATACATTTGTCGGAGCATAAAAACGCATCCTTATTACACCTCCCAATCATTCTCCTAAAGAATCTTATGATATAGTCAGGTCCGCCTCGTCATAGAACATCTTGTTTTCGCAGACCATTTCCATTTTTCCGTCTTTTACTTCAAATATAATCGCTTCACAGTTCTTGCCGAAGCTGCTGTTCCAGAGTTCGCTCATGGGTCTTCCCGTAATATGCACGATAAATGCGTGCATCCATGTCGTATGACCCACTACCAGTACACATTCTTTTTTCCCTTCAAGGGGAATGACCCTGTCTCTGAAAAAGGCATCCGCCCTCTCGATCACGGTCTGATAGCTCTCCGCCCCTTTGATGGGTTTGTATTTATGAGGTTCGTTAAAAAAGCGCTGATAACGGACAAAATGGGGGTCATTCATGGTTTTCCCGAAGCACCTGCCGTTGTCGCGTCCGAAGTCGATCTCTTTTAAACGGTCGTCAAACTCGATGGCAAGAGGTCTGTCCCCCACGATGGTCTCGGCAGTGACCCTTGCTCTGGACAGGGGGCTTGCGATCACATAGTCAAAAGGTAGATCCTTCATACCTTCCGCTGCCAGTCTGGCCTGCTCCATCCCTCTGGGAGTCAGCTTTGTATCATGCTGTCCCTGCAGCTTTTTCCTTTTATTCCACGTGGTCTGTCCGTGTCTGACAAAGTATACTAACATGGCCGGTCTCCTTTCTTTAATACTGTTTTCATTATAGCACGGTCATTATTTTTTTCGTATTATTTATCTGTTATATTCCCATCATTTCACCCGTAAATTGTTATACTGGAAGAAGGAAAGTGGGTGAGAAATCATGAAGAGAGTCGGTATCTATCATTATCAGTATTACAGGGGTGCCTGCAAAATCTGCTACCGGCATTTCATCAACGAAATGCTGCAGTCCTATGAGAAATGTCATGAAGTAGCCGAAGAAATCTATGGCCCATGCGAATTCTTTCACTTCACTGATTTCGGCCAGTATGATTCTGACAGTCTCGACCGCCCCTATTTTCACCGGATTGAAGAGGCCATAGAAAAAGGGGACCTGGATGTAGTCATGTGCTACACCCTTAATACGATCACTATCAACGAAAACCTTCTGATCGGCTTCTACAAAAAGATCAGGGCTGCAGGCCTTGACTTCATCACTGCCAGAGACGGCAAAGATGCCATGAAATACATCGATCTCTACATTGAAAAGAATAATCTGTGACGGTCTTAAGCGAAAGCTTTCATAATAAGAAATGCTGTTGCCGGAAATCCCGGCAGCAGCATTTTTTTGTCAGAAGCATATAATAGCCAGCAGAACATAAACTGCCAGCATTGAAACAAATATAGCAGCCTGCTTGCCTTTGTGCCCGGTCAGCAGACCGACGAATTCGCGGACAGCTGCGTTGGGCCAGAAATACCATTTAGTCCCGGCTCCCATGCCGACCGCTCGCATTTTCACATACCTGGCGAAGAGGCCGCTTCGAAATACGTGGTAATTGCTGGTGGAAAAAGCAACCTTCCCCTCAGGATTGATTTCCTCTATCTTTTTCTTTGAAAACTTCATGTTTTCAAAAGTACTCCGGGACCTGTCTTCCATAAGGATCCTGTCCCCGTCAATCCCCTGTTCCAGCATATACCGTTTCATGCTTTCACTCTCGGAGATCACCTCATCCGGTCCCTGACCGCCGGAAGGGATTAATATCAGGTCTTTCCCTGTTTCTCTCAGCTGTTTTTCGCGGAAAGCCAGAGCCCGGTCGACTCTGCCCCGCAGAAGAGGCGAAGGACTTCCGTCCTTCCTGATCCCGCAGCCCGCGATAATGATAAAGTCTTTATCCGGCTCCGGTTCATAGCGGGCTGCCATAAGGGCAGCCAGTGCAGAGCCTGTCAGCATGCATTCAAAATAAAGATATACGGCCGCGAAAAGGCTGATAAAAGTATCATACAAATGTGTAAAAAAACCGCCGGGGTATGGAGAAAGTTCAAAGCCGAACAGGGCCAGCTCACCGGCCACCATGAGGAAAGCCAGTATGATCCCCAGCACATTTACAAGGCGCTTCCCTTCATGCCGGATCAGAGATATATTTGAGACAAAGAGGGCAATCGAGAAAGCCAGAATAAGAGGGGATGTCAGAATCATGTAATTCCGCCCCGAATACATCAGTATCACCCCTACATAAATACTGCCCAGCTCCCCGGGGCTGCGGGCCATCATGAAAGTCAGAAAAGTCGTGGTGGCCAGCACAAACATGAAGAAGAGGGAGAATCCGATGTAATAAATGGTATTATAGGAATAAAGATTATAACGTACCTGTCTGACAAATGCCCTGACCAGCAGAATGATAACCAGCAGAAAATAAACATCTGCAATGATGCTGATCATCAGAGCATGATCTCCGCCTCCCGCAATTCCGAGTCCCCCTGTGATCAGCAGGGTGACCAGGGTGAGGACCGCCAGATTCCAGAGTCTCGGTTTCCTGTCCAGTGTATCAAGTCTCAGTAAACTCTTCATGTATTATCTCTCTTTTCCTCTGAAAAACAGGGCAAGCATTCCGGGACCTACATGCGCTCCCGAGAAGGGTTCATGCTGGCAGATGGTAATGGGGATATCGGGCGTAATCTCCCTTACCAGTCCCGCCAGGGTTTCTGCATCCTCCAGACAGTCTCCGTGGGAGATGCAGATTTTCTGTTCCGAAGAGTCAATCCTTTTTTCCCTGTATTTCTCAACCAGCGCTTTAATCGCCTTTTTCCTCCCGCGGGTCTTGCCGCAGGAAACGATATGGCCGGTGCTGTCTCCGTAAAGGATGGGTTTGATATTAAAGACTGTGCCGATGGCTGCCGTAGGGCCGCTGACACGGCCGGTCCTTTTCAGATAATTCAGGTCATTCACGGTAAAATACTGGCAGGCATGCAGAACCTCATTATCAATGATCTTTGCCGCCTCCCGGGCATCCATGCCCTTCATGGCAAGCTCCGCCGCTCTCACTGCCAGCAGGCCGTGTCCGAATCCGCATCCCATGGAATCCACGATATGAACAAAGCGGTCCGGATAGTCTTCCATCAGCTCTTCGGCAGCAATCCTTGCCGCATTGCAGGTTCCGCTGATTCCGGCACTCATGGACACATAGATAATGTCCCTGCCCTCTTCCAGAACAGGTGTAAAATGTGTGACAAAAAGGTGTGTATTCAAAAGACTGGTCTGTACCTTATGGCCTTCATCGAGTGCCTTATAATACGCTGCCCCGTCAAAGCTGTCCAAATCTCCCAGATAAGTGTGGGGTTCACCGTCCAGGGTATACTCGCAGGGAAGCATGCTGATTCCGTCAAGCATGGACTTGGGCAGATTGCCGCTTCCGTCAACAAATACTGCAAAAGACATATCCTTGTCCTCCTAATGTCATAAGATGCTGTTCTCATCTCTACAGTTTAAATCATATCACAAGATTCAGGCGCTTTCAATTACATGAGTGGACAGACACTACTCCCAGTTCAGCAGTCGCAGGATGGCTTCCGTGTAGATTGCCACCTGCAGTTCCCATTCCTCAAGGCTCAGGCTTTCATTACTGTTATGGATATGATTGTCCGTATCCGGGAAAGCACAGCCAAATGCAATGATGCCGGGCACATGTTTCGCGTAGGTACCGCCTCCCAGAACCATGGGTTCCGTCTCCCGGTCCCCTGTAATTTCCCGGTAAGCGGCAAGCAGGTCTTCCACCAGTTTCGAGTTCCTGTCAAAAAAGAGAGGCTTAACCAGCTCTTCAATCAGGATTACCCCTCTCTCATCCTCCAGCCGGGCCCTGCAAAGGTCTTCCAGCTGATCCGGCTGCATGGTTACAGGATAACGGATGTCGATACTGCAGAAAACTTTTCCGTTTTTTGTCCTGACAACTCCCTGATTCAGGGTCAGGGGACCATAGGGGTCTGACGCTTTCAGTCCCAGTCCGTCCCCGTCGCATTCCGTGCCGATCCGGCAATTGTAAAAGTCAACGAAGTCGTCTTTCATGCCTGCTTCTTCCAGGGCTTTCATGGTATAGGAAGCCGCATTGACTCCCAGAAGAGGTGTTGAAGCGTGGGCAGCAAGACCGTATGCGTCCACCGTCAGGATCCCGTCTTCTTCAGTCACTTCATAAGATTTCAGAGGAGTTCCCGAGAGGGCCTCTTTTAAAGCTTCAGCACTGACTTCCGCCGCCGGAAGCTTTGTAATGCAGTGGTCGCAGACTGCGTTGGTCACAAAGCCTCCTTCCATGGAAAGGATCTTTGTATTTTTGCTGCACATGACCATATTGCAGGCGCCTTTTTCCCCGTAAACGCCCGGAAAATCTCCGTCCGGAGTAAATCCGCAGGTCACGGCTTCCCCGTGTTTTGCGTAGTAATCCATACAGGCGCTGCCGGTTTCTTCATTGGTTCCCAGGATCAGACGGACCCTCTTTTTCAGGGGAACTCCCATCTCCCTGACCAGCTTCATGGCATAAAGGGAAGCGATTGCAGCGCCCTTGTCATCACTGACGCCGCGGCCGTAAACCCTGCCGTCTTTCTCAGTCAGGGTAAAAGGATCTGTATCCCAGCCCTTTCCGGCCGGTACTATATCCAGGTGGGCAACGATGCCGATCAGGTCTTCACCTTCTCCCATCTCTGCCCATCCGCAGTAATTATCCAGATTCTCAGTCCGAAAGCCCATTTCATCAGCTATGGTGAGGGCTTCCGCAAGACATGCGGCCGGCTCTTCCCCGAAAGGCTTTCCGGGAAGGGGATCTCCTTCAACTGAATTGTAGCGCACAAGCCTTCTCAGACTTTCCAGCATGTCTTTCTGTAATGGTTTGATTTTGTCTTCGTACTTCATGTCCAGACTCCTGTTTTTTGTTGTAAATGTCTCACATAAGAAAACCTGATTTCCCGTATTCCCGGGAAACCAGGCTCTTTGTTTCATATTTGAGCAGCAGATTCAGGCAATGATTATTCTACGTTGAAAGCCTTCATGCCCGGATATACGGCACTGTCACCAAGTTCTTCCTCAATGCGGATCAGCTGATTGTACTTAGCTACACGCTCGGAACGGCTGGGAGCACCGGTCTTGATCTGGCATGTATTCAGTGCTACCGCGAGATCAGCGATGGTTGTGTCTTCCGTCTCACCGGAACGGTGGGATGTAACAGCTGTGTAACCGGCCTTGTTAGCCATCTTGATTGCCTCTAATGTCTCGGATACGGAACCGATCTGGTTTAACTTGATCAGGATGGAGTTTGCTGCGCCGGACTCGATGCCCTTTGCAAGCCTCTCTGTATTTGTGACAAATAAGTCATCACCGACAAGCTGAACCTTGCCGCCGAGTTTCTCGGTCATAAGCTTCCAGCCTTCCCAGTCTTCTTCATCCAGACCGTCTTCGATGGAGATAATCGGATACTTCTCGCAAAGTGCTGCCCAGTGGTCGATCAGCTCTGCGGATGTGTACTCTGTTCCTGCCTTCGGCAGCTTGTAGAATCCGATACCTTTTTCGCTCTTCCACTCACTGGAAGCGGCGTCCATAGCAATCATGAAGTCCTTGCCGGGCTCATAACCTGCCGCCTTAACAGCTTCCAGGATAGTCTCGATCGTCTCATCATCAGAGGAAAGATTAGGAGCAAAACCGCCTTCATCACCAACAGATGTTGCAAGGCCTCTGCTCTTTAAGATCTTAGCCAGCGCATGGAAAACTTCGGCACACCATCTGAGTGCTTCTTTAAAGGAAGGAGCACCAACCGGCATGATCATGAATTCCTGTGTATCAACAGTATTGGTAGCATGTGCGCCACCGTTGAGAATGTTCATCATGGGAACGGGGAGACGGTTTGCGTTCAAGCCGCCCAGGAAACGATAGAGCGGGATGTCAAGCGCGTTGGCAGCTGCCTTTGCGGAAGCGATGGAAACTGCCAGAATAGCGTTTGCTCCGAGTTTGGACTTATCTTTTGTTCCGTCTGCATCGATCATTGCCTTATCGATTGCATAAACATCGGATGCATCCATGCCGACGATTGCGTCGTTGATAATGGTGTTGATGTTGTTAACAGCTGTTGTCACGCCCTTTCCCAGATAGCGTCCTTTATCGCCGTCCCTGAGTTCCAGTGCTTCGAATACACCTGTGGAAGCACCGCTGGGGGCTGCTGCACGGCCGATTGTACCATCAAATAATACAACCTCTGCCTCGACCGTAGGATTACCTCTGGAATCAAGAATCTCTCTGCCAATGACTTTTTCAATTTCAAGATACATGTGCTAATCTCCTTTGTTAAACAATTCATGTCCGGCGGGTCAGCCGGACACAGGTTAATATTACGATTCGCTTTTTATTATACAACAATCGACCTCTCATCTTCAACACATTTTACGTCGAAAGGCCGGCCGGCAAAAGCTCTGCTACTCTTTCACCACATCCGCAAACTGTCCGTCCGTGATCCGGACAAGGTCCCGCGGGTCGCAACTGATCTGGGCGCCGATCTTTCCGCCGCTGACCAGAATGACCGGATTGGCCTCTGCCGTACTGTGAAATGTAGTCCTGTACTTCTTTTTCATTCCCACGGGAGAGCAGCCGCCCCGTATATATCCTGTAACCTTGTTGATATCCTTGACGTGAATCATTTCAACTGATTTAGCCCCGACAGACCGGGCGGCTTTTTTCAGGTCAAGCTCACAGGCCACAGGGATACAGAAGACAAAGTATTCCTTCTTATTGCTGACTGTAACCAGTGTCTTGAAGACATAGTCAGGATTCTGTCCGGTCAGGGCAGCAACGGTTACACCGTCCACCGCCTCCTTGCCGTGGGGGTAGGAAAGCATCTCATAGGGAACTTTTTCCCTGTCCAGGATCCGCATTGCATTTGTCTTGGTTTCTTTTTTCATAATATCCGATCCTTCCGATATTTCCGGTAAAGTGTCACATGACCTGACTGCTACAGTTCTCCTACCAGTTCATCCAGACTGCGGGGGCTGTAATCCATATAAGGGAGCATGGCGCCCACATTTGTCATGCGCATAATGTCGTCGCGGACATAGAGGCTTCTCATGAGCCTTTTGCTGTTCTCGGCGACATTCCATTCATAGGACTGATGGACATGGCCGTAAAGATGCACTGCTCCAAAATAATGGTCATGGAAAGAGAAGACCGGATAGTGGCATAAGATCACTTTCCTGTCCCGGTCTGCGATCTCCCGGTATTCGGCAATGTCGCAGAAGTGCTTTCTGCAGGCGTCAACCGCTTCCCGGTTGTCATGATTGCCGATGATCAGTGCTTTTTCCCCGTTGAGGGAAGAAAGGATCTCATCCCAGCGGGAGGCATCTCCCGCGCAGAAATCACCCAGAATCCAGGTCAGGTCCTCAGGACCGACCACCCGGTTCCACCGGTCGATCATGGCCCTGTTCATCTCATCGACGCCGTCAAAGGGACGATTGTCATATGCGATGATATCTTCATGATCAAAATGCATATCCGCAATATACCGGATCGTCATCAGCTGCTTGCCTCCAATAATCTTCTGGTATAGTCTTCCCTGGGATGATCATATACCTGTTCAATGGTTCCCTGTTCCACGATGCGGCCGTCTTTCATGACCAGGACACGGTCACACAGCTGGTAGACCACATTCAGGTCATGGGAAATAAAGAGATAGCTTAAGTCCAGCTCATCCCGCAGATTCTTAAGAAGCTTCAGAATCTGGGCCTGGATCGTCACATCCAGGGCACTGACAGGCTCATCAGCTATAATAAAGCGGGGACGTCGGATCAGGGCAGCCGCGATGCTTACTCTCTGACGCTGCCCTCCGGACAATTCATCCGGCTTTGATTCATAGCATTCCTCCGGCAGCTCTACTCTTTTAAGCATTTCCCGAACCCTGCGCTTCCTCTCGGCAGCGTCATACTTGCCGAAGATCCGAAGCGGTTCTTCCACGGACCACCAGGCACTGTAGGCAGGATTAAGGGAACTGTAGGGATCCTGAAAAACGATCTGGGGTCTTTTTGTATAATGGACCACCCTGCCCTGTTCCGGCTTAAGCAGACCCAGTATTACCCGGGCAAGAGTGGACTTTCCGGTGCCGCTCTCCCCCACAAGACCCATGATTTCGCCATGGCGGACGTAAAAGTCCACATCATGGAGTACTTCATGATACCTGCCGCCGCGGCCGGTGATACCGCCGGTCCTGTAACCGGCGCTTACATGACTGACTTCCAGGACCGGATCTTTCTTCCGGTCAGATGTCAGATTGTTTTCTTTTATATTCATGAACGCTCCTTTGTATTCCTTGTGGGAATCGCGTCAATCAACTTCTGAGTATAGGGATGCTGCGGATGTAAAAACACATCATCCGTATTCCCCTTTTCCACGATCTCCCCTTTTCTCATGACCGCGACTCTTTTACAGAGTTTGCGGACTACATTCAGGTTATGGGAGATAAAAAGCATGGAGATCTTCTTTTCCGTATTCAGTCTCTTTAAAAGTTCCAGAATCTGGGCCTGGATGGTTACATCCAGGGCTGTCGTCGGCTCATCCAGAAGAAGGAGAGACGGTGTAGTCACAATAGCAGCGGCAATCATGGCACGCTGCAGCATTCCTCCTGACAGTTCGTGAGGATACTTGCGGTAGAGGCTTTCCGGATCATTTAATTCTACTGCATCCATGGCCTCCAGTACCTTCTTTTTTCTCTCTTCCGAGCTCAGACTTGTATGGATCCGCAGGGATTCTCCAACCTGCTCGCCGACCCGCATCAGGGGATCCATAGAACTCATGGGATCCTGAAACACAACACCGATTTTTGCTCCATGCAGTTTACGGAGTTCTTTTCTTCTGGCGTGAAGAAGGTCCTGTCCGTCCAGAAGAATATCTCCTCTGAAAGTACATTGCTTTCTTGGAAGCAGACCTGCAATACTCATGGCAGTAACCGTTTTGCCGCTGCCGCTCTCTCCTACCAGACCCATGATCTCTCCGTCTTCAATGGTCAGGGAGATACCGCCGACCGCCTCATGATCCCGGTTATGAAACTTTACATGGAGGTCTCTGATTTCCAGCATATTAGATCACCTCCCGGTTCTGGTCCTGAAGTCCCCTGCCGATCAGGCCCACGCCAAAGACCAGCAGTATGATGGAAAGGCCGGTAAAAATAGCATACCAGGGGCAGGCTTTCAACATTCCCTGCGCCTCGGAGAGCATGTAGCCCAGAGAAGCATCAGGGGGAGTCACACCGATTCCAAGGAAACTCATACTGGCCTCCGCCAGCACCGCATTATTAAATCCGATGGTGATGGCCGGAAGGAGCACACGCATGGTATTTGGCAGCATATGTACAAACAGGATCCTGCCGTGTCCGGCTCCCATCAGGCGGGCACTGGTAATGTAATTCACATCCCGCAGAGATGCGAAACCGGTCCTTGTTACCCTGGCAAAGCTGGGTATGAAAACAAGTCCCAGGGCGATGATAACGTTATACTTTTTCCCCGGTCCCACCAGACTGATGATCAGCAGGGCAAGAAGAATTGAGGGAAAAGCCGTAAGAGCATCATTAAAACGCATCAGGATCTCATCCACGGCGCCGCCGAAATATCCTGTCACCGCGCCGACTGTCGTCCCTGCCACAGCGCCGATGGCAACCGTAGCCAGGGCTATATAAAGAGTAGTTCCGGTTCCTTTCAGAACACGGCTGAAAATATCACGGCCGAAATTGTCCGTTCCGAACGGATGTCCCGGTCCCGGCGGCTGAAATTTCATATATTTCATGGCAGTCGGGGAACATGGCGTCCAGAAAGTGCCCACCAGAGCGGTAAGCAAAATGATCCCTGTAATGATCAGGCCGGCCAGAAGGTATCTGTTTATCTTTTTCTTCATCACTTCTGCCCTCCCAGTCTCAGTCTCGGATCAATATACTGGTTGACCAGATCTGCCAGAGTACCTGCCAGTACGACCCAGAAAGCTAGGATAACCACTATCGACTGCACCACAGGGTAATCCCTGTGAGCTATGGACAGAACCAGGAAACGTCCCAGTCCCGGAATACCGAGAACCTGTTCCACTACAATCCCGGCTCCTACGATTTCCGCCATGGTCTGACCCAAGAAAGTAACCACGGAGATCATGGAATTCTTAAGGACGTGAGTCATCAGGACACTGCGCCTGTCATTGCCCCGGCTGATCGCGGTGCGGACATAAGCCTTATTCATTTCACTGACAATGGTACTCCGCATCATGCGGACAGTCATGGCAATCCTGGGAATACTCAGGCAGACCGCTCCAAAAAAGAGATGGAGAAGAGCGCCCGCAGGATCGTAGAAAAGATCAGGGAAATCACCCGGTGAAAAGAAGCGTAGAATTATACCGAAAATCCAGCAGACCAGAATTCCCGTAAAAAAGGGCGGAACCGCCATGCAGAGCTGGTTGAAGCCGGTAGTAAGCCACTCTCTCCCGCCTGCGGCCCACTGATAGGAAAAAAGTCCTGTCGGAATTGAGATAAGAATAATCAGAATAAAACTGATCATACTCAGGAGCAGAGTAATGCCAAGTTTGGAAGCGATCAGATCCCACACCGGCTGACGGTAACTGTAGGAAATCCCCAGGTTGCCTGAGAAAAATCCTGTCAGCCAGTCCAGGTAGCGTATAAGAAAAGGCCGATCCAGCCCCAATTCGTGACGCAGCGCCGCCACCTGAGAAGATGGGGCGCTGGTTCCTAACATATTACGGGCCGGATCGCCGGAAATAAGTTCAAATGCAAGAAAGGTCAAAAAGGACACGAAAAGCATGGTCAGAAGAAGCATCCCTATCCTTTTTGCCACATATTTGATCATTTTTGTCTATTCCTTCCACTGAAGTTTACTGATATCAAGGACATAGAGGGGATAGAAAGTCAGTCCCTTAAGACCTTTTCGACAGGCAACAAGGTCGGCCATATCCTGCAGATATACATTTGCCGCATTCTCCGTAAGGTTCTTCTCCAGCTGACGGTAAAGCTCAACCTGCTTCTCGTCATCCGTCTCGGCAATTGCCTTCTTCAGGATCTTGTCATAGTCCTTATTGCTGTAATTGGTAAAGTTGTTATCCGCATCACTGCCGAAACGATCCAGCAGCTTGCGGGCCGTCATATTATCACTGGTCAGTCCGGTGATTGTAGACTGGAACTTTCTGTGATCATATACCTGGTCAAGCCATGTATTCCAGTCGACCGGCTCAACAGATGCCTCCACACCGATTTCCTTTAAAAGCTCTACGATAACTGTTGCCGTATTCACATGCGGCGTATAATTGCTGGGCACGGTTATGGTCATCTTGAAGCCGTTGGGATAGCCGGCATCTTTAAGCAGCTTCTTTGCCTTCTTGATGTCCTGCTTATAGTAATCTGTCAGAGAATCATCATAGTACTTGACAAAGGACGGGAACATGGAAGTACCCAGGGGAATTCCGTATCCGTCAAAGGCCATGTCAATCACTGTCTTCTTGTCGATTGCATAAGAGAGCGCCTGGCGTACCCGGACATCGTCAAAGGGTTTCTCCTTATTGTTCAGATACAGAGCCTGGACAAGGTTCATGCTGCCCTCTTCAATATCGAAATCATCCTGATTCAGCTGGGCGATCTGGTCTGATGACAGATGGGCAACCAGATCAAGGGATCCGCCCTGGAGACCGGTGATCAGGGCTTCAGACTTTTCCTGGATCTTAAAGGTGACCTTATCGATCGTGCCGCCCTGGCCCCAGTAATCTTCAAAGCGCTCCAGGACCAGGTTGTCCTGAACTTTCCTGGAAACAAACTTATAGGGACCGGTTCCCACGGGAGCTGTCTCCTGTTTGCCGTAATCAGCCGGAATAATATATGCATTCATAATATATGCGAGGAATTCGTTACTCGGCTCTGTAAGGGTAACGGTAAGCTTGCCGTCTTTCCCCTTGACATCCTTTATGACCTCAAGAGCGGGAAGCTGGGCGGCAGCGTCTTTTCCGTCCCGTCTTCTGTTGATGGAATAAATCACATCATCCATCTCAACAGGATCTCCATTGTGGAAAGTAACACCTTCCCGGAGAGTAAAGGTATAAGTCAGGCCATCCTCGGACTTTTCCACCTCGGATGCGACAGCCGGAACAATCTCGCCTTCCTCATTCGGTTTTACCAGACCTTCAAATACGTTGAACAGAACTTCCTTGGTTCCTGCCGCCGTCATATAATCGGGGTCAAGACTGTCGAAATCCTGCGCGATGCCAACGACCAGTGAATTGTCAGCGGCTCTGTCAGCCTTCTTGCCCTTTCCGCCACCGTCTTTCTTTCCACAGGCACTGATCATTGAAATCATCAGAACTGCTGCGAGGGTCATTGCCAAAATTCTTTTTTTCATGTTAGTCTCCTTTCATCACTGCCCAAAAGGGTCAATGTTAGTCAGTCGAGGTGATTATACACCAGTTTTGGCAATAAAGCAATGAGGACATATTTCAATTTATGTCAATTGACGGATTAACTTTGACAGCCCTATAATAAGAATAGCAAAAAAAAAAATCCCTGTCTGGAGGTGCCATATGAAAAATGTAACGGAGCTAACACATCCGCTTGTTCAACATAAAATCACGCTGCTTCGAAAAAAGCATACCAGCACAAATGAATTCCGCAAGCTTGTGGATGAAATCTCAATGCTGATGGTCTATGAGGCTCTGGCAGATCTGCCTATGGAAAATGTCCGGATCGAGACACCGATCGAGGTCTGTCACTCCCCTCTTATCAAGGGTAAAAAGCTCGTGATCGTCCCCATTCTGCGGGCCGGTCTGGGAATGCTCAGCGGAGTGCTGACAATGGTTCCCTCCGCCAAAGTGGGCCATATCGGTCTTGAGAGGGATGAATTGACCCATGAGGCTCACGAATATTACTGTAATCTTCCGGGACATATCGAAGAAAGACTGATCGTCGTTACGGACCCCATGCTGGCAACCGGCGGTTCAGCCATCGCCGCTCTTGACATGATCAAAAAGCATGGAGGTAAGCAGATCAAGTTCATGTCGATCATCGCTGCTCCGGAGGGAGTTGAAAACCTGATGAAGGCGCATCCCGATATCCAGCTTTATGTCGGCCATATAGACCGGGAGCTGAATGTAAATGCCTACATCTGCCCGGGTCTGGGCGATGCGGGAGACCGGATGTTCGGAACCGATTAGAATTCTCAGAGGTGAAGAGCAAAGTGATTAAGATTGGAAAACCATTTATTACTACTGACAATGGCAGGGCTTATCTGAAAGCCCGTGTATAGATTTCCGCGGATACTGTCGATAAATTTCTGGAGACGACCCGCAGGCTGACCACCTGTTCCTGGCTTACGGATGCAGATTATCCTCCCCGGATCTGGGAGGATGAAGAAAGCTGCCTCTGGTTTTCTGTGGACGAGGAGTATGCCCCCTGTCTTTGCAGTGAGCGGATCATCGCGGATCATCGCCGGCTTTCATTTGTCATGGTAGAAAACAATCTGGACAAAGACTTCTACCGAGGCGGTTATATCTTCTCGGCAATGTATCGGTATACAGCATGCTCTCTTGCTCTTGAACACCTGTTTTCAGTATACCTCAGTTCTTCTTCAGGCCACGAAGACCATACAGTGGACATATCTCTGTATTCTCCGACCCAGCTCTATGAAGACCTGCTCTGTGAATGCCTGCAGACCGAGACTTTCCGCTATATGACCAGTGATCATGATCTGAGGGTTGACAAGATAAAAGCCATTGCGGATGATGAGGATTTTCAGGCGTTCGCCGAGGTCTGCTTTAATCAGGAGGCAGGCCATAAAAACTGCGGAGATTGTTTTGGCTGCTGGAAAACCATGATTCCCCTGGATTTTCTGGGGAAGCTGGATCTGTATGACAGATGCTTTGACGTGAATAAATATTACAGTAATCGCAGAAAAGTCTTTGAAGACCTGATCCGTTTCTCATTTCTTCCTAAGAGTGTTTCCGCAAGAGATACCGTTAAGCAGCTTCTTGCTCTGGCAAAAAAAACTCCCTCCTCAGCCGGGAGAGAGTTTTCAGAAATCTGGCATTCCATAAATGACGGGCCCCGTGAATAATGAGACCGGGGCCTGTTTTCTCACTGTATTTTTTTAATCCCAATGGGTTCCGACGAACCACATACTCTCTATGACTTAGCGCTGCTGATTTCATATTATTTCTTTAGTGTATCATCGATCATGGAAATGATCTCAGGATCAGGATAGCCGCTGCCGTCAGGACCATTCATTCCATAAGAGATCAAAAAACCGAAGTTGTCAGCCATGCACTCCTCCGGGTCGATCACATAATCGGTATTCTTTCCGAAGACCTCATCAAAATTCTCGGCATCCTGCCGAGTATAATAGGTGTCTGTTCCGTCAACAGGCACCAGCGCTGTGATACCATAATCAAAGAACTCATCACCTTTCTTTTCAAAATGCCTGGTCGTCACAAATACCGTAAAGCAGTCGATCTCCTTACCGTTTATAACAAATGTCGCAAATGAATTGTGACGTTCCACGTCGGGATTGGAAATATAATATTCTTTTACCGAAGGCGGCATTTCATAATCATCATCCCGGGTCGTGAAATGGATTATTCTGTACATTTTGGAACGGAACTCACTGCTGCACCGCGTCATACAGTGAAATAATTCGTGGGAAAAAACGTAATCCAGGAATTCCTTACCTCCATCTTCACTGCTTTTCTTTGTAAGAAAATCCCCTCTTATATATATCTGTGTGCCGTGAGTGTAAGCCGCTGATCCGCATTCTTCGAGCATTGTCGTATTTATAAACACGATCTGTTCCAGCTCAGGGAGCTTATACCCTCTTTCAGCGATCACCCTGCTGATCCTTTTCATATGCTCATCGATAATCGCTTTCTGCTCGTCTGAAAATCACGCACCTGCTCTTTTGCGAATTCTTTGTATCTGTCCATTTGCGCTCCTGACTCCTGCATTCTGAAATCAAGATCATTCTGCGTCATTCCGGCAAAAAACTCGTCGTTGGAGAGCATCAGTTCGATCCCCTCAGCCTTGTCCGCGATCCTGTAGTTCAATACAGCGCCATCTTCTCCGACGTCATCCGGCGTTGGCTCGCCGGCGCATGAGACCGTGAGCGTGATTACTGTCAGCATCAGGACCAGGAAAAATGCATTCATTATTCTTCTTTTCATATGTAATACCACCTTGTCTTCATCAATGGAAATCTGTTTTATTAACTATTGACATCAATACGATGCATCTACTGTTTTCCTACGTAAAAGGACAACGGTTTCCACATGAGAAGTTCCCGGGAACATGTCTACCGGCTGGATCTTTACGGCCCTGTATCCTTTCCGGGTCAGAAATGTAAGATCTCTTTTTAATGTTACCGGATTGCATGAAATATACACAATCTTTTCCGGGCTCAGCCGGAGCATCGATGTAAGAAACTTCCTGTCGCTTCCTGCTCTGGGCGGATCGAGAAATACAAGGTCGGCCTTAGCACCGGCTGCCGCCATTCTGACCATAAAGTCGCCAGCATCCCCTTTGTGAAATTCAATATTCTTTACCCGGTTTCTCCTGGCATTGGCTACTGCGTCCCGGACGGCATCACCGTTCAGTTCCACCCCGATCACACGGCCGGCACGGTCCGAAGCGGCAAGGCCAATGGTTCCGATGCCGCAGTAGGCATCGATCACTGTTTCCTTTCCTGTAAGACCGGCATAGTCCATGGCCTTTTGATAGAGAACTTCGGTCTGGATTGAATTGACCTGGTAAAATGACCTGGCTGAAATGCGGAAACGCTTCCCGCAAAGAACATCTTCTATATAGCCCTTTCCGTAAAGCACATTCTGTCTGTCTCCCAGAACCATGCTGGTCCTTTTTCCATTGATATTCTGCACAATACTTGTAATCTCGGGATGTGCCTTTTTCAGAGCTTTAACAAAGTTGTTTTTAGACGGAAATACAGGTGAAGCCGTTACCAGAACCACCAGAATCTGACCGGTGGCGTGACCTGTCCGGATCAGAATATGACGAAGGAAGCCCTTCCCGCTGTCTTCATCATAAGGGCGCATCTTAAAGGACCGCATCATTCCCGTAATAGTCTGCATAATCCGGTCTGCTCTCTCATCCTCGATCAGGCAGGAGTCCACACGGACAAGGCGGTGTGTTCCTTCCCGGTAAATCCCTGTAAAACAGTTCCCCTTCCGGTCGGATGATACAACACCGTGTACCTTATTCCGATAGTGAAGCGGAACATCCATTCCGATTATTTTTCCTACTTTACAAAAAGAAGTAAGCAAACTGCTTACTTCCTTCTGTTTCATATTCAGTTCCTCCCGGTAGCTGCGGGAGAGGTATGTACATCCTCCGCACAGCTTTGCATAAGGACAGTCTCTCATCTTTTCTCCGTTTACTGAAGCTGAGAAGTACAGTGGGGGCAACGTGTTGCTTCGATGGAAATCTCGGATTTGCAGAAGGGGCATTCCTTTGTGGTAGGCTCTTCTTCTGCTGCCGGCTCCTCTTGGGAAACCACGCTCTTTGCCTTATTCATGGCCTTGATGATTGAGAATAAAACAAATGCAATGATCAGGAAATTAATGATAGCCGAAATAAGGCTGCCAATCATGATCGGTCCGAGCGTCAGCTCTTTAAATGGAACCGCGCCTAAAGGAATTGCAATGATCGGCATGATTACATCCTCTACAAGGGCTGTAACGATCGCGGAGAAGGCGCCCCCGATGATGATACCGATTGCCATGTCCATAACATTTCCACGTGCAATAAATTCTTTAAATTCATTGATAAAGCTTTTCATTTTCCATTTCCTTTCTGCTGCAAAAACAAGTAATACTTACAATTTAAATACTATTCTTTTACGATTATAGTGTCAAGTTTTTTTACCGTTTTTTATGCTATCCCCATTAAAAAGGGCAAAAAAAATGCCCCAAGGGTTGATATGCTACCCCCAAGTAGGACACTGAAATATAAAACCTGCTTGGGGGTATTTCTATGTCAAGAAAAAGCAAAATAGATCCTATTATTAAAATTAGAACGGTTGAAGAATACTTGTGTGATAGAATAAGATTAAGTAAAGCAGCAGCTCAATTAAGTATAGACAAAAAAACAGTTTCTGCATGGGTTGCGATTTACAGGAATGAGGGTCCGGCAGGGCTTCTGGAACAAAAGCATAATAAGCATTATTCAAAGGAA
>JAFRFJ010000022.1:0-3859 GCA_017434385.1 Eubacterium sp.
AAAAGTAATTCGTTGTCATTTTTTCAGTCAGGATATGGATTCTGCGATAGATAAGACAACAAAGTTTCATTCATAAGCCTTTGAAAACACTTTACTCTGCCTGCTGCAGCTGATTAAGAATAGAGGGGATCAGCTGTTTCTTCCTGGAAACGACACCGGGAAGGATAGCAATATGGTTCTCTTCGTCCACACCGAAGGCTCCCTCAATCACATCTTTACTCATATCCCCGACCATGAGCAGCTGCGTGGATTCGGTGATTATATTGGTCAGCATGAAGAAGACCATATCCAGTCCATAGGAGCTGCGTACTTCTTCCATATAGGGGAGAAGCTTCTCGGCGCAGGCTGCCAGCTCTTCCCTGTTCATGGCACTGATCTGCCCGACACCAAAGTTGGTCTTGGCATCGCTGAACTTCTTGAAATCCTGATAGAAGATTTCCTTCGCAGAC
The DNA here is from genome assembly GCA_017434385.1 of Eubacterium sp. Lineage (GTDB taxonomy): Bacteria > Bacillota > Clostridia > Lachnospirales > Lachnospiraceae > Anaerobutyricum. The sequence continues at coordinate 450 of JAFRFJ010000022.1, forward strand.
TTGGCCCGGAGATTACTGCCGGCATCAAACATGTTCATGGCATACTCTTCAATCTCAATATCCGCGATAGAAGCCAGCTTCTCGGCGATCAGACGGTCCACAGGCGTGCAGGTCGGCGAGCGGAACATGAGGGTGTCGGACAGGATGGCTGAACATAGGAGACCGGCAATCTGAGCCGGAATATCTACATTGTTCTCCATATACATCTGGGTGACGATCGTTGCCGTACATCCTACCGGCTGGTTCCTGAAGAACAGAGGTGCCGTGGTCTCGATGTTGCCAAGACGGTGGTGGTCAATAATTTCCAGGATCTCTGCTTCTTCGAACCCGTCAACAGCCTGGGTCTTCTCATTGTGGTCTACCAGAATCATGCGTTTCCGGTCCAGACCGATCAGGTGGCGCCGTGAGATCATTCCCACATAATTGCCCTGGGCATCAGTGATGGGGAAATCTCTGAATCTCTTCGTAGCCATAACATTCTGAATATCATCCACAAAATCCGTGGTACGGAACGTTGTGAGATTGTCTCTGGTCATGAAATGGCGGACAGGCATACTGTGGTTGAGAAGCCGGGCCACTGTATAGGTGTCATAGGGAGATACGATCACCCGGCAGTTGTGCTCGGAAGCCATTTTGCGGATGGTCTTGGAAACTACGGCACCGGTGCAGATGATGATACACTGGGCATCCATCTCAATCGCACAGAGCTGAGCCTCATAACGGTTACTTAAAAGAACCAGGTCGTGGGGCTCGATAAAGCTTTCAAGTACATCGGGGTTTGCCGCTGCAATGATTACCTTGCCCTCATCAAAGGTTCCATCCAGGTCGCCGACGATCATCTCGCCGTCAATGGTCTCCACGATATTCCGGTAACTGGTGCGGGCCTCTGACAGAATCATGTTGTCATAAACATCCATATCGGAATAGGCGATATCACCGATCGTGATAATACCGTCCAGCTTGTTTTCATCCAGGATAGGCAGAGACACAATGGAGTCTCTCCGCATCAGATACCAGGCATTTTTAAGAGACAGCTCGGGGTCGATCCCTGCAGGTCTGCTGATGTCAATGTCAGAAACCTGGGGGCGGATATCAGAGATGTAGACCGGTGCGTCCGCATTAAAGTATTTAAGGACATACTGGGTCTCTTCGTTGATATGGCCGGCTCTCGAAGCAACATACTGATAGGGCCCGTTGTCTCTTTCACTGAGCACATTTTTCAGATATGAATAAGAAATCGCGGAACAGATACTGTCTGTATCGGGATTCTTATGGCCTATAACATATACATTCTTTTTGGCAGTCACTGTTAACCTCCTCAATAATCAATCGGCCCGGATCAGGCCTGGCCAGGCTTTCCTCCTTCAATAATTCTGAAGGATCTGCCTTCTCTTTTCAATTCTCTCTCCTGAAACTTTTTTACATACTGCTTTCTTGAATAGCCTTTGTATTCAAACAGGGGAACATCCCTGCAAAGGTCACCAATGGCATCCAGCAGTGAGTCCGGGATCTGCATGTCTTCAGGCATTCTTCTGATAAAATGGTCTTTAACCTCTTTGCTGCCCGAACCGTTTCTGACCATGCGAATCAGCTCCTGCAGGATTTCAGCCGTCCTGTAATAGTCCATCTTCCTGGTCTCGACGCACCAGGTGCTGATCACGCTGACCCCTTCCCACCGGTTGTCCAGGCCTCCTGACTCACAGATATAAATCAGGTCTTCCTCGGAAACCTTCCTGTAGGGTATGTCAGGATGCTCTCTGATAAAGAGCAGCATACTGACAGGGCGCTCGATATCCACAAGGCTGAAATACTCGCTTCTGTTGCGGTTATCCGTATAGAATTCTCCGAAAGCCCAGAAAGACATCCTGCATTTCAGGAAAAAGAGAAATGTCTCATAGTCCACTCTCTCACTGGCTGACTTCTGGAATTGTCTGTAAAGATCTCCTGTCTCAATAATACCGTAATAGTACATCATGCCGGTCACGATCTTTTCCCAGCGCAGGTAGAAAGCCATCTCTTTTCTGCTTTTTCTTCCTTTCAGGATAAAGTAGAACTCATCCTTCATGTCCTGGGCAATATAGATCTCGTTGGGTCTGTCTTTTTTCCGGCTTCCTTTTTTGATCAGGGCAAATCCCAGCAGTTTAAGGTATTCACTCAGGTTCCATCGTGCCTCATCCATGGAGATGCTGTCTTTCTCCCACATTTCAAAAAGGAGATCGATCATATACTCGGGCATCATGGCCAGGATCCGTTCCTTATCCGAACAGATCATGTGGTAAAGCCGGTCGGCGGTCTGCTCCCGGGTCATATACTCCGAGTGCTGATAGCCGATCCTGCTCAGGACAGACCGGATGGTAGCCTGTGGAACACTTTCCATGATCGAGACAGCATCCATCACACCGGTAATGATATTAGCTTTGTTCTTCTGATATCCGGTATCCACCTGCCAGTCCGCCTCCTCCTGAGAGAACAGACAGGTATCCCCTCCAGAGAATACCTGTCTGTATTATGCGTTTTTACCGCAGCATTTCTTATACTTCTTACCGCTGCCGCACGGGCAGGGGTCATTTCTCCCTATTTTAGCTTCTTTTTTTACAGACATGGAGTGCTTCTGTTCGAAGTACAGTTCTTTTCTGCGTTCGGGACTGAGCAGGGCATCCCACTGGGGGAGTTCATAAAGCCATTCCGCCTTGCATGCGACCATGTTGTAATAGAGCTTCTCCGGATCGTAATCCAGGGAAACCTCTGTATCTTCCGTCAGTTCTTCGATGGGATTCTCCTGCTTCAAACTGTCGTTGATGCCGTCAAGAAATCCGACAAAATAGTTAAGATCCATATTGTAGCGGTCGGCAAGCTCCCTGACCGTACCTTTTACCGGTTCTCCTTCCGGCTTGAGGATCTCTTCATACACAGCTTTTTCCTTGCTGAAATAACCGACCCAGAACTGCTTCCCTTCTGCGCTTCGGTCATCGTGGCTATATGCAAATTCACGCCAGTCCTGTAATAATGACATAATTCATATTCCTTCCTGTCTTCTTTTATTTTATGTAGTAAAAGTATACCAAATATAGACTCTGAATTCAATATTACAAGAGAGGATAAAAGGCTTTTATAAAAAAAACCTGAAAAGAACATGAAGCTCTTTTCAGGGCATGAAAAAAAGCACGAGACGGGATTCGAACCCGCGACCCTCGCCTTGGCAAGGCGATACTCCACCACTGAGCCACTCGTGCTGATTTATAAATCTTTCAGGTTGTACCCTGAAAACCGCACATAGTATAACATTTTCCCCATCTCGCTTCAACCTTTTTCGTAAGGTCAAGCTCTCGACCGATTAGTAGCAGTCAGCTGCGTACATCGCTGCACTTCCACCTCTGCCCTATCTACCTCGTCGTCTTCAAGGGGTCTTC
>JAFRFJ010000002.1:0-122321 GCA_017434385.1 Eubacterium sp.
CCTAAAGTTTGTCCCTAATAAATATGGTAGAATCTATAGCCCCTAAAGCCAAACCCTAAAAAACTTGGTGATTATTTTCGGCCAGACCCTAAAGCTAGACCCTAAAAAACTTTGGGAAACCCTAAAAAACTTTGATTATCCAAAAAAAGAACCACCATGGATCGTGATGAACCATGGTGGTTAGGGTATGCGGATAACAGGAAATCACGGATCTCTGTATCAGCTGATTTACCTCCTGTTTTCCATGTTTTTATCACGCATTTCACGTGATTTAACGCATATTTTTTATTCTTCACGAATTATTAGTATCAAAATAGTATCAGCGGGCGGGCTGGTTATTAATATATATAATCCCCCATAATCTGCAAGATGCCCTTATGAGCCTTTCTATTCTGTTTACATACGCAACTCTTCTTTATTTAACATCAGTTACTACAGGATGATAAATATAACGAACATTACATCTATCTTTTAGTGGAGATATCAATATTTCTTTAATCTCATTTACAAACTGTATATATTGACTCTCCGAAACGTTAAAATTAACCACAAATTCCACAATATGATCCTCAAAAGAAGCTGAGATTACAGAATGGTACTCACCAATCTCCCAAAACAACTCCTTTTCTATAGCTTTTTTTGCCTCTTTATATGCATCAGAACTAACGAGTTCTTTCTCAACACTATCAAAATCTGTTCTGTTAATACTTATATTTCTACACTTATCTACTAGTTTGTCAAATTTAGGCTTTATTGCCTTCTCTGCAGAACCCATGGGTTCAAAAAACTCCACAAAAGCACAAGCAACATGGTCAGCATCAATGCGAAATGGATGAGCTAACTCCTCAGCTTGAGCCTGAATACCCATAAGATTTTGTGTTGTTGGTGAATAGAATTTGAACCACTCCAGTTTTAGTTTTTGATCATCTTTTTCTCTATTAACAACAATTGAAAGTTTTTTTAATGAAACAGGTTTTTTTAATGCTTCAAACACACCGTCAAGCCGTAGATAAGAGCCACTTCTGTTTGTATAAAGAATTACTCTTCCTGTAGGATAAAACTTCAATATTGCTTTTCTTTTCTCTCTATATATCCATTGAATAAATGGAATTAATATGGATATTACTAAAGCAATTATAGAAAGAATAACAGAAATTATTTCGTATTTTGTCATTACATTTAGAAGTTCTGCATTTTTCACTTTCTTTTCTCCACCATTTAATGTTAGTATTCATTTAGAATAACTATTTTCAAATATGTTATTTTGCATAATTGAATATACTCTTTCCTGGCTACTATTACTATCTTACATTAGAGAGCTTGCGCATATTTTGCAGTTCTAATTGTGTTTTATTATAAGCTTCCTCTAATTCCTTGACTCTTTGAGCTGTATTCTCATATTGCACTTTGATATTACCTGATAGTTCCCCACCCTCTTCTCTGTATTTTTTGTCAATATTATCCAAAACCTTCTTTCTTCTATCAATCCTTTTTTGTATTTTCTTTAATGTCTCCTCTTTCTTAAAAATCTTATCATTTAAAGTTAGATCCCGCTGCCTATTTAATGTTTTATCTAAACTTATTATCTCATCAACAGCACTTTTATCAATTTGGACATCATTCATTATATTAAAATTTTCTATAAAACCATCCATTGAGTACATATGGAATTTTTGACCCACTTTATTAAAGAACTCTCGCCTTAATTCTATTCTTGGTCCAATTGTTCTACCTTTTACAATATTCCACCAATCTTCTTTTTGATCATGTGTTACATAAATTATTCCACAGTCTTTCTCTTTAGCATATTCTATGATTTGTGTCCATATAACTAAATCGCCATAGGCATTGTTATCATTTTCATCTTTCTTTTTCTTAACATCTTTATACCCCGGTGGTATATTAGCATCATACCTTTTTATCCCCTCTTCTCTAATGCTTTCTAATTCGTCCTCAGATAATTCCCTGCCGACTTTTCCGTCAAATATCCTTAAAATATGATCCAGTATTTCATCTTGTGTAGGGTTCAACACTAACAAATTTTTCTCTTTATTGACGTCAAGCCATTTTCCTAAATATCTTCCCAATTCCTGGATTTCGACATCGTCATGGTTTAGACGCAACGTTTTTCTGGCTTCCTCCTCAAATTTTCTCATTTCATTTTTAAAACTATCATATCTGAGAACAGATTCATATATTACATTGCACCTATCCTTCATATATTCATAAGCGACTTGGTATGGAATCCAGACTCTGCCATCCAAACTATCGAAAGCATTTAGCAGAGATTGTCTTGTTTTGGATGAATACCTATACATATTTAAAAAAACATTCGTATCAAACACAAAAACTGCACTATCCCATAATTCCTTCTTTTCGCTCTTATTTGGTTCCAAAAACTCCCTAATAGTATTCTTCATTTAACCACCATTATTTAGTAAATCGCAAGTAATTCTAAACCTAGATAATCTTCCTCGATTTTTATCTCTTCAAAATCACTGTTTTTATCTTTCACAATTTGTTTTCTCAAAGTTCGATTTAATCCAAAGAAATCCTTATAAATATCAAAAACAGTTAATGGAGAATCCTTAAAATACCTTCTTGATTCAAGCTTAGCCAATATATTAACAGGCCTTTCTTCAAAATCTTCAAAATCACTATATTCTATCATTAAATTGCTTTTAATAGCTTTTCCTATTCCTAACCAATAGTCGCATTCTTCCCCTAACTCGCAAAAAATAGGAATCTTCATCTTAGACCCGTTAAAAACTGTATTGAATAATTGTTTTTCTTCCTCATCTTTATATTCAATTGATGATAATACTAAAGGTTTGAATTCATCTATTAGATGGATCATATCGAATGATTCAGGTATATATATCTCTCCTCTTACTTTTATTATTGTGGATGTCTTTATTTCTTTTATATCCTCGGTATTATCTCCATTAACAAAGTCAATATAATCGTCACGCCCTTCAAGCAAATTTTCAAATGACACACATTTCGAAAGATATTCTATTCTTTGATTTGATTTATCTCCCTGCAATTGATCTTCAGTCAACAAAGATTTATTTATTACTGCTATATATTGATTTATTTTATCATTGTCAAAATATATTAAATTCCCAAACATTCATTTACCCTTTCTCTCGATATATATTAAGTGCATAAGTCTCCATCCTTCTCCTAAACCGCTCCATATCATTATCATCGACCGCAGCCAACCACTCATTAACATCAGAACTATGTATAGAATTCTTTCTTAAAATTGCTGCTATATCTGTAGCGGAAACAATGAGTATCGGATGCCCATCTTCAATAACTTCCTGGTAAGCCTGCTTGTTTACAAAGCTTGTCGTAATCATTACACCAAATTGCCGATATCTGATTCTTGAAATCAGCCTGGACATCTGCCGCACACCGACTGCCGTTGAAGGGGAATAACATTTTGCTTCCATGGCGCAGTCAATTCTTAAAGGATGATTCGCTTTGCTACCTGAACCAATTACATAATAACCAAGAGCATCCCTGCCCCCATCCCGCCAGGGTCTGGTTAAAGAAAACTCTTGGAAGCGACTGTCCATTTTTTCGAGGATATCCTTCGCACAGCTTTCAAATCCATATGGGTTGTCTTTATAGTGCTCTCGTATTATATTAAGACACTTGCTTCCTTCATCATCACTTTGAAGCTGGTCATATTTTCCTGGAACCTTAGGAAGTTTCCGAGCAATCAATGGAACTATCCCGTTTCTACCTTGCTGAATAAATTGTTTCCACCGGTCGGGAGCATATTGCAAACTGCTATCATGATCATAGATCAAAGCATCCAACCATTTTCGGTTTATAGCACCTGAAATATCTAACACTGTAAAATAGGCCTCATAGTTCTGGAATCTATTTTCATCTATAGTGCGCCAGAATGCTACCAAATCTTTATCAGGTGAAATTTTAGGATTCCCAGGAGCTGCTACTCCTAAAAACTGAACATCCCAACCTGTGCCAGCCTTTTTAAAGATAAAGAATGGGGGGATATTATTAATAGATCCATCCCGACTGTTCAAACAATCAAAGACAAATTCCAGTAGTTGGTTCCCTTTACGGGGAGTATCGAGCAAAGCTCTTCCAGGGCTTCTATTGTCCCCATAGTACCGGAATATACCGGTTTCCTCATCAAGATAGTCAGGCCATGCCAATTCTTGCATAGATGTATAGAGAACAACATATGCCGGCAAACCACTTCCATCTTTCCGCATTACTTTTCGAAATCCACCAGAATTACTACATCCCGGCATTAGCTTTGAAAGGACTTCTGAACCCTTTCCGCTGACTTTACCACCTTTATAGACAGTGTCAACTAGAAGATCTGCTGTGGACAAATCTTCAAACTTTACTTCCCTAACCATAGGTTTTCCTCTTATCGAATATTTTTTGCGTATTCATAAATCCGCTTTAGCATTGCTTCATTATCTCCAGAAAATTCTTCTCTTCCTTGTTCTTCAAAGCCTAAATATGTATTAAATCCAAGTAAATAAACTGCCATGGCCATGGCCATGTTTTCAGATTGTTCTGTATATAATCCAGCGATCCTTCTAAGTTCCTGTACGACAGTATCTTCCGGAACATGTACTGCGCCATCTTCGTTAACTACAGAATCAATAACCCCAGGCAAAGCCATACACATTTTGTAGAAAGCATTCTCATCCCCAGTGACTATTGAATAGAACTGATCCATGCTTACACGCCTGATAAGGCGGTGGGAAACATTTTTTCCATCAACTTTTGTGGCCCATTTAATATTCTGGGAACGTTTTGCTATAGCTTCTACAAGAAGACATGCACAATCATCATCATCTAATATCTGACTTTGCATCTTAATATATGTCTTAGCTGAAGAAGCTGAATTCATTGTATTGTGTTTATTCTTCATTTCAACATAAAGTGTATGGACAATATCCCCATCCGGCATTTGGATTCCATCCGGATTTCTGTATATAACATCCCACCCTGCCTGCGGAACCTCACATCCTTCGAAATACGAGAATATATTCTGGTGAAAATACCCGATGTCATTGTTATTTGATTTATCCCTCTGCCGGAAAATCTCATTGTTCACAATTTCTTCCCAGCTTGTCCTGTATACCGATTTATCAAAAATCAGCTTAATCGGGTCAATCAGGTTACTATTGAATCTCTTTAAATCAAAAGAATTTAATTTTTCCCCATATTTTAAAATCGTAGTCTGTACATGCTTTTTAAAATCTTCTTCTTTGATAAAGTGTAAATCCCAAGACATTATTTTATTTCCTCCAATGAATTATGTATTTCTTTTGCAATGTCATAGGCCAAGTTCACTGGCACTGCATTCCCAACCTGCTTATACTGTGATGATACCTTACCACAGAATTCCCAATCATCTGGAAATGACTGGCATCTGGCATTTTCCCTTACGGTAAAAGGTCTTGCTTCCAATGGATGGCATCTCTCCGTCTGCTTTTGTGAGGGAGATGTCAACACTGCGAGTGACGGTTCATCTAAGCTGAGCCTACGCAAAATACCCGTCCTTCCACCTTCCATATCCCAACAGCTCTTCATATATTCTTTTGCTATCACTGGGTCAATATCCCTCCAATACCCCCCAGGGGGTACTAGTTCAAAAATTTTCTTCTTTTTCTCCCCATATTCTACACCAGGCCCTTTGGGGCAATCTAAGAGGATATCTCTCAATACCGGTTTGTAATCATGTGGTTTTGGGAATTCATATCGCACTCTATTAACAAGATCTTTTCGGATGCCTATCGTAATTAAGCGTTCTCTCTTCTGAGCGTTCCCATAGTCCCATGCATTCAAGACTTTTTTCTGGATATCATATCCGGCCTGCTCAAATATATCCGTTATAGTAGCATATGTCCTTCCCCTATCATGGGTTAGTAAGCCCCTGACATTCTCAAATAAAAACATTTTTGGCTGGAGCTTTTGAAGAAAAGTGGCATAATGATAGAACAATGTTCCTCTTGCATCCTCCAGCCCCAGCCTTTTACCTGCATAAGAAAAAGCCTGGCAAGGAGCACCGCCTGAAAGAAGATCCAATTCTCCCTTTTTAATCCCAAAATACTCTTCCAGGTCGAGGCAAGAAATATTTGCAATATCGTCACAAATAACCCTCCAATTCGGTCTATTGGTTTTGAGCGTTTCAGCTGCATCCTTATCAAACTCAATCAGGCCTATGGTATCGAACCCTGCTTCCTCGATTCCCAGAGCTAATCCCCCTGCTCCCGCAAATAACTCAATACATGTAAATCCATCCCGTTCAATTTGATTTGGAACAGGTTTTTCAATAGCTATAATATCCCCTATATCGCAATTCAAAGTAAAGCAAATCTTTTCTATACTATCAAATGATATAGGATCGTTCTTTCCCATTCTTGCCAAAACGTTAAAGCTAATCCCTGATGCTTCCTTTAACTCTGTTTTGTTCATATTTTTATCAACCAGAAGCTTCCACAGCTTATTGTATGTTATGCTCACAATCCTTCCTCCAAACATTTGTTTTATCCATCACAGGTAGTATATCATAAGCAGAAATATATGGCAACACATTTTCTAACGATATCGTTAGAATTCCTCACTCAATCTTAAAATACTATGTGTCCATTTTTAGGATGAGTATATAACTTTCACCCTTTCACCGCTCTCACTCACTTTCACTCTATTAAGGTGATTATCCCCTTGTTATATACATAAACCACTGATAAAATACATGTAATAGAAAATTAAAAAGAGGGTAGGAATAATGTCCCGAGATCCATCAGTTGTTTCTAATAATATGAAAAAAATACGGAGCAAAGATACATCAATCGAGCTTAAACTCCGGAAAGCTTTATGGCATAAAGGATACCGGTATCGGAAGAATTATGGGCTACTTCCTGGATCTCCAGATATTGTCCTGACTAAATATAAGATTGCTATCTTCTGCGATAGTGAATTCTTCCACGGCAAGGACTGGGAAATACTCAAACTCCGACTGGAAAAAGGAAAAAATCCTGATTATTGGATCAAAAAAATCACACGGAATATAAACCGTGATTGGGAAAATGACAGGAAACTCCTTTTCCTAGGCTATACTGTAATCCACTTCTGGGGACAAGATATAATCAAGCATACAGATGACTGTATCCTAGCAATAGAAGAGGCCATCTGGGAATTCAAAATTGGTAACACACAAATGACCTCATTTGAAGAGAATACCATATAAACAGTGAGAGGAAGGCTATTAAGTCTCCTCCTCTCACTGTTTACATTGACAACATTGCCAGGTTTTCTCGTACCAATTATCACATGCAGCCCTCTCTTCTTGTAATAACCTGGTTTTCATACCATTGTATTTTTCTTCGTCATCATACAAGACTATAATATCACTTGGCCTCTTCACAATTGTAATAGCTAAGTCTATTTCATCCATGAAAACCTCTTCATCCTCAAGGATACTTGTTAAACAAACATCCTCTGCTTCTGGATGAAGGTTAATATCAATCAAATCAAACTTCATATTCCAATCGCTACTGTCCACACCATAGAAGAAACATTTCTGACAACCACAATTCAAAATATGTCTGGCCACTGTTTCTATATATTGATCAGAATACTGTCTCGTCAAAAATGTAAAAAAGGCATAACAATCCCCAGTATATCCAAGAATTCGATTAGTTGTTATGGCTTTGACGTAATCATCATAAAAAACTGGTTCAAACATGTACTATACCAACTTCCAATTATACCTTCTTTTTCAAACCTTAAACAGTTTTTACACGATTCTCTCGATCTTTCCTTAAACCCGGATTATCTAATAACAAGATACCAAGACATTTTTTCTCTGTTTTTTTTATGGGTGTGGATGATCTTAACTATTAGTCTCCATAAGTACACATACCGACTATCAAAAGAATTATATCATATGAAAAGCATTTCCCTCTATAACAAAATCAAGCAAACATGAACTTCCATCACGTTAGAATTTTTCTCTATTGATAAAAACTGAGAGGAAGGCCAAGCAGCCTTCCTCTCACTATCCTCATGCTATCCTTATGATATCCTTATCGCTATAAAATCGATACAAAACCTCCTTTCCCATCTACAGCCTTGGAAAACCAATCTCTTTCTGTTTTGCCTTTTTTCTGGCCTTAACAGGTTGCTTTCCCTTTACTGATTCTCCAATTGCTGCTCCAGGTCTCTGATTATCTGCTTCTTCTCCTCCAGAAGTGCCGTTTGCATATTGTACATGTTCTCCTTGTCGCTGTACAAATATTCTAGGGTTTTGATGCAGGTTTCCAGGTGTTTTATCATTGACTCCTGACTCATTATCTCTGTCTCTTGAAATTTTAATGAAATTTCCTGATCCTGAATCTTTTTTCTCTGGCTTTGAATAATCCCATTCTTTTCTTCGATCTGTCTCTGATAACTCTCGACCAAATCTAATAATTGTTGTGTCCTCATCATTTCCTGTTGCATAAGCCTCACCTCCCATTAATCTTTGATGCCTGTCCATGATTTCCCGAAAGCGTCTTTCATTTTCCTCACGTTGCCGGTCTAATCGCTGCTTAATTGAATCAATCTCTGATTCTGTTCTTGTAAGATCATGTTCTGTTTCACAAAGTTTTCGTTCTGACTGGTTAATCGATCGACTTGTTCGACTAATTCCCTGATCCGTCTCCTGTCCTTCTCTAATTCTTGCTTCAAGGAATGATTCTGTTTCCTCAATGCTTTGTTTTCCTTCTGCTGTTCTAACAGCAGCCTGTCGTCTGCGTCGAGAAGGTCCAGCAGGGCTTCTTCCCTCTTCATCAATTCCAAGATGTCTTTTAATTCGTCCATAGATCACCCTCGCTTTCTCCATAATACCCTGGTATAGTTCTTCTACTTTCTGTCGGATCTCCAGCCTCAGCTGGTTGCGCTCCTTTACACCCCGATTGTACTCAGCGCGTTCCGAGACGAGTCCCTTTTTCTCCATCTGCCTGGCAGCATATCCCTCATGGATGGTCGGCTCCAGGTCAAGGCCTTGCCGTTTAAAACTACGATGATCGATCTGCTGTTCGGGTTTCAGGTAGCGGTTGCAAAGGTTAGCCCAGGCCTTTCGCCAGATTTCGACATTTTCTTTTTTGTTCCAATCATTAGAAGGCACTGATGTCCTCTCCCAGAGTTTCTCTGTCCCTTTCCCTTTTCGGATCCGTACCTTCTGTAATCCGGTCTTCGGATCAATCAGCGGGATCTTGTTCCCATCTTCATCCAGTTTGTAGATGGACCTTTCCTTTTTGCTCCAGGAACCGTCTGGATCAACCCCCCTAGTGGTCAGCATGATGTGGGCATGGGGATTGCCGTCTCCCTTATTATGGATGGCCACATCGGCGCACATCCCTCTGTCCACGAATTGATCCTTTACATATTTACCAAGGACCTGAATCTGAAGGTTGCGATCGAACTCGTTGGGCAGTGCTACCACAATCATCCTGGCAAGCCTGGCATCAGACCGTTTTTCAATCTTCTGTACAGCATTCCAAAGAATTTCCCTGTCCTGATATTTTTCCGGTGCATGTTCCGGAAGAAAAATGTGTCGGAATACAACTTCCTTTTTCTTCCTGTAGTTATAGCTTAGGCCGGTCTCATAACTCCGGAGCCTGGTTCCAGAGATGTAGGCTGCGGAAGCGACAGCCGATCTGCCATCAGCCCGGCCTATAGTTTTCAGGCTGAAATGATATATTGCCATTTACTCACCTCCTGTTAGACTGAAACCGATTTGTATCGGGATCGTCTTGACGATCCCGCGCGAGTTGCGCGGCACGTTTATCGTGCCTTCCCTAGCGCAACTCTGCGATCCGCCAGAGGCCGACATAAAGAAGGATTATTGAATCCATCTTTATGTCCAGAGGAATCGGAATCCTCTGCCCCTCGGAGAGCGCGCTTACGTTAGGTGGGACTCCGCCCACCTGTAAGTGCGCCCTTAGGAGTTCTTAACAGTCCTCCCGGGATGGGAAAAGGTTTATTCCCTGTCTGTTGCATTCTCCTTTCCCAAAGGTTCTCGCCGGTTCATAGCTTTTGTAAAATAGTATCCGTTTCGTTCCTGCATCCTGAGGAAGGAAAGAAGGCGACGGTCATCGCCTTCCTCGAAATCTCTTCCCAGCACGGATAGGATCACGCCTCCCATTACGATCTTATTGTGGGCATCCAGTTGTCTCAGTTTCTTTTTGTTTTCTGCCTGCAGCCTCCTATCTGAAGCTCTGATCCGCATGACAGACTGCTCCAGCCTCTTCATGCTTTTCTCCTGTCTTGCTATTTCCTGTTCCTGTCTTTCTTCTTTGGTCATAAGCTCCTCCTTCCATATTATCTATTAACATATCTCTTGACAGCTGGTAAAGATAAATGGATACATTCCCATTATCACCACCAGTATCACTATCGCTTTAGTGAGGACACTCTCTCAGGCTTTGTCGCTGTTTCTCTACTAATGCCTCTTCTAATTTTTCGTAATCATAATCTCTCTGATCAAAATTATGAAAACTGTTTTTTCGAGTGTTACCTGCTCTCTTATATGTTATTCCTGACTTTTTCCCAGCGATGGCTTTCATGATATCCCTATCTCTATCTATTTCCTTATCCCTGTCTATATCCCTATCACTATCGGCATCTTTGGGATTAGTTTGCATAAGGTCGGTCACCACCGGTTTTTCCCGATTCCCTTCGTATGCAGTCGCATCCGCTCGGACACCTTCGTTTGAAGTATTCTCCTGTTTCCAGCGTTTTTTGGAATTCTCCCGGTTCTTTTTACAGGTTGCTTCATATTTTTCGGCATCCCTGTCTATCGCTGTCTTAAGTACAAGGAATACAACCGACATTAGCCGGTTATCCCCATAGTCAGGAACTATATTTTGGCTTCCATACCGGAACAGGTCTTTAAATATTCTTCCTGCTTCCTCGTCTTTCAGCTTATCGATGACCTCCTGCTGGTCATAGTAGATTAAGAAACTCTTTTTCTTAGTCATGCACATCCCCCCTTTCGTGCCCGGCACCAAAGACCCTCTGCTGGAAATAAGTTTCGCTGACACGTCCCCTTACCGTCAGGTAGCCTTTCCTGGCCAGTTCCTCATTGAGCTGCCTTATGATCTGATATGCTTTTGTTTCTCCGATCTGAAGGATCTCCGATACTTCCTTTGCCCTTAACATCCGGTTCATGAAATCCCCCCTTTTCCTCCTTGTTTACCATGCCCGCCCGCATGATTTATGATTATGTTCTGCTCGCAACTTTCAGTTTTTGGTTATCCCTATTTTTCTCTTTGTCGTTTTCCCTGTTCATTTTCTTAACTTTTCCTCCTTCTGACTTAAGTTTAAACTTAATTTACCACAGAGTTTAAGTTAAGTCAATACTTTATTTTAAAGTTTTTATTTACAAATAATAAGTTTTGTGCTATCATACTTAAGAAGGGAGGTTATTAATGAGATGAAATCTATGAAAATCGGCGATAGGATAAAACTTATTCGGAAAGAAAGGAATATGACACAGAAAGATCTGGCTGCTATTTTAAAGGTGTCACCTGCTGCCATAAGCCAGTTTGAGAAAGCAGAGGTACTAAGGAGTTCAACTCTTGAAAAACTGTCATATGGCCTGAATGTACCGGTTTCTTTCCTGTT
The DNA here is from genome assembly GCA_017434385.1 of Eubacterium sp. Taxonomy (GTDB): domain Bacteria; phylum Bacillota; class Clostridia; order Lachnospirales; family Lachnospiraceae; genus Anaerobutyricum. The sequence continues at coordinate 11,674 of JAFRFJ010000002.1, forward strand.
GGATCAGATTATTGAGACCGAAGAAGTCCCGGAGGGTTTAGAAAAAATAGCACAAACAATCAATCAGGATACTTACGAATATGCTGAATTGGCAAGCCAGGGAAAGGCCGAACCGATCAATCCCGGCCATATCATGGTATCCACATATATCGCTGTAGAAGATATCGAGATGTTACAGCTCCTTAATCAGCTACTTCCCGAAAACAAGGAAAAGGCTATCGATTATATCCGGTATTTATTGGATAGACAAGAAAACTGATAATTGAGTTTACTATCTCTCCTATAACTCCATGCCCGCCCGCTGATTGAGTTAAAAGGAGGAGATTGAATGGCAGTATACAAAGATGAGAAGACCGGAACATGGTATTGCAAGTTTTACTATCATGACCATACCGGCAAACGCAAGCAAAAGATGAAAAGGGGGTTTGCCCTACAAAGAGACGCAAAGAAATGGGAATCTGATTTCCTGGCAAAAATGGAAGGAAGCCCGGAGATGCCTTTCAGCGAACTGGCAGAGCTATATCTTGAAGACAAAAAGAACCATGCCAAAGTGACCTCATTTGTATCCATACGTAATCGGGTCAAAAACTGGCTGATACCGGCTTTCAAAGACAGGCCCGTCAACCAGATCACAGCGGCAGAGATCCGTAACTGGCAGGGCACACTGAAACATGCAAAGACCCAGAACGGAAAACCTTTGTCTACCGGATATATGCAGGTGATCGTCATGGAACTGTCCAGCATCTTCAACTACGGAGTCCGCTATTACAAGCTTCCCGCCAACCCTTGCAAAGTAGCCGGGAACCTGGTGGGGAAAAAGAACAAAAGTGTGGCCTTCTGGACAGAGGAACATTTCCAGGCCTTTATCCGTACATTTGATAAGGAAGATCCTTATTATACGATGTTTATGATCCTCTATTACACGGGGATGAGGAAGGGGGAGTTGCAGGCACTCACGCCTGCGGACATTAACCTTGAGGACGGAGTCATCTCCATCACAAAGACCTTTAAGATTGTTAACGGGGAACGATGCATCCTTCCCCCAAAGACACCAAAGTCAAACCGGACCGTGACCATCCCGCCATTCCTGTGTGATATCATCCGGGATTTTGAATCAAGGATCTACGGGATGAAGAAAGATGATATGATCTTCTGTTACGGACGATCCACCTACGCCCCCAGATTAGATAAGCATGCTAAGATGGCAGGAATACCAAGGATCCGGGTTCATGACCTCCGGCACAGCCATGCGTCCCTGTTGATCGACCTTGGATTCTCAGCAACTTTGGTCGCAGAAAGGCTTGGACATGAAAATGTTAGTACCACTTTGGACATCTACAGTCACCTGTTTCCCTCAAAGCAGAGCCAGGTAGCAGAGAAGCTGCAAAAGATGCATGATAAAGAATTATAGTATCAAAATAGTATCAAAAGACAAAAAAATAAGCTTGAAAGTGGCTTTCTTAGTCACTTTCAAGCTTAAACGCTGCGGATAACAGGACTTGAACATTATCGAGTCCCAAAATAATAAGAAAGGAAGCGGGTTTTCAAGGCCTCTGCCGGTATGTACATACAAAGTACACACACCTTGCTGCAACTTAATTCAAACATCAGAAACGCCTCTCTTTAGTCCTCTCTTCTTTCTTAGTTTGTTTTCCAATACCCGGTTTTTGTTGAACCGATTCTTTCTATAAGCTTCTTAGACTTTAGAGATGACAAGATCCTTTTAACTGTACGCAGGGATTTCCCGATTGTTTTAGCTATATCCTCAGATGTGCAATAAGGGTCTTTCATCAGTATCTCAAGCACTGCGTTTTCATCACCAGTTAAGGATTTTGTTTCAGTGTCATTTTCAGTGCCATTTAGAGTGCCATCCGATGGCACCGAATTACGATCAACTCTGGAGAATATGAAAGTGAAATCCATATCGTTATTCACATAGGACACGGTCACACCTTGCTCTTCACAGAGAGAATAGATTCGTTTGAGACCTGAGCCAAATGCTTCAATCCCTTTAGAAAGATATAGGGTATGGGCAATCGTTTCATTGCGCAAATAGGAATGGATGTCCTGTGTATAAAAATCGTCCGGATTAAAGTCATTGGCAAAAGAACCAGGGTTGGTGATGGCAATGCGATTTGAAAATACAGAAACCTCATGTTGTACCGGAAGGTCGTAACGGGCATGAGCAAAGCTATTGACGATTGCCTCACGTAAGGCGTCAACAGGAATCTCAGGGATCTCGTTGCGATGGATTCCGTCACCCATCAGTTCCACGCGCCAGCGAATATTTTTGATTACATATTTCACGGCCTCATCGATCAGCGACAGGATATTTCCCTCTTCTGTATCGATATCCAGAAAGGTATCCTTATGTTGTGTCGCAAAAACAGCGAGTTTTAATGTGACCGGCTTGTTTTTGGAAAACAGAACCCGTCCGGCGTTCGTTAAATGTCCGGATCGCAGAACATTCAAACGCTCCAGGAGCACCGCCCTGTCATATTCTATTTCCGGAAGTCGACCACATTGAACAGCCTGGGCAAAAAATCTTTTCAATGTCTTTTCATCGACATCATCAGCCCTTTCACTACTAAGACGACTTTCCCAGTTGTCTTCATATTCTTTGGCAATCATCAGTTTACGAAGCTCTGCCGGGGTCAGTTCCCGATCTTCATCTGCGACACGAATATAATATTTCCCAAAAGCTGAATATGGAATATCTTCCCCATGAAAATTCACACGGATCACTTCAATGCCGTCAATCTCTACGGTCTTTATTTCAGGAAATATCTGTGGTTTTATGGCCTCATAGATTTTACGGGAAACATCTCTGACTGTGGAATCATTGATTTCAAATCTGACAGGTGTTCCGTCATTGCGAAGTCCAAAGAAAAGACTTCCTTCTCTGTGTTTGTTAAGAATAGCGGAAATAGATACCATTCCTTCGTTAAGTTCTCCAGTGGTTCGCTTATATTCGTTCATTTCATCTTCGCGCTTCATGTAATCACCATCCTTACAAAAAGACAATAACACAATTGGCACTTAAAATCAAGGTAATGGCACTTAAAATGGCACTTAAAGTTCCTTCAAGGAATACCTTTCACTTTTACATCCATTTCAATGGTGTTTATCACCATATCATTTCTCTGCTTCATGCTCCCGAGGGATACGTCATAGATTTCCTTGACAACCGCTGCAGTTTCCGGGATCAATCTCAATCTTATGTGTATCACCTCACGCCGCCTATACCCTCATAAGAAATACATACCTGCTACAATCCCTCCGATTGAAAGAACAGAGAAAAGAATGTCATACCAACCTACCTTCGGAATCTCATGATAGGTTCTTGGTACGTTGCCGCAGAACCCCTTTGATTCCATGGCCATTGCAACGCTTTCGGACCATCGCATACTATTTACCAGCATGGTAAAGATTAGTTTTGTACTCAGCGGGCTCACCACTATGCCCCTGGTCCGAAAGGCTAATTGGACTTTCTTGTACTCTTCTGCCATCTTGGGCATGAGGTGAAAGGCTGCCAGTGTTCCATAGGCAAATTGCGGAGACAGATGGAACTGGTGCATTAGGCTCCTGACGAAGCTTTCTCCTTTTGTTGTCAGGGCAAACAGGATTCCCATCCCCGCAAAAGCAAGAAGTCTTGAAGACAGCTGGAGGGCAGAGGCCAGATTTCTGGACATGGCCATCCTGACGGCATAGGGTGCCACAGACAGATCGGAAAGCTCCTGAAACGACACACTACTTCCCCGAGTATAATAGAGTCCCATGACAAACAAGCCAAAAGCTGCAACGACGGCTGGGATTAAAAGCATTCCCATCCTTGTCGGTTTCGCATCGGAAAAAAAGATAAGAAGGAATAGAGCCGTCAAAAAGACAGCCAGATTTAGTATGGTCTTATATTGGAAAGACAGCATAATCACTACGATCAATATAGTCACCATCTTTACGCTCGGATTCAGCTTCTCTATTTTCATTTCGCAATCTTTTCCTTCTCCCATGGCATACAGCAGACTACACAATCAACCTGTCTCCTCTTCCACAAATCTCTTATCGCTGAGTCTATATATACGGTCGGCACATGTGTAAGCCAGCTGTTCATCATGGGTAATAATAATGACGGTAAGGTTTTCTTCCAGTATTTCCCTCCGGATCTGATTTATGATTGACATGGCAGACCGGTAGTCCTGGCCGTAGGTTGGTTCATCCAGAAGGAGAATCCTCTGCCCGCCGGCCAGGACAGAAAGAACCGCCAGACGCCGCTGCTGTCCCTGACTGAGCATGTAAGGGCTGTAGTCCTGATATGCTTCCAGTCCATAATCTTTCAGCAGTTTTTCAGCTCTGACAAGACATTCCTCCGCAGAGAGTTCCGGTTTCCACCGGCTAAGACTCTGAATCACCTCGTCTTTTACATTCTGGGTGACAAACTGATTAGCCGGGTTCTGAAAAACAATTCCGACTATATGGTAGAGATCCTTTTTTGCAATCTTCTTCAGATCACATCCCATGATTTCGATTGTCCCATAATACGGATGCTCTTTTAAAACCGATAGAAAAGTGGTTGTTTTCCCGCTCCCGGACGGGCCCAGCACTGCTGAAAGAGCCCCCTGCGGAAACTCTGCCTTAGCAAGATCCAGCAGAAGATTTCCGGGAATCTCCCGGGGATCAGACTTTCGACCCAACCAGCTTCGCTTCGGATTGTCTCGACAGACAGAAAAATCTTTCATTATTATCGCCGGCTGACTGGTTTTTTCTGTCATCTCAGCTTTCTTCCGGCTTTTCGGATAGAAAAGCCCTTCCCGCTGCAGGACAGGAATATAAACCTGCAGATTTTCTTTATTGATGCCATCTGCGATGACACTACCGCCTTTGCCGAGAATCCGTATCTCATCCGCTACATCAAGCCAGAGATCCAGACGGTGATCAATGGCTACAACCGTCCCTCCGGCCTTCCTGAAATCATAAATCATATGAACTATCTCTCCAGCGGCTTCTTTGTCAATATTTGCAAAAGGCTCATCTAACAGCACACATTGAGCTCCGATCAGGAAAAGGCAGGCAAGATTAGCTTTCTGTTTCTCCCCACCGGAGAGAGTCTGCAATGGCTTATCAAGAAGGTTCTTTACGTCCAACTGTGAAGCGGCTTCTTCAATCCGGTCATCCATATCTTCTGCCGGCACCTGCATATTTTCCAGGCAGAATTCCATCTCCCTTCGAAGAGTATCCATGCAGAATTGGAGATTGGGATTCTGAAACATAAGGGTCAGATACCCGGCCCGTGTCTGAGGATTCATCTCCCTCACCTGCTTTCCGAACAAAAGAACATCCCCCCGTTCAAGATAACCACCATTTTCCGGGTAAAGACCGGCTGTGACAGCAGCAAAGGTGCTTTTGCCGCATCCGCTGGCCCCCATCAGAACGGTGATTTTCCCCTTTTCTATTTCCAACGATACATGATCCAGTATATTTCTCTTCCCATCCTTGATATATCGAAAAACTACATCCTCAAAAACGATAGCCGGCATACTCTTTTCCTGTTCCATAATCCTCTTCTCAATTACCTTTCCGGATGAGTTCCGGCCTCTTCAGCGACTGCATAGCCCTTCAGAACACCTGCTTTCACAAGACCTTTCCCCAGAATCGGAACCAGAATACCGTCAAAGAAGATGGCACTGACAATACGGACTGCCAGCATGACGAGCAGAACAGGAACCGCAATTTTATTATATCCGCTGATGATAAGATTATATCCCATGGTAAAGACAGAGCAGATCACGGCACTTGTGACCATGACAGAGCGGTTGAATCGTTTATAGCCAGTTAGAAAAACTAGCAATTCAAAGCCAAAGCCCTGAACCAACCCCGATAGTATTATGATCGGTCCGAAATAATTGCCCATCAGGCACTCCATAACCGCAGCCAGAAGCTCTGCCACAATACCTGTGCCCGGTTTGCGCATGACAAAAACAGCAAAGGCTCCCGCCATGAAGTAGATCCCATAAAAAGGTTCATATCCAAGAGAGGGCATCCCCAATGGCGTGAGCAGGCCATAAAGAATTCCTCCGGCATAAGTGCATCCAAGATAGATTATTCCAAACAAAACCGCACACAAGGCGATCAGCAGCACATCTTTTAATTTCCACGATTTTCCCATAATTTTTTCTCCTCTATAAACGCCAGTTTATCTCTGACTAAATCGTCCGGATGCTCGATTCCATACCCGTCTCGTTGCGCGAGTCCGGACGCAATCGGCTCCTATAATAAAATGCTATTGTCTGATTTTAGTCCGCCGTCGGGCTGTTGACAGAGAGTGTGACCTCAATTACATAGTGATTCAGCCGTTCACTGCAGTAAGTGTTCACATAATCAAAATAGTCAAACAAGTCTTGGACATCCCCTTTAAGCATCGTACAGTAATGGGAAGAGGCTTCATAGATCCCAAGATCAATAGCATGGTTGACAACAGTGGCTATATGCTCCATGTAATTTGTCGCACCCATAGGATATAGGGCAATCTTGCAGTTGACGGGAAAATGAATATCCTTAACCTGAGGTTCATTCTGCGGGTCATCATTCTCTGCCATATAAACATCGGCATCTACATCACCGGGACAGCCCCTGGAAAAGGTGGCCTCCAGCGTCATATGAACCCCTTCCCGATAAGCGTTAATGAAGACAGCCTTTACTGCATCCACCACATGAACCTGTTTACCCCTGTATACGGTCGAAAGTTTGTCTGTCATCTTCCAGACCTTGTCTGTTTTCGTCTTGTCGAGGGCTCCCAGAATAATATCAACAAATCGGTCACTCATTATGCCCAGGGCAAAACGGCACCCTGTGATTTTCACTGCATCTTCTGACAGATTGCAACCACAACCGCAATCACAGGAGGCAGCATTTCCATAGCTTACATACTCTTTCTTTTCACTCATAACGAAACTCCTTCATCCTCTTATCAATAAACGATCATTGGCCTCTGCATCCTTACAAGCACACTTGACGTCTGCTTCGCCGCTTGCCACTGGACTAATACAAATAAAGCCCGCCATATAGGCGGGCAATGCTTAATCCTGTCACACTTTCCCTGCGCTGGCATTATCCAACAGGTTCAATGGGTCTAAGTCTTCCTTACTCTCAGCACCTGAAACAGGGCTCCCCGCTGACAAGTATTCCATTTAATGATACCCTTTTCCCCATCAGACGCAACCGTCTTAGAGATCAAAAATAACTCTTTCTATGTCATCCAGGTGAATTGTACCAAAGAAAGGCTCCAGAGAATATACTGACAAGGTCTCTCGTACCTTTGTCTGTTCATAAGGACATCCTGCCAGCGCATGAACAACAGGATCCAGGGGGATCCGTCCCAGAAAATCTCCAAAGAACTGGATCTCCTGGATGATGCCCTTTCTGATGTCGATACGAACCTCCAGGCTTCCTCCGGGAAATCTGCCGGAATTAGAGAAGTTAAAAGCCGGTGATTTTCCATATATCCATTCCCAGGTATCATATTTTTTCTGTTTTAAATCTTTGATAGCCTTAAGTTCTTCCGGTGACATTTCTCTTTTCACATATCCGCTTCCGGCAAGGGTCTCCTCCAGGTAACTCCAGAAACTCCGAATATCCATATCCTGTCTAAGAGAATCCCGGATATTTCCTACACGGCTTCTGACAGACTTCAGTCCTTTGGACCGGTATTTGTCCGCCTTGACATTTAATGCAGAAGAAATCATGCTAAGGTCAGAATCAAATAACAGCGTTCCATGATGGAGCAACCTGTCCCCTGCGATTCTTTGGGCAGTTCCGGAGATCTTCTTCCCATTTACCAGGATGTCATTTCTGCCGGATGCCTCTGCCGCCAGACCCAGATTTGATAAGGCACGGATTATAGGCATCATAAATCTTTCCTTCGTAATTCTGTCTGACTGCTTATAATCCGTAATAAAAGAATAATTCAGGTTGCCCAGATCGTGATAAACTGCACCGCCTCCAGTGGCTCTTCTCACAACATGAATCTTCCTTTCGTTGACAAAAGTCCGGTTGACTTCCTCTTCCGTATTTTGATTCTGCCCGACAACGATCGTATTGTCGTTCTGCCACAAGATCAGATAATTGTCTTCTTTGCAGTGATATAATACGTATTCTTCAAATGCCAGATTGTAACAGGGATTGACGGAATTCGTTTCCAGATATATCATATTTTCCCCTCCTCCTGCAATCGTAAAAAGAGTTTTTAAGGTAGCGCCTTTGCAAGAGTTTCTCAATACTTATTATGACAAATCCCTATATTTGTATGGTCTGTCCCTTTTCCGACAATAGGGCAAGCCCTCTGATGTCATTTTCTTTACGCATGATTCTTCTAGCCAGAGGCCTTAGGTAGGCACCATCTTCTCCCTCGAAGGGAATATGATAGATGATGGTTTGTGCCGGATTCATTGTTTTCACTGTCCGAACGCCTTCTTTTGTGAAAAGATAGATCGGATTGATAAAAAAGGCATCCACTTTTCCAATCTTCCCAAAAATCTGATGGTTCTCGTCACAGCTTTCGGCATCCGACCCGACCAGAATCCTTTTCTCACCGACTTCAAGAAGCAGAGCACAGTGCATAATAGCATAATACCTCTGGGAATCTGAATGAAGGCATCCTATGAGGGTTAAAGTCATGTCTTCTTCCAGATGAAATACACATGTCTCCCCTACTCCAGGACACACTTCATTGCAGATTCCCGTAGAAGTGGCCGTCAGTAAAGGTGCCGGGTCATCGATCTCCATAGGATTTCCTCCCTGCCATCGAGTCAGATAGACCGCCTTTACCTTATTATTCCTGATGTAGCGGTCAGTGTATTCGGCAGAGAAATGATCTCTGTGTCTATGGGTAAAAATGAGATAATCTATATCCCTGTAAGGACTATTTTCTCCCTCTATGGCACCTCTCATTTCCTGTAAAGGAGGAGAGAAATACTCCGTCTCGCTGTAGAGTCCATCAACCAGGAGTCTTCTGTTATTGCAATGGATTAAGATTCCGCTGTTTGCAACCAGCTCAACAGTGATATTCATAATCTCCCTCTTCTAAATATTGAATAGTATATCGCAAATTCTTAAATAAGGCTCTCGGGCTTCAGCCAGTCAATTACCGCTTTGGGACGCTCCGGAATATATGGATAGGGCGGTTCGTCGGGATTCCCCAGTGCTATGGCCCCATATATGTGTTTATCATCCGGAATTTTTAAAAATGCACGAATCTCCGGATTCTCATTGGCAGACTCCATGACAAAACCTGCCCAGCATGTCCCTATTCCCTTTTTGTTCCAATATAAGTCGGCAGTGGTCATGGCAATGATGCAGTCAGCCTCAGGGCAGAAGGCACCGGCATCATGATAGGTCAAGACCATATTGGGTGCATCCAGGGTAAGGAAGTTCTTTCCCCTGGCAAAAATCTCCTCAATCTCAGGATGACTTCCTGTCCTCCTGTAATGACTGCGGATCATCTGACAGAGCCGATCTACCTTATCTTTTCCTGTTAGAACCACCCAGTGAACCTTGTGGCCATTTGCCGAACAGGGAGCATATTGTGCAATCTGTATCCCCTCTTCGATCATGTCCGATGACAAGGACTCCGGATGAAAGTGTCTCACACTTCTTCTGCTTCTCAGAAAAGAAGCCAGACCGCTAAGAGCCTCCTTTGTGCTAACCTCTCTGTCTTCCGTCCTGCCTGTCACGGAAATGGCTCCCTGTTGACAGATCGATATGCAGTGTCCACACTCTATACAATAGCAGACTGCTTTCGGATCAAACAGGGCCTTTCCCTCTTTAATAACCGGCACACCAACCAGACAGGATCTGGCACAGTCCGCGCAGCCGATGCATTTATCCTCGTCAATCCTATAATTCATTATGCGTGAATCGCCCTGCCGAGCGCTCCCAGTGCTGCCTCCTTGATGGCTTCTGATACAGAGGGATGAGGATAGATTGCACTCTCAACTTCTTCCAGTTTAATTTTCGAGGAAACCAGCTGAACCCCGACCGTAATCAACTCAGAGGCCTCCGGCCCCATCATATGTAACCCGAGAATTGTGTGGTCCTCTTTATCGGCTACGATCTTGACAAATCCGGCGGTTTCTCCCATGGCAAGGGCTTTGCCGTTTCCGATCATATAGAATCTGCCGATAAGAATCTCTCTGCCGGAATCCTTTGCCTCCTTCTCTGTCATACCGACCGAAGCGATCTCTGTATCGACAAAAACAACCTTCGGCACTGCTTCCAGATTGAGTCTGCTGTCCATTCCAGCCATCTGCTCCACAGCTGTCTCTGCTCCAGCATAGGCTGTATGGGCAAGCATTCCTTCTCCGGTGACATCTCCGGCCGCATAAATTCCGGGAACGGAGGTCTGCATGGCACTGTCAACCCTGACAAAACCTCTGTTCATCTCAACGTCTATGTCCTTTTCAAACAAACTGTCTGTATTAGGTCTGCGTCCCGTGGAAATCAGAACACAGTCACAGGTAACACTGCCAGTTTCCCCGTTTTTCTCATATTCGACACATTTCTGATCCCCGTCATCATACAGGGCCTTTACCGCACTGCCTAATAAGAGCTTGATGCCTTTCTTCTTAAAAAGCTTCTCCACTCCGGAGGAAAGCTCCTCATCCATGTTGGCCAGAAGGCAGGGCAGCATCTCGATAATGGTTACTTCTGTTCCAAAAGAACTCAGGATCCCTGCAAATTCGCAGCCGATGACTCCGCCTCCGATAATGGCGATGCTCCCGGGCAGGGTTTTCATATCGAGAAGCTGTGTGCTGTCAACGATGCGGTCTCCGCCGATTCCCGGGATAGGAGGCAGGGCATTGGAGGAACCTGTTGCAATCAGAATATTGTCCGCCTCGTATATCTCCCCTGTAGTCTGGGCTTTCACAAGGCCTTGCCCTGCAACCTTGCCATAATCGTTGATTACCTCAATTCGGTTTTTCTTCAGGAGCATCCCAACGCCCCCGACTAATCGTTGCACGATAGAGTCCTTCCGGGTGATGACCGACGCATAATCAATCCCCTTCAGCTCAGCATCTACACCAAACTGACGAGCTTCCTGAATCTTACGCACCACATCAGCACTGCTGAAAAGAGCCTTTGTCGGAATACATCCGACATTCAGGCAACAGCCGCCGACGTGCTCTGCTTCAAACACAGCCACCTTCATTCCAAGCTGGGCTGCCCGTATCGCCCCAACGTATCCGGCAGGTCCTCCGCCGATTACGACCAGGTCGTACTTATTATTATCTGCCATGATTACCTCCTCCTGCTATTACACGTCCAGGAACAGGTCCGGGTTCTCCAGAAGCTTCTTCATGTCACCCATGATCGTTCCGACCTCTTTTCCATCGAAAACTCTGTGGTCATAGGTTACCGACAGATACATGGTGGTTCGGATACAGATCTCTCCCTTGTATACCCAAGGTTTTTCGATACATCTTCCAAACCCGATGATACAGGACTGGGGAGCCGGAAGAATAGGATTGAAATCATCCACAGGGAAAATACCCATGTTGGTAATGGTAAATGTGCCATTAATCTGATCTTCCAGGGTAAGCTTTCTGTCGCGAGCCTTAACCACAATCTCCTTTAAGGCCTTGCTGAGCTCCACAAGAGACATGTCATCAGCGTTATGCACGACCGGAGATGTCAGACCGTAATCGGTAGCAACCGCCATGCTCAGATTGACATAAGGATAGGTGATGATTTCTGTCTCGGCAAAAGATGCATTTGCCAGGGGATGCTCGCTGATCACCTTGACTGCCGCATAGGACAGAAGGTCGTTTATCGTGATCTTTGTCCCGAGCTCTTCTTTTCTCTCCAGCAACTTTTTGCGGATGTTTACAATCTCTGTTACATCGATCTCCACGGAGTCAGATGTCTGAGCCATGCTGTGCTGGCTGTTAAACATATTTCTGGCAATCGCCTTTCTCATAGGAGTCAGCTTGATATGCTGGGGTTCCAAATTCTTTCCTTCTTTACTCATTGGTCAATCCTCCGTCCCAAAATGATTCCTCCTGTGGATGATCACAGGAGGAATCATGAACAATACTATTTCATTACAGTTCTGATACCTTCAATGATGTCATCCTTATTCCTGATCCATGCATCTTCCAGTACCGGGCTGAACGGAACCGGACAATCCGGTCCGCAAACACGAAGCGGAGCCGCTTTCAGTGAGCCATAAGCTTTCTCTGCAATCTGAAGGCCAACCTCAGCAAGGGCGTTACCGGTAACCGGTGCCTCGTCTGCAAGGATAACTCTTCCTGTCTTCCTGACAGATTTAAGAATGGTATCCATATCCAGAGGCTTTAGAGATCTTGGGTCAACAACCTCAACGCTGATTCCTTCTTTCTCAAGTTCTTCTGCAGCTGCAAGTGCCTTATGCACCATAGTCTGAAGCGCGATAACGGTAACATCCGTTCCCTCCCTCTTCACATCAGAGCTACACAGCGGAACTACATAATCCTCGTCCGGAACCGGACCCTTCACGCTGTAAAGAAGATGATGCTCAAGGAATACAACCGGGTCATTTCCACGAAGTGCATATTTCAACATTCCCTTTGCGTCATAAGGAGTAGACGGGATTGCAATCTTTAAGCCAGGAATCGGCATCAGGAACTGCTCCGCACACTGTGAATGCTGGGCAGCAGAACGGATACCAGCGCCATTCGGCATACGAACGACCATACATCCGTCTTTTCCACCTTCCTGCATACCGGTCATGTAACGGTTCTTGGAGATCTGATTCAGGAAGTAGTCATAGCATACGCCTACAAAGTCTGCAAACATAATCTCCGGTACAGGTTTTAAACCAGAGTAAGCGGCACCTGTAGCCAGACCCATAATACCGGTCTCTGCGATCATAGTATCATGTACACGGTTAGGAAACTTCTTATAAAGGTCCTTAGTTACACCATTACACCCGCCGAACACACCAATATCTTCGCCAAGTAAGAAGACTCTTTCGTCCCGGATCATTTCCTCTTCTAATGCTTCATAGATAGCCTGTGCCATTGTAATATTACGCATTCGTCTCACTTCCTTCCTCATAATAATAGATGCCGTCCATCAGATCTGCCGGATCCGGATCCGGGCTGGTTCTTGCAAATTCTTCGGCCTCGTCGACAATCGCCTTCTGCTCTGCCTTGATCTCATCCATCTCTTCTCTGGTCAAAACGCCTTTTTCAAGGATCACTTCCTCAAAACGTTTGATCGGATCATTGTTTTTTATCTGATCATCCACTTCTGCCCTGTCACGATAGGGCTGGGGATCTCCCTCAAAATGTCCTCTCCATCTGTAGGTTTCATATACCAGCAGGGTCGGGCCGCCGCCCTCTCTTGCACGCTCAACAGCTCTTCCACAGGCATCAAGTACTGCCATGAGATCATTTCCGTCCACTCTCTCACCTGGCATATCGAATGCAACAGCTCTCTTGCTCATATCTTCTAGCTTCATCTGCTTATCTCTCGGTACAGACATGGCATATCCATTGTTCTGGATGATGAATATAGTCGGAAGATTCCAGGTTGCTGCAAAGTTCATTCCTTCATAAACATCGCCGCGATTGGACTGGCCATCACCAAACATGGTTACAGCTACCTTCTTGTTGTTTCTTACCTTATGAGCATATGCATATCCATTAATGATAGTCTGATATGTTCCAAGGATGGCACCGTTACCAAGGCAGCCCTTGCTTAGCTCTGCTGTATGCATGGATCCTCCACGCCCACGGCTGCAGCCGGTTTCCTTACCAAAGATCTCTGCCATCACACGCTTGGGATCCACTCCCCGATTGAGAAGAACCCCGTGCTCACGATGGGTAGCTCCAATAACATCGCCATCATCGAGGAAGAAGCATGTGCCTGCCATGGTTGCTTCCTGACCGATACCAAGATGTACGAAACCAGGAATCACTCCTTCTGCAAATAAGTCTTTCAGCCTGCCTTCAAACAGTCTGATCAGCCACATGTCCCCGTATAATCTGCGATAATCCTTTTTTGTTAATTCCATAAAAACACCTCCAGTCATTATTCATCTGCTTCGATGATTGCTACTACTGTACCGATCTGTGCCTCGGTACCTTCCTCGATGCACTGCTTGGCAAGAGTTCCGCTTACAGGGGACTCAAGATTGTTCACAATCTTCTCTCCCTCCAGCTCTGCGATCGGCTCTCCCTGTACAACAGCGTCTCCTTCGTTCTTCAGCCACTGAGTTAATGTCACGTCTGCTTCACTGAATCCCATTTTAGGCATTGCCACTTCTACCTTCATTCCTTTTCCTCCTTTTATAAGGCGTTATTGTTTTCTGTCTCTTCTGAGACAGCCTGGTACATGATTTCTTTGAGATTCGATCCCTCCCTCATCTCTGAACACATCTTAACACTGCCTTTTTATCCGTTCTCCCTCACATGAGGGAGAGAAACAAATAATAAGATAATAAGAAGAAATGTTCAAAACCAGCTAGAGCATGCACAGCACTTCGCCACACAATTGTTAGTGTTGCAATTAATTCGCGTGTTTATTAGTTTGTATGCTAATTATATTTCGCACAAACAGTTCTGTCAACTACCTTTTGTGTGTTTTTTTAAATTTATAGATATTTCACAATTAGACTCGCTCATTATTGTGCATTATTTTTAGGGATATAAAATTGACTTTTTTATGTATAAATGCTAATATTAGTGTACTAATAGTTAGTATGCTAATTGTTCGCGTGTTAGTTTCTTCTATTTAAGGCATACCTTTCACATTAATGTAAGTTGAACCTGGAAACCGGAGTTGCCGACACCACCAGGGATGTACAAGGAGGATTAACGATATGGATTTTTGTTTTACAGAAGAACAGTTAAAGATACAACAGTTAGCAAAGGATTTTGCAGCAAACGTTTTAAAGCCTGGCGTTGCAGAAAGAGACGAAGCTGGAGAATTTCCCATGGATCTCTTTAAGAAATATGGAAAAACCGGTGCCTATGGTCTTCCCTATCCGAAAGAACTCGGGGGCATTGGTGGAGATTATATGAGTTATGTCCTTTCTATAGAAGAGATCTCTAAGGTTGATGCCTCCTTCGGCATCTCCTACAGTGTAGACACTTCTTTATATGGAGGAAGTATCGTCAATTCTTCAGCTCCTAATCATATCAAAAAGAAGTATCTTGCGCCCATCACCTATGGGGAAAAGATCGGCTCCTTCGGACTGACAGAGCATACCGCAGGATCGGATGCAGCAGGCCAGAAGACCGTTGCTGTAAAGGATGGAGATGAATATATCATTAACGGCTCCAAGTGTTTTAACACCAATGGCCCTCTTGCTGATTATACCATCATCTACTGCCTGACTGACCCAGAGCTTGGAACCAAGGGTATGGCAGCATTCGTTGTGGAAAAGGGAACACTAGGATTTACCGTCGGGAAAGTGGAAAACAAAATGGGCATCCGCTGTGCCCAGGTATCGGAGATGAATCTGGACAACGTCCGGGTACCTGCAGAAAACATGATTGCCAAACCCGGTGAAGGCTTCAAGCTTGCCATGGCTACCCTGGATGGAGGCCGTATCGGTGTGGCCGCTCAGGCACTGGGAATTGCTAAAGGAGCTTTTGAAGCAGCCAAAGAATATATGAAGACCAGAGAACAGTTCGGAAAGCCTATCGCTAAGAACCAGTATCTTGCTTTCACCATGGCAGAGCTGTGGACCGAGATAAAGGCCGCAGAACTCCTTCTTTATAATGCAGCTGCTGCCCACGACAGCGGAAAACGCTTCACCATCGAAGCTGCCATGGCTAAGTTGAAATGTACAGATGTCGCTATGAAAGTTACTACAGAGGCAGTTCAGATGCTCGGCGGAAACGGCTACATGAAGGAATACCATGTAGAGCGCATGATGAGAGATGCCAAGATTACCCAGATCTATGAAGGCACGAATGAAATCCAGAAGCTTATCATTTCCGGCTCCGTTTTAAGATAATTGCCAGAACATTTGATTTATTAATATTTATATCGGGATAGTTTTGTCTTGATTATCAGAGATTATTCTTATATTACTATTTTCCATACAGGAGGACTATAATATGACAGCGTTTATGATTGGTTGTGCATTTGTTTGCGGTATCTTCGGCGCTCTTACAGGCGCTTTTGAAGCATGTTTTCTTGCTGGTGTTGTAGGTGTTCTCTACAACCTGTATCCTTCCAATGAATTATTGAATAATTGCTTATACTTTGGATTTATCCCTTACGTAGCATTCACAGGCGCTGTTTGCGGCACCGCATATGCCGGTAATATCCGCAAGCACGATCTTGGCGGAGCTGATATCGCAAAGAGCCTTCATGCTTACCTGGATCCTTCGGTACTGATTGTTTCCGGTCTCTTTGCCATAGCAGGATCGTTTACCACGGTTGCTATTTCCAAACTCGGAATCGCAATTGACGGTGGCTCTATTGTCGTATTTCTCTACTCAGCACTTGCCCGAATTATTTTCGGAGACAAAAAATTCATCAACAAAAACTTCAGGAACATTGCTCATTACAACGACAAAAAAATTGAATGGGTTTATCATCTTTTCTTCGGACTTGTCATAGGAGCTGCCGGAGGCTATATCGGGAAAATAACAGGTAATGCTTTCCTGCCTTTCTTCTTCAGCCTTGCTGCCCTGCTCTTCTGTTTCCTTGAGCCGGCATGTCCCTATACACATCATATCACCTGTATTGCAGCCTATGCCTTCACAGCAACCGGAAGCATCGTAGCTGCTGCGGTATGGGGAGGCATCTCTCATGTGGTTATGGTTATCATAGGCGACCTGATCAACACAGAGCCCAGCACCCATATTGACCCGCCTGCAACAACCATCGGTCTGCTCAGTATCGTCATCTGGTTAATTTATTCTGTCATTCTCTAAGTGACATCAACCCGGAAGACATCAGAATTAGTAAAGGAGAAGCTAATTATGTATAACCACCTGATTTTTGAAAAAAAAGAAACTTATGCAATTGTTACCATAAACAATCCCAAATCACTGAATGCACTGAATTCTGAAACTCTGCAGGAGCTGGATGCCTGCCTGGAGGAAATCGAAATGGATAAGAGCATACGCGCCCTTATCGTAACCGGTGCTGGTGAAAAATCCTTCGTAGCAGGGGCTGACATCTCCGAGATGGTTCATGCAAGCGCCAAAGAGGGCCGCTCCATGGCGCTTCTGGCCAGGCGAGCATTTCGCAGACTGGAAACTATGCCCCAGGTTACCATTGCTGCAGTAAATGGATATGCCCTGGGCGGCGGCTGCGAGCTGGCTATGAGCTGTGATATACTTATTGCCGCAGATAATGCCATCTTCGGGCAGCCAGAATGTGGTTTGGGCATCATCCCCGGATTCGGTGGAACACAAAGACTGGCTCGCCTGATCGGAAAAGGCAGGGCAAAAGAATTGATCTTTACCTGTGACCGGATCGACGCATCCGAAGCTTACCGGATCGGCCTGG
Source organism: Eubacterium sp. (assembly GCA_017434385.1). Classification (GTDB taxonomy): domain Bacteria; phylum Bacillota; class Clostridia; order Lachnospirales; family Lachnospiraceae; genus Anaerobutyricum. Next base: position 29,179 of record JAFRFJ010000002.1, read on the forward strand.
CAAATAAAGTGGTGCCAAAGGAAGATCTAATCAGCACCTGCGAGGCTATGATCAGTCGGATCCTGTCTAACGGCAGTTACGCAGTCTCCCTAGCCAAAAGCAGCATTGAGACCGGCATGGATACAGATCTTGAAAGCGGCCTTTCCTATGAAGCAAATGTATTCGGCCTTACATTTTCTACAGAAGATAAAAAGGAAGGTATGACCGCGTTTCTCGAAAAGAGAACGGCCAATCTGACTGAGTTCTGAACTTAACAGCCATCAACTTAGCCACATAATAACTCTCCAGAAAACACCCCATCGAATGTCATCTCAGGTGATCTTCATGGGGAATTTTCTTTGATAGATTCTAAAGGCAGTGTTTGCGTCACACTGCACTAAAAAATGACGAATGAAAAAGCCTTGTCAACAAATTACGTCAACACAGATATGGAAGGAGTGTCATCATGAATCTACTGATAATCGCCCCTCAGCTAACAGATATGACTTGTTTTCTCACACCTTCAGAAGAAAGGACAGACCAGTCTCAGGGACAGAATTCTTCGGCTCCCTGTCGGTCTTATTCTTTATATGTCGCAAAAAAACTCAAACTACAGGATCCTTCCATCAATATTTCCGTTCTTTCGTTTGGAACCGCTAAAGTCATTTCAAAGCTACACGATTATATCGCTATTTGTGCTGATCAGGCCTTTCTCCTCTCCGACATTGACCTTAACGGTCCTGGTCCTGTCTTTCTTGGAAAAGTCCTTGCTGACACTGTCAGATATATAGAAGACAGACACGGCGATTATTCCCTGATTCTCATCGACGAGGCCTTCGTTCAATCTGATGGAATTCTTTTTGGTCCGATTATTGCTGAAAACATGGGTCTGCAGACTATTTATCCGGCAATGGATCTTACTCTTGATCAGGGACGTCTTCTGGCAAAGGCAGAGGACCGGGATATCATCGCCACATACATACTGGATACTAAAACCATGCTCTGCTTCCCCGACAGACTATCTCCTCCCAGCTACCCCTCGATAGAGAGAATCCTGTGGGCAGATGGAGATGTAATCACCCTGTCTCTATCCGCATTATCAGGAATTGAGCATATTAGTCCTCCTGTGGGATCCTCCCTGTCAGACGGATTATGCGCCACAGACTCCCATGAAAACAAAGGGTGTCAGTATTATTCCATGGATACTGTGGATGAGCTGGCCGGAAAGATTCTCCGTGCCGCAGAGAAAGGATATCGGTGATAGGATGACGGAACATGCATATCATTTGAGAAAAGCTATATGGATCTACCTGGAATGTGATGGAAGCGGGTATCTCCGAAAAGAACATCAGGCTCTTTTACAGGTTGGGAGAAGACTTTCTTCTCAGCTGATGGTCCCTTTAGCGGCAGTCATGACATCCAGCTCGATTGTCCCGAACATCATGCCGAAAGCATCTGTTGATACCAGGTTCCGAATCATTCATCAGCAGCTTTCTCCCACAGACTTATCGTGCCTCGATTACCTGATTTCTATAAAAACAAACAAGACTCAACTGGAAGATTTCTCGGTGGTGAAGCAGCAGCTTGCCTGTCTCCTTTTAAAGTATACTCCCTCGTATATACTCTTTGCGAACACTCCGGAAAGTCATACATTGGCCCTGCACAGTGCAGTCATGACCGAAAGAGATCTTGTGTTAAATTGCAGAGATTATCATCTTGTAGATGGACCAGGCGAAGGATCGGTTCCTACATGGCATTGCTCAAGAAGAGCAGGCGAAGTTACTCTTTGGCATGAAAATCGCATGACCCCACAATCCATTATCATTGATCTTCACAGTCTGCCATCTATCGACTCTTTTCCCCCTTTTCCGGGATATTCACCCGTTCTGATCACAGAGTCTTTTGATGAGAATCATTCTCAACCGGGACCCAGGCTTCTGACTGCGGAATCATTGCCGGCTTTGCAGCCGGGCAATCTTCGCTCTTCTAATGTTGTCGTTGCCGGTGGTCGTGGAACTCAGGGAGAAAAGGGCTTTTCTTTAATCCGTCAGCTGGCTTCTGAACTAAACGGTGCAGTAGGGGCAAGCCGCCTTGCCGTAGAGATGGGATGGGCGGCGGATGAAGACCTTGTTGGACAAAGCGGTGCTGTCATAGCTCCGGACCTTTATATCGCATGTGGAATCTCCGGTTCTATACAACATTTATCAGGAATAAGTAAGGCCAAATGCATCATCGCTGTTAATGAGGATCCTCTGGCCCCCATATTTAAATATGCAAGATATGGTATACTCGGCGACTTATTCACAATCCTTCCTATACTAATAAAATCAATACAAAGAAGGAAGCGATAGCTGAAATAGTTCAGCAATCCCTTCCTTCTATCTATAAAGGATTCTTTTTAGTATACCATAATCTTTCGTTAATCCTTACTTATCCTTCTTAAATACTCTTTAAACTGATCAGCTTCTGCATGAGAAAACCTGCCCATCTCCCGGAAATTAACCTCCTCAACCGTTTTTACAACAGGCTCCTCAAGACTTTTTGAAATATCCGTCTGTCTGATCTTGATAAAGCGTCTATCCTTCTCATCAATCTCCCGCTTTATCAGGCCCTTGGTCTCCATACGATCCAGAATTCCGGACATAGTAGAATTCTCCACTCCATGAAATTCTGCGATCTCCTTGGGGTTGCTCATGTCCATTTGCCACATGCACTGGAGGACCCCATACTGTATTGGCGTCAGATCATATTTCTTTAAAGCGTTCTTCATGTCCTGAAACACCCTATGCTGGGCACCGGTTAATAAATAGTTTACACATTCCTGTATATCCATTGTCAACACTCTCCTATTTCAATACTATTTCATTCTCCAATTACTTATATGCTAACTATACTATAATTATTTTTTTTTTCAAGTGTTTTACGCATTTTTTTAGAAAATATGTTATTATCATAATACAATGTGAACAGGGCCCAACGGCCATCCTTAAAGGGAATGAACTGGCGGACCACAATTAGTTTGTCAGGTTTATTTTTTTATCATATTATGAATATATGGGGGAACGCTTCATATGCAGGATTATCAAATTCCCAGCTTTTATTTTTCTGGAAAATTCAATCGCTTCATCAAGGCATTCCGTCAGGAAAACAGCCGCCTTGTCACCTTCAATAAAGGAGACTACCTCTCCACTTTTGGCATTATTAACAACACTGCCTATCTCATCACGAAGGGAGTCATGATGTTTTCCCTCTCTCATGAAAAGGGAGTAGAAAAAACCATTTCTCTCTTCGGTCCCGGTTCCATCTTTCCCATTGGGGTGGAACGCCATCGCCATAAAATGGATTTCGAAATGATCATGCGCGCCTTCACTGACTTGGAAGTTTATGCTGTTTCCTACCAGACGCTAAGAAAAATGGCCTCGTCAAACCCGGATCTGGCCATGGCCCTTCTGGAAGAAGACTGTGATTTTATCAGCTATCTTTTTTATAACTCCACCAGTCAGGCCTTCAGTTCCTGCAGAACCCGGATATGTGACACATTATATGTTTCTTTGACACATAACCCAAGCAATAAGGCAACAGTAGAGTATTCACAAAGCCTGCTGACAATGATTGTCGGCGCCTCCGCAGCACAGGTCGAAAGGGTATTAAAGCAGCTAAGAGACGATGGTGTCATCTCGACCTCCCGTCAGAAAATCACAATAACTGACAAGGATGCCCTGATTGGGTATTGTTCCGACAATGTCCAAAATTCACTTTAATATACTCAGAACGCAATTTGCCGCTGCCACTCGCTTGGGACAACATTTATTGCACTATGTACGTCATTCTGTGTGAATTGTACTCATTCTCCCAGTTCCTCCCTGACAGCCTTCAGTTCTTTCTCCAGCCTGGCCTTCTTCTGTTTGAGCCTGAGACGTTCTTTCGTCTCTTGGGCAACATTCCTGGGATATTCATATCTCCACAGATCATATCGTTTCCTTTTTTCTCTTGTCTCCTCCTCAGTGTCCCTCCGTTCCGGCAGCCACTTTTCCCTTTCTTCTGACCATTTCCTTAAAAAATGCTCATTCTCCAATTCATAGACGCCATTCTCCTGCAGCAGAATCGGCCCGCTAAACTCCAGATAGAATCTGCCATTTACTTTCACCAGATGAAGACCGTGGAAATCCTCCAGGTCAAATAAGGCATGACAGGCACGGTCCTTTACCAGCAGATCTGCATCATACAGAGCACACTCATCGATCCCTAATGCATCAGAAATCACCTTCAATGCTTTTTCCCGAGGAACCTTTTTGTTACTCTCATACTGGCGGATCCGGACATCTGCCGTGCTTTCAGAAAAGCCACAGCGGACACCCAGTTCTTTTTGTGTCCATCCTCTATGTTCCCTAATCCTTTTGATCTTCCCGCCGATTGACCCGGGTGATTCCTCTTTTCTTTTTGACATACCATAATTCATAGTTATCCTCCTCTTCTGATAGGATCAAGTATCTGCTATCTGCTATCTGCTTTTTTCTTCCTTCATACAGACAAGCATTCTTTTTTGTTTCTATTCTAACACAGATTCTTCAAATTCAGAACCTTTATAATTTATAAATTTCTTCAATTTTCCTATTGACAGAACCTTTTTAATTAATTATAATTTCCAGAACCTTATTAGTTCTCTATAGGTTCTCCCCCGCGCCTTGACAAGTTCATACCCCATCCGTCCTCAGAAAGGATACAGGATCATCTGCAAATACGCCGGGAGGAGTGTCCGGGCAGGAACGGAGCTGAGGTGGTTTGGGCCAATTATAAATTTAACCATTTGATCACAGAACGTTACTATTCACGGCCTGTCTGAATATGACTTTGGATGCAGCATGCTTGCATGAATGCAGACACAGGCATATTCAGACAAGGCCTGTGAAGCAGGCACCACCCCATCAGCTTCAGGCAAGAGCATCGCAGATGCGACATACGTGACTCGCACGGATGGCTTGTGGCTTGATGGATGGTGGAGCCGTGAATAGTAACCATAGAACAGGACAGCCAAGGCAAAGCTACAGAGAGTCTATAAGATCGGTTGCAAGAAAGAAGGTGATACATGATTGAGCGACAGAAGAATGTTTTCAAAAAGGATCGTGGAAAGTTCCAGATTCCTTAAACTTCCAGACGCTGTACAAAACCTGTATTTTCATCTGATGATGAATACAGATGACGACGGAATCGTGGAGGCTTTCACCGTTTTAAGGATCTGCGGAGCCACGAAAGCGTCATTGAACCAGCTTGAAACAGCAGGCCTGGTCAGCATTTTAAACGATGACCTGGTGACCTACATAGAGGATTGGAGGGAACAGAACACATTAAGCGCAGACCGAAAAAAAGACAGCCTCTATCTTGGCCTTCTCCGCCGGAAACGTCCAGACATAGAAGTCCTTGAGAAGAAAGCACGATCCGACAGCAAAGGAAAAAAGCAGGAAAAGAAGCAACTACCGTCCATGGACAGTCCACGGATCGCACAAGATAAGAAAAGTCAATTTAACATAAGAGAATCTAATGGAATAGAAGATCAATCAATCTATCTTTCTTCCGATGATGGAGAGAGAGATGGAACCGATAAACAGACACAACAATACCGCAGACTCATTGCCGACAACATCAGTCTGGAGCTTCTTCTTGATACGTCAAGGCGGCATAGTCCGTCAGAAGCCGATATGGTAGAAGAGATCTACGATACGATCTGCGATGTGGTCTGCTTTCCCAGAGAGACTGTCCTGATCAGAAAAGTCCCCCGTCCGTGGAAGGTCGTCAAGTCCCAGTTTCTCAAGCTGAAATATGACCATATCGCCGGGATACTGAATCGGCTGATTGACCATGACCTGCATATCAGAAACATGAAATCTTATCTGGTCACAGCACTCTATGAGGAAAGCATGAGCGGTATTTTGAACCTGGAGGCTTCTCTTCACGACGATGAACTTAAAATGATGAGGGGACAGCCATATTAACTGCCCATGAAGAAGGAAGGAGGAATCAGACAGCCATGAACACAGGATGTACCTAAATAGAAAGAGTTTCTGACTTATACCTTTATCTCATACCGGGTCCCAGGGTGTCCCTGGCAAGAGGCATTTTCCGGACAAAATGCGTATCTTGCTTCCGGATTCTTTTCCAAAACAAGAAAATACCGCCCGATTTGAGACCTTTTTTGGTACCGGATTGAGACCAAAAATGCGACAGTTTTGGGACCGCTTGTCCCAGATTGGGCTTATACCGTCATTCTCCCAGTTCTTCCATGACTGCCTGCAATTCCTTTTCCAGCTTCTCCTTCTTAGCCCGCAATCGAAGGCGCTGCGTTGTCTCTTTGGTAACATTCCTGGGATACTCAAATCTCCACAGATCATATTGTTTCTGTTTCTCTCTCTTTTCCTCCTCAGTATCCCTCCGTTCCGGAAGCCATTTCTTCCTTTCTCTTAACCATGCCTTCAGAAAATCATCCTGTTCATGCTCACGTATCCCATGTGGGTTCAGCATAGTCGGTCCACTGAATTCCAGATAGTATCTTCCATTTATTTCTACCGGATGGAGTCCATGGAAATCTTCAATGTCGAACAAAGCATGGCAGGCATCATCCATGACAAGAAAATCAGCGTCAAACAAAGCATGCTCCTCGATCCCCAGTGCCTCGGTGAGTGTCTTTAATGCTTTTTCACGGGGAACCTTTTTGTTGCTCTCATATTGCCGGATACGTACGTCTGCAGAGCTCTGGGAGAATCCGCACCGTAACCCCAGTTCCTTCTGCGTCCAGCCTTTATGTTCCCGGATTCGCTTGATCTTTCCACCAATCGAACCTGGTGAAATGAAGTTATCCTTTGAAAGTTCAAACATCATATCTATCCTCCTCTTATGATATGCTTACTTCTTTATCTATATTCTACCATAAAAGCTATGATAACAGAACCCATATAATTATTATTTTTTTCATTTCTCCTATTGACAGAACCTTTTTAGTATAATATAATGATGCAGAACCTTTTTAGTTCTCTTAAGAACTCTTGGTTCACCCCTGCACCATGGCAACTGCATACCCCATCCTCAGAAGGGATACAGGATCATCTGCAAATACGCCGGGAGGAGTGTCCGGGCAGGAACGTAGCTGAGGTTTGGGCCTACTTACACATTTTGTAACACAGCAAACTAACGACATTAAAGGAAAACATCGATTCTTCCAGCGAGGGGGTGATATATGATTGAGTGACAGAAGAATGTTTTCAAAGAGAATCGTGGAAAGTTCCAGATTCCTAAAGCTTCCCGACAATGTACAGAACCTGTATTTCCACCTGATGATGAATACAGATGATGACGGTATTGTAGAAGCTTTTACCGTCTTAAGAATCTGTGGAGCCACGATGGAAGATTTAGAGCAGCTTGAAGCAGCAGGCCTGGTCTGCAGGTTAAACGATGATTTGGTGGCCTACATGGAAGACTGGCGGGAACAGAATACCTTGCGGGCTGACAGGAAAAAGGACAGCATCTATCTTGACCTGCTCCGTAGGAAACGCCCGGATGTGCAGGTGCTTGAAAAGAAGGCAAGATCAGACGGTAAAACCAGAAAAGAGGATGATAGCCAAGGACAGACCATGGACGGTCCATGGACAGCACAAGATAAGATAAGTCAATCTAACATAATAGAATCTAAAGTAATGAAAGATCAATCTATCTTTCAATCGGCTGAGAGAGAGAAGGAACGATCCATTAAAAACGCACAGACTTACCGAAAACTCATTGCTGATAACATCAGTCTGGACTATCTGCTGGACTCTGCAAGGCGTCACAGCCCGGCAGAGGTCGAGATGGTTAACGAGATCTACGATACAATCTGTGATATGGTCTGTTTTCCCAGGGAGACAGTGATAATCAAAAAAGCTGCCCGTCCCTGGGAAGTAGTTAAGTCCCAGTTCCTCAAACTGAAGTATGACCATGTAGCAAACGTGCTGAACCGGATCATCGACCAGGACCTGCATATCAGGAATATGAAAGATTATCTGGTCACAACTCTCTATGAGGAAAGCATGAGCGGGACTTTGAGTCTTGAGGCTTCTCTTCACGATGGTGAACTCAAATTGCTGAGAGGTCAGCCTTATTAACTGCTCATTAAGAAGGAGGTGAGAACCATAAAAAACAGGGAAAAACATTTACGGATCACAGAGCAAGCGTATGAGATAATCAAGAATCGTGACAAAAACAGGTTCCCCTTAGAAAGAGATTTCATCAATGAAGCGATCATTTCATATGCAGACCGCATAGAGATAAAAGAACTCTCCAGGGAATTCAAAGCTCTTAAGAAGATTACTGAAAAACTATATAAGACGGTTGGATGGATGTAATCCAGCCGGGGACCAACAAGTTAAGTTATATACCGAAACAAAGTGATTTCATCAGCTCAATTAAGAAAGGAAAAAATCATGATCAATAAAGAAGCATTTTTCATCGATAATACATTTTTGTCAACAGAAAGAACTATCATAATAAGCGGCAGGTGGCATAGACATCTCAGATTACTCAGACTGTTTGATGTCTATGTCCCGCCGGACAGAAGGGGGCGGAATGATTATCGGAAGAAGAGACATAAAAGATGACATTTCGCCTTTACTTCACCTGGTTTCAGATGATACTATGGATTCGGCAGAGATCTTGGAAACAATAGATCAGATGAGAAAAGAAAAAGAACTCAGAAGAAAATATGAAGACAAAATCAAGTATAGAAAAGACGGCCGACAAGTATATATCTATATCAACCGGATGCAGATTGTGGCTGCGGATGAAGATGCTTTATACCGGAAGCTTTATGACATCGAGTACGGTGAAGAAAACTATTCGATGGCAGAAATTTTCCCTTTATGGCTGATATGGAAAAGAGACCATACACCTACCGCAGCTAAGACCCTGCAGATCCACCAGCAAAAATGGCGCAAGTATCTGGAAGATACCAGCATCTCCAAGATACCTATTCGGAAACTTACTCCCAGGGATTTTACCAGACTCTTCCGGGAATGGACCAAGGGCCGGGCTCTCACATCCAAGGAATTCAACAATGTCAAGAGCATTATCAACGGGATCTTCTCCTACGCGATCAATGAGCTTGCGATCGTATCCAGAAATCCGATCCGGGAGATTGACATGCGGCAGTTCCCGCTGAAACCGGTGAATTCCAAGAAGGAGAAAGCATTTAACTCGGAAGAAAGAGCAAAGCTTCTTAACTACATGAAGAACAAAGAGGAGCAGGGCATCGATGAGATGTACTCCCTCGCCATCCAGTTCGATTTCTATGTTACTCTTAGGATTGGAGAGCTTCGGGCTTTGAAATGGGAGAACCTACGGGAAAACGAGGTCTACGTGGAAGGTCAGGTAGTTCTCTCCAACGAACTTCTTGATGATGGAACATTTTCTACCGGAAGCTATGAGAATGTAGACCATGTCAAAGGAAATACGGATGCAGGATTCCGATGGGTACAGTTTCCTTCCGCAGCAAAGAGGATTCTGGAACGTGCCCGGGAAATCAACCCGGACGGTGAATACATCTTCATGTATAAGGGGAAGCAGCTCTACACGCAGACCTTCAACGAGCATCTGAAGAAGTACTGCGAAGAAGCCGGAATCGACCCGAAGGGGCGAGGAAGCCATTCCATCCGCTTTACGGTGGCATCGATCCTCTATCTGAACGGAACACCCATTCAGGAGATCCAGAGGCTCTTAGGGCATACTTCCATGGCAATGACATTGCATTATATTAAGGATGTGCAGCCCAGATATAAGACAGCCGAATTGATGGAGAAATGCTTGTAAAGCGCCGGAAAAGCGCATAAACACTAGGTACATACAAATACATACAAAATCCGCAAAAAAAAGAAAACCCTGAGAACTGCTTAAACAGTAGTTCTCAGGGCCAAAATGAATCTGCGGATAACAGGACTTGAACAAAATCAAGTCCTGAAATAGTAAGGAAAGAAGGGAGTTTTCAGGCCTTCGGCAATCCGCTGCATACATTTTGCATACACTACAATTCTTTTTTCAACAAACAGCTACACATTAAAGGGCAGGGAGTGATCAACCCCCTGCCAGGTAATCAGGTCTGTCAAACAGCCTATTTCTCGATAGCCTTAAATGCTGCAGCCTGTGCGGTCATTCCTCTCTCAGATGCCAGTCTTTCAATGGAGGAAGCTCCGAAGAAACCATCAATCTCAGGTACGTTATTGATAACATATTCTGCGTCTTCCGGATCCGCAATCGGACCACCGTGGCAGATTACCATGATATCTGGATTCACTTTACGCCCTGCAGCAATGATCTCGCGGATCTTTACGCAACAATCATCCAATGTCACAGCTGTTTCAGCACCGATAGAACCTTTTGTAGTAAGGCCCATATGTGCAACAAGGATATCTGCTCCGGCTTCTGCCATCGCTGCTGCCTGCTCCGGATCGAATACATAAGGACAGGTCAGCATATCCAACTCATGAGCCTGGCGGATCATGTCCACCTCAAGACCATAGCCCATGCCGGTTTCCTCAAGATTGGCACGGAACTTCCCATCGATCAGTCCGACTGTCGGGAAATTCTGAACGCCGTTGAATCCCTGGTCTTTTAACTGCTTTAAGAAAATGTCCATCACACGGAAAGGATCTGTGCCGCATACACCGGCAAGTACAGGGGTTTTCTTTACGATAGGAAGAACTTCCTGTCCCATCTCGGTCACGATTTTGTTGGCATCGCCATAAGCAAGCAGTCCTGATAAGGAACCACGTCCTGCCATTCTGAAACGTCCGGAGTTGTAGATGATCAGCATATCAACATCTGCCTTCTCACTACATTTGGCTGTGATTCCGGTTCCTGCTCCAACACCGACAAGGATCTTGCCACTCTCTACCTGTGCCTTAAAATCTGCCATGATTTCACTTCTTGTTTTTCTTAACATGTTCTTTTCCTCCTTATTGAATATAGATATTGTTAACTCTCTGATTTGATCTGTGCCTATTCTCATCTTGCATGCTATGAAAGGCTAAGCATTAAGCAGTCTGATCAGTTCTTTTGCTGCAGCAAGTGCAAATTCTGTGTCATTAATATTATTGGGAAGTTCTTCAATCTTGACGTTTTCATTATTGATATTCTCTTTGATCGTTTCAAACAGAACCTTTCTTTCTTCAGGTCCGTCAAATGGCTGTCCTTCTGCATCGATCATGGAAATTCCTTTAGCAGGAAGAAAGACTGTCATATCCGTCTGTGCATTGTTCCATTTATCTGCCAGTGCTGCGCCGATTTTTGCATTCTCCGGAGCTGTTGTCCTCATCAGGGTTACAGTCGGGTTGTGCTTATAGAAATTCCTTCCAGAAAACTCTGATGGCACGGTATCCATGGGTCCGAAATTGACCATATCACAGGCTCCCACAGAAACTACCTGGGGTATTTTATTCCGGATTGCCGCACCACATCGCTCCGGACCGGCAGCCAGAACTCCGCCTACGATTTCATCACACCATTCTGTGGTAGTCAGATCAAGTACTCCGGCAAAGAATCCGGCATCGACCAGAGCTTCCATGGTTTTACCGCCGGTTCCGGTCGCATGGAAAACCAGGACTTCATAACCCTGATCCTCCAGATAGGCTTTTGCCTGATCAACACATGGGGTGGTAACACCGAACATCGTCGCTGCGATCAAAGGCTTCTCTTCTCCTGAATCCTGTGGAAGTTTATCTCCCAGACTGACCATCCCCGCGATAGCAAGGACCGCATTTTTAAAGATCATTTTGGATACTTTGTTAAGCCCTGCCACATCAACGATAGACGGCATCATGATGATGTCACTGGTTCCCACGTACTGTGCCACATTACCGGAGGCCATGGTAGATACCATGACTTTCGGAACTCCGATCGGGAGCGCTCGCATGGCCGGTGTTACCAGGGATGTTCCCCCGGACCCTCCAAAAGAGATGATCCCGTCAAATTTTCCCTGCTCATACAGCTTGGGAACCAGAATCTCCATTCCTTTTGAGAGAGCCTCCGTAGCCATAGCCCTGTCTTTTCTCTCGACGATCTTCTTGATATCATATCCCGCAGCCGAGGCCACTTCTTCATTGGTCACATCCACTGTGAATGACGGGTCGAACACACCGGTATGAATCATAAAGGGATTCAGGCCGAGCTCTTCAACCAGGTTTTTCACATAGAGAAACTCTGCTCCTTTTGTATCGAATGTACCTGCTATTGCAATCGTATTCATCCGATCACTCCTTCCTTTTTTTATCTGCCGGTATCTTTTGATAAACTGTAATAATCAGCTGTAGATATCCGGCTCTGGTGTACTGTTATCATCCCATTGTCTTTCACAGGCCCATGAAAAAAGTAGAATCAAGTCGTTGTTTAGGATGACTTAATTCTACTTGAATTCATTTCATATGTAAATATGTTTATATCTTTACTTTATGTGTTTATATTTCGCCTTTTCTGTGTTTATTTACATATATCATGTGTTTATATTAGATTTGTTTTTATTCTCCATCTGCCACTCTGCGGGAGTTGTTCCGGTGTATTTTTTGAACATCTTAGAGAACTGTGCATAATCAAAATAGCCCACCTGCTCTGCAGCTTCTCTGCATAGAATTGACGAATCCATAAGAAGTTCTTTCGCCTTTTCAACCCGAAACCGTACAAGGTATTCTGTAAAACTTATTCCGGTTTCCCGACGGAATCGGGTGCTCAGGTAGGAAGGAGAGATATGCATGACCAAAGAGAGGTCTCCCAGTTTTATATCATTCATATAGTTTTCTCCAATATATTCTCTGACGAACTCTACCACATTTCTGGCATTCCAGTCCCCATTAATCAACCTTGCAACAGGGTTTTCAGGGTCTACATCTCCATTATAACTTTTAAAGGCCTTTGTCGTATCAAGAATCGCTTTCTCCGTGGGAATCCTGTCAAAAGTAGATCCCCCTATGTAACCCTGACATTTGGTATTCTGATAAAAATAAAACATATCCACCGGTGTATTGGCCGGACCGGCATAGATCATACGTATGCATTCAGGATTATTCTGTTCGCAGATCTCAAACAGTTTATCAGCCAGTTTTCGTGCTTCATTCACTGAAATATACTCCTGAGCCCCGAGGAATCCACCTCTTGTCAATCCAAGATGAACACAGATTACATCAGCACCGGCGTCCAACATGAGGCGGGTTTCCTCTTCGTTGGTCACAAAAGCCAGGGTAAACATATCCAGATAACGGGCAAGACGTATTGCTTCAACTTCGCGTTCATAGGTATTCCCTTCTTCTCTGAGTGCACGACCATAGTTTCCGTCAATCAATCCCATCGTAGGATAATTCACTACACCGGAAAATCCTCTGTCCCGGATCTCCTTCAGATAGTCATACAGATGAATTTCCGGATCATTGGCAAAAAGGCCGAACAGCAGCGGTACATCATGGATAACAGGCAGGATCTCTCTCTGACCCATTTCCATGACCTGATCATTGTTATTACCATAGCAAAGATAACAGGCGTGGGAACTCCTTCCCATAATCCGGTATTTACCTGCGCTCAGTGCAAGAAGAAGATCTGCCCCTCCCTCACACACATATTTGGCAGTCATTCCGGAACCGACAGATGCGCCGATGATATGTCCGTTCACATTGATCTGGGCATGTATTTGTTTTAAAATATCTTCCCTTTTCATCGTATAAACCTATGTTTGCCCTTTCCCATCCCCTCCACGGGCACAGCTATCTTAAGTTCATCTTTCATCCTTTTAATATATGTCGTTGCCGTAACCTCAGAGCATCCTAATATTTTAACAATCTGAGTATTTCCAAAAACTGTAGTTCCTATCTCATCATATAATCGGAGTATATTATTTTTTGTCCTGCCGGAATAATTTGAATCCATTATTTTTCTCTTAATATCTATGGTTTCGTTTTCAATCCAAACTTTTTTCTTTGGTTTTGATCCCCTTTTTATTCTTAGGTATTCTTCATTAACTGGAATAACAACAGATGTGATGTTGTCATTTTGCCCAAATTCTTTATAATACAGATCTGGCGAACCGTTTTCTTTCATTCTCCTTTTCGCTTCCCCGATTCCTGTTCCGAATGATTCAATGATACCTAATGCTTTAAACATATCTCTTAGCTCAGGATTTTCCGTGTCTCTTTCGTTGAATATCGTCCTTTCATTCAAATCTTCAATACGTAAAGGTGGTAAGGGTTTATTATAGTTTACAATATTTATCTGCTCCTCTGAAATGTATATCTGGATCGCCTTGCCATTTTCATAATTATTATGAACAATTGCATTTGCCAGCAATTCCTCTACCGCTACAAATGGGAAATTTTCTATCTGTCTGTTTTCGGCATTCCCTTCCTCTCGGATCGTTAATTTATTCAGATAATTATCGTTTATGAAATTCAAAACAGCATAATACTGTTTCCATACTGAACCCTTGAATATCTTGGATTCCATTTTCCTTTTTGTTCCATACATATCAATTATCAATTCACAATAGGAATATGGGATAAAGTTTTCGGGGTGGTTTGAAAACATTAGAACAGCATAGTTTTTAACCCGTAATCCGGATGGGTCATTTTTATCGTTAAATCCCAATACTTTTGCCAGTTCTTTCTTATTCATAGAATCACTGATTTTGCGACTACTTTTCTTTTGCAGATATTCTCGCATTAGGTCTATATCAAGATCATCCAGTAAGGCCTCAGTGCTTGAGATTGAACTATAATGAAAATTAGAAAACTTACGAAGGAGATCGTACTCCTCGTCCACTCGGGCCAATCTGGTATCCGCTTCAATCCTTATATACCTTCCGGGTTTTAGGTTTATTTTTTTATCTTTTTGAGCCTTCTCTGCCACCATAAAGGGGCCTCCTGTTTGCCGCAGAACAACCAGAAGAAGATAATGACTGCCATCAAGTTGATTTGATATAATTTCGAATGCAACATTTGGATAAAGGTAAGAACGAAGTGCGTTGAGCGTATTCTTACATTTTTCCAATTGTCCTTCGGATATGCCTGCAATAGGAAGTATCGGTATCGCCTTGTTTTCTTCACTATTCTCTTCTTCAACTCCTATGAAGAGATATTGGATATCATTATCGTAATAGTTATTACCATATGCACAGATTGTCTTCAAAATCTTTGCTAATTGCTTCTCTGATGATTTATATTCGATGTAAGAACTTTCAGCTGATCGATTCTTCAAAATTTCATTGGCCAGTTTTTTTATACGCTCATAGTCCATAACAAGACCTCCAATCCAAAGAAATTGTATCACAATCCAAAGATATTTGCAATCAAACCACAGATTTTCATGGTTATTCTTGTTTTTCTATCGAAAACTTATGTTTACAGTGTCATTTTGGGTGACATGTCTCTGTAAATGTCCCTTTAAATTCACTAAAAATCTTATGAAAAACAGGCACCTACAAATTTATATAATTCGCAAAAAAACACGGATAATGGCAATTCGGCCCTTCTCTGGATCAAAACCCGTATGCGGGTAACAGGGTACACTGGTCTTTTACCTGTAAATCCACATCATGCAGGTGACAATCATCAATCAGACAGTCATGAACAAAGCTGGTACATAAGACAGATAAGCAGCATAATAATATTGATTCATATCACCGGGGTCCCAGGGCGCTCCTTGGCAAGAGGCATTTGTCGTACAAAATGCGTGTCTTGCTTCTGTAAATAACCTCTTTTAGGCAAGGTATTTCTGGGCTACGAACGTAATACGAACGGGCATTGTTCGTGTTGCGAACGTCTTATCGACATGATACGAACAGGGATGTTCGTATTACGAACGCAAAAATTACATTTATTGGTAATTGTTCGTACTGCGAACGGTGAGCCATTCCTTTTGAAAACTAAGAATTATCAGTTTACAACATGATGTTCAAAGTACGAACAGGTCGAACGTCTTGTTTGAGAACATGTGCGAAATTCGAACAAGGCGAACAATAGCACCGAACTCTCGTCCGATGCTATTGTTTATGTATTGATCTCTATATTCTATCTATTCTTCTATTTCAGAGTCAGTGTTGGATTGGCAAGCAATTCTTTTACCATATCGGAATAACCGGACAGATCTCTTACCTGTGTGATAGTCGTGATCTTCTTCCCTGCATCCTTACTGGAAGCACCACAATGATATACCCTCATATCCTTTGTCCCATAGTCAAGTATGATATACCGATCATGGGCTTTATGAGCTGTTGTAATAAAAGCGATGCTCCTTCCGGGATTCTCCTTTTGGAAATCCACATATTCTGTCTGCCGAAGAGGGGGCCTGGCTTTATTGTCGCTGATAATCGTTAGCTTAACTGACGTCTTGGAATGCAGCAGATGCTGCAATGTTTTTATACTGATATAATCATCAATCACCACTATCCCTTTCTTTGCAAAACGGTAAATCTTCTGATATGCAAGGTCTGCTTTGAAGGGCTCACCATCCAAGATAAGGATCTCATCATGTTCTATACCGGAATCAAACAGTTTCATGAAATCAGAGAGATCCGTCTTAGTAACCATGTTTTCTTTGATTTCTTTTATATCTGCACTATTATTATTGACTTTTTCCGCAAGGGCATAATAATCCTTCTGAGTGATCATGAGCTGCTGATTCTCGATAATGTAATCTTTCATGCTTTTAAACAAACGTATCAATGTTTTGCTCTGCCTGATTGCAAGCTCACCCTTTAACACAGTCATTAACATATAGATGCCTTGCTCAGTAAATGCATTCGGCATCTTTCTGCGCCCGCCCCAACTTGATATCACATTTTGTGATATCAAGATTTGGTATTCATCCTTCGTTAGTTGAAACATAAAGTCGTCATCAAATCTATCTATGTTTCTACTAACCTGCTGGTTAAAAGCACTAGTTGAATATCCATAAATCTCCGCAAGATCAAAGTCCAACATAACTTGCTGTCCTCTGATCATATATATTTTATCGCGCAATGACCGTTCATCTACGATTATGATTTCTTTATTATTATCCATTTTTCTTCATCCCTCATAAAAACAGATCTCATTGTATCGAATTTAAAAAAAACAATCTAATCACCAACCAGAAACATCCAGTTTTGAGGAAGCACTCATGTTTCAAAAGGGATTATGACCCGAAGAATCTATGTACCTCTCCGGTTTCACCCATTACCTGTCAGGTGCATTACGGTACCTGTGGGGTATTTCCGTGTTCCTGGGAGGTACACTCATGTTCCTGAGAGGTACAGGCATGTTCCTGGCAGGTACATACCATGTTCCTGTCAGGGCGATTTCATGTACCTATCAGGGTAAAATAACCTTGAATCCTATATCATTCCGTAAGCAAGACACGCATTATGTAAGACAAATACTCCTTGTCAGGGCGGCCCTGAAACCCCAAAGGTAATAAATATAAGGCACTTCCGGTACCCGTTGGGTACATTTACGGTACCTGGCAGGTACACCCATGTTCCTGTCAAGTACCGGGCATCATTCTCCCAGTTCTTCCATGATTGCCTGCAGTTCTTTTTCCAGTTTTTCCTTCTTTGCCCGCAGCCGAATACGTTCAGAGGTTTCCCTGGCTACATTTTTGGGATATTCATACCGCCACAGGTCATACTGTTTCTGCTTCTCCTTCTTTTCCTCTTCCGTATCTCTCCGTTCCGGCAGCCATTTTTTCCTTTCCCTAAACCAGGCCCTCAGAAAATCATCCTGTTCGTGCTCATAGATCCCATGGGGATTCAGCATGGTCGGCCCGCTGAACTCCAGGTAGTATTTCCCGTTAATCTCCACCGGATGAAGGCCATGGAAGTCTTCGATGTCAAACAAGGCATGGCAGGCATCATCCATGGGAACAAAATCAGCGTCAAACAGAGCATGCTCATCGATCTCCAGCGCCTCCGTGAGCGCCTTCAATGCCTTTTCCCTGGGAACCTTTTTGTTACTCTCATACTGCCGGATACGGACGTCTGCCGTGCTCTCAGAGAAGCCGCATCGTACTCCCAGCTCTCTCTGTGTCCAGCCTTTATGTTCCCGGATCCTTTTGATCTTTCCACCGATCGACCCCGGTGAAACGAATTTATCTTTTGATAATTCTAATTTCATATCCCTCATCCTCCTCAATCATGCTCCTTATCGGCATGGTATACCCATTCTCTGCAAAAGCCCTTCTATTTCCTGTTTCGTAATGCTTAAGTCATGTTTTCTTTAATGCCAGGACACAAATTATTCTTTGATTATATTCTATCACAAGCCTTCCAAAAATAGAACCCTTAAAATTAATAATATTTTTCAATTTTCCTATTGACAGAACCTATTTAGTTGTATATAATGATTCAGAACCTTTTTAGTTCTTTCAAGAACTCCGGATTCATATCCGCACCTTGAAAACTGAATACCCCACACACAGATAGGATACAGGCAAACCTGAAAATACGCCGGGAGGAATGTCCGGGCAGGAACGGGTCTGTGAAGGTGGGCCAAAGCAAACAAAAAACAAGCCGCCGGAACCGGCGGCAGCCAGACAAAAGCAAGGAGGTGAACACCCATAACAAACCACTACATTAACCCAAACACCACCCTTCCGGACTATATGATGTTTCCCCGGTTTTTATTGTCTTCTGACCTTAATGAGACAAGCAAACTCCTCTACATGGTTCTCTTGGACCGTTCCCGTCTCTCCCAGACAAATCCCCAATGGACCGATCCACAAGGCAGGGTCTTTATCCGTTACTCCATTCAGAATCTGTGTCAGACGCTCGGAAAAGGTAAGACAACCATCTCCTCCTGTCTAAACTCCCTTGAAAAGCATAACCTGATCCAGAGGATCCGCCAGGGGACCGGCAGAGCCAACATCATCTATGTCCTCCTTCCGGAATCTTCTTTATCCGCAGCCTCTTCAATGCCGGAAAAAGAGAATTCTGAGATTCCGGAATCCGGAATTCCGAAGATCACCCAGCCGAAAATACGAACCCCGGATGACCGGTTTTCTGAACATCCCGCATCCGGAAATGCGGCCACTATTAATAACTATAAGAGTAAGAATAAAAGAATAAGAACTATGAGTGATAATAGCCGCCGCCCCCACGGCCACTACCAGAATGTCTTCCTTTCAGATGCGGAGATCACCATGCTGGAGAAAGAACTCCCGGATTGGAAACGCTATGCCGAACAGCTGTCTTTTTATATGAAATCCACCGGAAAGAAATACCAAAACCATGCCGCCACCATCCAGTGCTGGGCCAACCGGGACAAAGAGGAAGAGAAGACAAAGGAAAGCTGGAAAAACAAAGATTACAGCTACAAGGAAGGAGAAAGCCTATGAGACATACACTGATCACACCACAAAAGAAACCACCTGACATTCCTTTACAGGCCCTGACTGATGATGTTTATCTGGATCCGTCAGACGGTCTTCTGCATTGCTGCACATGCCATATGCCCAGGCAGAAGCATATGATGCTTTGGGGCAAAGTATTTACCCCTTCCATCCCCTGCCTCTGCCAGCAGGCCGAAAGAGAAGCCGAAGAAAGACGAAGGGAAGAGGAAGAAAAAGAACTAGTCCGGTCTTATCTGCGGTCCGTCGGTTTAGGCTGGACCATTCTGAAGAATTACCGGTTTGATCATCTTCAGGGTATCGATCCTTATATTCGAAAAAAGCTGCAAACCTACGCAGAACGCCTCTCGGAGTTCGAAAATAAGGGCTTGATCCTCTGGGGCCAGCCCGGAACTGGAAAAACTTTCGCTGCAGGCTGTATCATCAACCAGACGATCGACAACCTTTACCCAGCAGCCATGGTCTCTTTCCGCCAGCTTCTTAGTGAACTGTCAGCCCTGTCCATAGCGGACCGTAAAGACCGGCTTGACCGTCTCTTTGCCAACCGGCTGATCTGCCTGGATGACCTGGATCTTCAGTTTGTAGCAAAATTCGATATCCCCCTGGTCATGGATATCGCAGACAGGATCGACCGCAGTGACCGGCCTGTCATCATTACAACCCGATATACCATCAGGGAACTGAATCAGCCCCAAACGAACCTGGAGCAGAAAGTCTTTCCCATCCTGCTCACCCGGTCCGTCCCTTTACATATCCAGGGGGATGATCTCAGAAAAAAGGAACAAGAAAATACCCTGCACAAAATGCAGGAATCCCTATGAATATTTTAATCACAAAAAAGAAAGGAAGTTTAATCATGAATAATCCAAAAGAAGATACGAACTATTTGTCCTCAGTCCTTACAGCCCTGTTGACCAGCACGATAACCGGAATGCGTCACGATACCCTTGATCACATTTCCTACAGACTGATCGAGATCTTCGTACCGCCGGACATAAGGAGGCGGTATCATAGAAAACTACCCAGGTAAAAATGTTTCCGCTTTACTGTCCATGTTGGATGATGATACTATAGATATGCCGAAGGTCCTGAATGAACTAAACTACATGAAAAAGATTCAGGAGATTAAAAACAAATACAAAGATAAGATCAAACACAGAAAAGATGACCAGCGTGTCTATGTGTATGTGAACCGCAGGCAGGTCATTGCCGGGGACGAAGAAGAACTGTTCCGGAAACTCTATGATATGGAATACGGTCTCTTAGGTTCCAGCATGGCAGACATTTTTCCCATGTGGCTGAAATGGAAGAGAGACTACACGGCTGTCTCCGGCAAGACGCTTCAGATCACCACCCAGCAATGGAACAAATATTACGTTCCCTATGACATCACCACAAAGCCACTCCGTTATCTGACCCCGAAGGACTTCACCCATCTGTTTATGAAGTGGACAAGGGACCGGAAAATGACGGCAAAGACTTTCAATAACCTGAAGTCGATCATCAACGGGATCTTTTCCTACTCCATCAATGAATTGGAGATCGTAAACGCGAATCCGGTCCGGGAGATCGATATGAGGCAGTTCCCCATGAAGCCTCAGAAGCAGCATACCAGCGTCTTCCTGCTGGATGACCGGGAAAGGCTTCTGAACTACCTTGAGAACAAAGAACAAAAAGGAATCGATGCCATGTATTCCCTGGCGATCCAGTTTGACTTCTATGTGACCCTGCGTATCGGAGAACTGAGGGCCTTGAAATGGGAGAACCTGAAAGATGGGCAGATCTACATCGCCGGTCAGTGCGTCCTTGCCACCGAAATGAATGACGACGGCACTTTTTCTGCCGGCAGGTATGAAAATGTTGATCACGTGAAGGGCAATACCGAAGAAGGATTCCGATGGATCCCGTTGACAGCGAAAGCACAGGAGATCCTGGAAAAGGTCCGTGTTCTCAATCCAGATGGAGAATACATCTTCATGTACAAAGGAAAGCAGCTCTATACAGCGACCTTTAATGAGCATCTGAAGAAGTACTGCCGGGAAATTGGGATCGATGATACAGGCAAGTCCAGCCATGATATCCGTTTCACTGTGGCATCCGTCCTCTACCTCAGAGGGATGCCGATCACGGAGATCCAAAGACTGCTGGGACATACTTCTCTGAGCATGACCCTGCACTATCTGAAGCAGATCCTACCTGCCGGTGAAACCAGCAATATGATGGAGCAGTGTCTGGCCCCTCCAGAACTCCCGGAAGGCACTATCGATTTTCAACAGAGAAAAAGATGGAATAGTCAGAGAAAGGCTTCTGAACAACGGCTTAAACAGGAGCTGCATACAGGATGCATACACTTTTAAGAAAAGAGAAAACCCTGAGAACCACTTAAACAGTAGTTCTCAGGGCCAAAATGAATCTGCGGATAACAGGACTTGAACCTGCACCGAGTTTACCCCGACTAGAACCTGAATCTAGCGCGTCTGCCTATTCCGCCATATCCGCCTACAAGACAGTATTATGCCACAAACAATCTTAAAAATCAAGCAAAACTTTCCCGATAATTGCAAAAAGTTTTATTTCTCCACTTTCTGTTTCTCAAGAACTTCCCTGACTGCTGCCGCTGCCCCATCTTCATCGTTAGAGCCGGTTATAATATCTGCAGCTTCTTTTAAGACGGGCATGGCATTGCTGACAGCTACCCCTGTTCCGGCATAGCGTATCATGGTCAGATCATTGCTGCTGTCCCCGATGGCCATGATCTCATCCTGTCCTATTCCTTCCTTCTCCGCGATCATCGCCAGAGCTTTGTCCTTGTCGCTTCCCTTGGGGAAGATCTCCATGTTGAAATAGGTGGGATGGGTTACCAGAAGATCGCCTTTTTTCAGGCACCGGGCTTCCAGGTCCTCCATTTGCGCCGGATCCGGAAATGTTATATGCATTTTGCAGATGATGATCCGGTCCTCTTCCACTGCCTTTATCAGGTCGGGAAGCTTTATGGCCGCTTCCAGGATGCTGCTGCCTACTGCGTAGTCAATGCCGGATTCATAGAAATTCTCTTCTGAGCCTTCCTGAATATAGGAATCTATGTGGTCATAGATTTCCAGAAATCCCCCATGATCTCTAACATATCTGCAGATTGACAGGACTGTCTCCTTATCCATGGGACTGCTGAAAAGAATCTCATCATTTTCTATGTTGATTACATCTGTCCCGTTGGCTCCTATCACATAGCGGATTCCCGGTATGTTTTTGGTTTTATTGATGATATTTCTGGCGCTCCGCCCGGAGCAGGGCACGAAAAGAATTCCTTCCCGAATCGCTTCGGTCAGGATCTGAATAGAATAGTCGCTTATCTCCGAACGGGTATTAAGAAGGGTCCCGTCCAGGTCACTGGCAATCAATCGAATCATTTTATCTCCTGTCTCACTCGAAAGCGGCAGGATATCCATATCAGAAAAGTTCTGAAAGATCTTCATCCCAAAGGCTTCGAGTGCTGGTAATAACGCCTGAAAATCCGGCTTCAATACTTCGAAGCAGCTTTTCTCTGGTGTTCACATAACCTGCCACATAAAAGGGTCCGTCGTGTACTTCGCGGAATTCCGGAAGAAACTCCACTGCATGATAGTAGGGTCGAAGTTCCACTACATCTGCCCTGAGTTCTTTCAAGACGGACAGGCCTTTTTTGACAGACTGTGAATCCATCAGAGGAAGCCGGAATATGGTCATAAAATCAAGTCCTTTTGCTGTGTTCAGTTTGGCAGGGGAGGATCCCAGGATCCCGTCTACCCGGAAAAGATTCTTCAGCATATGGAAGGATGTGCGGTCGTTCCCCAGACCTCCTACCGTTTCATGGTTTACGATTACCTTTTTCCCGGAATCGTGAACGGTTTTTGCCAGGCCTTTCAGGTTTCCGATATGTGTGCCGGCAAGCAGAATCGTATCTCCCGGAACTTCTAATGCATATTCGAAATTTTTCAGGTCTGTCACCGATGGTATTATCTGGAATTCGTTTCTCATGCCGTAAGCACCTCCTTGAAGATTTTCTCAGATGCTTACGCACCTGTCCCCGGTCTTGCCGAATCATCTATACTCTGTCTCAACAAAAGTAAAAGTCCTGCGCGGCAGAGTCATAGTATCAGACTCTGTCGGCAGGACACTTTTTTACTTGTATGATGAATATTCCTTTAGATTAAGTATATGACATGATTCAGTGTTTGTCTATACAAAAGTATCACTTTGTCTAAACTGCACAAATCGTCCTGCATATTTATTAGTGTTGTTAAATAAATTGTCCTTTAAATATGAATAAAAACTATTTATTCATCGGGCATATCTTTATAGAACACTTCCAGGAACTCAGCCGCTGATGCAGCTCCGGGATCCAGATGGCCGATGGCGCGCTCACCGAGACGCATTGCCCGGCCCTTGGTCGCCACGATATTGCGGGTGAACTCCAGTCCTTCTTTTCCCGCTTCTACCGCTTTTGCCATAGCTTCTTTTGCCGGTGTGCCGGCTTCATACTCCTTGCGGAGAGTCTCCACTGCCGGTACAAATGTATCGAGCATGGTCTTTTCTCCAGTGGTAGACTTGCCGCGCTTTTTGATGATTGCCACACCGGTATCCATCATATCCATAAACTCTTCAAATGTAGCTCCTTCTTCCGGACCTTTTTTCTTGATGGGAAGGCCGAATTTCATGAAAAAGCTGCCGTAAAGGGGGCCGGATGATCCTCCTACTTTGTCAAGTAGGGCCGTTCCTACATTTTTGTAAAGATCCTTTACATTGAGATCCTTCCACTCGTCAAGATGTGATTCCACCTCGCGGAATCCAATCTCCAGATTGATACCGTGATCACCGTCCCCGATGGCTGAATCCAGTTCTGTATAGTAGTCTTTTCTTTCATGTACCAGGGGGATCAGGTCCCGGATCACCTGTACAAAGTATTCTTTACTTAAATAATCACTCATCGTCTATTCCTCTTTAAACCTGTGTAAAGTAAGGTGTGTCACACGGTGCATCCATAAGCTCTTTGAGCTCGTCATCCAGTTTCATAAGGGTTACGGACATTCCCGCCATATCCATGGAACATGCGAAGGGGCCGACAAGAGCTTTGTATACTTTGATTCCTTTCTCTTCGAGAATCTGAGCAACCCTTCTGTAGCATACATGAAGGTCCATCAGCGGTGTTGCGCCAAGGCTGTTCACCAGTACGTATACTTCATCTCCCTCTTTGAAAGGAAGGTCGTTAAGGATGGGATCCATCATCTCATTGATTACATTATCTGCTGTGTCGATCTTTCCTCTTCTTACGCCGGGCTCGCCGTGGATACCCATACCGATTTCCATGTCTCCGTCGTCCATATCAAAGATGGGGCCGCCCTTTGCGGGAAGGGTAGCGGAGGACATTGCAACGCCCATGGTCCTTGTATTGTCATTTGCCTTCTTTGCTGCTTCTACAACTTCATCCAGATCTGCGCCTGTTGCTGCTTTAGCGCCTGCTACCTTAAATACGAAGAAGTCACCTGCGATACCACGTCTGTCCTCGATGTTCTCGGAAGATACCACATCATCTGTGATCAGAACTGTCTCAACTTCAATATCATCTTCCTCATCTGCCTTCTCAGCGCCCATGTCGAAGTTCATTACGTCTCCGGCATAGTTTCCGTAAAGGTAAATACATCCTTTGCCGTTGTCACATGCTTTTGCAGCTGCATAGCAGGGATCGGGTGAAGGTGATGTATTGATATTGCCGATTACTACGGCATCCGCAAAGTCTTTTCCTACATAACCGATGAAGAGCGGCTCATGTCCGGAGCCTCCTCCGATGATAACGCCGACTTTGTCGCGGGTACCGGCATCATTTGCGAGCACTACACGTCCCTGTGCTTCTTCCATGTCGCACATTTTTACGTACTGCTTGTGGGCACCGACATACCCCTCGACCATCTCTTCTACGATGTCATAAGGATCATTGAACAGTCTTTTGATTTTTGCCATTTCATTACCTCCTAAAAAAATGCATGAATAAAAATTAACAGCCAGCTTTGTTATCAGGATATTTTGTTACAGTTTTCTTGCCTCTCTTGCAGCCTCTGAAACCCGCACGACTTCTTCCACATCATCTGAAATGGTCGCCTGTACTACACCTGCCAGTGCTCCCTCTACGATGGGGCAGTCTACCAGGCGGCACTTTTCAGCAAGATCTTCATCGATAATGTCAAATGCTGTCAGGGCGCTTAAGATGGAGCTTCCCAGGTCTGCATAGACCAGGATATGATCACAGTCTTCAAGGGACTCGATTGCTTCCTCGATCTTGATGGCGCTGGTACCGATCCGTCCTCCGTCTGCTCCCCCGGCTTCGACTACAGGAACGGAACCGTCGTTCATTTCATTAACCAGCTCCAGTAATCCTTTCGCAATCAATTCACTGTGAGATACAAGTACTACACCGATTTTTCCCATAATAATTCCCCTCCTTTTTCTTTCATAATACTCTCATTTTTATGCTACATCAAGGAAAAGATAAAGCAAAAACCCCTCTCTCCCGAAAATAGGAGAGAGGGGTGCGTCCTGCTTCTTTTATATCATTTTTTTTCGTAGGTGTCTTTTTTTTTCGCAGAAAATCAGTCCACAAATTCGTTGATTTCCTTAAGCTTTTCTACGATTTTTTCTTCCTCGATACCCTCTTTGATCTGTGCTTCGGACAGCTGGTTTCTTACCTCTTCTTCTGAACCGTAATCTTGTGCCAGATCCTTGATTGTCTGATCAATCTCTTCCTGGGTTACTTCAATCTTAAGCTCCTTAGCCAGCTGTGCCCATACGCAGTTCTCTTTGAGCGTGGCAACTGCCAGGTCATCCATGGATATCTGGTAGATCTCCTTAAGATACTCGTCCAGAGTCATGCCGTACAGTTCCGCATTGGCTCCTTCTTCGATCTCAATGTTTTCCTTTGCCTTTTTGATCAGGGCCGGAGAGAAATCCTTTACCTGTTCCGATCCGTCTATGATGGTTCCGATCAGTGTGGAGATATTTGCATCCTCAGCTTCCATCGCTCTGGTGTCCTCCATCTCCTTGCGAAGCTCTTTCCGCCATTCCTCCACGGTTTCATACCCGAAGTGATCTTTGACATATTTATCTGTGAGCTTGGGAACATGAGCTTCCTGAATCTTGTTGATGGTAAACTCCATTTCACATTCCTGTCCCTCATGCCCGGTCTCGTCTACGTTATTGAACTTTGATTTCACTGTCACTGTGTCGCCGACCTTTTTGCCGATCAGCTCTTTGACAACATCGTCCTCAAGATAGTTAAAATAGCCTTCATCCGATAAAGGAATATCCAGATTGACATCGGACCATTCATCATCGGCCTTACCGTTAAATGTGGTCACATAGTCTACATTGACGACGTCCTTTTCCTGAACATCTTTACGGTCTTTAATCTCTGTGTATTCAATACCCAGATTGTCATTGATCTCTTTTTCGACTTCTTCGTCCGTCACCTTGGTGGACATCTTCTTGATCTTCAGTCCTTTATACTTTCCAAGTTTCACATACTGGGCCGGATTGTCGATCACGATAGGATCCGGCTGTGCCATTTCAAAGGCTTCAGTTGTTGCCTCCGCGCCGTTGCCGGAAAATGCGCATCCTGCCAGCATGCAGAGAGTCATTACCGCGGAAAGTACTATACATAATTTCTTTTTCATATTTACCTCCTGATTATTACGTGTCTGAGTCGGACATTACCACTTTATCACTGATTGTCTCTTTTCTCAATTCGTTACGGAAAATTGTAAATATAATATAAATGTATTGTAACATTAATCTAGCGGTCTCTTCTTTTAAAGAAGAAGAAGCCCTGGGATTCCAGAGTTCCCTCCCTGAGCCTGCTTTCACTGATCCAGTCTCCGTAGGGACTGTCTTTACGTTTTGGCAGATAATTGGAATCCAGCAGCAGATATTTTTTGGTCTTTTCATTATAGGCACTGATACATACATAGTGGCCCGGTACATGAACTGCCGCTGTTTTTCCTTCTTTCAGCTTCTTCTTCAGTGTCTTGATCTTCTTGCTGCTTCCATCCCACTCAAAGCCGTATTTCTTCCCGTACTTCTTACAGGCAGCCTTGAAGATTCCTTCATCCGTTCCGCTGCCGATGATCCGGTAGTGCTTGTCCACCGCATAGTCCGCCAGTTCCATGACGTCCATATACTGCCCTGTCAGAGAATAAACAGCATTGACTGTAGCCAGGATCCCGCAGCCTGCTGTTCCCATACATCCTTCACTGCCATAGGATTTCCTGCACCAGGCAGGATCATACTGTGTAAAGACAAAGGGTTTTTCCAGATCACAGATTCTGTCCTTTGCCAGAACTCTCCAGCGTGTGCTCTCCGTGCTTCCGTCCGTAGTCAGGATCATCTCTCCCTCCCGGCTCTGGCCCAGCAGGCCGCCGGAAATCGTGTTTGTAAATGTAAAGGATCCCGTCTGCCTTTCTGCCTTGAAGCGGCCGAAGACCTCATCGGGCTGATCATCCCATTCCAGGCTGAATGTCCCCTCTTTCCAGTCAGGTACCGCGTGCAGGTATTTTCCGGTGTCCGTATTTTTGAGCAGGTATTCATTTTTCGTAAGGAAAGAAATGGCCAGTTCGTATGTTTTGTAGCTGTCTGTCTCCGGCTGTTCATCCATACCGCCATCCTTGTTATCCAGATAGCCGCATCTGAATGTGTAGGTTCCGTCGGCAAGGGTCCTCTTTTCTCTCCCGTCATATTTGAGGGAGTTCTTATAGTCCTCTCTCTTCATCCAGCCGATACCGTAGTGGTCTTTCTCAGAATAGATTACCTGCCTGGCATCTCCCTTTTTGCTCACGAGAATAACGCCGGAGTACTTTTTAATCCGGTCCTGTTTCTTCTCACAGGAGGAGTTGGTGTAAATGTTCATCGGAGTCCGGACCGTTGCATAGACATTTTTCTGATCCGGATGCAGGATTACCACTTTCCTCTTGATCCACCCTGTTCCCTGCTTTTCACCGTTTTCCCAGTTTCCGAAAAGGGCATCTCCCCGGGATTTGCTGATGGTAATCTTAAAATTCTCCCCGGAAACCACCTTTTTATACTCTTTGCAGGCGCCATCCCTGAATATGGTCACATTATCGGAGCTGACCGATTCCGCGATAACCGGCTTTTCATCCATATTGTAGGGGAAGGCTGCCTGAACCCGGGCGGGAAAGGCCGCCTGAAAAGCTGCTGCCGCCAGGATAACTGCTGTGACATACAGGCTGTGGCGGGATTTAATTATTTTCTTCAGCATTATATCACCTCGAAAATTCTCAGATGTTCCTTCTGCAAAAAACAGGAACCGCCGGTTTTCTGTCCCGGTTTCGGTTCCTGCCTTTATTCTTTCTATATCTCTCCATTCAGGGATGCTTTTAATGGATAGGTGTACCCTCCGGTACTGCGTCATCCACAAAGATAATCTTACACCCGAATTCGTCGCCGCTTGCCGCCAGCAGCATGCCGCAGCTCTCCACGCCGCCCATTTTGGCCGGCTTAAGATTGGCCACCACGATAATCTTGCGGCCAATCAGCTCTTCAGGTTCATATTCTCCGCGAATGGAAGAAGCGATCACTCTCTCTCCGAATCCGTCATTGAGAGTAAGCTTTAAAAGATTCCTTGCTTTTTTGACAACCTCACAGTTGATCACCTTGCACACCCGCAGGTCCACTGTATCAAAGTGGTCGATAGTGATGGTGTCTTTTACCGGTGGAAGAGCATTCTTCCTGGCTTCCTCTTCTTCGGCAGCTTTTCTGGCCGCTTCCGCTGCCGCAGCTTCTTCTCTGGCTATTCTCTCTTCTTCCTCTTTTGCCTCCAGCGCCAGCCGCTTCTCTTCTTCTGTCTGCGGTGTGCTGAAATCAAGCAGGGGCAGATAGCGGTCCGGTTCCACTGCATATAGGAAGAGGTAAAGTCTGGGACCGGCATCCTTGCCGATCATCAGCCGGTAAGCGTTCTTAAAGAACTGAGCCTGCAGGGCTTTCTTCTTCTCTTCGTCAAAGTCAGGCCGCGCATCCCGCGGAATCTGATAAATGTATGTATTCAGGTCGTCCAGGCTGTAGCCGCCTGCGGCAATAAAGTCGTGAAGGAGCCTGATTTCTTTTTTCTGTGCTTCATCCAGAGTCTCGTAATAATCCCAGTTGCGGTAAGCCAGCAATCTGTTCATATTCTCAGGCGCACACTTTTCAAGCCAGCAGCGGGCAAGATCAAGCCGCTCCGCGAACTCTTCCTTCTTGTAAGGTGTCCCGATCTTTTCGAATACTGTCTCCAGCATATCCGCATTGAAATCCACCACGGATCCGAAATTGACAATCTGCTGCATAGGTACGGGGTGTACATGACGTCCCTCGATCAGGGCATTGTACATGATTCCCTCGATATAGTCGAAGTTCTTTCCCTTTCCTGCCTGATGAATTTTAAGCATCTTGTCAAACTCAAAATACTGACGCAGGATCTCGTCGTCAAAGCAGAAATCAAAGGCCTTGTTGGGCTCCGCTCTTGAGTAGAGCCAGAGAATTACTTCCGGCTGATAGATCATCAGCAGGGTCTCCGGTGTCAGGTTGAGTCCCGTAGAGCCGGACATCTTTCCTGTGGAGCCTTTAATTCCGATGAATTCGTATCCTTTGAACATGGGCGCCTGGTAACCGAAGATCTTCTTTGCGATGATCTTGCTGGTGTCATAGCTTCCGCCCGGGCTTGCATGATCTTTTCCGCCCGGCTCGAAGTCCACACCTTCCACCATCCAGCGCATGGGCCAGTCGACTTTCCATGCAAGCTTGCAGTTGAAGTCTTTTCTGAAATCCCAGCTTCCGCTGTGGCCGCACTTACAGGTGTAGGTACAGGTTGCCCCGTCTTCCGAGCCGGAGGTGATGGTCGTTTCATCCTTGCCGCAGGAAGGACAGTAAATGGTCACGGGATAGTAGGCTTCTCTTTCCTCGGGTGTTGCCACCTGC
The DNA here is from genome assembly GCA_017434385.1 of Eubacterium sp. Lineage (GTDB taxonomy): Bacteria > Bacillota > Clostridia > Lachnospirales > Lachnospiraceae > Anaerobutyricum. Next base: position 59,521 of record JAFRFJ010000002.1, read on the forward strand.
TGGCGGAACTTGTCGAGAATGTCAAAAATCTCTTTTCTCTTCTGAACAGCAGTGATTACATGCTCTGCATATCTGCCGCTTCTGTAATTCTCACTCTGTCTTCTGTAGTCCATCTCTATTCCGAAGCGGCGGATGGACCGCTCGAATTCCTTTTCAAAATGCTCAGCATAGGACCCGCAGCATCCGAAAGGATCCGGGATATCCACATAAGGCTTCCCGATTTCATTTTCAAGCTGGGGGGCAATCTTCTTAACATTCTCCGGAACCTTGCGGAAACGGTCAAACTCATCCCAGGAGAATAGGAGCCTTGCCTTTTTTCCTGCCTTTATCAGTGCTTTATATACAAAATAGCTTGTGGCAATATCTCTGAAGTTTCCGATATGGATGGAACCTGACGGGCTGATTCCCGCTGCACATACATATTCTTCCTTATCCGGTGATCTACGGATAATATCCTTTGCAATCTTCTCTGACCAGTGCATAATCTTCTTCCTCCGGCAGACCTGTCGGGTCTGTTTTCGTATTATTTTTAACAGTCTAAGTAGTAATTATAGCAAAGGTGCAAACCTATTGCAAGTTCAAGACTCCCCCTTCTATAAGAGGGAGTCTTCTCCCATCAGATAAAAAGGCGCTGCCCGGCCCCTTCCGGGGCAAGGACAGCGCTCTCTTCCGGAACCTGTCTTCCTCTTATCGGGATGACAGATCGTCCAGTATTCTGTATAAAAGTGTGTAAAGTATCTCTGCTTCCTCCGCCTTCAGTTGGAGGCAGGACCCCACCTGGCGGGGTATATCCCCCGCTTCTTTTTTTATCTCCATGCCCTTTTCCGTGATTTCCACGATTACGACCCTCTCGTCTCCGGGATCCCTGGACCTGCTCAGATAGCCTGCCGCCTCCAGTTTTTTAAGGAGAGGGGTTACAGTTCCGTTATCCAGATAAAGCATCCGGCAGAGGGCGCCGACTGTCATCTTTTTCTCCTGCCAGAGAACCAGAAGGACCAGGTACTGGGTATAAGTCAGACCCAGTTCTTTCAGGTAAGGGTGATAAAGGTTCACAACCTTGCGGGCACAGGCATAGAGGGGAAAGCAAAGCTGATTTTCCAGAAGAAGCTCTGTATCCTGTCTCTGCCTGTCAGTCATCTTTCTTCTCCCCGGCTTTTGCTTCCTTGCGCTTTTTCGCCGCTTCTTTTCTCTTCTTTGCAGCCAGATAGGACACTGCGGAAAGTGCAGCCACATTTCCTTCTCCGGCAGACTTGATATACTGGTAGGGAAGACCTGTTATATCTCCGCAGGCAAAGCATCCGGGGATACTGGTCTCCATCTTCCGGTTGACCACTACATGGCTTCCGTCCACCTCAAGACCCGGAACCAGCTGGCCCGGAGAGACACTCTCCCTGAGGATAAAGATGCCGTCAACCGTAAATTCACTCTGGTCCGTGACCAGAACCCGCCTGTCCTCATCCTGGAAGATCTTCTCCGGTTTCTCCCTGACCACACTGATCTTGTCTGATACGTTCACATCACCCTTATAAGTGGGAATGTAGAAAACCTTGTCAGCCACCTCGGCCAGAAAGTCTGCCTCTTCTTCCTCCCTGGAACTGGACCCTACCACAACTGCTGTCTTTCCGCGGTAGAGCGGGGCGTCACAGGTTGCGCAGTAGCTGACGCCCCTGCCAAGAAATTCTTCTTCGCCGGGATACATTTTGCCCTGCATTACACCGGTAGCCAGAATCACTGTATCGGCCTCGTACATCTGGTCTGCGGACTGGAGGGCAAAATAGTCGCCCATGGCATATACCGCATTGATCTTGTCTTCCGTGATCTCGATTTCCAGATCCCTGATATGCTTTTCAAAAGCTTCTGCAAGATTCTCGCCGGAAATGTCCGGAAGGCCCAGATAGTTCTGAATCCGCTCTGCCTTTTTTACCTTAAGGCTGAAATCTTTATTTCCGAAAAATATAATCTTCTTATTCCTTATGGTTGCTGTCACGGCTGCCGAAAGGCCGGCCGGCCCGCTGCCTATTATCGCGATATCGTATCGTTCCATAATCATCACCCCATCAGGTCTGCTACAAATTTGTCTACCTTCTTCATGTCTGCCGTAGGCTCAAAACGTGCTGCGACATTTCCTTCTCTGTCTATGATAAACTTTGTGAAATTCCACTTGATATCGGGATTGGACTTGTAATTCTTGTCTGCCTTTTTCAGCATAGCTGACATAGCCAGGGCCATGGGGCCTTTTCCGAATCCTTCAAATCCCTTGCAGCTCTTCAGGTAGTCATAGAGAGGAAGGGCATTTTCACCGTTCACATCCGACTTCTTCATCTGGGGGAACTGTGTATTATAGTTGAGAGTACAGAACTCATGGATCTCTTCATCTGTTCCCGGAGTCTGTCCTGCAAACTGGTTACAGGGGATGTCGATCACTTCAAATCCCTGATCGTGATACTTCTCATACATAAGCTCAATGTTCTTGTACTGGGGCGTGAATCCGCAGCCTGTCGCCGTATTGACGATCATGACCACCTTTCCTCTGTAGTCCTCTAAAGGTACTTCTCCGCCTTCCGGTGTCGGTATGCTGTAATCATAAATGCTCATTATTATTTCCTCCTTATTCAATAAGTATATGTGCCTGCCGGACCGGCAGGACACTTCATTTCTATTTGATTCAATTATATTTTATCAAATATAAATTCTCCTGTCAAGCAGAAAAAAATCCCCGGCTGCCTTTGCCGGCAGCCGGAGCTTCTGTCCTGTGATTTCCACATTTTCCCTCTTATCCACATACTTATCCACATTATCCACACGGTTTTTCACCTTTTTTTGCAAAAAAACCGCCATTTTATCGGAATTTCAGGAAATCCCCCCTCTTGAAATCATCAAATAGACATTTTTGAATCTGTTTTTTCTCCCTCAGAAAAGAGGTGTTCGCACTCGATATATACCGCTGTAATCCCGGGCATAAAGTCTGAATCCGTCGACTCTGACGAATGGCCTTACCCTGATTTCATAAGTCGTGCACGGGCTGGCATCAATCACTGCGCTGACTCCGAAGAAGTCGTCAAGATTCCTGACATTCCATCTTTTCGCTCCCTTTTTGCGCCAGGTCAGTTCATAACCGCCTGCCCCATTCACACTCTTCCAGCTGACAGTGATTCTGGTTGACCTGGCGATGTGGCTTTGAACAGAGCTTTTGGCCGGTCTGATGTAGAAAGTAGTCTTTCTGCTTCCCTTGTAGTTTCCCCTGCCGGTCATGGTAATCGTTGCCTTGCCGGGTTTTACATTGCTGCAGTATGCCAATGTGTATCCGCTTCCCTTTTTACAATTTGATTTCATGGTGCTGTTTCCGGTGATCTTTATGGCCGGTGTCAGCGCTTTTCCTGTATAATCACAGTTATCTGCTTTAATGGAAGAAAATTTATTGATGTCATAGGGTGCGATGGTGAAAGTCGCCGTTTTTGATCCCATGTAATTTCCTTTGCCAGTGACCGTAACGGTAGCCGTTCCGGCATTGGTATTGTTTTTATAGGTTACGGTATAATCCGTTCCCTGTTTCAGAGTCAGTTTTCCAAGTTTAACCGTCACGCCGGGTTTACGGCTTTTGCCGTTATAAACCAGGCCATTCGCATTGGACAGGGTGATCTTTCCGCTCTTTTTGATATCTTTTAAATAAATGTAACCGACCAGCTTTTCCCCGTAACGCCAGGAGTTCACTTTACCGCCGGTCCATTCGGATCCGATGCCGGTCCCGTTCTTATAAAGGGCACTGAAGCCTGCTTCCCTGACATGGATCTTACCGTTTTTCTGATTGATGTTATCCACATAAGCCACATGTCCCCACTGGCCGCCGGACCAGATGGCCAGGCTGTCTCTTCTCGGTGTACTTCCTGTCGCGTATCCTTCTTTCTTTGCATTGTTATACCATGATCCTGCATTCCCCCACATGTTCAGGGCCAGGCCGGTCCTGTCATAAGCCATCTGCCAGGCGTAACTGGTGCAGCTTCTCTCTGGCCTGTTGCTGTAGTTTTTCATCGGATACGGATTAGTTGCTGCCCTGGCATGGCCCGCCTGCAGAAGGATTCCTCCCAGCAGGATCAGGCAGGTAACTGCCGCCATTTTTACGGCCTGTATCACTTTCCTTATCGCATTGCCTGTCTTCATAAAAAATCCCCTCCTCATATGATCTGTTTATGATAATACAGGTGACTCGTTTCATTTAACCTGTATCCATCATAACGAAAATCACAAAGGAGGGGGCTTATCTTCCCCGAATAACCACTTTTTACTCCCGAATGATACGGTTTCACTGAAAATTAATGGTTACTGAACAGGATCAGTTTATCTTTCTCATGCAGAGATACCTCGATCTCTCTCTGGTCGCCGGCAAAGATGACCATCTCGTCCTCTTCGGTAATGTAACCGAGAAGAAGTGTGATGTTATTTGAACCGGTTGCCCGGGAAGCCGTGTAGGTGGCCCGGATCAGCTCGGCTGCGGTACAGGGTTCCGGCATCTTACGGTAGAATTCTCCTGCCAACTTTATGTAGAGTTCCTTGCTGGTATAGATGTCCGTGTCGGAATCATCATAACTTAAAATATCATTGAAGAACTCAAAAAGAGCATCCTTTTCTCCGATCTGCCCCAGCATCTTACTGATATAGCGGTTACTGATAACGATGTTATCCACACTGTAGCTGTGGACCACATCATAATTCTTGGGATTAAGGATCTCCACAACCACGTCGACCCTCTCCGTATCTTTGCCGCCGCTTGCGGCCCTGCGCTGCGACAGGATATCCTGTACATAGATCAGGTAGGTCAGGGCTGCCGTATCCAGGTCCTCCCGGTCCACTGAGTCATCAGACAGGATCAGGATACCTGTATCTCCGTCCTGTTCATCAATAAAGTCATTGATAGTCCTGTAGATGATCTCCTGATCATACAGGTCGGCTTCGACTGCATGATTCACATAGGGATAGTCTTTGTAGTAATCCAGGGCTTCCAGACCATTCCGGTCATCCAGCACGCAGATATTTAAAATGTCTCTCCCGTCTGTGGCCGGATTCCACTCTCCCCTGTAGGAATCAAATCCGGACATGAGGGAAACTGTGTTGGTGTTATGTCCCAGTATCAGGATATTCCTTCTGGGCTGCCAGTAATCCGGATTCAGTTCCACTTTATAATCATAAGCGGGAATCTCGCTTTCCAGAATCAGCTTGTGGGAACTGTCAGACATAAAGAAGAACTGTCTTCCGGCCTTGGTATCCATGCTGGCCAGAGGGATGGCGTGGGCGTGGCTGGCAAAATAAGCCTGGAAGTTATCTTTATTCTCAAGGCCTATATCAAAGGGAATCGAATAAAACTCCGATCCCTTTTTTGAAAAGAGCTCATTATATACCAGGTTCAGCTCAGGCATGATGGAGAATTGTGACATAAGCTGGCCCAGAATCTTATGGATATGGATCGGAACAATATTACATTTGTCAAGTTTCTCCTTGTGGCGGATAATCTTGTTGACTATATCCGCTGTCCAAGGGTCGACCACCTCCACGATGATCTTCTGGTCATTGGCAGATGTCTCGGCCGCCGTCAGCTCGGCTACCAGGGTCAGCGTTTTAACAGTAAGGGAGTTGCCTCTCTTTCTCTTTTTTGCCGGAGATGCGGCAATATTGAGGGTATTTCCGGCCTGCTCCCTGTTCAGGATGATCACAGACTTGGCCCTGTCAATGGAAATATCCATAAGCTGCTTATGAGAGAAGGGGTCGCCCTGGCGAACGATCACCGTAACTTTTGGCCGGAAATTGTTCTCCCTTATATACCATAAGCCATTAATCAGATCCAGCTTCATGGCTTCATTCAGAACCTGCTCCCTTTCCCGCTCAATGGTGTCTGCCATCCTGTTCTCAATCTCTTCCTTTACCTGGTCCCTGTTCTCGCTGACCAGGATGACAACCACCTCGGGGAATTCACTGTAAAGCATGTCATTCACGATCTCCGACCCTCTGTTGTTCCAGTTGAGGATAATGGTATGCTTTGATGTGATCAGCGGTCTCTTGCCGCCGTTGGCATTCTCGATAAAGTTGGAGATCATATTGGAAACGTAACCGATGATGCCGCCGGTGAAGATGATCATACCAATCAGAATCACCAGGAGGCTGACAATGGTAATGATCGCGTTGGCCGGATTTGGATTTTCCACAATAAAGGAAATACATCCCGCATCCATGATCATGGTAATGGTGAAAAAAAGACTGTCCAGAAATGTCCTGTGCGTGCCTGCTCCCGGTGACAGCAGATAGATCATAAATGCAGACAGCATGATGAAAAACAGATTGGCCAGGAAAATCGCAAACAGGATCACCCTGCTGGGATTCTTGACAATCTGTATGCTCAGCCATTCTCTGAATTTATTATTTTTGGAAGAATTCATAGTATCTCCTTGTGGTGTCCTTTCTATTTTGTCCAGTAGACCTCGATACGATAAGTTTTATCGTCGTAAAAATAGAGGTATTCCGTGGTATCTTTCTGATTGACTTTACAATAATAATCCGCGCCCTCCCCGAAATGCTTTTTTTCAAATGCGGCAAAGGCGGTCTTATATGCTTTTTCGGTGGCAAATTTGAACATGGAATATTTGCCTCCCGCATCGATATCTTTCTTGATCAGGCCGCTTATGGTTTTTTCATCATAAGACTGAAAATACCTGCCGTTGACTACATAATAATTCCATTCCATCCGGTTGCAGGCCGGATACTTGTAATGATCGTCTAAAGTATGGGTCCGGAAGGTTTCTTCGTCATCGCAGTTCAGATAGTCATAAAGGACCTCGTCCGGCCGTTTGACCCCTTCTCCCTTAAAAAGGGGATCGCCCCATGTGGTGTCCAGATGATAGTACTCTCCTTCACATTTGACGATATTCCATGCGTGTGACCCTCCCATTGGGTCATCTTTGGGCGGATCCTTGGAAAGTCCTCTCACATAGTAAGCTTCTATCCCCAGCTGGTTGAGCAGGAGTTTGGATGTCTTTGCATATCCTGCGCACACAGACTGTTTTCCGAGGAGGACACTGTCCACATGCTGGTTGTTCTTTGCTTCCATCTCATAATCCGTGGATTTTATCAGATATTCGTAGACATAGAGAATCTTCTCGTAATCGGTTTTTCTGGATTTTGCTTTCTTTACGAACTCTTTGACCACCGACTCGATCTGCTTCTGCCGATCGTAGATTTCATCTCTGGTATAAATGTAATCCGGCTCCACGCTGACAGCCTTGCCGTCCAGTGTGGAATAATGGTACTCAAAGGCCCAGAAAATCTCCACATGGTCCATAAGAAGACCGGCCCATGCGTCCGAAAGGGTTTCCTTGGGGCATGGACTGATCTCTATGGTTTCCTGTCTTGTCTTAAGGCCGGAAAGGAGGGTTCTGTACGCTGCCTTGCCCTCTTCATCGAGCTGACTATAATAGAGGCCGTCTTCCGCAGACGTATCCTCCGTCGGCTCTGCCGGCTCTGTCGTGGCCGGTGCTTCCGTCGTCTTCTTTTCCGGCTGGTCTTTTTCCGTATCCTCTGTCGCTTCTGTCACATCCGTCGCTTCCGTTGTACCATCCTGCTCTGTATCCGCCCAGGGATCGTCGTAGATGGAAGTATTCTCCGCCGGATTTCCCTCATCGTCTTCCTCTCCGCCGCCAAGCAGCATCGCTCCAAACCATACGAGGTTGACCAGCACAAGAATCGCGAAGAGCACAACGACCAGATTGACACTTTTCCTGATGTACTTCATACTCCGCACCAACTAATCAATTATCTTCTCAGTACCTTCTTCTTTACCGGAGGATCATGTTCTCCATCTGTATCATCCAGGCTGTCATAGGCATTATTGTCTATGATATCCTGATAAGCTTCCGCCAGACTGAAAATATTGAGACACAATGTCTCCACACTGTCACCGGTCATGTTCATGATCCGCCTGATACTTTCAGCCACGTCCTGTATGGAGGCAGAGTGAACACCGAGACCGCCGCCCTCATAACCGGCCACATGGTCCAGTCTGTCGGCGACTTCACGCATCCGCTCCTCGTTCTCCTTCATGTTCCGGCACAGCCGCATCAATTCTGCCACACCTTCCGGATTCACTGCGTATTTCATGTTGCCTCTACCTCTCACATTATGCCGCTGTAAGGATCATTATCAATAATATCCTGATAGGCTTCCGCCACTTCTGACACCTTTTCACTCAGATCCTGAATGGGTCCTTCCGCATTCCTGGCTATAGCATGAATATCCATGATTACACTGTCGATCTTGTCTGCATTAGGTCCCCTTCCATTCTGACTGTTGCACACAGCTTGCAGTCTGCTCATAGCCGCCTCGACCATATCAAGACTCTCAATCAGTCCTCTGGAAAGACTCTTCAGAGCATCCACACCTTCCTGATTTACCTGATAAGTAGCCATTGATCTTCTTCTCCTTTTCAAATGCTCTTCGTTATTGAAGCTGCTTCTCCTGCCTCTTCCAGTTCCCGGCCCATGGCGCCGATCAGCCTGTCAATTTTTTCGCAGACCAGGCCGTAAGCTGCATATGCCTCCTGGACCCGGCTTCTGTATCTCTGCAGAGATGCGTCTTCATCCAGATTCTCCAGACACTCGTCCGTATCCCGCATCATCTCCTGTGCAATTTCGGCTATGATCTGTCTGCAGTATGTGAGGATCTCCATGACATCCTCAAACCTCTTCTCATCAATTTCCCTGCCCAAACTGCATCCTCCTTAAACTCTTCTTGCTTTTTCAGCTGCTTCTTTGGCCATCTCCAGTTCCATTGCCACTGCCTTTGCCAGCGCCTGCGCTCTCTCGGCGCAATCCATAAACTGCCGGGCATACTGGACTACCTGATCACGGCTGTTGCTGCTGGCTACATCTTCCTCACAGTTCTCCGCGCATTCATTTGCCTGATCAACCATTGTATGGCTGGCCTCCATCACTTCCGAAGAAAACCTCGTAAGGGCCTCTATCATTTCTTCATAAGCTTCTTCATCGATATTTCTTCCTGCCATAATTCCTCCCTTGTTTTCTGTTTGTCTGCTCTGCCGGATCAGTCTTTGCTGCCGGCAAAGGGGCTGACCAGTTCTCCCTTTTCATCAACATACCATCCCTCCCAGGTAATACCGGGATGGAGATAGGGCCGGAAAGAGAACTGCTCCATCCGGTTGCTGTACTGGCAGATATGCTCCGGAAGCTCCGAAGCTGCCCGGCCGGAGAAAAGTTCTCTGGCCGTTTCCACATCTGTGGCAAAAGACATCCTGTGCCTGTACAGATCGATTTTTGTGGAAGTCTGCTTCAGATCCGAATAGTCATTTAATACCATCATGAAGTGATAGCCAAGACGGCTTCCCTGCCTGATGATCTCCGCAAAATCAGCAGCCGCATTATATGCTCCGGCTTTGTGGCCGGACCCGGCCTCTTCCACAGGCTTGCCGGCAGGCTCGGCCGTCTTCTTTTCAGTTTCAGCCGCAGGGGCCGGTTTGACCGCTTTATTATCTGCAGGTCCAGTCACATCCTGCGCCACGAAAGCCGCATTATCCTTCCTCAATCGGTCCCGGATTTCCTCGTCGGAAAGGCCTTGTGCTTTATACTCTGCCTGCAGGCGTCTTTTTTCTTTAACCCAGGCAAGCGCTCTCTTTCTTCCGGCTTCCTGCTCCTGGCTGGTCACAACAGCGCCCTTTTTGATGAGCTCTTCTTCCCTCTGCTTTCTCTTCCGGGCATATTCCTCAGGATCGAAAGACTGAAAACCCGGTCCGATTCCGCCGGATAGAGAGCCTGCTCCTTCTCCGAACTCGAAATCGCCGCCGATCCGGTCCATGCCGACCAGAACAATCAGCTCATCGGAGGGCTCCCTCTTCCGGATTCTGTCTTTTAAGGCATAAATGGCGTCACATACGGCATCCTGGTCCACATGGAAGCTTACATCTTTGTAATCAGGTCCTGTCCAGACTTTTTCCGATGCCCAGCGGTAAAGGCTGTTTTTGCCGTAAGCCCAGACGGAAACTTTATGTCCCTGTTCCAGAAATGCCCTCATATAGGAACTGATCACAGATCCGGCGCAGGCCTGCTCGGCACCTCTGGCCAGGAGAAGGACATTCTCCCGGGTTTCGGCAGTCAGAGTAACAAGTTTCATGTCACTCATAAGTCTGGGCGTACCCGGACTTACATAGACCTCATGGTCAAATGTACCGTCTTCCTCACGGTGAGCGCGGATCTTTCCGGCCAGTCTGTCTGCCGGATATTTCTCGTAAGCCTTGCCGTCCACCAGGACCGGATGCTTATTCACATAGCTGTTGAGATTGCCCGGTTCGTAACTGTCTGCAGGGATCATTTCCTTATTCAGTCTGTTGATCAGGTTATCTCTGACAGTATAATCCCGGAAGTAAAGGACCAGATTTCTGTGTACCTCCGGCGGCGTGTCAGCGTCCTTTCTGCTCTTGACCAGCGTGTAGTGAGGCGGCAGTGCGTCCATCCAGTTTCTCACCTGCTCTGTCATCAGTCTGGAGGAAAGCTCCAGAGTCTGGGCAATCTCCTCGCGGGATCCCTTCATGGCAATCCTCTGCTGGATCTGTGCCCTTGCTGTCTGTGTCAGTCCCGCCACACCGGTGGTAAAGGTCTGACTGGAGAAGAGGAAACGGATTCCCAGAGCCGCTCCCTTTGCCAGCAGGTTCTGCAGTCGCAGCTTGTAGGTCGGTGAATCTGCTATGGACTGGGACATGATGGAGAACTCGTCCAGGATTACAAAGATCAGCGGCAGAGGCCGGTCCAGAACCGTGACATCGATCTGGTCGATCCTTTCCTTGCCAAGCCTTGCAAACAGATGCTGACGCTCCATCATTTTTTCAGTCAGTTTATCAATCAGGTCATATACCAGCTCCGTGGATTCGTCCAGCAGCACATAGCGGACGTGGGGCGGGATATGGGTAATGTATTTTTCAAATTCCAGCTGTTTGAAGTCTGCCAGCCACAGCTCCACATTGTCGGGATGGTAATTCCTGATGATCCCGGCGATCAGTGTATGGAGAAGGGTGGACTTTCCCGACCGGGAAGCGCCCACCAGATAGGCGGCAAAGTTCTCGTTTTCAAAAGAAAGACTGTGGATCTGGCCTTTGGCATCCATACCGTAGGGAAGTTCCAGTTTCTGATATGCCCTGCTGTAGGCGGGCATAGTCTGCATATCAAAGTGCTGCGTATACTCGTTGTCCGGCCTCTCGGCCCTGACAGTCTTTTCTTTCAGTGAAGCAATGTATTCCTCTGACAGATTCCCTTTGAAAGGATACCAGGCGAACCGGTAACTGTGCTCCGGATCGAAGGTGATGACAGAACCTGACGCATTCATGTCGATCCGGATCATCTCCTCGCTGGCATATTCGGTCAGTCCGCTGATCTTTTCCGCCGGCGCGTCCTCCTTAAAGGAGTGGATCCGAACCAGAATCAGGGAAATCCCGTATCTTTCATAATTGGCAAGGATCCGCCTGAGCAGGCCCTGGTCACCGGACTTGACAGAATCAGGCCATCCCACGACCACCAGAACTCTTCTGGGAAGCTGCTTGTCCGAAGCCGCGTCCGCATTGTAATCGGCCACCGTATCATAGTCCCCCATCAGCTCATCCATGTCCGCGAATGAAGCCGCCAGGTTTTCCAGCATAGCGGTCATCTGTTCATCGGTCCGGGGAATATACTCCATGGCAAATGTGTCCTGAAGCCCTTTTGCGGAGCCGGCAAGAGCAGTGCTCTGCCGCTCGGCATCCGCGATCAGAATTCTTCTGGAGCCTGCCGGAGCATGATCAATGATATTAAGAAGGAAATTCCGGATTCCCGCATCCATCTGCCGGATCACATTTCTGGACGGGACACAGTTGACCGCCAGGACAAACTCCTTTTCCGAACGGATTTTCTCAACGGGCAGAAAGATCCTTCCATCTTTACGACTGTAGAACATGCCCAGCTTCTCCTTCATGAGGATCCGCTGGTCCTCATCGAAGTCAAGAGGCAGACCGTAGGCTCCGGGCACCAGAAAATCCGAAGGCTCCGGCTGGTAAACAGTTTTCTCCTCCGGGAAGATGTGAGCCTGGTTGGCTGCAGCCACTTCGCCTGCAAAGGCTTCCATCTCCTCGCTTCCGGCATACTGCCTCCGCTCGGCGTAGAGGGTCTCTGCCCTCCGGTTGAGGGCTTCGATCTCCGCAGAATTGCCCGTCTCCATTTCTTTTTGCAGACCGGCAATCCGCCCTTTGAATTCCTCCCGCTTATCCGAAAGGAACTTCTCGTCACATTTGGCTACCAGATAGACCTTCTGGGCATAAGGATCGTCCAGAGACATGGGATCGATCATCATTGACCAGTTTTTCAGGCGGTTCAGATTGACCCTATAGCCCGCAGGCGCCTGAATGGTCAGCAGGTTCTTGCTGGTGATGTGCTGTTCCGCCAGCTGGCGGAAAGCCTTCACCTTCAGTTCATAATCATCGATTTTCTCCAGCTGGCTTTCCAGATGTTCAATTCTTGCGGGGATGGTCTGGCTGCTTTTGTCCTCTATCCCCGATACCGCTTTCCGGATCCGGCCAAGCTCATCCTCAATCTCTTTGAGTCTGCCGGACAGGGCGTTATATCTTTCAATTAAAGAACTCACGACTCTCTCTCCCTTCCCCGTCAAAGCGGCGGAAATACATGGAACGGTGACAGTCTGATCGAGGAAGTATCACGGGAAATGGGATATTTCTCCCTGTAAAGGTTAAATCCGATTCCGTAAATGTCCTCTCTGGCCGCCGTGTTGGCTTCCTCCCTCATAGCGTGCCAGGTTTCTCCGATCAGATACAGATACTGGATCTGTGCCCACATAGCCATGCCTTCATAGACAATGTCCCTGTTCCTTCCGTTGCCGTAGCGCCTGATGATCTCTTTGTTATCCCAGTTCAGATACTGCCATATATGAGTCATCTCATGTACCATGGTGCCGATGGTTGCCAGTCTGGGACTTCCGTTTTCAACCAGCAGACTGTATCTGCCCCGGTACAGCTGGGCATATCCGAGTACTCTTGCGGCAAATTCCACAGACGGACGGAAAATCATTCCCGCACCCCTGGCCAGGGTCTGAGCGTCTGTCGTTTCCACACGGATACTCACTTTATAATCAATATTGTAGAAGCCTTCCATAAGCATCTTGGTATGGAAGAATACCTCCCGGAACTCTTCCACCGTGGTGATAGCGCTGGCCGAGCAGTCGTTGCACCGGATCCTGCCGTCATTGAGATGCTCATAGCTTACGCCGGTTATAGGCATACCGCAGAAATCGCAGCAGTTTTCACCGGGCATGTAAAGCATGCTGTCTTTTAAGATATCTCTCTTCCTTGCCCTGGTCAGATCACTGTTCCCCATGCCTCTGGCATTGAGATAGGATCTCACCCTGCTAAGCTCCAGGCGGTCGTCGATCCTGTCGAAGCAGAACTTCAGGTAACACTCCTTCTGATAGCGGGTAGGTTCGGTCCTTCCGATACCCAGCGCCTCAAAATGTTCTTCGAAGTAATCTTCATGGATGGGATCCTCTTCTTCTGCAAAGATATCTGTCCCGTCCACATTTCCGATCTCGTCCGCCTCCTGCAGGGAAGGTTCTCCCTGTGCAGGATCCGGGGCTTCAGAATCTCCGGCTGCCTCTTCTTCCGGCAAGTTCTCTTCCTCTTCTGCTTCTTCCACAGGAATCTCCGGCATATCAGACATTTCCTCCTGGGCTTCTTCCTCACCCAGAACTCTTTCAGCCGCTTCTGCCGGCTCGTCTCCGGGCTGGCTGTCGGGCATCTGCTCCGGAGAGATTTCCGCCTCCCCGGGAGTGACTGCCGGCTCTTCTGCCTGCGTTTCCTGATCCGGGCCGGGCGCCGGTCCTTCCTGCACCGGAGCTGCTGCCGGTATCTCCTCCTCTTTCTTTCTGCCTCCGCCAAAAATTCTGGCAATCCTCTCCAGCAGCCTTCCGATACCAGTCCGCCTTTTCACTTTCTCATCAGGCGGAAGGACAACACTTTTTACAACAGGATCTTTATAGGCTGTCTCCCGCATTTTTTCAAAATGCCAGTCAACATAGTCGAACATGATCTCCAGGAAACGGATGAGGTTCTTGTCTATGGTCTCCAGCAGACCCAGGTCGATATCGCTGTCCTCAAGGATATAGATATAGTCTTCATCCACATTTCCCTCCAGATGATAGAGGGTCTCGCCCAGCATTCCTTCCACGTCATCGTGCATATAAGCCGTGACTGCCAGATAGGGCCAGGTGTTGGGGAAGATGGACCGGAACATTTCGGAGAGCAGGAGGCAGATGGTAAATCTCTGCCCCTGCGTAGTCTCCGGCAGATGTATCTTCAGGATATTCTTGTTGTGATACTTCCTGGCCAGTTCTTCCACTGTCCTTTTCATCGGTATGTGGATCTTTCTGGCCTTTCTGAGGTCATTGCTTGCCTCCATCTCCAGATAGCCGGTCGTCTTCACATGGAAGTCCGCGCGGACCACCGTGGTCTCCACATCCATGATCCGGCGCTTGCTTACAGGCTCCTCCTCATGGACATAATCCATGTAGTAGGTTCTGTCCTGCCTGTAATACTTTCTTCCGGTATAAAGGTCGGAAGCCCTTCTCAGCACAACGCCGTTATCCAGGGAAATGTGTCTGGCCTGATAATACTTGCCGTCGTAAACCACAAACTGTCCCGGCAGCAGGACCTGTCCCACCTGGCTGAAAAGTTTGGCATCAATATATTCTTCTTCTTTGTCTTCGTTTTCCACCACGAAGAAGGCATTCTTGAGCGTCTTTGACAGATAACGCTCAAACTTCTCCATAGGCACACTGTAAAGGTATTCCGTCTCCATGCCGGTCAGGTCACGGTCTCTCTTTACTGTAGAGACTTCAAAAAGCCCTTCCTCGGCAAATGTATATCTTTTTACCAGACAGTTCAGAGCCGCCAGCGCGTCACCGGACGGATAATCAATCAGTTCCAGCTCGTTGCGGACTTCGGTCTCTGACACCTGACGGTAGGTCATGATAAAGAGGAGCTTCAGGATCACATTTCTCTCCGTCCGGGCAAAGTCTGCCACAATGGACGGCACGGCATTGGGATTGGTCATAAAAAGGGTCTGATTACAGCGCATGTAATCCCGGAGCAGATAGTTTTCACCCATTACATTAACAAATGTCTGCTCCTCTCCCCTCGAAAGAAAGGCCCGGCTGCTGCTGAAGATGTTGTTGAACTCATCCTCCACGATCAGGAAGCTGTTCTTCTTTCTTTCCAGAGACCAGAGATTGGATACAAAATCAATCTTTTCATAAATACTCTGCTGCTGGACCGGAAGGTTCATATACTTGCAGAGGGTTGTATAATACTGGCCTATGATCCACTTGACATCCCGGATGGGAGATTCTTTCTCGCTGACCCAGCTGACGGAAGGAATCTGGTTCTTGATGGCCACAGCCGCAAGTTCGAATCCGCTTCCCAGATATCTGGTCTGCTTGTCAAAAAGGCTCTGTCTCCTGAAATCTCCGTCCCCGTTCCAGCCCATGCTGGTGTAGATCTGACGGGGTACGGGCGGGGCAGCCACATTTACGATACGGTCGCGGATCAGGTGGGACATGGTGTCCACCAGGCCGTCCGTCATCCTGTCGACAATACAGTATACCGGGTCCATCCCGTTATTGCGGATCAGGTCGGTAACCACGGAAAATCCCAGCTGTCCGGTATTGACCACAAGGGACGGCTCCATAAGGATGACAAGGCCTACCTTGTCAAAGAACTCACTCTGTTCATCCACCATGTGGATATCATAGAGTTCGTGGAAAGAGACAATGCCCACTTCCAGTCCGGACCGGGCACTCTTAAGTTCTCCCACGCGCCAGAGTGATTCAAACTTGCAGTAATCCCTGATCATACCCGCGATCCATCCGGTCAGGTCTTCCTTGGAGGCGTTCCTGGCTGTTATCAGAAGGATTTTCTGGTTGGAGATCAGTGCGTCTACGACCGGCAGGATCAGATAGCGGCTCAGATCCCGGTAGAAGGGATTGAAGATTACCACATTTCTTCTGTGGAGCAGGTCCCTCACCACCTGGATCATATCCACGTCATAGCTTTTTCTTTCCCCGATCTGATCCATGGCAAAGAATTCCGCAACCAGCTGATCCATGTCGTCACCGTCCCGGGACAAATGGTTCAGATAATCCATGACGGATGATTTGTTGGAAAAATCACAGGATGTATGAGCATGAAGTATCTCATCAGGGAAAAGTACTTCATAGATCTCCCTGATCTTGTAGTAGTTATTGACCGACTGCCCGTAAGAGTCGTCTCCTCCTACCACCAGACGGTATTCCTCGTGGGTGTATCCGTTCAGATAGTTGAATATCTCCGTCACCACGATGAGAATCACCGCAGGCAGGAGAAAGGCTGACATTTTTTCCGACGGCCTGTAAAGGAGCAGCCTGTAAATGTATACACTGAAAAAGGCCGCGTACAGGAACATCAGGGACTTGAAGATCCTCCGGATATTCACAAACTTATCCCGGAGAAATCTTCCGTTATAGTCCGCCATAAACTGATAAAATGTCTCTTCAAACTGAGGGCCGTCCGCCTTTTTAAAAGGTCCTTTCAGAAACAGGATCACCAGGGCCTTAAAGATGATGTACAGGGCGAACACGGCTCCGTTGAAAATGGCTGCCCAGGACATGGACAGGGGCTCTGAAGGCGCACTGACAGACGGATAATACCTGCCTATGAAGTCACAGATTTCCTTCAGCCAGTTCATGCCGCCCGTGTAGACGATCATACAGAAGGCCGCAGCCGCGAAGGGGATCCATCCCTGCCGGTATCGTTTGTCCTTGCCCAGATTGATCAGGCAGAGCAATCCCGTACATATTAAGATTAAGAAAGCGATGATGGCAAATACTGCCAGTTTGTGTGATGGCTTCACTCGTAGATCTCCTCCCGGATCAGCTCCATTTTCTGAACAAATTCAAACGGAGACTCAATTTCTCTGCCGGATTTATTCAATGCGGCCGGATAGCTGTTGCCGTATTCCAGCGTATAGATATCGGATTCCATGGGATGGGAATTGATATCGAAGACCAGATCCTCGTATACTTCACTGTCAAAACTGACCTTCAGATAGAAGGCCTTATTCCATTTCCTCAGATGATACATCATCTGATCTATCGCTCTTCTGTGCCTGTCCACAGCCGCGGAAGAGCTCCTCTTAAGGAATTTTCCGCTCCCGGCAGTCTGCAGATAGGACATGCCTCTGGAGTGAGAGGCGATACTGCTTAGAAAATCTGAATACAGATTGGAGTTATCATTCAATTTTGCCACAGACCGATGAATGGCATTCCGGAAATCCTGCATCTTCTGTGCCAGGTCCAGGTTCTGATATATAATGACGAACAGGACCGGCAGGACCATGATATCCACCATGATCAGCACATTGGAGAAGATCGCCCGTCTTGTTCCGCTGTCCGCATGGGACCGGGCTATGAAAGCCGACAGAGCGGCCAGCCCTGCCAGAAAGATCACGATCATGGCAATCCCCAGGATCTGTCCTCCGGTCAGTCTGTCCAGCAGGCGTTTTCGTACGTTGGCTGCCGCCTTTTCTTCCGCCTTGTCCGAATCCTCATCGGATCCGGGCAGGTCCTTCTGCATGCAGATGATCGTCCGATAGAGGTCCTTCAGGTCAGCCCGGATCCTCTTCTCCTGGAATCTGCCCAGAGGATGCACTTCACTGTCATGCATCTCACAGATGCTGCGGGCATTCTCCGCGGATTCATCCATGGCAATCTCCGCCTTCTCCACTGCCAGGCGGAGCTTTGCCTCAGACTCCCTTCTGGCGGCGGCCCATTTGCCCAGGTCACGATCGATCGAATTAGATACGGGCGGGAAGAAGAGTTCGCCGCCTTCCAGCTCCTGCCTTGAAGGAAAATCGATGCTGACAGGCACGTCGATCCGGTAGTCCGGCATCTCCTGCCTGCGGGCCATCAGTTTTTTCTCTTCTGTCTCCACCAGCCTGTCGAGGAAATAAGACGCGCCGTTTAAGCGGCTTACATTTTCCTGCAGATGCAGGGCAAGGAGCCTTCTGTCAATGTGCAGGTTCATCCGGTAAAGACGGTAGGCCTGAAGCATGTCCGGCTCGATGTCGTTTCGTATCAGGAGCAGGATCTGGGTCCAGAACTTGAAGAGGTCTGCTTCCTTGCGGACGCTTCCCTTGTCTTCCATGTCATAGATAATGAACCTTCCCCTGTCCCCGTACTGGTTGATCTTCCAGAAATTGGAGCTGTCCATTTCGTTGTAGGATCCCCATGCCTGCTCCAGATTATCCTTGTCCGGCTGCTTCATGCGGGTCGATACCAGAATCATTTCCTGGGGCGAAGGGGCTGAGTAGGCATACTTCTCCGTCAGTTCAGCGAAGAGCTTCTGCGCTTCCTCAGACCGGACCGGATGGTATACAAGCCTGGGCGCCTTGTTGTACTCATGGACAAGCTCAGGTGTATAGCTGACTTCCGGCGCCGTCGGCCCCTGCAGGATATTGGTCAGACGGACCAGGGGAACGGGACTCTCCTGGTAGGGGCGCTTTTCCTCTCTGTAATAGAGGAAGTCAAAGGGGTTGGAAGGCCTGGAAACGAATTCCGACATAGGTTCCTCGTCTTCCATCCTGACGATGACCGCGCGCCATTCCTCCTTGTCCTCCACCAGATCCTTCAGGTCAGGCAAGGCTGTCTCCAGCGTATCTCCCGACTCCTGCCAGCGGCATATACCCATAGCTCCGGCATTCATCGTCTCAATGAACAATGGATAAAAATCCTGGAATACCTCCATTGTTTTTTGATTTAATATAAGTACTGAATACATTCCTTATCACCTTACCGGTATGATTACTTACTTAGTTCCAGCTTCCTTTCACGTACTCTTGCCGCCTCATCCGTCAGCTTCATCTCTTTTAATTTATTCTCGATGGTACCGCAGGTGCGGGAGAAGAGGTAATCATGATAAATGTCTTTCCACTCATTCTGCTCTACTTCAATATCATGAAGGAACTTGTCAAACTGCTCCATCAGGACTTTCGAAAGCTGGGTCGGCAGTTCCTTTTCCGTATAGAACCTGGACAGATATTTCTGGATCTGGTCAAGCTCTGTCTTGAGGATCCGGACTACTCTATCCTCATAGAACTGTTCTCTTGTCACGGACTTCTTGAGCAGGAGCGGCAGGTCGAAAATGCTTCGCACGCCGTCGTCAGCCGGGAACGGGAACTCTCTTAATCGGAAGCTCTTCAGGCTGCTCAGCAAAATACCGTTGTCTATGGACCGGTTCTTCTCGATTTCGTCCACGATCAGGTTCTCGTTGTCCTCCAGAATCCTGTTTACCAGCTCCGGATAGATCGCCAGGGAATCCAGTACCTCATAGAGCTTGTCGCAAGGTGTGGAATTGGATACCACAAGGACACTGTCCTCGCTTTCCATACCCAGATTCTCGGCATCCAGGCGGTAAACCTTCTCGTCATGTCCCACATCAAACATGTCGATATAGCCGGACAGCAGACCCCAGAAGAAGGCTGCGTAGATTCTCTCTTCCTGCATTTCCTGATTTCTGTCATCCAGATCGGGCATCTTGGATACGTTGTGCCACCACCTGTCAATATGAGGTGTGATGACCTTGCTGCGATGGGGTTCCGGATGGATCTTTTCGATCAGCTCATAATATGCCTTGAAATACTCTCCGGCAGACCGGCTGTAGGTCTCGGAGACCTCAGGCGGTGCGAATTTACTTAAGTCATTGGCCCGCAGTCCGTAGAAGGACTTGTAGAAGAGGATCATATTCAGCGGGATATCGCTGTCCTCCTCGCCGCCGAAGTTCTTCAGCTCCTTATCGATCAGCAGGGATCTGGGAGACTCGTCATGGGGGCTTAAGTGGTCATTATAGGTACAGGAATTGATGGGGTCTTTCTCCTCGCCCAGGGGCTTCTCAATAAAGGGAGCCGCCAGAACCTTGGTCTCATCAAACACCTGTTTTACATACTGTTCAACTGCTGCCGTGTCAAAGATTCCGTGCTCATACTCGGCCTCTTTTTCAATAGCGGAAATGATATCCATGTTTACGGTCGTACCGTACATTTCCATTACTTCGTCCGCGAAGTACTGAAGGATGCCGTTCTCAAAGATGTCCTTGAAATAATCCACATATTCCTTGGACTGGTCCACATTTTTCCGCCTGCGGACATTCTTTTCCACCTTCTTGGGCAGCATAGCGTAGCTTCTGACACGGGTGTAGATATCCTCGGCCAGATTATTGTCTATGGTTATGAAGCTTCCCGTGTAGGGCATCTCATCTGCCATGGCCTTGAGGCAGGTAGTGGAAGCACAGACATAGCGGGCTGCGGTTCCCTTGGTGAAGACATATTTCTTCTCAAGGATGGAAAGACGTTTCTCCATGGTCTTGATCTTGTCGTCAAAGGACATGAAGAACTTATGGAAGGCATCACAGAGGCCCTGCACATAGTCGATACCCTCTTCGAAGACAGCCAGAAGAACGGACTGGATCCGGTAGGTATCTGCCTTCTGCAGATATACGGAATAGGCAGCCTTCAGGTCATCCTGGTCGCTGCTGGTCCTCTTTCTGATCCTGTCCATAAGGGAAACCTTCTTGGTCCTTGCCAGATCATTAACTGTCTCGACATTTTCTTCCGTCTTGGGATCGTCAAAGTTGTTTACTTCGAAATTCTCAAAGTATTTGCGGATTTCATTGCACTCGTCCTCAATGGCGATCCTGCGCTTCTTCATGGTATCGAGCACCTTGTAGAGGAAGTAGCGGACTGCACTGGGATGGATAAAGGAGTTATCCCCGTCCCGCATATAGGTTTCAAGCTGGAAGGGTCTCTTTTCCGATACCACCGAGTCATTGGGAGACTTGAAGATGGTATAGGCGATGGTGTGGGCGGACTCCTCGGAATACTTCATGATCATTCCACGGTACTTGTCCAGAGAAATGTAAGCATTAACATAAGGTGTCCAGGAATCCTCACTGGTCCGGATCAGTCCGGAATTGTTCTCAGCCGTCAGCTCGCCCATGAGGTTGTTGACGTCAGCCCGGGCTCTGTCCAGTTCTTCCTGTCCTGACGCATTTTCGGTCTCGATCTTGCGCATCAGGGCTTCGATATAATCGTCCCACTTATTGGCGATCTTGGTATAGCCGGATTCATCGTAACGTCCGCAGGCATTTACGATAGCCGATGCGAAAGCATCCTTATCCTTGGCCATCTGCTCCACGGTCTCCACGTAACATTTGGCAGCGCTGACATCCACTGTCTTAAGACCCTGGCGGCGCATGCGGGCAATCTCTTCCTTCCGTTTCTTATACATGTCATCAAATACCAGCCACTGGTTGGACACGCACTCATTTGCCCATGTCAGGGCAAGGTACTCACGTACATCCTGGTTGGGATAGATCAGCATGGATGTGCCGGCTCCGGCATAGCGGTTTCTTCCTTTTTCGGCTGAAAGCTTGCGGATGGTGTTATCCTCGGAAGAATTGCTTCTCTTATTCATGGGTCCTATGGACTGGGCATAAATACAGTTTGCCGCATGATCCAGATACTGATTGAAGGAGTTGAGCTTCTTGCCGTCGGAATTCTGGGCATCAAAAAGGAAGCAGAAATCATAAGGTCTGATATTGTACTGCTCAAACTCATCGGATGCCGTACCCGGGAAGTCGATCTTGACAGAATCCTGGTATTTGGGCGGCAGGGTGGAATCACCCTTCATAAGGAAAGCATCCAGCTCACGCAGGGTCGCGTAAGCATTGCTCTTTAAGTTGTTTCTCTCAGCCTGGCCGCGGATCACATCGTAGAACACCTCGGGCAGCATGAAGAAGCCTCTGGTAATATTGGCGCTCTGGCGGAATCTTGTCGCCAGATAGTTCTTGATATATAAGGCAACCGGGAGAAGAAGGCCTGATCCGGTTCCTCCTGCCAGGGAGCTTACGATGATCACACGGAGAGCCTGCTCATACTCATTTCCTTCCAGCTGATAAAGACTCTCGATGGCCTGATGGAGGGCTTCCATCTTTCCGGCACGGATCGCCGTCTCAAGAGCCAGTCTGGAGATGGCGCGGACCTGGCCGGCGCCCTCCGTGAGCGTCTTGCTGTTCAGAATCGCGTTGACCGGAAACCAGGTGTCTCTGGCGTGATTGTCTATCTCCAGATACTCACCCACGGAGAGCTTTGTGGAAGTCTGTATGGTATAGACAAACGGGTTCTTCTTTGAGATCTCGCGAAGCTCATTTACATCTGTGTCAAAAACCGCGAATCCGATACTCTTTCTCTGCTCTTCGGTAACCTTCTCCGATACGCGCAGAACAACCTTCGACCCGGTTCCGCCTAGTCCAACAATCAATGTAGGTGCACTCATTTTCTTCCTCCTTCGTCCTTAGTTCCTGGGAACGCATGTATAGTTCATCACGTCTGTTTTCACTTCTATCTGCATGGTAGGCGCCTTGGTAAGCAGTTTGGTCGTTCCCTTCTCCACCTGCTGTGAATCGATGTAGAAGTTCTTCTTGCCTGCAAACGCCTTGGTATTCAAAATAATCAGCTTGCTGCCGCCGCCGGCTTTCAGTTTCATGGCCGGGATCCCGGCCGTGCCGGACGGCACGAAACGGAGCATGCCCTTCTCAGCCACAAAGGGCAGAACCTTTGACAGACCGTCCTTCTTGAACCGGCCGTGGGCCTCTGTTGCCCTGCCGTAGGGAACAGGTCTGCATGTGATGGTGGGGCTGGCCTTCATGCTCTTGGGGAACCGCTTTTTGAAGAGCGGGGTAAATCCCAGCAGAAGCAGAAGGATCAGGGCACTGATGGCGATACGGATAATGGTCGGTCCGTCCCTCTGGATCGGACTCCTCAAATCTGTGATCTTTATGGTGTCTTCCATCTCCCCTTTCCAGACAGCCTTACCCTGCTGGCCGTATGCCCTCAGAACATATCTGGTATCGATATAGGTGCCGGTCCTGTTTTTGTTCGTCACCGGCGTAAGCTTCATCATTCCGGGCTCATCCGTCTTTTCCAGCTTTACTTCTTTTACGGTGTTGAATTTCCGGAAGCGGTGGAAAACCCGTCCGAAGAAGCCTTTCGGCTTGTTGGCTTTCAGGCTGGCCCTGCGGTCTGTCTCCACAGTCAGCGTATCCATCTTCTTCCACTCATCCGCCGTGAAGTCTCTGCCGTCTATGGTTGCCCTGACCAGGATAGGCTCCGGCCCCTGGCCACTGTACCGGTCGTCCTCTGAGATACAGGAAAGGCCTCCCGACCGCTGATAATACTGCTGGTCTTTTTCAATCCGGAAGCCGATGCCCTTATTCTTATAGATCGTATACTCTATATGGGAGGACACCGAATTGTATTCCAGGAAGGTGGCGGTCACATCAATCTTCAGGTCACCTTCTTCCAGATGAATCTTGTCTCCGGAATGATACTCTTTATCATGAACCTGCCCATTGTTGGTGACAGTCGCGTTATATTCGATATCTCCAAGAAGAGCCGATTCCTTAACCTTCTCCGTAGTGCCTGCCTTAACGAAGCCGAACTCTATGGTATAATCGCCGGTCTCCAGCTCCTCTATATTGGTAACCTTTTCTCCCTTGGCATTCTTAAGGTTGACCATGATGTCAATGTTCGGCGTATAGTAGACCTCAATGGTATCGGCCCCGTCTACATCCAGGCTGTAATCACCCGCAGGAATATCCCCCGTAAATGTACCGACACATCCCTTCAGGTTGGTATCGATTTTGGGATCATCATGGTTGGTCGCTGCCTTTGTACTGTACTGGACCGTAACGGGATCGTCCGAAGGAGCGATTTTCTTTCCTCCGCTGTCCTTTAACCCCTTGATCGACACGTCCTTGCCCTGGGCAAAGACGATTAGCTGGGACATGGGCACATCAAAGGAAAGGGACTTCTTCTCTTTATTGACTTCCAGCTTGTCATTATTGAAGATCCTGGAACAGATCTGGGTGACTTCGTTGAGAATCTCCCCGCTGTTCTTCGCCCTGGCGCAGAAGATATTCTGAGAGGGTACTTCGGATACTTCCGCCGCGTCGGCTCCCATTCCGAAGAACATGACATTGACATCGGCTTCCTTTTTGGAAAGGAAATCATCAATCTTTTTTCTTCCCTTGTCGCTCTCTTTTTTGAAATCGTCAAACTCACCGTCTGTCAGTATGACAAGCCACTTCTCATCCGCCTTGGCACCCTTTAAGTCCCGGTTAGCCTTTCTTACCGCGTTAAATGGTGTATTTCCGGCCTCCGTGATCATCTGGTGAACCTTGTCCACATTGACCCTGGCACCACTCTTTCCCTGCAGTGTCAGTCTGGGTTTTGCCTTGTCATCAGTTATATAATCACTCATGACATAAATATTCAGCGTGTCCTTTTCCCCCAGCATGGAAGCAAACACTTCCATGGAATACTTGGCCTGGCACCATGTATCTACCTTCTTGCCGTGGGTTTTGATCATACTGCCCGAATCATCATATACCAGATTAATCTGGCGGGAAGGACGGTTGGATTCGGCCTGTGTCAAAATTGCAGGAGCAAGAAGCATCACTGCCACTACTCCTGCCATCAGCACAAGCCTGGTACAAATCTTTTTCATCATAGGCTCACCTCAAAACACTTTCATTATGCCGGCCTTATATCTGACCCAAGCTTCATTTATGCAAAATGTACATATTATATAATAATAGCGAAATTATTATATCATTATTTCGTAATAATATCCATATGTTTTCATTTATATATATTTACTATCTATAAAAAGTCTCATATTATGGTGAATTTGATGTTAAAAATTGACGAATACAGACAATTTTCTCTCTTCTCCGACAAGTTCCTCTCCGGCGGACTCTTCTCCGGCAGGACATAAAAAAAGAGCCGGCAGTAATGCCGGCTCGGCAGACAGACGCTTTCTATTCAAAAGGAATTACAGCTCCGTCATATGTATCATTGATATACTTTTTGATCTCGTCAGACTTAAGAACCTCAACCAGGGCTTTGATCTTCTCGGAATCCTGGTTTCCTTCTTTAACTGCGATTACGTTCACATAAGTCTTTGCTGCCTCGGAATCAGCCTGCTCATATACAAGAGCATCCTTACCGACAGAGTAGCCTGCCTCAAGAGCGTAGTTTCCGTTTAAGATCACGAATGCCACCTCTTTTGTAACACGGGATACCTGTGCTGCTTCCAGCTCCTGAATCTGGATATTCTTGGGATTGTCAACGATATCGGTAACAGTAGCCTCAAGACCTACCCCGTCCTTCAGAGTGATCAGGCCGTTGTCCTGGAGAAGCAGAAGAGCACGTGCCTCGTTGGTCGTATCGTTGGGAACTGCGATGGTGTCACCGTCTGCCAGTTCATTCAGATCCTTCTTCTGTCCCGGATAAATACCGAAAGGCTCATAATGGATACCGCCGGCATTGACCAGATGTGTTCCCTTCTCTTCATTGAAGCTGTCCAGATAGGGGATATGCTGGAAATAGTTAGCGTCAAACTCGCCGCTTTCCACTACTTCATTAGGCTGTACATAGTCGTCAAATACTGTAATCTGAAGGTCATAGCCCTTATCCTTGAGGAGCGGCTTTGCCTGCTCAAGAATCTCGGAATGCGGTGTAGCAGATGCTGCAATCGTGATGGTCTTGTCTTCTGCGGCTCCTGTGGAATCTGCTTCATTGCCTGCTCCGCCACAGCCTGCCAGAGATGCGATGACAAATGCACTTGCCAGTAAAATTGCCAGTAACTTCTTTTTCATAATTTCTCCTCCTCTAAAATATATTATTATATTAAAAATAATATTTTTCTTTATTTTCTCTTATCCAGCTTCACAGAAAGGATCATACCGATCTTCTGCAGAATCTGGACCAGCAGGACCAGAAGCACCACAGTCACGATCATGATGTCGGTCTCGTATCTGTAGTAACCGTAGCGGATGGCAATATCTCCAAGTCCGCCTCCTCCTACGGTACCTGCCATAGCTGAATATCCGAGAATGGTTCCCAGGGCAATGGTCACACCCACGATAAGGGAAGTCCTCGCTTCCACCAGCAGAACCTTAAAAACGATCGTCCGGGTCGTGGCTCCCATAGACCGGGCGGCTTCAATGACGCCCGGGTCCACCTCCCTCAATGACGATTCCACCATTCTGGCAATAAAGGGTATAGCCGCCACCGTCAGAGGAACGATGGTCGCGGTCGAACCATAGCTCTTGCCCACCAGCATCCTGGTAAAAGGAATCAGCAGAATAAGCAGAATCAGGAAAGGAATACTCCTTCCGATATTAACGATCACATCCAGAATCTGATAGAGGATCTTGTTGGGCTTGATTCCGTCCTTGTCCGAAACCGTCAGCAGGATTCCCATGGGAATACCGAATATATAGCCGAATAATGTGGAGAAAATGGTCATATAAAGAGTTTCAAAGATACCACGGATCAGCATGGCATTCACTTCCGGACTAAACATCACCCGTCACCTCCTCCACATCAAGACCTCTCTCCTCAAGATAGGTCAGAATCATTTCCTGGGCATCCTCTTCCTCAGGCAGGCCCAGGATCATCTCACCCCGGGCAATGCCGCCCACATTCTTGGTGTCTGCCTTCAGGATATTGACCGGCTTGCCGGTCATAAGGACCATGTTGGCGATGACCGGTTCAAAGGCGGAATTGGTAGAGAATACGATCCGGATCTTTCTTTCGGCCAGCAGTTCCCTGGTCGGATCCGTCTCCTCATCATAGCCGCTGTCCGCATCCTTAAGGAGCAGTTCCCTGGCCTCTTTGGTCTTGGGGTGGGAGAAAATGTCGGACACATATCCCTTCTCCTTAACCTCACCCAGAGACATGATCGCAACCTTGGTACAGATCTGGCGTACAACAGACATCTGATGGGTAATAATTACAATCGTGATGCCGAACTGCTTGTTAATACTCTCAAGAAGCTTAAGGATAGACGCTGAAGTCTGGGGATCCAGAGCGCTCGTCGCTTCATCACACAGCAGAATCTTGGGGTTGGATGCCAGGGCCCTGGCAATGGCCACCCTCTGCTTCTGTCCGCCTGAAAGCTGGGCAGGATAGGACTGTTCCCTGTCATCCAGGCCTACAATCTTCAGCAGTTCTCTGGCCCTCTTCCTGGCGTCAGCCTTGGACTTTTTCTGGATCAGCAGCGGAAAACAGACATTATCCAGGACATTTTTCTGCATAAGCAGATTAAAATGCTGGAAGATCATCGCGATCTGCTTGCGTTCATCCAGAAGTTCTTTCTCCGTCAGATCTCTGAGATTCTTACCATCTACAACCACGTCACCCTTCGTGGGAATCTCAAGAAAATTCAGGCACCGGACCAAAGTACTCTTTCCGGCACCTGACATTCCTATGATTCCGTAAATATCTCCCTGCTCAATCTCCAGATTGATATCCTTAAGGGCATCCACAATGGCATCCTTTGTGTGAAACCGCTTTGAAACGTGGCTCACTTCTATTATCGCCATCTCTATACTCCTTATTTCATACTAGTTTACTATGAGATTAGTTTCACTATACTCTTGTCATCAGGCTATGTCAACTAAAAAAGGCTTTTAACTATCCTTTCGGATACTGTGTACAACATCCTCCGCTTTCTTTTTGACAGACTCAGCTTTTTCCTTGACGCTGCCTGCATGCTCTTTCACACTCTCAGCTGCGCCCCTGGCAGTTTTAGCCACCTCGCCGGCAGCCTCTTTGGCTGTTTTGGCTGCGCCTTTGGCTGTTTTGGCTGCTTCTTTAGCAGTCTTAGCTGCTTCCTCCGCAGTCTTGAGTACCTTCTCTCCGGCCGCTGCCGCCTTACCGCTGTGAGACTTGCTCTTTTTCTTTGCCGGCCTTTTCTTTACAGTCTTCTTAGCCGGCTTTTCAGCCACTGTTTCCGGATCCTTTGCCTGCTCAACCGCTTTCACGGAAATATCCCGAAGGATCTCCAGTCTGGACCGGTCTCCCTCCACATAGAGATCTCCGTATGTCACGGGATCGATCTTTCCTGCCGCGATCGCAAGCAGAGTCTGGGCGTCCGTGTACACAATGGTATCTCTGTCATAATACTCATAGGGCTCCACGTGAATGGCGCCGTCAGCAATCTCCAGATAAAGAGCGCCATGGCCTTCACCCCACACATTAAACTGAATTGCCACATGCTCTCCGACCCCGGAAGCATCTTTGCCGCAGTAAGCATCCCGCAGGGTGGCAACAATATATTCATACATCATAATCAAAGTCCTCCAATCCGGTTTCTACATGCCCCTATTCTAACATCAACACAAGGCCAAATTCAAGGCTGATCACGGGTAGTAGCCGGGATTAAATATAAGATAAACAATAAACATTAATATATTCACAAAAGATGTACATGCCAGTATTACGGAAATGACCAGCGCAGCGATTCCTGCAGGTGTGAGGGCATTTTTCCTGCCGGTTATGAGAAAGCAGATGATGGCGGAAACAATAAGAAAGATCCGGTAACCAACTGAAAAAAGCCCAAATTGATTCGTTGCATAAAAAAATACCGGTACCAGAGATACTACTCTCAATAGGGCGGCTATTATTCCTGCTTTTCTCCCCTGATAAAAACAAAAACCCGAGAAGAGAACAAGAAACGCCGTAAATACACTTGATTTATAATAAAGGAAACATATAGCAAAGACCGATATCGCTGCCCCTGCGGAGGCAGCAAGAGAAGGCCGGAAATCTTCATTCAGCAAGTTGATGATGAGGCAGGTAAATATCGGGAAAAGGGGCAGAAAATACTCCAGCCCCGGATAAAGCCAGCCTCCGGACCGTATATACACAAATATTGCCAGCCCAAATAAAAGCATTTCCATGATAAAACCTGCAGCACAAGACAGGATACAGCGTTTCTGCATCGATTGTTCTTGTCTCCATGTCCTGATTCTTTCCAGCCGACTCCGCATCTTTTCCATTTAGTCACACTCCTGATTTGTTTGCTCAGATTATCGGTATAACCATTATACCCTATCTTCAGGTTCTGTTAAATAAAAAAGACTCACCTGTATCGGAGAATGCTGTTTGCGTAAAAAGGGCGCTTTTGCAGTCCACTTCCACAACCTGCATCACAGGATATAGGTGAGTCTTTTGTAATGAGTATTTTTTCTTCTGGCTTATCTTTTTCTGTGTCTCTTCTTGTAGTCCTCACGGATCGGTGCCAATGCTTCTCCCTCGTCAAAGATGCCTTTCATCTCGGATACAGATGCAGACCTTCTGACCTTGCTGACTACATCCGACATGACTCTGTAGTTGAGCTGTGTTCCTGCTGCGTCATGCTCGTAGTTCACTGCTCTGGAAGGGTCGATTCCCATTCTTCCCGCCTCTTTTGCCGCGTCGAGGTTTGCGCCGATGAAGAGGAATTCCCAATTGTATTTATCTTTCTGTCTGTTGATCATGCGATTGACGTCCTCATAGCTGTAACTTCTGCTGGCATTTTCAAGTCCGTCTGTCATGATCATGAAGAGTGTTTTCTCCGGGACGTCCTCCGGACGGGCATATTTATGGATCATTCCGATGTGGTGGATGGCACCGCCGATGGCGTCGAGCAGGGCAGTGCAGCCTCTTACATAATACTGTTTCTCATTCATCTTCTCTACTTTGCCAATGTCCATACGGTCGTAGAGAACTTCCATGTGGTGATCAAATAAAACAACGGATACGAGGGCTTCTCCCTCTTCTTTTCTCTGTTTATCAATCATGCTGTTGAAGCCGCCGATGGTGTCTGCCTCCAGGCCTGCCATGGAGCCGCTGCGGTCAAGAATCATTACCAGTTCTGTACATCCTTTTTTCATATTCATTTCCTCCCTTTCTTTGATGGTCCTATCATACCTCCTTCCGGACAGAAAATGGTCGCCTGCGGGGCGACAAAAAAGCCTCTGCCGGCTAGGCCAGCAGAGGTTGGTCATACTCAAACAATATGGCGTTGATCTCATATATATCGTATATCTTTTTCTGTATACAGTATTCCACGATCAGATCGAAGGGACTGCTGGGGGAAAATGCCATGCCCGCCCGTCCTATCAGATCCTGCGTTTCTTTCAGATCCAGCTCCAGGGCTACCGCCAGGGCCAGGGCTGTTCTCTTTTTCGGGCTGTAGTCCGGCTTGCAGCGGATCTTGGAAAAGAGCTTCCGGTCCATGTTGGCTTTTTTGTAGACTTCCACATCGGTAAGTCCTCTTTCATCGATCAGGTGAAGCAGTCGCTCCTGAAAGCTTTCACCGACCTGACTGACCAGGTGGTCCAGGTTGAGGGATGGGTATGGAGCCGCCGCTTCCTCCGTGACAGACGTGATGTCTTCCGGGGCCGGCCCATGGGGCGCATGTTCTGACGCAGCCGGTTTCGACGGGCTTTCGAAGATTTTTCTTCGCTTTCTCCTGCTGCTCTCTGCCGGTGCATGGCCGACAATGTTGTCATGGAAGGGCCTCCGCCGGGCTTCCGGCAAGACAGACTCCCGGTAATGATCCTCCACATAGTGGTCGTCTATATACTGACGGACATCACTGCTCAGGCGGCCCGACAGTTCAAAGGAACTCTTGTCATAGACCACCAGAATCACATCCATATCGTGGCTCTCAAGAAATCTGCCGATCTCATCGAGGGCTGTCCTGAGGGCTCTGTCCCTGGGATATCCGTAAATGCCGGATGAAATCAGGGGAAAGGCAATGCTTTCAGCAGACAGCTGATCCGCCAGAAGAAGGGATTTCCGATAGCAGGAGGCCAGCTTTTCCTCCTCGCCCCGGTCACCGCCTTCCCATACCGGGCCTACCGTGTGGATAATGTATTTTGCCGGCAGTTCAAAGGCTTTTGTGACCACGGCTTCTCCCGTACCGATTTTTCCGATCATGCGGCGTTCTTCCAGCAGCTTCTCCCGGCCGGCAGCCTCATAGATGGCGTAATCCGCGCCTCCTCCCTGCACGGGTTCCGGATTGGCGCTGTTGACGATGATATCCGCCTCAACTTTTGTTATATCATTTCTGATGATCCTGAATGGCATATGTCTGCCTCCTCTGCAGAAGGAAGGGGAGCTTATTTCCGGTCAAAGCGGATCCTTACGATCGTGTATAAAATGTCCTCTTCCTGCTCATAGTACTTAAAACGGATGGGCTTAAATCCCTTTTTGGCCATCTTTCCGAAATCTGTTCTTCCGGCCGAATACCACAGCATTTTCCCTTCCGGGTCCCTCCCGGCAAAGACTGCCGTGTGGGGAGCGTAGCCGTTGATCTCCATCCCGCAGATATCTCCCGGCTCCAGCATGGATGCTTCTGTGATCGGGCAGGCCGGATGGTAGACCCGGAAATGTTCCTTGTCCTTTTTGATATAATCATAGCCTGCGCCATGTCCTTCATCATTGAACCAGAATGTCTTTCCCTCCGGCAGGAGTCCCATTTCCTGCAGGGTCCACGAGACAAAGAGAGCACAGTTGAATTCGTCTGCCTCATCCAGAGTGGCGGCGCCGGCGCTGCCGCTGTAGGGGAGATCCAGAGCTACAATGGTCTCTCCCATATCAACCAGGGCATCAAAAAAGACTTCCGGCGTCAGTTCTTCTTTCTCTTCAGTCGTCTTTTCTGCGGCTTTCTCCCGGGTGTTCTTTTCCGGGGCCTGCAGCTTTCTTCTTTTCCTGCTGTTCCTGAGTCTGACGGAACGATGTCTGGGAACTATAAGCTGTTCCGGTCCGCTGCAGCTTCCTGCCATGTAGGACAGGCATATGATCATTACCGCCATGACGGTCATTGCTATTATAAGTCTTCTGTTCATGGATCAACCTCAAATGTCCGGACCATTGCCGGCTTTCCCTGCTGTCTTTTTTCTGTCTTCGTGTTTCTGCTGTCTATAATAGTAGCGACTTGGCTCCCCTGTGTCAATCCTGCGGCATGCACACATTCTCCGGTCTTATGACGCAAAAAAGGCGCCGCAGTTACGATTCGCCCTTCTTTACAGAATGGATGAAAACGTTACTGCGGCGCTGCTCTGTCATCCGCCTTTTTTATCCGGCGGACTATTTCAGCAGGTCAAGATATGAGATTACCTTTTTGTCTGTCAGTTTTTCCTGAAGTACCTTCAGCGCTGCCGGCTCAAATACTATAATCTGGGGCGCGCTGCATTTTCTGATCTCGTTCAGTCCGTCTTCCTCGATGGCTTCAAGTATTTTCGGATCCATTCCGAAAATCTCATATTCCGCTCCTACCGGTTTCTGCCAGATGGTCAGCCGGTTGGCACGGTGATCCGAAAAGAGGAGGGGGATGAATTCCGGCGACCGCCGGTCAATCTGCTCCTCGCTGTTGGGGATCAGTCCGTTCAGAAGATCCGCATTACACAGATAACGCAGGTTAAAACTTCCTCCGTAGACATAGGAATACTCTTCCGGCACCACTCGCTCCATCAGCTCAGGGAGATATACCACCTCAAAAGCAGGCTCTATTCCAAGCTTTGCCGCAAATGTGGTCAGCAGATACTTTGCCTGTGCGCTGACGGTCAGCACCTTCTTTGCGCCAGTCTTCTCCAGTTCTTCCACAAGTCCTTTAAGATGGCCGGTTCCCTCTTCCACCAGGCCGTATGCGAAATACTCGAATCCCGCAAAGTACGGCCGGGCTTCATTTACAAAAGCGATTTCTCTCTTCCGGAGCCACTCTGCCAATGTCTGCGCACCTGCGGCAAATGCGTCCGCGCTGATGTCATCAAGGAAGATAGCCATGTCACCGGCCGGGTCGGTCGGGAGGTCCCAGGCGGGTGCTTTTCTTAAATGTCCTCCTCCCTCCCGGATCGCTTTGGTAAATGCGCTGACAGCCTCCGGCTTATAGCCTTTTTCCATGAGCATCTTTCTGCAGAGGATAAAGACATCGGTGCAGTCTTCGGGATTTTCCCGGAAGTTCTGCCACCTTTCTCCCTGACGTGAAAGAATGCAGGAGTAGACCAGATCACCGATAAAGTCATTTACAGCCAGTTCTCCTTTATATACCGCTCTGGCCAGCTGCAGTTTGCGGGAAGGGTAGTCGTGCATTTTCCGTGCGGCAAGATATTCAGGGTCATAGCACACCGCCTGGTCCATATGAATCACCTGATGGTTCAGCTGCTCTTCATAATTCTCTAATGTATATTTTTTCATAATCCAAGCACCCCTTTATTGACCAGACCTTTGGGATCCAATGCGTCCTTTATCTTTTGCATCACTTCCATGCCGGCTTCGCCATGCTCATAAACCAGATAGTCTGCCTTGGCTTTTCCGCTGCCATGGTGGTGAGACACATTTCCGCCGTTTGCCAGACTTGTCCTGATGGCCAGGTCCAGGCATTCCCGGTAACGTTTTTCACCATCGTAATCATCTCCCTCTGTCAGAGAGTGGAAAATTACATATACGGAAGCGCCGGTATGATAGACGTGGGAGAAATGGCAGTCAACGCTGTAGCACAGGGGCTCCAGGGCTTTGCGCATCTCTCTCCATACATCCAGGATGCGGTCCCAGGGTGCCGCCACTTCTATGGCGTCGGCGGTGCCGCCGCGGATGGCATCGTGATCCAGCATCTTCTTGGTGGAAAAGCGGGTCGCAAACCAGTCATCTCCCGGTTTTGTTCCCTTCCATGAGCCCTGGTTTTCCTCACAGTACTTTCTGACTGTGCGGACCTCCAGATCCACCATCTCCTCCAGGCCTTCATAGCCGAAGACTACAAAGACGTGCCCTTTTTCAAATCCATATTTATCGATCTTGGGTACCGCTTCTTCCTCATCATAGACACGGACGACCGCGGGAAGAATGCCGTGCTGGACAAACTGGCGCACCGCTTCCATGGCCTGCTCCGTCGAGGGGAAGGTATAGGCCTCAAAATATCTCTTTTCCGGCATGGGATGGATTTTCATTTCCACTTTGGTCACAATGCCGTAGACGCCCTCCGCTCCCAGGAAGAGCTGGTCAAGCTCGGGTCCTGTAGATGCTTTGGGACATTTATGGGTCTGTACTATATGGCCGTTGGGCAGAACGACCTCCAGGGAGTTTACGATATCATCCATTTTTCCGTATTTTGTGGAAAATGTACCGATCGCCCTGGTGGATACCATACCGCCCAGAACCGCGCTCTGGAAGGACTGGGGATAGTGGCCGCAGGTGAATCCTGCCTCGTTGAGACGGTTTTCAAACTCTGCGCCTGAAAGTCCCGCGCCGCCGGTGGCTGTGCAGTTGACAGGATTGATCTCGAAATCCCGCAGCCGCTTCACATCAACCATTACTTCTTCATTTTCCGGAATCGAACCTCCTACGATGCCTGAACCGCCGCCAAAGGGAATTATGCCGATACCGTATTTTTCAGACAGACGCATAATCCCGCTGACATCTTCGGTTGTTCCGGGTACCAGGATCAGGGAGGGAAGGTATTTGTAGGGTCCCTGAAGGATCCACTTATACTCTACCGGATAGCAGCCATGAGCATAAATCAGACGATCTTCCTCGCGGTCCATGATCTCTATCCCCGGATACTGTTCTGTAAGCTCCTGTAAAAAAGAGCTGAGATCCTGTCTGTTCATCTTATTCCCTCGCTTTCATGCTTTTCGCGGCGATGATATCCACACCGGTTCCCATGATGTCGGAGACGATTACATCTCCCGCTTTCACCGGGGCAGTCACGCTGAGATCATAAAGGGCGTCAAGGCAGTCCCTGAATACCTTCCTGCTGATCTCCTCCGTGCTTACCACCGGCAGCAGATTATAGATACCGTTCTTTAATGATACTGTGGTCGTCAGCACTCTCCTGGGGTCTTTGTATTCATTGATGGCATATTTTTCACCGTTTTTGCAGGAGAATCCTTCTGTCTCCATCCGTCCGTCATCGTGAACAGTCAGTGTTCCGACACAGCTTTTGGGACAGACAATACAGGTGTATTCCTTTCGTTCCATGCTTATCCCTCCATTCCTATCGTCAGATCACTGTCAGGCTCCAGCTTATCCCGCTTTAATACCTCGCTGACCATTTCCGGCGGCTTAACCACCTGGTGCTTTCTGATCACGGTCTTCTTCCCATTCTGGCTGAGCACTGCCGTGACATCCTCATCGGGTTTTTTCACTCTCATAAAGAGATGGATATCTTCATTTTCCGTATCTTTCCTGATCTTCTGGGGGAAGACAAAGGATACATTTTCGCCCGGAAGAACGGATACGGTTTCTGCCGGTGCCGGTCCTTCTTTTACAAAGCGGGCTGCGCCCCGGGCGGCGATCTCGCCGGTCAGAGACACATAGTCCACCAGGTCAAAGACAGTCGCCACATTGCCGGCCGCAAAGATGCCGGGTATGGATGTCATCATCTCATCGTTGACCACGGGGCCCTTTGTTACCGGGCTGATCTCAATTCCCACGGATTCCGAAAGTTCATTTTCCGGGATCAGTCCTACTGAAAGTACCAGAAGATCACAGGGAATCTCCCGCTCGGTACCGGGAATAGGTTTTAAATTCTCATCCACCCTGGCCACGGTCACGCCGCTGATCTTTTTCTTTCCGTGTATCCGGGTCACCGTAGTCCCCAGATGCAGGGGGATGTCATAATCATGAAGGCACTGGACAATGTTCCGGGTCAGGCCGTTCTGATGATGCATGAGCTCATAAACACCTTCCACGGAAATGCCTTCCAGAGTCATCCTTCTGGCCATGATCAGGCCGATATCGCCGGATCCCAGGATGACAGCCTTCTTTCCGGGCAGATAGCCTTCCATGTTAATGTAGCGCTGTACCGCGCCGGCAGTCAGTACGCCGGCCGGTCTTGACCCGTAGATCATGACCTGGGACCTGGTTCTCTCCCTGCAGCCCATGGCAAGGATAATACTTCCGGCTGTAATCTCCACGATACCGTACTCGGCATTTGCCGCGTAGATCTTCCTGTCCTCGGTAAGTTCCAGTACCATTGTGTCCAGCATGGTGATGATTCCCCGCTCCAGGACCTCATCGATAAAATGCTGGGCATACTGGCCGCCTGTCATCCTCTTCTTAAAACGCATCAGGCCGAAGCCGTCATGAATGCACTGCTGCAGGATACCGCCCAGTGTTTTGTCTCTCTCTATGATCAGTGTGTCAAGGCCCTGTTTGTCCGCTTCTATTGCCGCAGCCAGTCCTGCAGGACCCCCGCCGATGACCGCGCAGTCTACAATGAATTTCTTCATATTCAGGACTCCTTTCTGGACCGGGCGCTAAGAATATTGGACGGTCCGCCACATTTTGTTACTTCTCTCTCATCGATGCCGAGCTCCCGGGCGATGATCTCAACCACTCTGGGTCCGCAGAAGCCTCCCTGGCATCTGCCCATTCCCGCACGGGTCCGCCGTTTTACGGCATCCACGGTCCTGGCAGGAACCTTTCCGTGAATCGCATTTACGATCTCCGCCTCCGTGACCGTTTCACAGCGGCAGATAATGTGTCCGTACAGAGGATTTTCCGCGATCAGTTCCTCCCTCTCTTTCATGGAGCAGTCCCTGAAAGGCTTGGGTGCCTTTCTGATCGGATTATAGTCTTCCTTCTTCTCCGTATCCGGATACATGGAAAGATAAATGTTCTCCACACGCTCGGCGATCGCGGGTGCGGATGCGACACCGGGCGACTGGATTGCGGAAACATGGATAAAATTGGTCAGGATCTCGGACTTCTCAATGATGAAGTCCTCCACATAGTTGGACGGACGGTTTCCGCTGAAGAAGCGGATGATGTCCTTCTCATCGATACCGGGCGTCAGTTTCTTGCCTTTTTCCATGACAAAGTGCATGTCTTCTTCATCCACTTCCAGGTTTTCCTTGTCCGGCACCTCAATGGCGGAAGGTCCCCAGAGAGGATTGCCTTCCGGGGTCCGCTGGGGGCCGCCGCCCTTGGTAAAGTTCTTTGGCGCCGTTCCCACATAACAGTGGGGTGTCAGCAGGCTGGTCTTCTTGTCCATGATGACCAGGGTTCCCCTTCTGGGATGGATGGTGTAAAAGCGGTCTCCTGCCATTTCGGCGATCTCGTCCGCGTAGAGTCCGGCGGCATCGATGACGCAGCCGGCCCGGATGATACCTTTTGATGTCACCACATCCGTAATGGTATCGCCATCCCGGTCCATGGAAAGGACCTCCGTATCCAGCATCAGTTCGGCACCGTTGTCAATGGCATTTTCCATGAGGGCTTCCACGGCCTCATAGGGCTCGATGTATGCCGCGGAGGGTGTCCAGAGGGAACATGTCGCCTCCTTGCTGATCAGGGGCTCGATCTCCCTGGTCTTTTCGCCATCCAGAACTTCGATACCGGGCACACCGTTCTTCTTGCCGTTCTCACAGTAGGCCCGGATGCTCTTTTCATCCTCCTCGTCAAAGCCGATGATGAAGGAGCCGACCCGGACCAGTTTAAATCCCAGTTCCTCGGCCCACCTGGTATACATGGCGTTGCCCTTCACGTTCATCTGTGCCTTCAGGGATCCCGGCTTGGAATCATAGCCGGAATGGATCATGCCGTTGTTGGATTTGGACGTTCCCTCGCAGATGTCGGAAGCCTTTTCAATCACAAGAATGCTTTTATTGTATTTGGAAAGCTCCCGGGCTGCGCCGCAGCCGGTAATTCCGCCGCCGATGATAACGATGTCATACTCTCCGGCAAGGCCCTTTTCCCGGGCTGCCGCTATTTCGGCGGTCAGATCTCTTTCCGGCTTTTCATAATCTTCCGAATCCAGCCGGTTCACCACTCCTTTGGTCCCGGGCAGTTTGCCGGCAACATGACCGATGTCTACCACCTGCTGCCAAACCGGCACCCGGCCGGTGAGGGTAATCACGTTTCTGTCGTCTATTGCAAATGTTACTTTTCCGGCAATCTCCTCTCCGCATTTATCTTTTACCTGCTCAAAAAAGAGTGCCTTAATATCTGCCATGTCTATCCCTCCAAATCCCCTTTGCTTTCAGTCTGTCTTCACCGGGTGATTACTGTTTATCCTTCATCCAGCCAATGCTTCTCTTGATGGCATCCAGCCAGATGCTGTATCTTCTTTCTCTCTCTTCGTCGCTGATCTGCGGCTCGAAGGAACGGTCGATCTGGAGGGCTTTGTCCATGTCATCGATGGTCCAGAAGCCTACGGCCAGAGCTGCCATTTCTGCAGCACCCAGGGATGTAGCCTCCACGGAAGCCGGACGGTTTACGACCGCATTCAGCATATCTGCCATATCCTGTGCCAGGAAGTTGTTGTTGGAAGCGCCGCCGTCTATACGTACGTCATTCATTTTAACGCCGGACTCTTTCTCAACCGCATTGAGGATGTCTTTCAGCCTGTAGTTGATTCCTTCCAGGGTCGCTCTTGCCACATGAGCTCTGGTGGTTCCTCTTGTCAGACCGAACATTGCGCCTCTGGAGAAGGGATCATGATAAGGTGCACTCAGACCGGTCAGGGTGGGTACCACTACCACGCCGTTGCTGTCGGGTACGGAAAGTGCCAGGTCTTCTGTCTCCGGAGACTGCTCGATGATCTTTAATCCGTCGCGGAGCCACTGGATTGCGGAACCGGTAACTGCCTCATAGCCCTCGAGAGCATAGCAGATCTCATCGCCGATCTTCCATGCGATTACCGTGTTCAGTCCTTCGTCGGAGATGACGCAGTTGTTACCGACATTGATATCCAGGAAGGATCCTGTTCCGTTTGTAATGTCGGCAGTACCTTCTGTTCTGCAGCCCTGGGCAAAGAGTGCCGCATGCTGGTCTGCGATAGCGCCTGTGATCGGGATTGCGCCGCCGAAGATTGCCTCGTCTGTTATTCCGAAATCACCGGAGTCATTTCTAACCTCCGGGAAAATATGTAAGGGGATTCCCAGATAGTCAAGGAACTCCTTATACCACTCACCGGTCTGGAGATTGTAGCTTCCCATTACGGATGCGTTGGAGTATGCAACTGCATGGGTCTTTCCGCCGGTCAGTTTCCAGATCAGCCATGTGTCGATGGTTCCGATCAGGGCGTCCCCGCTGTCCACTGCCGCTTTGATCTCCGGTACATTTTCCAGATACCATTTGAGCATCATGGATGTGTAAACGGGCGCTACGGTCCAGCCGGTCGCCTTCCTTGCCTTGTCGCCCCAGTCGCTGTCATTGATTGCCTGACAGTCAGCTGCTGTTCTCATATCCTGCCATACAATGGCATTGTAGTAGGGGATGCCTGTGTTCTTGTCCCATACTACGCAGGTTGCCCGCTGATTGGTGATACCGATCGCAGCAATCTCGTCCGGGCTGATGTCGGCACTGGCCATGGCATTCTTGCACATTTTGACGGACTTGTCATAAATCTCCATGGCATCGTGTTCTACCTTGTCCTCACTGGGCGTATACTGTGTGAACTCCTCATAGCTCTGGGCAACGATCTTGAACTCCTTGTCAAAGAGCAGGGCTCTGGTACCTGTCGTTCCCTCATCGATAACCATAATGTACTTTTTCATAATGTAACCTCCCTTTTGTTGATAATGACCGGCCGCTCCCCCGGCGCCGGTCCCCTGTGTGAAACTGTTAGTTGATTTGTCGCAATTTCCGCCACTTTATATTATAATTATATGAACTTTACCCTTCATTGTCAATTTATTACTGTTTGTTTTATATTAATTTTATGTTTACTTTTTGTCAATGTTTCCTCTTTTCTGATCCCGCCGGGCACCCCTTTTGCGCCTCCCGCGGCAGTCTTTTTTCATGGACCGTAAAAAAAAGCACCCCTGCATTATCTGTGCAGGAATGCTTTAAAAATGCTCTATGTAATCCTTCCGGTCACTCAGATGATCTGAATATCATTGTTTTTCGCGTATTCCAGATACTTTTTCGGTATCTTGTCATCCACGATAAAGGCTTCGAACATTTCCAGGTCGAACATATTGGCCATGGAAACCTTGTCAAACTTGGAGTAATCCGCCACCAGATAGCAGTGATTGCTCACGGCGGCCAGGGCCTGGTTTGTCATAATTTCGTCAAGGGAACTGTGGGTCACTCCTTTTTTCATGGATACCGCAAGGACGCCCATGAAGGCCTTGTCTATGTTGAACTGGCTGATAAACTCATTGGCTCTGGAACCGATAAATGCGCCGGAGATACTTCTGAGCTTGCCGCCCGGCATGTAGACCGTCACATTTGGAAGGGCTCTTGCCTTCACGGCCACATTGATGGACAGAGTCAGCACATTGATATTGCTGATACTCTCATCAATATAGTCGAGGATGAACTCCACCGTACTGCCTGAATTCAGAGCGATGGTCTCCCCGTCCCGGATCAGGGCAGCCGCCTTTCTGGCGATCATCCGCTTTTCCTCCACATGCTCATGCTGCTTGGAGGCGATATTCAGTTCCTTGATGGTCTCCTGTCCGTTCTCCGAAATGTAGGCGCCCCCGTACATGAGGGAGATTCCCTGGGTCTGGGCCAGATGCTTTAAGTCCCTCCGGATCGTGGGCACACCCACATCATAATGCCTGGCCAGTTCTTCCGCTTTTACGGACCCTTCCCTGCGGAGGATGGACATGATCTCTTTTCTTCGTTCGATGGGCAGCATGGCTTTACTTTCTCCTGTCCTCTTCGTGCCTGTCAAATGTACCGCTTTATGTGATGATTCATTTTAACCTGAATCAACCTGCAAGTCAAAGGAATTATCCCCCGCGCTACAATCTGCCCCTCTTTTATGATACAATGAATCCACACCACACAGGATCCGCACAAAGAGGAGGCTTACCATGAATAAAAAAACTACTGTTGTGTTCGACCTTGACGGAACACTTCTTAATACATTAGATGACCTGGCGGCAAGCCTGAACTATACCATGTCCGAGATGGGCTTCCCCTCCCGGACCCTGGAAGAAGTCCGCCAGTTTGTGGGTAACGGCATTGCCGTTCTTCTTGGCCGGGCAGTTCCCGAAGAGACAGACGATGAAACTGTTGAAAAGGCTATCACAGTTTTCAAAGGCCACTACGGCGTCCACTGTAACGACCGGACCGCCCCCTACGAGGGAATTCTTCCCCTCATTGACCGCCTGCAGGAGAGAGACATAAAGATGGCAATCGTCTCCAACAAGGCAGACTTCGCCACAAAAGAGCTTTCCCGCATTTATTTCCAAGGGAAAATCCCGGTAGCCATCGGAGAAAAGGAAGCGGAAGGAATCCGGAAAAAGCCGGCTCCTGATACGGTCTTCAAAGCACTGGAGCTTCTGGGATCCACTGTGGAAGATGCCGTTTATGTCGGAGATTCGGAGGTGGATATCGCCACAGCCGAAAATGCGGGAATGGACGCCATCCTCTGTTCCTGGGGCTTCAGAGATGTGGAAGTCCTGAAAGAACTGGGCGCTGAAGTGATCATTGACGATCCCTCGGAACTTCTTTCTTTTGTAAAATAAGATTGACGGAGGATTTAAGCAGACAGGAAAAAGGGGCTGTCGCACTAAGGGATGGGAACTGTTAAGGCAGTTGACCATCAACTTTGAACTTAGAGCGGCAGCCCTCTTTTGTGTTTTATTGGAGTTCTTCGTGTTCCTGAGGAGTTTGTGTGTTTTGTTGGGGATTCTTCCTGTTTTTATTGGAGTTCTTCATTCTCTTGAGGAGTTTTCCATCACTTATTATAAAAAACTGATTTTTACATGACAGTAAAAAATTTTCGTCCATCAAAATATTAGTTTATCTCATTGTACATGCACTTTTTGACCGTTTTCCATCAAGAGAAACGTTTTGCATACCTATCCATGAAAATGAAAGTGACAAATATAACCAACTACAACCATATCATGATTTATACATGAAAAATCACGAGAATGTACCATCAAAATATCTAAAGATAATAGTATACATGACAGGCATCTCTGACCATCCATCAAAAATCAGGAAAAGAATTTCCATGATGGAATTATTCAGGAAATCGTTACTGCGATGCCTCCTTGCATATTGCCGATCGGGCAGAAACTCACAGTAAAAATGTACAGATCATATCCACGATCAGAATCACAGCCGCCAGAACTGTAATCTTTTTCGATCTCTCCGGCCCCAGCCTGTCAATGATCCTGTCAAAGAGAGGCTGGAGAATATAGAGAAAGAGGATGCCGCCCAGGCCGAACCTGACCGAAGGGGACAGAGCAATCCTTCCCTCAAAATTATAGCGGTAATCCACATAGGTCTGCCATGGCCAGCTGCCGGTAAAAAACTCCAGCAGGTAGGATGTGGCAAGCTCCAGAACAGTCGCCAGTACCATGCAGGACAGAAAGACCAGAGGAATGGCCAGGATCTTTTCCCGGAGGGTCCTGTCCTTCAGACGGGGATAGATAGTCAGAAGAA
The DNA here is from genome assembly GCA_017434385.1 of Eubacterium sp. Taxonomy (GTDB): domain Bacteria; phylum Bacillota; class Clostridia; order Lachnospirales; family Lachnospiraceae; genus Anaerobutyricum. The sequence continues at coordinate 101,880 of JAFRFJ010000002.1, forward strand.
AGAGCATGGCTCCGACCCCGTACACAGGACAGTAAGGTCCGTAGAGGACGCCCCGGTTCGTAAAGCCCCAGCGGTATACCACGACTTCCAGAAAAACCTCATAACACCATCCGATCACGGCATACAATATGAAACTGATGAAATACCGGTTAAATCTGTCCATCATGGTTTTACTTTTTATTTAATCTTCATGAGCAGCTGGCCGCCCTTGACGGTCTCGCCTTCTTCTACAAGGATCTCCTCTACCACGCCACTCATCCTGGCGGTGATGGCAGTTTCCATCTTCATGGCCTCAATGGTAATGATGGTCTGGTTTTCTTCCACCTGATCTCCCACTTTGACCGCGATGCTGCTGACAGCACCCGGAATGGAAGCGCCTACCTCACTCTTGTTGTCAGGCTCTGCCATGGGAACTTTTACGATGAATTCCTGTGCCTCTTCGTCAGGCACTTTCACCTCACGCCGGATACCGTTCAACTCAAAGGATACCGTCCGCATACCGTCTTTGTCAAGGTCTCCGGGGCCCAGGTATTTGATCACAAGGGTCTTTCCGTCGGCAATATTCACCTTATTGGTCTCGCCCTCTGCCAGACCGTGGAAGAAGACATGGCTTCCCAGACGGACAATATAGCCGTACTCTTTCTGCTGTGTGATGAAGTCCTTATAAACCTTTGGATAGAGGCCGTAGGAAAGAACTCCTCTCCAGTCGGGGCTGGGGTCGAATTCCTCTACCTCTTTTTTCAACTGATCAAAATCCACCGGAGGAAGAAGTTCTCCCGGTCTGCAGCTGATGGATTCTTTGCCCTTGAGGACAACATTCTGAAGGTCTTTGGGGAATCCCCAGGCCGGCTGGCCCATCATGCCGGAGAAGAAAGTGATCGCTGAATCGGGGAAGGCCAGGCCCTGACCCTTTTCGGTAATGTTTTCCGGTGTCAGGTCATTCTGGGTCATGAAGATAGCCATGTCACCCACCATTTTGGAGGAAGGTGTTACCTTGATCAGGTCTCCCAGCATATCATTGACCTTGCGGTAGTTTTCCTTGACTTCCTTAAAGCGGCCGCCCAGGCCCAGGCTCTCAACCTGCGGCTTTAAGTTGGTGTACTGGCCGCCGGGAATCTCATAGCGGTAAATATCGGTTGCCGGGCTCTTGATGCCGGCCTCAAAGCTGTCGTATCTCTTTCTTATGTCTTCCCAGTAGTCTGTCAGATACTGGAGCTGATTCAGATCCATTCTGGTGTCGCGCTCTGTACCCTGCAGGGCGGCAACGACAGCGTTCATGGAAGGCTGGCTGGTAAGGGAAGACATGGAGGATATAGCCACATCGACGATATCCACACCTGCCTCGGCTGCCATCAGATAAGCTGCTACCTGATTTCCGGATGTATCGTGGGTGTGAAGCTGGATCGGTATTCCCACCTCTTCCTTGAGGGTCCTGACAAGTTTCTTTGCAGCGTAGGGCTTCAGAAGACCTGCCATATCCTTGATGGCCAGCATATGGGCGCCGCGCTTCTCAAGCTCTCTGGCCATATTCACATAGTATCCGAGTGTATATTTATCCCTGGCGGGATCGCTGATATCTCCGGTGTAGCAGATGGTTGCCTCGCAGATCTTATTCTGGTTCAGGACCTCATCCATAGCCACTTCCATGCCCGGGATCCAGTTCAGAGAATCGAAGACCCTGAAAACGTCGATGCCGCTTCTGGCCGCTTCTTTAATGAATTCACGAATCAGATTATCCGGATAGTTGGTGTAGCCTACAGCGTTGGCGCCGCGCAGGAGCATCTGAAGAAGCAGGTTGGGTGCCTTCTCCCTGATCATGTCCAGTCTCTCCCAGGGGGACTCGTGCAGGAAACGGTAAGCAACGTCAAATGTAGCGCCGCCCCAGCATTCCAGGGAAAATGCGTCATTTAAGATTTCTGCCGTTCCTTCCATACCCTTGACGATATCCCTGGTTCTTACTCTTGTCGCCAGTAGGGACTGATGGGCATCACGGCAGGTTGTATCGCAAAGAAGTAGTTTCTTCTGGTCCAGTACCCAGTCGGCTACTGCCTTTGGTCCCTTCTCATCCAGAAGCTGCTTGAGGCCCCGTTTGGGTTTTCCTGTTACAGGCGGAAAACGGGGTGTTGCATAGAAGGCGTGTCCCTCTTTCTCCCGAAGGGAAATTTCCGCAATGTATTTGAGCATTTTTGTCGCTCTGTCGCCGCTCTCATCAATCTCGAACAGGGACGGAGTCTCGTCAATAAACTTTGTATGGCATCCTCCCTTAAGGAAGGTCTCGTTCATCAGAACATTTGAAATAAAGGCGATATTGGTTTTCACGCCGCGCACATGGATTTCCTGGATGGCGCGCAGGGCCTTCTTGCAGACGCCTTCAAATGTGGTATCCCAGGAAGTTACCTTCACAAGCAGGGAGTCATAGTAGGGAGACACTTCCGCTCCCGCTCCCGCAGTAGCTCCGTCCAGACGGATACCGAAACCTCCTGAGGTTCTGTAGGCTGTGATCCTGCCGGTATCCGGTGCAAAGTTATTTGCCGGATCTTCCGTCGTCACACGGCACTGAATAGCGTAGCCTCTTGCCTGAACATCCTCCTGGCAGCTGATACCGATCCTGGGATCGGAAAGGGGGCAGCCCTGGGCCACAAGAATCTGCGCCCGCACCAGATCGATTCCGGTCAGCATTTCCGTAACGGTATGCTCTACCTGGATACGGGGGTTCATTTCAATAAAGTAGTGATTGCCGTCCCTGTCAACCAGGAACTCCAGGGTACCCGCGTTGGTATAACCCACGTGCTTTGCGATCTTGACCGCGTCTTCATACAGTTCTTCCCTGACCTTTTCGTCCACGGAGAAAGCCGGAGTAAACTCCACTACTTTCTGGTAACGTCTCTGCAGGGAGCAGTCTCTCTCATAAAGGTGCGCTACATTTCCGTGCTCGTCCGCCAGAATCTGTACTTCTATATGCTTGGGTTCCACAAGGAACTTCTCCATGAAAATGTCTGCGTTGCCGAAGGCCTTTTCAGCCTCTGCCTTTACAAGATCGTAGTTCTCTCCTACTTCCTCTACCGTATCACACCGGCGCATACCACGTCCGCCGCCGCCTGCTGCAGCCTTTAAGATGACGGGAAAGCCGAATTCCATGGCCAGTTTCTGCGCCTCTTCGCGTCCTGCCAGGGGTCTGGCTGTTCCGGGTGTCGTTGCAACATCACAGGCAAGAGACATTTTCTTTGCGGAAAGCTTGTCTCCCATCATGTCCAGAATATCGGAAGAAGGACCGATAAACTTAATGCCGGCCGCCTCGCATGCTCTGGCAAAATCTCCGTTCTCAGAAAGGAATCCGTAACCCGGATGAATGGCATCCGCGCCATGTTCCTTAGCCAGCTCTATGATTCTGGGAATGTTCAGATATGCCCCCAGCGGGCTCTCGTTCTCTCCGATCAGGTAGGATTCGTCCGCTGCCGTACGGAACATACTGTAGGTGTCTTCTTTTGAATAGATTGCGATGGTTCCGATACCCAGGTCGTGGCAGGCCCGGAATATACGCATTGCGATTTCTCCTCGGTTTGCGATCAGAACTTTTTTGAACTCTTTAGTCATACTCTTATCTCCATTTCATCAGCTGTTCAGCCGGCTATTGTCGGCTTTTTATGTATGTAGCGCCGGTTATTTACTATAAAAATAGCACGGCTTTCTATTGAATTCAATCTAAGTTTCATTTGAAGTGTGTAGAAATTTCAGACCATTTTTAAATATATGTTGTACGAAATAGACAAAATCCGGCTCCTGTAGGGCCATCCGAACAAAAATATACCAAATTTCCTTTCTGATGTAACATATGGGCGCAAAATCCCGTGTTATACTGTAGGAAGATTATTGACTTTAGTGTCAAAGAAATGCGCAAGCAGGAGGTAAAAGAAATGGCTGCCACTATATCCGACAATGCAAAGAAAATGATATTCCAGAGTGATATGGCCGCAAGTCTCCGCCGGTTGGGCAAGACGGATTATGCGGTGTTTGAAGGAGAATACAACAACGGCGCTGTCCGTGCCGCATTTGATATCAGGATGAAAACATCCTTTATAAAGAAAGCCCCCCTGGACCTGATCAAAAACGACCATATGATCTTCCAGAAAAAGGGACAGGTCTTCTTCCTTCTGTTCGAAGCGGACAAAGAGCACTTTGACCGGGTGGATGACTCCGTGACAGTTTTTGAGGAAGCAAAAAAGACCCGGGACTATCAATATAAAATCGAGTTCCGGCATGACAGCAGCATAAAGCCTGAAAAGAAAAAATCCGCTCTGGGCGGCAAAGCCGGCGAGCGGATGGATGAAATCAACGCGATACTGGAAGAGCACGGCATCACAGAAGCGGACGCCTCCTCTCCGGTTGCGGAATATATGAAAACCTGGAAACTGGGTCACCCGGACGGCGAATAGTCCGCCTCCCTGTCAGTCTGCCGAAGAGAAGGTGATCCCGGCCTCTTTATAAATGTCATCCATTTGACCCAGGATCTTAAAGAAATCTTTTTCCTTCATGATCTTATAAAGTGCGATCAGGGACTCCGATTCATCCTGCAGATCTTCCAGGCAGAAGCGGATAATGTCCTCCGCGTTTTCAAAACGGGAAGCATAGCCCATCAGGTCCATAACATATCTGAAATAAACATTGAACACAGGCTGACGGGGATCCTGCGTAAAATAATAGTGCGCTTTCTCCGCCTGCAGCAGGGTGTCGCTGACCAGATCCCGCAGGGACATGTCCCTGTAAGGAGCCGGGATGATGCTTTTCTCCGGGTCGATCCCGCCGCGGGGAAAGGCATCCTCAAGCACCTTGCCCAGTGATCTTCTGGCCGCATGATACTCCGAGTAGGAATTCATATAAAGATAAATCTTTCTGTGTACATTGTAGGCGAAGGGCTGGGTCAGATAATCATAGAAATGTGTGAACTCATGCCAGAGGACAAAGTCCTGGTAGGTCCCCCTGTAGAGAGGCATGTCCTCTGAAAGATGGAGAACGTACCGGTCAGCGTAGAGTTCCGTTATATCAAATGAACATTCCACACCCTTTTCGGCATCAAATCTTATCTCGTCAATCTGAATTCCGTTCTCCATGTGGTAATACTCTTTATATCTGTTCCACTTTTCATTGATATCTGATACCTTCATATCAGTCACTCCTCTCCGACTACTATATATCCGCCGGCTGTCTTTCTTCCGGCAAAATAGGACTTTTCAGGGTCCTTTTTGCAGGGGAAAATCTGCTCTTTCACCCTTTGCGGTGATATCAGCCTGATCCGGTATGATCCCACCGAATCACTCAGGACAAAATCCCCCTCAGCAGTCACGCCCAGAAGAAGCAGCATATGATAACCGCCGTTTCCCGCTTCATAGATGACCGGCTTTCCCTTTTTCAAAACCTCTGTCAGATCTTCTGCCAGAGTTTCCTCATCAGGTTCTGTCACATATCTGTGGGGAATTTCCTTGAGTGTCAGAATCCGGCTGATGCCCTTTAAGCTTAAAGGCATCTGACTTCTGATGGGTTTCGCGTAGTTTTTCTCGTATCCTTCCCCGTCTGCCTGGGGTTCCAGCCGGCTGATCACTTTCTCAGGATTCCAGTCTTCCTCCGGATACCAGGCTCTGATCACTGTCGTGGTACAGCAGAGAGCACAGCCGTGCATGGCTATATAATCACTGTAGTCTCCGTAAGTCCGGGCTCCCTGCGCATAATTTCTGTAGGTTATGATTTTATCCGGACTGACCATGACATCCAGGTCCCACTGAGGGGCTTCCCCCAGCCCGCCGGAGCCGTCCACCACTTTCGGAGCCTGTGACAGGTCTTCGCTGTTCCACTGAAAGCATCCCCTCTCCATATTAAAACACAGATTAAGAGATCCTCTGTATCCCGCCAGAGCCGGGCCGATCCATAAAAATGCCGCTGCCAGAAGCCCCGCGTATTTTTTGATAATAAGTGCTGCCATTCCCATAAGACCACCTGCCTACATATCCTGTCCGGTCTTTATGCCTGACAGGTATTCATGCATGGCCTCGAAGATCAGGCACACTGATGCCGCACCGGGATCCATATGTCCCAGAGACCGTTCTCCCAGTGTCCTGGCGTGACCGTGCCTGGCTGTCATCTGCATGGTCATCTCGGCTCCGCGGCCGGCAGCCGGACATGCCGCTTTAGTCACTTCTGCCGGGTCGTCATCCGGACAGGCCTTCATGGCCCTTACTGCCGGAGCCAGGGCATCCACCATGGTCTTATCTCCCTCCACGGCTTTTCCCCGCTTCATGACTTTTTCAAGTCCGCTTTCAATCATATCAGTCAGTTCTGCGCCGCCAATGGAATCTGTATCCGGGCAGCCTTTAGCGGCCCCCAGGAAAAAGGTTCCGAAAACTACGCCGGAAGCTCCTCCCATGGAAGACAGCATGGCCTGTCCCATTCTCCTGAACAGTTCATTTACTGTCTGGGCAGGCGGATCTGCCGCCATGGCCTCCCTTGCCGCCCGCGCTCCGCGCCGCATGCCGATTCCGTGGTCCCCGTCCCCGATCCGGCCGTCCAGTCTGGTCAGATAGGGTTTGTTCTCTATTAATTTGTCACAGACAGCAAATAGCATTTCTTTGCTTTCTGTAAGTGAAATCCTCTGCTCCATCCATCTCTCCTCTTACCGTCCGCAGCCGGGAAGAGGCAGCGGATGTTACCGTGAAAGCTCTGCGCCCCAGGAAGGATCAGCTGTAATGGCGCGTCCCGTACCGATCAGGTCCGCCATGCCCTTCTGCAGCAGTTCCTCGGCATCCGCCGGTTTTTTCACACCGCCGGTCAAAAGGACGGGAATACTTACCGCCTCTTTTACCGCCCGGGATACATCGCCGAAATAACCCGGCTCCGGATGTCCCTTCCGGATAAAGCTGCAGGTGCCGCCGCTGATATCAAGCAGGTCTACGCCGGCCTTCTCAAACTCTATGCAGGCCGCTACCGCATCCTCTACTGTCGATCCGCCGGCAGTGTAGTCACATCCGCCAAGGCGGAGGGCAAACAGGGCTTTGTCCCCGATCACCTGCCGGATCATGGGGATCAGTTCCAGATGGATCCGGATCCTGCCTTCCAAGGTATATCCATTATAACAATCCGTACGTTTGTTGGCAATCGGACTGTAGAACTGGTTCAGGAAGTATCCGTGGGCCGAGTGCAGATTGATCCCGTCAAATCCCGCTTTCATGGCCCTTGCTGCCGCTCTGACATAGTAGTTTTCCATGTCCCTGATCTCATTGATGGTCAGAGGATGAGGTGCCTCGGGATTCGGGGCCGACCCGGGCAGACCGCAGCTGATACTCACATTTGACGAGCTTACAGGCTGAACTCCTGTCCATTCTCTCTCAGCTCCGCACCCGGCATGATTGAGCTGGAGAATGGCTTTGCTGCCGTTGCGGTGGATAATATCGCAAAGCCTTTTCAGACCTTCTATATCGGAATCATCCGAAGAAGAAAGCTGGGTAGGCGCTGCCATTCCGTCCTTTCTGACATAGGTATGCTCTACAACGACCAGACCGAAACGTCCGCCCCTGGTACGCTCATCATAGTGCTGTTCCGTTTCCTTTGTCACATGGCCTTTACTGCAGCTGTTGCTGAAGATAGGCGCTTTGACCATGCGGTTATGTAAAATATGGCTGCCGACTTTTATTTCTTCTTTTAATACCATATCCTTCTTCCTTTCATCAGACGATAAAGTTACCTGATATTACTATAACAGGCAAAGAACCCGGTGGCTTGTAGAATTATCTCCTAATCTGTGGGAATAATGAAAACCTGAAAAATGTCAAGCAGAATCTGTCTCTTCGCTCCGGCGGATTTTCCACAGAAGGAGGCTGATCGAAACAATCATCATGATCAGTTCCGTTGCCGGCTGGGCTTTGATCAGACCCCCGAATCCGAAGACCCGGTTCAGGGTCAGCAGAAGGGGAATATAGAGGATAAGCTGCCGTACCACGGTAATTCCGAAAGCATACTGGGGCATACCCATTGCCTGGAAAGAAATCCGGCACATAGATACACTTCCCACAAAGGGCAGGATCCACATCAGATTCCGCAGGGCCCTGCTTCCCGTGGCGATCACCTCCGGAGACACCGAAAAGATTCCCACCAGCCGAGGCGCAAATACACCGCATACCAGCATGATGACCAGTTCCGTTCCTGTAACAACCATAAGGCCGGCTTTCAGTATTTCCCGCATCCTGCGGTAATTGCCGGCTCCGTAATTATATCCCATCAAAGGCTGATTTCCCGCTGCAAATCCCTGGTAGACGTAGCTGCCCGGGGACAGGATCTTCTGGGCGATGCCCATGGCTGCCACGGTCAGCTCCCCGTAAGCCACGGCAAGATTGTTGTTGACAATATAAGCCGCTGAAGTAAGAAGAGTCTCCAGAGATGCGGGTATCCCCACCCAGAAAATCTCCCGGTATACGGCCGCCACCGGCCGGATGTAGCGGACAGAAGGCTTAAGCAAAGTACGTCTGCTTACGTAATACCATAAAGACACCAGCATGCCCGATGCATTTCCCAGGATGGTAGCGATGGCTGCACCGCGGATTTCCAGTCCGAAAACAAATATAAAGAGGGGATCCAGGACAACATTGACCAGGGTTCCCACGACCATGCCAAGAACAGACTGTCTGACGGATCCTTCACTCCGCAGAAGCTGCCCGAAAGTATAATTCCCCATGGTAAAAAGACTTCCCAAAAGTATGATCATCACATACTGCCTGGTATAGACCATGGTGTTGGCTCCTGCTCCCAGGGCGCGGACAATGGGCGAAAGAAAGATCAGCCCTGCCGCTGCCACCATGGAACTGTTGACCACGGTCAGAACGAAGCCCGATGTCAGAGTCCGCTCCGCCTGTTCCCTCTTTTTCGCCCCCAGACTTCTGGCAATCAGAGAGGAAGCCCCCGTACCTGTCATGTTGGAGACGGCGATGGATATCATCATTACAGGATAGGCCAGATTAACCGCTGCCAGCTGATAATCATCATGAAGGAGGCCTATGAAAAAAGTATCCACCAAATTATAAAGGACCATGATCATCATTCCTGCAATCAGGGGAACGCCCATCCGGACTACGGCTCTGACCGGCTTTTCCCTGCTCAGAATATAGATTCTCTGGTCCTCTTTGTTTTCCCCCGAGGGGATCTCATTGATTTTTTTGTCGTTGCGCACGCTCATAGTCTTATCCGCATTTCCGGAGCGGACAGGCAGATGAAGTCACCGCTTCATCTGACCTGCATAAAAGCTTCCCTGCCCACATGGCACAGGGGGCATTCTTTCAGCTCGGAAAAGGGTTTTCCCTCCTCTGCCTCGTCAAAGATGTAGCCGCAGACTCTGCAGCGGTATCTGCCGTTAAGCTCTGCCGCCTGCGAGCCGCTTTTCATCAGCTGCGTTTTCCTTAACTGCTCTAAAATCGTCTCCATACTCACTTACCCTTTCTCCGGCCTTCTTAGCGCCGGCACAGCTGCGGCACGGGGCCGCGGCGGGATGTTTTACGAATTTAGAAACAGTATACAGCAAAACGCAAAGCACATTTGACACTAAGTCACAGTAACAATTTGAAAAAACGTAAAAAGATAAAGCCTGTTATTTCTCAAGCATGAGAAGGGGCATATAAGTGTTTTCAAAATGTATGATCAGATCAATATAATCATCCACACTGTGGAAGCTGTCCCTGTGGAGAATCATCTCGTGATCCAGCAGAACAGCCATGGACATGGCATATCTTCTGGCATCCTCATCCTCAATGGCATTGTACTCAGGCAGGCTCCAGATATCCGTAGTCCGGCACCAGTTGGTAATGGCCGTGTAGCCGACGGAATCCCTCAGCATCTCCTCAAGAAGCAGCTTTCTGAATCCTTCCTGATTCTTATATTCATCCTTGGCATCCCTGTCCCAGCAGGCGGTAAATGTGCTGTTATAGCTCTCAAAAAGCATTTTTATCGTGGACAGCAGATATGCCTTGCACTGCTGTCTCTCCTGCTCAGACGGGTACTCCTTGAAGCAGGAAGCACAGTAAGCCGCGATCAGGCTGCCGGTAAAGTAGCCCATATCATATCCGAAGGGTCCCATAAAGGAGAATTCGAAATCCAGCATCTTGAATCCGTCATCTGCCAGAAAGACATTGGATGTGTGGAAATCCGCATGAATCAGGCAGTCGGCGTGGCTCATAAACTTGCGGCGCAGGGCAAGACGGTTGGTCTGGCAGGCCGGGTCATCCGTGATCCGGCGGAATCTCTCCCATTTGTGATAGGCCTCCTGCTTGAGGTCTGTTCCGAACCGGGTCAGGAAAATGCCGTCCTCCATGATCTGGCGGAGCTCGGAATTCTCAAACTGTGTCTGAAGGCCTCTGAATTTATGCCTGTCCAGGAAGAGCTCCGATGTGTAAAATGCGGATCTTGCCAGGAATGATCCCACCTGACGGCCCAGGTCAGGAATCTGATTCTCCTTGATCAGCTGGAAACGGACTGCCTTCAGATTCTCAATATATTCCATGATAAAAATGTGGTTGGGCTTATCCTGGAAGAGAATTTCCGGCACATATTCCGGAACAATGGTCCGCAGGATCCGCATGGTGTCGCACTCCGCGTCATTGCGGTAAGCCGCAACGGACTTCCTGCCGTTCAAGTTCCTGGGATCCGTAAGGCCCTGCTTTAAAACGTAGCCTTTATCCGGTCCTGTCACCTTGAATACATAATTGATATGGCCGTCTCCCTCTCCCTCATCCGCTTCGGGGTCCTCGCCCATAACTGAAACTTTATATTCTTTTGAAGGGTCAAACCCCGGAAGATTTTCTTTCATGTATTCCAGAATATTTTCTTTGGTAACGATATACATTTTAACCTCCTGCAAGTATTCTGATCATGTCACGGTTCTTGTTTATGAATTATTATACGGTGTTTATGCAGTATTTAACTGAAAATCTTGCAAGAATAACAAAAACACTGTATAATTGTAGCATATGTGGCCTGCTGTGGCTGCGGACCACATCTTGTTTCTATATTATAACACAAATTGAGGAGGAACTGACAATGAAGAAAAAATTACTTGTTCTCATGCTGGCAGCTGCTATGCTTGCAGTTCTCGCAGGATGCGGATCGGCAGCAGCACCGGCTGAAGACGCAACAGGTGCAGCAAGCGGAAAGAAATGGATCATCGCTACTGATACTGCTTTCAAGCCTTTCGAGTACAAAGATGACAACGGTGATTTCGTAGGAATCGATATGGATATCCTTGCAGCTGTAGCTGAAGACCAGGGCTTTGAGTACGAAGTTCAGATTCTCGGCTGGGACGCTTCCATCGCTGCATGTCAGGCAGGCCAGGCAGACGGTATGATCGCCGGCGCTTCCATCACAGATGAGCGTAAAGAATCCGGCTGGATCTTCTCCGACGGATACTATGATGCAAATCAGGTAATGGCTGTTAAGACAGGCTCCGACATCAAGGGCTTCGAAGACCTCAAGGGAAAAGCTGTTGCTGTTAAGACAGGTACCATGAGTGCTGAATACGCAGAAAGCCTGAAGGATAAGTATGGATTCACCATCACATACTTTGAGGATTCACCCACCATGTACACGGCTGTAACCGGCGGACAGGTAGCAGGATGTATCGATGACGCACCGATTATGGCTTCCAACATCAAGGATGACAACATTGATATGACAATCCTTGAGAATACCGGAAATGAGCCGGCAGCTTACGGCTTCGCAATCTTCAATGCTGACAATCAGGAACTGGTTGACATGTTCAACGCAGGCCTTGCCAACATTAAGGAAAACGGAAAATACGACGAGATCCTTGCTAAGTATCTCGGAGAATAATCTAACATCCTAATGTAAACGACGGCAGGTTTCCCAGTGAAATCTGCCGTATTTTTAAGAGGTGCATATGCTGAAAATTATTACTAACTATGGCAATCTTCTGCTGGTCGCCATGGGCAGGACCCTGATTCTGGCACTGTTAGGACTCTTCTTCGCATGTATCGTAGGTCTGATCTTCGGTATGCTGAGCGTACTCCGGAACCGTGTCTGTAATATCATATCCCAGATTTTCGTAGACGCTGTACGTGGTGTTCCCATGATCGTACTTGCGTTTTTTGTATATTTTGGTGTGCCTTACTTTTTCAACACCATCCTCGGCGGTTTTAATGTCACGCTGTCTGCACTGACCGCCGGTACCATATGTCTTGCTCTGAACTGCGGCGCCTATATGGCGGAGATCATCCGTGCCGGTATCCAGTCCGTTGATGTCGGGCAGATGGAGGCGGCAAGATCCCTGGGACTGTCCTACACCACTTCCATGAGAAGGGTCGTTCTTCCCCAGGCTATCCGGACCATGATCCCCAGCATCATCAACCAGTTCATCATCACTTTAAAAGATACATCCATTCTCTCGGTTATCGGTTTCCCGGAGCTTGTTAATACGGCAAAAAATGTTCAGGCCAATACATTTATGTCATTCCAGACCTGGGCTATTGTCGGAATTATGTATCTGATCGTCATTACGATCCTTTCAAGAACTGCCAAGATGATTGAGAGGAGGCTGAACGTTGGAAAATAGCAGAATCAACAGAGAAAATGTAAAAGTACATGTTTCACATCTGAAAAAGAGTTTCGGCTCTCTGGAAGTCCTCAAAGACATCAGCAACGACATTTACGAAGGTGAAGTGGTCGTAATCATCGGACCTTCGGGATCCGGAAAGTCCACATTTTTACGATGCCTCAACAAGCTGGAGGAAAGCACGGCCGGTCATATCGAAATCGATGGCGTTGATATCACGGACAAAAAGGTCAACATCAATAAGGTGCGGGAAAACATCGGTATGGTTTTCCAGCATTTCAACCTGTTCAACAACCTGAACGTTCTGGAAAACATGACCCTTGCCCCCATCGAGCTGAAAAAGTGTTCCACGGAAGAGGCGGAAGACCGGGCCAAAGCGATGCTCAAGAGAGTCGGTCTGGAAGAAAAAGCCTTAAATTATCCCAACCAGCTTTCCGGCGGCCAGAAGCAGCGTGTCGCTATTGCACGCGCCCTTTGCATGCAGCCGGACATCATGCTTTTTGACGAGCCCACCTCCGCCCTCGACCCGGAAATGGTCGGAGAGGTTTTGAAGGTTATGAAAGACCTTGCCGCGGAAGGTATGACCATGGTGGTAGTTACCCATGAGATCGGCTTTGCCCGCGAAGTTTCAGACAGGATCCTCTTTATGGACGGCGGTTATATTGTAGAGGAAGGAACACCTGATGAAGTCCTTCTCAATCCCAAAGAGCCCAGAACCATCGACTTCCTGAACAAGGTACTTTAGGAGATTATCATGAGGAATATTATTACGATCAGCAGGCCTTTTGGTGCCGGCGGCGGAGTAATCGGCAGAAAGGTTGCCGACCGTCTTGGTTATTATTATTGCGACAGAGATATCATCATCCAGTCTGCCATGAAATCCACGCAGCTGGGAGCAGAGGATTTTCGTGAATATGATGAGAAACTCCCCATAAGCCTGGGATTCGGACAGAGCCTTTTTGAATTTTACAACAGGCCAACCTCCGACAAAATATTTGAGGCCCAGAGGGAAGCCATCATATCCATCGGAGAAAAAAGAAACTGCGTGATCGTCGGCCGTAACTCCAACATTATTCTGAAAGAATTTGACCACAGCCTGCATGTATTCGTTACGGCATCGGATTATTTCCGTATTAATCTCCTGAAAGAAAGGATGCCCGGCGCCACGGAAAGCGAAATCCGTGCCCGCATGCGGTCTGTAGACAAGGCCAGAAAAAAATCCTGTTCATACTACACCCACACAGCTTTCGGCGATGCCGCACAGTACGACCTGTGCCTGATGAGTTCCAAGCTGGGCATCGACAAATGTGTGGATGTCATCTGCGATCTGGCGCAGACCATCTGATCCGGACAGAAAAAAACATGCAGCCGGCCGCTAAAAGCGCATCCGGCTGCAGATAATGTTTGACAAAAAAAGACTAATCCGCTAATATGTATAAGTCTGACATGTCTCTATAGCTCAGTAGGATAGAGCGACCGCCTCCTAAGCGGTAGGTCGGAGGTTCGAATCCTCTTAGGGACGTATAGCAATTATGGAATGATTTGGATAATAATCCGAGTCATTCCATTTTTTGTTTTATCCTGAATACGTTTATCAGGGATGAAAATCTGCTAAGAATTCAGAAATATGATTAGCAATTACTAGTACTAGTATGGTGGAAGGAACACGGCTCGTTCCTCTGGTTGAAGCAATAATTGTTATACGAATGGGAAGCCTGTTCGGATTGGATTATCCTCCTTTTCGTTGTTGTGTTTAAATGTTTTTTTTGATTTCATAATATCAGACATTCTGTCACAAATATGACCTTTTACCGTTCCAAAAAGTATACTGTAGAGACCAACTACTATCTGCTACAAGTTACATATTAATTACAAGTAAAGACAAAAGCCAGAAGCATCACACCCAAGACCGGAAAGCTTTACTTTTTTCTGTAGATTATTAAAAAAACTTTACATTTGTATAGCTGATAATTATAATAAAGTAAAGTTCTGAGGGAGGGTGATTCTATCTATTCTTATGAAAAACTTGAAAAAAAACTGGCAGACAAAGATATAAACCGAACAGCTCTTACTCATGAACCGGGTATATCCTCTCGTACAATAGCAAAGATCAGTAAAGGGGAGAAGCTGTCACAGAGGACTCTCAGAAAAATAGCAGATTATCTTTCCTGTGATCCTGATGATCTTTTTCAGATCATATCAGACAATCCTATCCTTCAGCGCCTTCGCGAAGAGAAAGAAGCACGGATGCCCGGCGGCCTGTATCACGAGCTTCAGATCCGGATGACTTATAATTCCAGTCACATGGAGGGCAGCACTCTCTCGGAAGAGCAGACACGGCTGATCTTTGAAACCAATACGGTTGATGCCGGGGATGGGATCCCTATTGATGATATTCTGGAAACAGTGCATCATTTCCGCGCCATTGATTATATCATTGAACATGCGGAAGAGACATTATCGGAGGATTTCATTAAAGAACTTCATTTTATCCTTAAACATGATACAAAGGATGCCTCCCTTCCATGGTTTGCTGTAGGGGATTATAAAAAAAGAGCAAATGTGGTAGGGGGACGGAAAACAGCCAGGCCCAAGGATGTCTCTGTAAGAATGAAAGAACTGCTGGCTGCCTACAATGCCAAAAAAGAAGTTTCTGTTTTAGACATCATAACATTCCACTCAGATTTCGAGCATATCCACCCTTTTCAGGATGGTAATGGAAGAGTCGGACGACTGATTTCTTTAAAGGAATGTCTTCACTGGAATATCATCCCCTTTATCATTGAAGATTCAAAAAAAGCCTTCTACTATCGGGGGTTGTCAGAATGGGAAAATGAAAAGGGATATCTAACAGATACCTGTCTGGATGGACAGGACACTTTTCGTAAATTACTGGATCTATTCGATTTATAATAGCTTTATCTGATACATATGTGTGAACAAAGCAATCGCAGAAAAAAAAGGAACGGTTCGGTATTTTTTACCGAACCGTTCCATTTTTGTTTTCGTGAAGATTTTTCTGATCCTGCTATCTGTTATGGCCGCCTCAACTGAACACTTTCATAAAATTCTTTCATTTCCTCTTCCGTCTCAAAAGTAGCAATATAGAACTGGTTCCCCATTGCATCTGCAAGAACATCCGGAATCCGGCCATGCATTTTCATATGATCCTTATATTTTCCCAGCACCTCATCCCGGCTCAGTACATAATCATAACCGTCCCTCAGACCTAAATAAGCACAGAACTGAGGAGATCCCACTTCTTTTGTGGAGCGGTCAAAGGCAATCATATCGGCCCAGATTTTGTATACATTGGTGCTGTGGGCAAAATTAACCATATCCGGACTGAAGCCGCCGGAAGGACGCATATTTACTTCGAGGGCAACAAGATCTCCTTTTTTACCGAAGCCTTCCTGATCCTCCAAAAGCCGGAAGAACTCAAAATGAATGTATCTGCTTTTGACATCAAAGCTTTTGACTACCGCGCGGCCCGCCGCCCGGATATCATCCGGCAGTTCTTTCAGTATCCAGTACTGCAGGTTTCCCTTTTCGTTGACGACATCCATAACAGAAGTATAGGTTATATTCCCGGCTTCAAGCAGAGGCTCACCTTTGGAATCGATAATTGCGTCATAGGTATTGATCTCTCCGCGGATGAATTCTTCCATAATATAGACAATGGAGGGCTCTTTATTATCAAAAAAGGCTTTCATCTCATCATCATTTGAGATTTTTGTGGTATTGGAAGCCCCGACTCCATTATCCGGCTTTGTAATTACCGGATATCCTACTTCTTTTACAAAGTTCAGACATCCTTTAAGATCATCAACAATATGATAGCGGGCAACCGGAATACCGGCCTTCTTATAGTATTCTTTCATTTTTGATTTGTACTTAATGCGAGGGATGTCCTCAACCTGGAACCCGCTTTTAATATTGAAATCCGTACGGAATGCAGCATCCCGTTCAAGCCAGTATTCATTGTTGGATTCCAGCCAGTCGATCCGGCCGTACTTAAAGATAAAGAAAGCGATCGCCCGGTATACCTCATCGGTATTTTCGAGGCTGTCCACCTTATAATACTCTGTCAGGCTGTACCTCAGCTCCTGCATCAGATCATCATAGGGCTGATCGCCTATACCCAGGACATTCATGCCGTTATTCTTTAATTCATAGCAGAACTGCCAGTAATTAGTAGGGAAATTCGGAGAGATAAAGATTACATTTTTCATAACAATTCCTCTTCATATAATCTGTAATGAATGAACACAGTTACACATCTTCACCCAGAAGATAAGGCAAAAAATAAACAACTTCTTTGTACCACCAATCCCAGTCATGATGTACATCAAATCCCCAGTAATCCACCCAGGTATGAATGTTTTTGCTTTTGAGAATCCGGTCTAATGCTCTGGTGTATTCCGGATACTCCCAGGGTCCCTGTCCGGTGCAGATTACTGCCCTGTGAGAGTTAAACATTTCTATATATGGATGATCAGGAGGCAGATTATACATATAATCGACCGGAGAATTCATATATACCAATTCGTCCATATAATCTCCAAACCCATAGGAAGCAGAATAGACGCCGCTCAGGGCAAGGAGGCCGTCAAAGAGATCCGGTCTCCTGAAATAGAGATTGGCTGCATGAGCGGCCCCAAGACTGCAGCCGAAACTAAGCACGCCGCCCCGGTATTCCTCCTGACTCTTCCCGCTGACATAGTCCTTAATAAACGGAACCAGCTCATCCGTGATAAAGTGAATCCAATGATCATAGATCTCAATACGCCATCTGGGATCTCCTGCTTTGTCAGACCATGTCTCGGCATCGATGGTATCGATAGAAAAGACGATCATCTTCCCACTGTCGATCCATTCCCTGCAAACGTCAGCCATTTTAAAATTCTCAAAGTCATAAAACCTTCCGTCCTGACACGGGATATAAAGTACCGGACGACCTCCGTACCCATATACATTCATCTCCATGTCTCTGTTCAGGATATGGCTGTAATATGTCATATAGTGTTTTTCCATAAACTAATTTCCTTTTTGGTATTTTACACTTCTTTATAAAGTAAAGTGTTCATAAAAAACGGAATCTGCCGGCTCCAGCTTGCCTCACAATGAGTACCGCCCGGTATGATACGAGTCTCCAGATAAATATCACGTCTGAGCAGTGAATTAGTGATCCGGATGTAGCTCTCCCTCAGATTTTTATGATTCGCCATCTCCTCGGATCCAAAATCAAGATAGATGATCGTTTCCCGAGTAAGCTTAGCCTCCCGGATCAGCAGATCAACCTCTTCCGGACAAAAATGGAATGAGGCCGAAAGACAGGCCGCGCCGGAAAAAATTTTATTGTATTCCAGAACGGCATAAAGACTCATCAGGCCGCCCATGGAGCTGCCTGCGATCATCGTGTGGTCCCTTCCCGGAAGAGTGAGGTAGGAAGCGTCGATTCTTGGTTTTAATACATTGATCATCCAGTTCATGTAGGTCTTGCCCCGGCCCGTGATTTCTCCAAAGAAAGGATCCTGGAAAGAGTAGGGTGCATATTCACATATACGCGCATGATTGGGTCCGTGATTGCATTCTACAGCTACAATGATCATCCGGGTCTGAGTCGCATCCATGTACTCACCCATTCCCCAGCTCGTTCCATAAGTCGCATGGGAATCAAAAAAAACATTATGTCCATCAAACATGTAAAGGACCGGGTATCTTTTTTCCGGGTCAATCCCATAGGAGTCAGGAAGATAGACATAAACCTTTCTTTTTATATCACCGGTCAGCTCAGGGACGGTGATATCCCACATTTCTACCATAGTAAAAACTCCATTCTAGTACTATTCTTTTATTCATAATAACATATTTATTAAATTAGAAAAAGCTTTAAGAAAAAGTGCAGATATGGTGTTGTGAAGAGAGAACTTCTAATTGAAATAGCATTTGGGAAGGCTTTAGTGTATATTGATAGGGTAAGGTTTACATAAGAAAGAAGGAGGCTGCACACATGAACACTATGTCTATTGTATCCTTGGTTATAACACTTGCCTTCCTTGGCTTCTTGTATTGGAGAATGGTCAAAAGAGAGATTCCTCAGCCCGTCGGCTGGCTGCAGGCACTGCTTCCCATTGCTATAGGCATGCTTTCTCATCCGTTGACGATTCCCTTTCCCATGAGCTACCTTAAGGCACTGGCGGCAGACCCAAATGCTGTGAAGCTGTCCGAAATGAACTTTATCCAGTCTCTGGAGCGCGCCTTCATCCTTGCCGGAGGCCTGGAGGAGATTGCCAAGCTGATTCTGATCATCGTTATACTGCTCATTTTACCTATCTTCCACAAAAAGGTTAAAAATGTTTATGAGTACATTCTGATCGGTGCGTGCGTGGGTATCGGCTTTTCTATTATTGAGGAGTATACTTATGGTGCAGACAATGCGACCATTGTCTCCACCATTACGAGAATGATTGCCGTCCCGGCCCATATGACATTCAATATGGTCATGGCGGAGTTTTTAGGAAGGGCTAAGTTCAGCAAACTGAACGGTAAGGGCTCTGTTGTTCTCTACTATGCGCTGGCGCTTCTTGTTCCCGTTGTCATCCATACCTTGTACGATGTATGCACGGCCTTCAACTCCAGTCTGATGAGGGGTGAGATGAGCGGCATAATCAGAGCCCTGATTGGTTATGCATTCCTGCTGGCCTATGAACTCATCGTTCTGGTTCGCTTCAAAAAGAAGACGGCAATGTTCTGTGGTATGAGCACGCTGGCGGAAGATGCGGCATAAGGCTGTATCTTCCGGAATTTGCGAGTTAATTCGCAGGGATCAGTACATAGAGGAGGCTGATAATCAATGGAATTTTTGTTTTCCGGTTTATACGAAGACATTCCGAATATTGATGTATATCTGGAAAGAATCGATTATCGCGGTGATCAACGGCCGACCCTGGATAATTTAAAGGAACTCATTTGGAAGCATCTGACGCATATTCCTTATGGCAATCTGGATTTTTACCGGAACCGGAACTGCCCTTCTCTGGCTATTTCGGACATCTTTGAAAAAATCATCACCAATCATGGCTGCGGAGGGTGCTTTGAGATCAATTTACTGTTTTTTGCACTTTTAAAATCGATAGGGTATAACTTCTTCCCGGTCATCGTGAAATGTTTATTCGGCTCTTCCGATCCGGTGGTGCCGACCCATTGTGCTGCCATCGTCATCATAGACGACAAGCGGTATTATGTTGATGTAGGGTTAGGCCTTCCTTCTCCGGTAGTTCCTGTGGAACTCTGTGAAGATTCCGGCTGGCAGCCGGCAGCAATTTCGCCCCATTATTATTCCTACAAAATGCAGCGGAGGGATAATGCCATCCTGCTTGAGGGATACAATGGAAGCAAAAGAATGTCTATGGTAAGCTTTATTCCACAGTCTGTAGAACTTGTGGATTTTATTCCTTTGAATTACTATGCCAGCATGGCAAAAACAAGTCCTGTTACGCAGGGTATCATCGTTGAGATGTTTAAAGAGAAAGGAATAGCTTGTATCCTAAAAAATCGACTTACGGTTTCTTCAGACGATAAGGTTGAGAAAAGACTATTAGAAACCGAGGATGAATTCAATACTGCCATACGGGAAATTTTTGGAATCAGGGTATAATACGATACAGCCCTATTTATAAGCACGAATCGGGATTTGCAGAGGTAATACTATGATCGATTATGGATTAAAAGGCAGAGTAGTCTTGATCACAGGGGTGAATAACCCACAGGGGATCGGTGCAGCGACAGCTTTGGCGTTTGCACGCGAAGGGGCAAAACTGGTTCTGGTGTATAAAAAGGTAGAC
>JAFRFJ010000023.1:0-46742 GCA_017434385.1 Eubacterium sp.
AAATACATCTGCAGGTCCGGGACGTCCTTTGCCACCTTGTCGACTTCCTTGGCCAGGGCAAGGCTCTTTTCTCCATATAAGTAGGATTTGGGGTTTACGATCAGGAAGGGACTTCTTGCTTTTGCCATCGTATGCACTCCTTTCAGGCATCTTTATAATAATTACATATGTGCTTTTCAGTTATTAATGTTCTTTATGGTCATATAGTAATACCTCCTGGCATAAATGTCAAGTATTATTTTTAATTTTACTTAATTTTTTTATTAGTAAGCACATTTGTAATTCTGTTTTCTGTAAAAAGGCCGCAAAAAAGGCTGCCGCTTATACAATAAACGGCAGCCATCTGTCTGTTATGACTAAAAGTGTCTGTATATTTTATTTCCTGCTCATTCCCGCATGGCGGATACCACAGTATTCTGCAATATCGCGGTCGATCGTTACCAGGTCATCCATATTCAGGTCATGCACACTTGTGTGTCCCGTGATTCTGGCAAACATTCGAAGCTCTTCCGTGGAAACATTGAGGAAGTTGCCCACCCGCTTTGCGGAAGCTTCCACATGGAGCCGCTTCCGAAGTTCCGGATCCTGGGTTGCGATTCCCACCGGGCAGTTCCCGCTTCCGCAGATCCTGTACTGCTGACATGCGGCGGCAATCATGGCAGCGCTGGCAATAGCAACTGCATCAGCGCCCATGGCCAGTGCCTTGGCAAAGTCGGAAGAAACCCTCAGCCCGCCTGTGATTACCAGGGAGATGTCGGACCCGACAGAATCGAGATACTTCCTGGCCCTTGAAAGGGCAAAGATGGTCGGTACCGTAGTAGATTCACGAAGAAGGAGGGGACTGGATCCCGTCGCGCCGCCCCGCCCGTCAATGGTAATAAAATCAGGCTCTGCGTAAACCACATGTTCCAGATCATCCTCGATCCGCCCTGCCGCAATTTTAATTCCGATGGGCCTTCCCTTGGACCTGACGCGGAGCATGGTAACCATATCCTTTAAATCCTCTTTTGAGTTGATCTCGGGGAACTTGCTGGGACTCTGTATGTCCTGCCCTTCTTCCTTACCGCGTATCTTCGCGATCTCGGCCGTCACCTTCTCTCCGGGCAGATGGCCGCCCATGCCGGGCTTTGTTCCCTGGCCGATCTTGATCTCGATGGCATCCGCAGCCTGCAGATTGGCATCTGTGACACTGTATTTATTAGGAATATACTCAAAAATGTATTTGTAGGCCGCCTCTCTTTCCTCGGGAAGAATCCCGCCTTCCCCGCTGCAGACAGCCGTGTGAGCCATGGCTGCTCCCATGGACAGAGCTGTCTTGATCTCCTTGGACAGAGCGCCGAAAGACATATGGGAAATGTAGACCGGGCTCTGCAGGACCATGGGTTTTTTGGCCTTCTTGCCCAGCACTGTCACCGTATCCACGGGATCCCCGTCATTCAGAGGCGGCGGATTCAGCTGTGCTCCGAGGAAATATACATCATCCCAGTCAGGCATGGGCATGAGGGTGCCCATAGCCGCATGGATGGAATGGCCTGTGACAGCCATCTCATGAATCTCGCTCATATAGCGGCAGTTCGGATCCTCCCTGGCAAAAGCAGGGTCATAGGCCAGATCTCCTTGGTACTCCTTTTTCGCCGCCGGATCAGCTATATTTTCGCTCTCCTGACCGGCAACCGGCACAAACTTTGAAATGGGCTGCTTACATACCGGACAGCTGTCCAGTGAACTTAAGGGAGCCCCCTCCTTTTCTTCATCATAAATATAACCGCATATACTGCAGGAATAAACTGCCATATTTGTAGCCCTCCTCGCTGTTAAAACCTTTAAACTCTTAAATACAGATTACCACAAAAGTGTAGAAAAAGTCAGCAATATCGACATTTTCCGTTTGGAAATATCCATATAGAATCTTTTGCTCTTCAGGGCACTTTTTGATATAATGTCATTGTTGCGTACAGACGCATTTGGAGGAATTAATTATGAAGAAAGAATATGATGTGATTATCATCGGATGTGGAGAGGCAGGTATCTATGCCGGATATGAGCTGAGCCTGAAAGCTCCGCAGCTTAAGATAGCAGTATTTGAAAAAGGCGCTGATATTGAACACCGCAGCTGTCCCATCGTGGCAGGAAAGGTCGACCACTGTATCAACTGCCCCGTATGTGATACCATGTGCGGTTTCGGAGGGGCTGGGGCCTTCTCGGACGGAAAGTTTAACTTTACAACGGAATTCGGAGGCTGGCTGACTGATTACATGGACAGTAGGGAGGTCATGGAGCTGATCCACTATGTGGATGATGTCAACGTAGCCCACGGTGCCACCAGAGAATTCTTCTCCACACAGACACCCGAAGCCGTAGCTCTTGCCAAGAAAGCTCTGGAGGTTGATCTTCATCTCCTGCAGGCTCAATGCAAGCATCTTGGCACTGAGCGCAATCTCATGATTCTGACCAATATTTACCAGACTCTGAAAAATAAGATCGATTTCTATTTCCGTACCGGAATCTCTTCTTTTGCTTCCTGTGACGGGGGGTATGAAGTAGTTACGGAGAGCGGAGACTCTTACCGGTCCTCCTTCCTGATTGCCGCCCCCGGGCGCAGCGGGGCAGAATGGTTTGCCTCCCAGTGCAGCAGTCTTGGTCTCCGCCTGATCAACAATCAGGTGGATATCGGCGTGCGGGTGGAACTTCCCGCCAGGGTATTCGAACACATAACGGATGTGGTCTACGAATCCAAGCTTGTCTATCGTACCAAGCAGTACGGGGACAGCATCCGGACTTTCTGCATGAATCCCTACGGCCATGTCGTGGCGGAAAATGTGGAAGGGATCAATACCGTAAACGGCCACTCCTACTCGGATCCATCCATGAGAAGTGAGAATACCAACTTTGCCCTGCTGGTATCAAACCATTTTACAGAGCCATTCGATCAGCCTCATCGCTATGGAAAGCATATCGCTTCCCTTTCAAATATGCTGGCCGGCGGAGTCCT
The DNA here is from genome assembly GCA_017434385.1 of Eubacterium sp. Lineage (GTDB taxonomy): Bacteria > Bacillota > Clostridia > Lachnospirales > Lachnospiraceae > Anaerobutyricum. The sequence goes on from JAFRFJ010000023.1 coordinate 2,993, forward strand.
GGTCCAGCGTTTCGGCGATCTGGTCAAAGGTGTCCGGACCAACAGACACAGGCTGGGGCAGTCTTTTGTCCGTCCCACCCTGAAAGCCGCTGTTCCCGGCGACCTGTCCCTGGCCCTGCCCAAGCGGCAGCTGGATGATATCATAGAAATGATCTATGCCCTGGACAAGCTGGCGCCCGGCACAGCCAACTACGACACTCTGCTCTACGGCGCCGAGGTCAAGTTCTATTCCTCACGGCTTGAGCTTTCATCGGAGCTGGAGACCCAGCTGCCGGGATTCTTCGCCATCGGTGACGGAGCCGGTACCACCAGGGGTCTGGCTCAGGCAGGCGCTTCCGGCATCCGGGCGGCAAGGGCAATCCTCTCCCGCCTCTGATTCTGATGCCCGCGCTTTTACTTTGAAGCATTTTTATCATTTTTATAATGAAAAAACTATACCGGCTGTTCCCGCCTCTAATCCGAGACAGGTACAGCCGGTATTACATTTTCCATATGGAACTCGTAGTTTTCAGACTGGTTCAAAGTGATTTTTTTATTGGTCACACTCACCTGATGGATGGTGATAATATCTCCGTCCTTGACGGCGCCGCTCGAAATTTCTATCCAGCCGGGCCCGGTCTTTCTGCTTTTTACCCCGATTCCGTTGACAAAGATCCTGCTGGACTCGGTCAGGTATCTTGCGTGAATCCGGTAATTCTTTCCCGAAACACCGATCTGGATAATCTGAGGATCATGGAGACTGTAAGTAAGTTCAGTGGGAAGCAGTTCCTTCTCTTCTTCCCTGACGAAATTACTGCCGTAAAGCATGTCGTATTCCAGCAGTTTCAGATTCTCCTTATACTTTTTTGAATCCTTCATAGTCTGGTGGAAACGGTTGAGACATCCCTTTCGGATCCCCACCTGATTAAGGACCTTGGAAGCAAGCTGGTAGGATCTGACCGTCCCGGACTCTTCCTCCCGTTTTCTTTTGTTAAGGCCGAAATTGTCCCAGATAAAATAAGGTGTCCTGAACTTTGACCCGCTTTCCAGATCTTCCTTTTCCATATCCATTCCCGGCAGGTGGTCTCCGTAGGCGATCACCATGACTTCCTCGGGATAGTCCTCCAGTTCATCCAGAAGGTCTCCGACAAAAGCATCCATGTCATGGGTCTGGTTGACATAATAGGTATACTGATTCAATCTGTCCTCATCTATAGAGTCAGAGTAGACAGAAATCTCCGGGTCTTCCTGTACATGGGACGGATAGTCTCCGTGTCCCTGCACCGAAATGGCATAGATCATATCTTTCTTTACCGTGGTTTTCATGGTATCCAGGATATAGTGTTTCAGGACAGCATCCCTTGCCCATCCCACTTCATTTTTTTCTGTCACGTCCATATTCTCAATGGATATAAAATGATCAAATCCCAGATTGGAAAAAACAAGATCACGATCATAAAAAGACGCGTTATTGTTATGAATAGCAGTGCTTTCATATGGAAGATCCTTTAGCCAGTAGCAGATACTGTCACAGGTCTTTTTATGAAGGATGCTCCTGTAGGGATATTCACCGGTTCCGAAGTCTTTGATCCGCATCCCGGTGAGCACCTCAAACTCCGTGTTGATGGTTCCGGCGCCGTAAACCGGCACCTGCAGCCATCCGGAAGTGTATTCCTCCCTGATCCTTCTGATCCTGGGAATGGGATCCTGTGAAAGGCGGAGCTGCTTCACAGTACCGGTATCAAAAAAGGATTCCAGCTGGATAAAGATTATATTGGGTCTGTGTACGATCACGCCGTCTTCTGTCTTTTTAAGCTTTTCGGTTTTCCTGTCGACCTTATCCTCGATCCTGCGGATTTTTTCCGCCGAATAATCAATAGGCCTGTCGATTCCCGTATCCATTGCCGTGATGACAAAGCCGTAAGCGACTCCGTAATCCTGATAACCCGCGATCAGGTTATCAAACTTTCTGACCATCTGTCCCTTGTTCTTTCCTGTAATGACCACAATGGGCATCAGCATGAAACAAAGGAGAATCAGCAGAAAGCCTGCCCAGGGATCATAGATTTTCCCCTCGGGCGAATACAGATAAAGGCAGACCATGCCCGTCACGGCCGCGATCACCAGAAGGATAACACCGGCAATCTGCCAGCGGGTCAGATAATTGGGCAGAATAGGCAGGATGGACTTGATAATGGTAAAATCCACCGCCGTGAAGGGTGTTTTCCGGTCATTGAGTACAAAACCGTTCACCAGCCCGATCAGAAACCATGCTCCTCCCAGAAGTGTATATCCGAAAATGCGCTTCCTCATGATCAGGACCAGGGAAAGGGTCAGAAAGATCAGCAGTCCGTTAAACAGAAAAATCAGCGTCCTGTCATTGATAAACGCCAGAAGAGCTTCCGGTGACTTTCTTTCCATATACTCAAGAAAGAGGGAAAGAAACAGTGTCAATATTAGATTAACCAGGAGAATCCGGCGATGCACCGGATTCCACATTCTTTTCCATATGTTCCTGGTAAGATTCATTTACTTCCTCCGCAAAAGAACTTTTTCCGGGCTTTACTCCCCCTTAAGTTCCTCCTGTACCAGTGTGGCCTGTACAACAAAACGACCTGATTCCGAAGTGGATGTGCAGGTGGAAAGAGTCAGTATCCGTCTTTCTCTATCCGGTTGGTTCCGGGTCGGATAAAGGGACTTCTTTACCGCATTTTTCAGATAGTCTTCGAAACTGTCCTCACTGTCAAATTTGACCATATAGACACTTTTATCTTCGACCACGCTGATCTCCCGGGCACTGAATACCTTATACTCAAGTTCCCGCTCCGGAGTTATGATCCAGATGACCTCGTGCTTTTTATAGTCAGCCTCTGCATTATACTCCGTATCATAATACTTTTTCAACATGCCGAACATGGCCCCGTTTTTCAGGTTATGTCCATAGACAATGGAATTGTCCGACATAAAGTCCGGCCTGCATACATAATCAAGGAAAATGGCTCCGGAAAAGTTCCTGCTTCCCTGAAATGTTCTGTGCAGATAATAATCGTTATCCTCTCCCTGAACAATGGGATAGTTGATCTGGTCGTCAAGCCAGATCCAGCCGACCACCTGGGGATTGATCTTCTTAAGGGCAGCAAAATCTACACTGACCGGACATTTATCCACGGGCTTATCATTTTTCCCGGTATTTTCTTCCGGTTCCTGCTTTGTCTCTTCAGCGTATTCCTTTAACTGGTCGTATTCCTTTCTGCCGCCATGGTAATTCCTGTAATAACCGTAAAGTTTCCAGCCGCTGAACAGAAAAACGGCAAGGCAGATGGCCATGATGATTCCGTAAACAATTTTCACGCTAAATACCTCTTAAATATCCGCCGGTCCGGTAATGGCTCCTGAAAGAAAACTCATTTCAGGCGGAACTCGATTCCGCTGATGGAAAGATAGACTTCATCAGCAAGAGATGCAATAAACTGGTTTGCCTTTCCGGCGATGTCACTGAAAATCCTTCCCAGCCTGTAGGAAGGAACCAGGCTCATACCCACCTCGTTGGTTACGATCACCAGCTGCTTGTCGGCATCCCTGATTCCCTTGATCAGGTCGCTGAGTTCAAGGATCACTTCCTGCTCCAGATCCGCGATCTCTCTCGCTTCCAGGCGGTCGAAATCCCTCTCTTCCTCAAAGAGAATATTGGTGATCATGACTGTTACGCAATCCAGGAGTATGACATCCTTCTGGGTGCTTTTCACTACGTCTCCCAGGGCTCTGTATCCTTCAAAAGTTCCCCAGTGAGGATCTCTCCTCTCCTGATGGATCCGAATCCTTTCCTTCATATCTTCATCGACGGGAATGGCCGTTGCCAGGTAGAGAACGCTTGAATCGCCGCACTCTCTGGCCTTCCGCTCTGCAATCACACTTTTTCCGCTCCGGCTGCCGCCGGTAACCATAATTACTTTAGACATATGACAGACCTCCTGTTATTTTCCGGGCAGCTTAATATCCAATATGACAATCTGGGCCCGGGCAATATAGCTGATCGTAAGAAAAGCCGCCACCATCATGGCGATTGTCACATTGACCGGATCCCCCAGTGAATGATTCAATGCCTGCAGGACAGCAAAAAACGATCTTGCAAACAGAGCCACAACAAATGTTCCTTTAAATCCCATGCCCTTTCCGTCTTTATCCCGTGCAATCCGCCTGCAAAGCACACCGTAAAAGCACAGAATCAGCAGATACTCGATCAGGACGACTATATATCTTGTCGCCACAAAAAATACGATCAGGGCCCGCAGATATGGAACTGTAGAAGCCAGCACCCCATTGTCCACCTTGCCGTCTCCCAGTTCGGAATAGGGAAATGTCCGGGCTACCTGTCCGTTCTTCAGGACCAGGTTGGTCCTGCTGAAGTACATGGCATAGGTCTCCTCTTTCAGGTCATCCTCGGTATACTTTTCAACCGAGGCGTCCTCTTTGATATGGAGGGAATCGCTGACCTTGAATGAAAGGGGCACATCACAATCAAGTTCTCCCTTTTCTATGACAAAGGGGGGAAACCTGTTCAGGAACAGGTTCTTCAGCCCTCCGACGCTTGCGTCCCAGGCGGCAAAAGGAATGATCGTCTCCAAAAAGACGATCATCAGGACGACTGCGCACAGGTAGGCCACCTTAAAACGTCGGGAACGGCTGACTAATTCTTTATAGCGGGACGGCCTGAAGCATGCGACAAAAAGCAGTTCCGCCAGGCCGGTCCTATCCTTTTCCATAATAATAATCTCCGTAAAAACGATCAGCTCCGGTTAAACACAATCGAAGCAGCAATCTCATCCGCACGTTCCTGACCGTACAGCTGTCCGATCAGAGACAGGGCAAAGGGAATGGCAGTCCCTACACCGCGGCTGGTGGTCACATGACCGTCCACCGCCACCGGATCCTCAACAACTTTTCCGGTCTCGTATCCCTCAAGGCATCCCGGATAACTGGTACAGACCCTTCCTTTTAAGAATCCGAGCCCTGCAAATACCGAGGGTGCGGCACAGATAGCCGCAAGACCGGTGCCCGCAGCATACTGTTCCTTTAAAAGAGCAGCCAGGCCCGCATGTTCTCTCAGATAATTGGTTCCCGGCATTCCTCCGGGCAGTACATAAAGATCTGCCTGGGCAAGCTCATCTTCAAAGAGCATATCCGCTTCCAGTGCAATCCCGTGGGATCCCGTAATCTGCTTTTTCCCCATAATGGAGACCATCCTGACATCAGCGCCGGCCCTTCTTAAAAGGTCTACTGTGGTCAGTCCCTCCACTTCTTCAAATCCGTCCGCCAGAAATACATATACCAAACACATAGGTCTAACCTCCTTTGTATCATTCATTGTAGCCTAATCCCCCGTATTTATCAAGCACTCCGCCGGGTTTTCCCGGGAAAGCCCCTGTAAAAATCCATAAAAAAGCCGGCCGCCCGGATGTCCCGCCCGCTTGTCCCGGGGATGTAAAATGTGCTATATTATGCAATGAGGTGAAAAAAATGGAAATAGAAAGAAAGTTTCTCATAAGAGAATTACCGGAAAATCTGACAGACTATCCCCATGAGGCCATAAGCCAGGCTTACATTTGTACAGCGCCGGTCATCCGGGTCCGTAAAAAGGGCGAAAGCTATATTCTTACCTTAAAGGGCGGCGGCATGCTGGCCAGGCAGGAAGTAGAGATGCCCATACCCCGGGAAAGCTTTGAGAGCCTTCTGGCCAAAAAGGAGGGGATCATCATCGAAAAAACCCGTTACCGGATTCCCGAAAAGGACGGGCTGACCATTGAGCTGGATATATTCGATGGCGTCTACAAAGGCTTCTATATGGCTGAAGTGGAGTTCGCCGGTCTGGAACAGGCACAGGCCTATATGCCGCCATCCTGGTTCGGACCTGATGTAACCATGGACAGGCGTTTCCACAACTCCGTCCTCAGCAGCAACAGCCCGGAAGAGGCTGCGGCCTTCATGGAGGCCATCCGATGCATGTAATAAAAATGTAACAAATACCCTCTGGTATTTTTGTGAAAATGTGCTATAGTAATAGACTGAGACTTATAAAGAGACTATCCGGTTTCCGGATTAAAGATCTGCTGATGATCACAGGTCATAACTGCTATAGATATAAACAGAAAGGATGATTCCATATGACAAAAAAGCAAATTCCACCGGAATCAGATAAAAATACAGAGACGGCTGTCTCCGGCAGCCCGCTGCGTGTAACCGCTGCCGCCGCGGGCGCTGCCCTGATCCTTATCCTGGGTATCTACGCATTTGGCGTTCACTACTACTCAGGTCGGCTTTTCCGTAATACAAGGATCAACAATCACAAGGTAGGCGGCATGACGGTCAGCGAGGCCGAGCGGGTATTCACCGACGACCTTGCCTCCCACGAGATTATCCTCAAGGAAAAGGACCGGACCGAATCCATCCGGGCAGAGGATGTGGGCATGGTCATTGATGTGGGAGACCGGGTCAAAAAGGTGAAAGACTCCCAGAACAAATGGAAGTGGTTCGGCAGCTTTTTCGGATCAAAGGAGAGCGACATAAAGATCGACATCTCCTATGATGAAAAAAAGCTGACCCAGGTCATCGATGACCTGGAATGCTTTGTTCCGGAAAATGTCACACCGCCCCAGAACACTTACATTCAGGCGGGAGAAAAAGAATTCGAGATCGTACCCGAGGTTCTGGGCAACACCGTGAAGAAAAAGCAGCTTTCCGAACTGGTCAGGAAGGATCTTGTATCCGGCGTCCGCACCATCGACTTTGAGAAAGAGGACCTTTACAAGCTTCCCAAGTATTACCAGAAAGACGATGTGGTCAAAAAAGCGCTGAAGACAGCCAACAAGTATTCCCATGCCAAGATCGTCTACAACATGGAGTACACAAAGGAAACCCTGGATTACAGCAAAGAGAAGGATTGGATCGTAGTAAGCGATAATTTTGCCGTAACTCTTGACGACAGTAAGGTTGGAGACTATGTGGTCAAGCTTGGCAACAAGTATAACTCCATGGGTCTTCCCCGCCCCTTCAAGACAGCTAACGGAAATAAGATCACCATCGTGGATGGTGACTACGGCTGGAAGATTGATTTCAAGAAAGAAAAGAAGAAACTGCTCAAAGACCTCAAAGCAGGCAAGGATGTGGAACGGGATCCCGTTTACTCCTACAAGGGCGTGGTCAGGAAGTCCAGGACAGACGACATCGGAGACACCTACGTGGAAGTCAGTACCGAGGCACAGGAAGTCTGGATGTTTGTCGACGGCAAGTGCATTCTCAACTCCTCCTGTGTAACAGGACAGCCCAGCAAGCACGCGGAAACCACCAAGGGAATCTACTCCCTGACTTTCAAGAAGAGCCCGGCTGTATTAACCGGTCCCAACGCCGACGGAAGTTCCTACTCATCGGATGTTACCTACTGGATGCCCTTTAACGGCAATCAGGGTCTCCACGATGCTCCCTGGAGAAACGGGGATTTCGGAGGCAGCATCTACAAGACCAACGGTTCCCACGGCTGTGTAAACCTGCCGGTCAGCACGGCAAAGACTATTTACGAACACATAGAAAAAGGTGACCCTGTCATCATCTACTGAGAAATCTTTATAAGGACATGAAAAAAGGAAGGTTCCGAGGAACCTTCCTTTTTTAATTGTTTTCGCTTATCCGTTCAGTCTATGCTGTTCGGACTGATGAAATTATTCCTCGATATCTGCGTACATGAAGTACCAGTATCCGAATGCACTATGCCACATACCTTTAATCTTCGGGCTCTGCAGCCAGAAGTCATTGTAGTATGCTACCGGTACGCAGCCGGTGTCTTCCATCAGGATATCCTCTGCCTTATGAAGTGCAGCGGAACGCTTAGCCGGATCTACGGTAGTTCTGGACTCATCCATTGCCTTATCATAATCCGGGTTGTTGTACTTGCCGTCGTTGTTTCCGTTGGAGGAATACAGAAGGTCAAGCATGTTGGACGGATCACTGTAATCTCCTACCCAGCCGTTACGAGCTGTGTCATACTCGCCGTCACGACGCATAGGTGTGAAGGAAGACCACTCAACGATCTGAACATCAAGGTCAACACCAAGCTGTCCCCATGCCTGCTGCAGGTACTCTGCAACTGCCTTGTGGTAGCCGGAATCATTTGTTGTGTAGTTGATCTTGGGGAAGCCCTTTCCATCCGGATATCCGGCATCAGCCATAAGCTTCTTAGCTTCTTCAAGATTAGCCTCATAGTTATCTACATCGATGTAGGGCTTGCCGCCGTTGGAGTTTGCTACGAACTCAGATCCGTCTGTATCTGTCCAGCCGGGTCCCATGAAGTTGCCGGCAGCTGTGTAAGTACCCTGCATGATTGTTTCAGCAACATACTTACGGTCGATTGCCAGACTGAATGCCTTACGGACTTTTGCATCCTTGAAGACATCTTTCTTGCAGTTAAGGTTCAGGTAGTAAGTTCCGATGATCGGCTCTACGTGGAATTCTTCATTGCCTGTAAGGCTGGGGATTTCCTCTGTGGGAACGTCCTTGATAAAGGAAACTTCGCCTGTCTGATATGCACTGTAAGCAGCGTTTGCATCTTCGATCAGTACAAATGTCAGTTTGTCAAGCTTGATTGCGTCTGCGTTCCAGTAGTTGGGGTTCTTTGCAAATGTAATGTGAGAACCCTGCTCCCATTCTACCATGTAGAAGGGACCATTGCTGACGTATGTCTCAGGAGATGTAGCCCATGCGTCTCCGTTTGCCTCGATTGTAGCCTTCTGAACCGGGCTTAATGTAGCAAATGCAGCCAGGCTTCCGAAGAATGTACAAGGTGCGGACATCTCAACTACCAGTGTCTGGGGATCGGGTGCGGAAACAGCCAGAGCATCAAGGTCGCCCTTGACAGCCTTGTCATATCCCTTAACCATGCCGAGAACTGTCTCTGCATAAGGAGCTGCTACTGCGGGATCACATACACGTTTCCAGCTGTAAACGAAATCCTCTGCAGTCAGGTCGCTTCCGTCAGACCATTTCAGGCCTTCTCTTAAATGGAATGTCCATGTAAGACCGTCTTCGGATGTCTCCCATGTCTCTGCGCATCCGGGCGCGAGCTGGCCATCCTGATCTACAGTCAGAAGACACTCAAATGCGTGCAGCAGCATATTGCCGCCGTCTACTGCGCTGTTCAGAGCCGGGTCGATCGTCTCGGGATTCGGTCCAACCTGAACTTTCAGTTCCTTTTCGCCGCCTGCAGCTCCGCCTGTGCTTCCTTCAGCACCGCCTGAGCTGCCACATGCTGCGAGGCCGAGAACCATTGCTGCTGCGAGAACAACAGCTAATACTTTTTTCTTCATTTCTCTCCTCCTTTGAAAATGACTTAAAGTTTTTTATAAGAACCATGTGTACATGGTGCTTATCCTTTTTGATGACAAATGCTATCAGTTACATTTGTCCAGATGATGGCATGCCGCGAAATGTCCGGGCTTCACTTCTTTGAACTCCGGCACTTCACATGCGCACTGCTCATCCGCGTAGGGACATCTGGTCCTGAACCGGCATCCTGACGGCGGGTTCAGCGGACTGGGAACGTCTCCCTCCAGAACGATACGCTTGTTCTTTCTGGCCTGGATGGGGTCAGCGATGGGAATCGCTGAAATCAGGCTCTTTGTGTAGGGATGCATGCTGTGCATGGTCAGCTCATAGCTGTCAGCCAGCTCTACCAGCTTGCCCAGATACATAACGCCGATCCTGTTGCTGATATGCTTTACAACGGAAAGGTCGTGGGCGATAAAGAGGTAGGTCAGTCCCATGCTCTCCTGCAGGTCTTCAAACATATTGATAACCTGTGCCTGAATGGAAACGTCCAGAGCAGAGATGGGCTCGTCACAGACGATGAACTCCGGATCTACCGCCAGAGCTCTGGCGATACCGACACGCTGTCTCTGTCCGCCCGAGAACTCATGGGGATACCGGTTGGCATGCTCGGAGTTCAGCCCTACTTTCTGCAGCAGGTCGATGATCTTATCATATCTCTCCTGCTTTGAAGATGTAAGCTTGTGGATATCGATAGGCTCTCCAACGATATCACCTACTGTCATACGGGGATCCAGACTTGCGTAGGGATCCTGGAAAACGATCTGCATCTTTTTACGGTAAGGCATCATATCTTTGGCAATCTTCTTTTCCTTGTCGTAAATGACCTCGCCGTCATAGATGATCGTTCCGTCCGTGGGCTCGTAGAGACGGAGCAGTGTACGTCCCGTCGTCGTCTTTCCGCAGCCGGACTCGCCTACCAGGCCCAGGGTTTCTCCCCGGTAGATGTAAAAGCTGACATCATCGACAGCCTTTACGAATTTTTTGTTCTTTCCGAAGCCGCCGGCCGGGAAGAACTGCTGTAAATGTTGTACTTCTACCAATCGATTCTTACTCATCGGCCGCCTTCCTTTCCATCTCTTCCTTCTGGTTCATCCAGCACAGGGTGTAATGCACATCCGTGATCTGTGTCACAGGAGGTTTCTCCCGAAGACAGATCTTCATGCAGGAGTCGCATCGGGGTGCGAAAGGACATCCTTTCGGAGGATTCAGCATATCCACAGGCGTTCCCTCGATGGGAACCAGACGCTCATGCTCTTTGGCATCCAGTCTGGGGATACTGCGGATCAGCCCTTTGGTATATTCATGTTTGGGATTATAGAAAATGTCATCGGTCAGGCCGTACTCTACAATGTGTCCGGCATACATGACCGCGATCTTCTCACACATATTTGCCACGATTCCCAGGTCATGGGTAATCATGATAATGGCCATTCCCAGCTTGTCCTTGAGATCAAGGATCAGCTCCAGGATCTGCGCCTGGATGGTCACGTCCAGAGCCGTTGTGGGCTCGTCCGCAATCAGAAGCTTGGGCTCGCAGGCCAGTGCCATGGCGATCATAACTCTCTGCCGCATTCCGCCGGAATGCTCATGAGGATACTGCTTTAACCGCTTCTCCGGCTCATTGATGCCTACCAGTTCCAGAAGTTCAACGGCTCTCTTATGTGCCTCTTCCTTATTCTTGTCGGTGTGAAGGAGGATAGCCTCCTCGATCTGATTACCGATGGTGTATACAGGGTTCAGGCTGGTCATGGGATCCTGGAAAATGATGGAGACTTCATTGCCACGCATCTTCCGGAACTCAGCCTCAGTCATGTCGTTGATACGGTGTCCGTTGAAATCAATGGTTCCGCCGATCAGCTTTCCGGGATAGGCAGTCAGCCCCATCAGGCTGTATGCTGTTACGGACTTTCCTGATCCGGACTCGCCTACAATACCCAGTACCTCTCCTTCCTTAAGACGGAAGGAAACGTCATTCAGCGCTTTTACCTCACCTGCCGGTGTAAAGAAGGAAAGGCGCTCATGCTGTATGTCAACAAGATATTCACTCATAATAATCTCCTCTCCTTTTACACTAATTCTTCAGCTTGGGATCAAATGCGTCACGCAGACCGTCTCCCAGCAGGTTAAAGCTTAAGATGATCAAACTGATCACTGCAGCCGGGATGAAGAGCTGATGAGGATTCGTATTCAAACCGTTGATGGCATCACTGGCCAGACTTCCCAGAGAAGGCATCGGTACGGCAACACCCAGTCCCAGGAAACTTAAGAAACTCTCCGTAAAGATCGAGGAAGGGATCTGCAGGGTTGTGGTAACGATCAGTGTACCGATACAGTTGGTCAGAAGGTGCTTTTTGATAATTCGTCCGCTGGAAGCTCCCAGAGCTCTTGCGGCCGTAACATACTCGGCTTCTTTGAGAGTCAGGATCTGGCTTCGGACCATCCTGGCCATGCCGACCCAGTAAAGGAGTGCAAATACCACGAAGATACTGATCATGTTCTCGCCCACTACATTGACCCAGCCGAATCCCGGCAGTGTTGCCAGTTTTTCCAGCGGGGCCTTGAGGGCAAAGGACAGAAGTACGATCAGAAGTACGTCAGGAATCGTATAGATAATATCTACGACACGCATCATGATCAGGTCGACCCAGCCTCCCGCAAATGCGGCAACCGATCCGTAGACGGATCCGATCACAAGGATGATGGCCGCTGCGATCAGACCGACCAGAAGAGAAATACGGGTTCCCATCATGACACGGATGGCATAATCCCTGCCCATCTTGTCCGTGCCCAGAAAATGGGGAAATACCTTTTCACCCGCTGCAATCCTTGTCTGCTCGTCAGCGGAATAGGTCATGGGTTTCAGATTGTTGGCGCCGATGATCTGGTCCTTATAGGTATAGGGATAAAATCTCGGTACGATAAAGGCAAAGATCATGATCACCAGGATGATGAAGATACAGACCATTGCCACTTTATTCTTCCTGAGCCTGCGGAATCCGTCTTTCCAGAAACTGATGCTCTCCCGCATCACGACCAGACTCTCCTTCTCATCAGGGGAGGCCGGAAGGAAATCATCCGGATTCAGGTCAAGCTGTAAACTAAGTGGATTCTTCTTTATATCCATGTTATTCTCCTTCATGCTACTTCAGATTGATTCTGGGGTCTACGATCTTGTATACGATATCTACAACCACGTTCATGATGATCATAAATGTGGCCAGGAAAATCGTTGTTCCCATGATCATGGTATAGTCACGGCCGTTGATTGCTTTGATGAACTCGCCGCCAAGACCGGGGATGGTGAAAATCTTCTCCACGATAAAACTTCCGGTCAGAGTGTAGGCGATCATCGGTCCGAGATATGTGATGACCGGCAGGATGGCATTTCGAAGGGCATGCTTGAAAAGCGCCACCTTCTGGGAAAGACCCTTTGCCTTGGCGGTCCGCATATAATCCTGCCCCAGCACATCCAGCATGGAAGAACGCATAAGCCGCATGATATAGGATGTGGGATATGCCGCAAGGGCAAATACCGGCATGATGTAATGCTTCCAGCTGTTCAGTCCCAGTGTGGGAAGAATCTTCAGCTTTACACCGAAGGCATACATCAGCAGCGTACAGATTACGAAACTTGGGACGGCGATGCCGCAGGTGGCGATCACCGAAAACAGATTATCCAGTGCTGTCCCCCTCTTATAAGCTGCCAGGACTCCCAGAGGCACACCCAGCAGGAGGGAACAGATTACGGCAATGCCGCCCACTCTTGCGGATACGGGGAACTTGGACTGAATGATTCCCATAACCGTACGGCCTCTCTGCTTTAAGCTGTCGCCGAAGTCGCCGTGGGCAGCGCCCGACAGATAGGTGACGTAGCGCTCGAAGAAGGGCTTATCAAGTCCGTACTTTGCTTCCAGCGCCTCCATGGCTGCGGGGCTGATCGCCTTCTCCGAGAGAAATGGTCCGCCGGGAACCAGGTTCATCAGGCAGAAGGTAATGGTCGCAACCGCCCAGATTGTGGCGATTGCCAAAACGATTCTCTTTACAATGTACTTAACCACTGTCGTTCACTCCTATTATTCTATATTCGATTTACCGCTTTACGCATGTAAAGTTGAAAATCCTAAACTTTATTATACCTTTTTCCCTTTATGCAATCAAGAGAATATGTAAAAAAAACCGTGCACTGCCGGAAGATGTACACGGTTTTCTGTCTGATCTGCTCTTCGGTCAGATGCCGTTAGTTTACTTCCTCCTTGTCCCCGTCCACAAAAGGCGCTGCCGTTACGATCATGCGGGCATTTACATCGCCGCAATTGTGGAATGTATGGACCTCAGCCGGTTCCAGGTGAATATAATCACCTTTTTTCAGAACCACTTTTTCCCCGTCCACCGTAGCTTCCACGGTTCCTTCCAGAACAAAGAAGCTTTCCTGCATGATCTTGTGTACGTGGGTGGATACGGTCCCGCCCGGGAGGATCTGCACGATACCGAAATTCATGCGAGGTCCCTTCTCGAGATACTTGGGGCCATGGTCACCATGGCGGTAGTCTTTTTCGGCTTCATTTAAAACGAACATTTCTACCTCCTTACTTTAACACCTTTGGTGTTTCTGGACATCAGGCGGAGTTTGGTGAAATACAGTTCCTTATCCTTGTAAAGGATAAAATCGGGATCTCCCTTATTCAGGCCTGACAAATAAACATCTCTTACGGTATCTCCGTCAGTCAGGTTCATTCCCCGGACACCCAGGGCGCCCTTTTTCTTTTCCGTTACTTCCTCGAGGGCAAACCGGAGAAAATATCCTTCTGTACTCTGTATTATAACAAATGCTTTCCGTTTCGTATAGTCCGCCGGCAGAAGTTTTACGCATAAGAGGCTGTCTCCCTCCCCGGTTTTTGTGGCCAGGACGGTCTTGTTCTTGGACCGGTATTCGGTTCCGGGGACCACCTTGACCATGGCCTGGCGGGTGACAAATAAAAGGAAGGAACTGTCGAGTCTCCGGTCGGATGTCATGCAGAGAATCTTCTCTTTGCTGCTGTCATAGCCGGACATATTATCGATCGGGGTTCCCTTGTCCCGCAGGCGGCCGCCCGGAATATCGGATACTCTGATCTGGTGCATGACGCCGGCATCGGTAAAAATACAGATCCGGTCTGTTGTCATACAGCGGATGATCCGGCGGAACTCTGCCAGGACCGTCTCCTCATTTCTCTCATAGGTGGACTTGTCCAGAAGCTTGCCGTAACCGAACCGGTCCATAACAAAGTAGACTTCCTTCTCCTCCGGTTCCGGTTCCACGATGACCGCAGCTTTGGCATTGACAAGACTTGTCTTTCTCTTGAAGCCGAAGTCTTTTTTGATCTTCTTCAGATCCTCGATCATCACATTTTTCATGGATTCCGGATTGGAAAGGATATCCTGGTAAGTCCGTATTTTCTTAAGAATGGAGGCGTACTCCTCCTGGAGCGCCAGGATTTCCAGGCCGATCAGGCGGTAGAGACGCATTTCCAGGATGGCATCAGCCTGTTTTTCGGTGAAGGACAGACGGGAAGCCGCCTTCTCCGACTTTTTCGTCTTGAAGCGGATATTTCCCGTATCACCTTTGATCAGGCAGGCTTTCGCCTCTTTTAAACTGTTGCTGCCCCGCAGGATCTCAATGATCAGATCGATGATATCACAGGCTTTGATCAGGCCTTCTTTGATTTCTTTCTGCTCCTGCTCCCTGGCCAGCATGGTCCGGTATTTTCTTGTAGTAATCTCATAGAGGAACTTTGTGTGATTTTCCAGGACTGCCTTCAGGCTCAGAAGTTCCGGTCTTCCCTCGGCGATAGCCAGCATGTTGACCCCGAAGGTGTCCTCCAGACGTGTTTTCTTGTAGAGCAGGTTTTCCAGCCTGTCCACATCGGCGCCGCGCCTGAGTTCCAGGACGATCCGTATGCCTTCCTTGGAGGACTCGTTGGAAATATCCACGATCTCCGGTGCTTTTTTGGATTCGATCAGTCCCACCACATCCGTTATGAACTTGCCGATATTGGCACCTACCATGGTGTAGGGGATTTCAGTGATGACCAGTCTGGACTTGCCTCCCTTTGCCTTTTCAAAGTGCAGGCGTCCCCTGATCTTAAGCTTTCCGCTGCCTGTCTCATAGATCTGGGCCAGCTCTTTTTCATTGACCACGATGCCCCCTGTGGGGAAATCCGGTCCTTTGATATATTTCATCAGTCCTCCGGTGGTGATTTCCGGATTCTGAAGATAGGCAATCTCTCCGTCCACCACCTCACCCAGATTGTGGGGCGGGATATTGGTGGTCATTCCGACCGCGATTCCCTCCGCTCCGTTGATCAGCAGATTGGGAATACGGACCGGCAGTACTTCCGGTTCTTTTTCCGTCTCGTCAAAGTTGGGCCTGAAGTCCACCACTTTTTTATCCATGTCTTTCAGATAGACTTCCTGGGTAAATTTCTGCAGCTTTGCCTCTGTATAACGCATGGCGGCCGCACCGTCTCCTTCTATGGAGCCGAAATTGCCGTGTCCGTCCACCAGGGGCATACCCTTTTTAAACTCCTGCTCCATGACCACCAGGGCCTCATAGATGGAGCTGTCGCCGTGGGGATGGTATTTACCCATGGTGTCTCCCACGATACGGGCAGACTTCCTGTGGGGCCGGTCCGGAGAAAGGCCAAGTTCCTGCATGGCATATAATACCCGCCTCTGCACAGGCTTGAGGCCGTCCCTGGCATCCGGAAGCGCCCTGGCGCAGATGACACTCATGGCATAATCGATGTAGGACTTCTGCATCACATCGGAATATTCTGTTTTGATAATCTGTTCTGCCATGTGTCCTCCTATATATCAAGATCCGCGTCAACGGCGTGACGGTGGATGAATTCTCTTCTGGGCGGCACTTCGCTTCCCATCAGCATTCCTGTCACCTCTCCGGCCAGCTTTCCGTCCTCGATCTCCACCTGCTTTAAAATGCGTGTCTCGGGATTGAGGGTTGTCTCCCACAGCTGCTGGGCATCCATCTCGCCGAGGCCCTTATAGCGCTGCAGGGTAAAGCTGCCCTTGTGGCTTGCCCGGTACTTTTCCAGGGCCCTGTCATCATAGAGATACTCTTCTTTTCCCTTCTTCGGCACTGCCTTGTAAAGAGGCGGTGTAGCCAGATAAACATGTCCGTGATGGATCAGTTCAGGCATAAAGCGGTAGAAGAAGGTCAGCAGCAGCGTCGCTATATGGGCGCCGTCCACATCCGCATCTGTCATGATGATGATTTTATGATATCTAAGCTTTTCAATGTCAAAATCATTGCCGTAGCCTTCTGAAAAGCCGCAGCCGAAAGCGTGGATCATGGTACGGATCTCCGCATTGGCCAGAACCTTGTCCTTGGTGGCCTTTTCCACATTCAGGATCTTGCCCCGGATGGGAAGGATGGCCTGGGTCTTCCGGTTTCTGGCGGTTTTGGCGGAACCGCCGGCGGAATCACCCTCCACGATGAAGACTTCACACTCTTCAGGCTTTCTGCTCTCGCAGTTGGCCAGCTTGCCGTTGGTATCAATGGAAAACTTCGACTTACTGATCAGGTTGGTCCTGGCCCTCTCCTCCGCCTTCCTGATTTTGGCGGATTTCTCGGCGCAGGAAAGAATCTTCTTAAGTTCTTCAAGATTCCTGTCGAAATAGAGTACCAGTTCTTCTCCCAGAACGTCACTGACAGCCTTGCCGGCATCGGGATTGTCCAGCTTGGTCTTGGTCTGTCCTTCAAAACGCGGGTCCATATGCTTGATGGAAAGGACTGCAGTCATGCCGTTTCGCACGTCCGAACCGGTAAAGTTCTTATCCTTTTCCTTGAGGACGCCGATCTCCCTGGCATACTGATTCATCACATTTGTAAACTTTGTCTTGAATCCCGTGATGTGGGTGCCGCCTTCCATGGTGCAGATATTATTGCAGAACCCCAGAAGGTTCTCCTGGTATTCGTCCACATACTGAAAGGCTGTCTCCACTTCTATATCGTCGACTTTTCTGTGAAAATACACGATTTCACTGACCACGGGTTTCCCCTTGTTCAGATCGCGTACATAGGCCTTAAGACCTTCCGTCTCAGCAAAGAGTACATCCTCTTCCTCTCCGGGTCTTTCATTGTGAAAATGAATCTTCAGTCCCGGGTTCAGGTAGGCCGTTTCATGCAGACGGCTCTTGATGGAATCCGCCTTAAAATATGTTTTGTCAAAAATCGTCTCGTCCGGCAGGAAGGTGACTTCCGTTCCCGTGTCCGTCCGCCTGCAGCTGCCGATGATCTCCAGGGGGGACACCGTGACTCCCCTCTCAAACATCTGCTCGTAGACTTTGCCGTCCTGCCGGATCTTGACTTCAAGCCAGTCGGACAGGGCATTTACTACAGATGCGCCCACGCCGTGCAGGCCGCCTGAGATCTTATAGCTGCCGTTGTCAAACTTGCCGCCCGCGTGCAGCATGGTGAATACCACCTCCACGGCAGGCATGCCGGTCTGTTCGTTGAGTCCTGTAGGGATACCCCGGCCGTTGTCTCTGATCGTGGCGGTACCGTCCTCCCCCAGGGTCACATGTATTTCATCGCAGAAACCCGCCAGATGCTCATCCACGGAATTATCCACGATCTCATAGATCAGATGATTCAGTCCCCGGACGGAGACGCTGCCGATATACATGCCCGGACGCTTTCTTACCGCCTCCAGGCCTTCCAGTATTGAAATACTGTTTCCGTCATAGGTCTGCTGCATGTTTCTCTCCTGTTTTCTGCTCTGCTTCCGCATCCATGTCGATCATCTTCCGGGCCGTGTGCATCAGGCCCATTCCGTTGGACGCCTTGAGCAGAAGAACGTCATCAGGTCTTATTGTGGCTATCAGGTAATCGTCAAATGCTTCCCTGTCAGCCAGCTCAGTCACTTTCATGTCCGGGTTGACCGAGCGGATCCCGGCAAGTGTCTCTTTTGAAAGGCTTCCGAATGCCGCCACTTCATCGATGGCCTGCTGCCCTATATAGACACCTGTGTCAAAATGATACTGCTTTTCATTTTCACCCAGCTCCAGCATATCGGAAATGCCGGCTATTTTTCTGCCGCCTGTCCCTTCAAAATCAGCCAGGACACTGACACTGGCCTTGAGGGAATCAGGACTTGCATTGTAACTGTCATCGATGAGGGTACAGCTTTTCAGCCTGTGGATCTTAAGCCGGATCCCGGTAAAGTCTTTCAGGGAAGCTGCTGCCTTATCCATGGGCAGTCCCATCTGGCGGGCAATACATAAGCCTGCCAGGGAATTGAGCACGTTATGCTTTCCAAGCATGCCCAGTGTCACGGGAAGTCTGATCTCCTCCCCATTCTCTTTGTAGATCAGGGTGAACTCTGTCATTATTCCATTTGTCCTGATGTCTGCTGCCCGGAAATCGCAATCCTCCCCCAGTCCGTAGAAGAAGGTTTTGTAGGGAAGTTTTCCCCTGTAGGCTTTCAGATAAGGATCGTCACCGTTTAAGACTACCGTGCCTCTGTCTGTCAGACCTTCCACGATATCCATCTTTTCCAGACAGATATTCTCCCGGCTTCCCAGCTGGGCGATATGGCTGACACCGATATTGGTCACCACGGCATAGTCCGGCCGGATCATGGTGGTCAGAGACCGGATCTGTCCCCGCTCACTCATGCCGATCTCCAGCACGGCCGCCTCATCATCAGCGGACATTTCCGCCAGAGTAAGAGGCACGCCGATCTGGCTGTTCTGATTTCCTTTTGTCTGATAAATCCTTTTGCATGATCCCAGAACCGTGGCGATCATCTGCCGGGTCGTGGTTTTTCCTACACTGCCTGTCACGGCAACCACCGGCATGTCCATCCGGTTCCTGTAGTAGGTTCCAAGCTGCTGCATGGCCCGCACCGTATTCTCCACCCGGATCCAGGGCTTACTGTCTTCGGCACTGTCATGCTCACTTGTGAAGCATGCTCCGTTAATTTTCATGGCATCTTCTATAAAGCGGTGGGCATCCACCCGCTCGCCGATAATGGGGACAAAAATACTGTCCGGAGACCCCGTCCTGGAGTCAATGGAAAAATGCCGGACCGGCGTATTGCCGTCCCCGCAGAGGAGTCTGCCCCCTGTCGCTTTTACTATATCATTTACGGTTATACCTTCCATATGATCCTATCCTCTCTGTCATATAATAAGTGGCAACATAACAAGAGGATAAATACAAATACTTGTACTTATCCTCTCATCCTGTGAGATCGCTTTACGTAATCATAATGATACAGCAAAATCCCGTTGCTTTCAAGTTATTCTTCTTATTCTCCCATATCCCTGAGCATATGATCGGCTGTCACCAGCTGCACGCAGATGGCAAAGAGTTCCGCCGCTTTTTTCACATCTTCAAGGCTGGAGTAGGTGGGCGCGATCCGGATATTGGAATCCTGCGGATCCTTGCCGTAGGGATAGGTTGCCCCGGCTCCTGTCAGGATCAGTCCGGCTTCTTTACATTTGGCCACGATTTCCTTCGCGCACCCCGGCATACTGTTAAAGGATATGAAGTAACCGCCCTTGGGTTTTGTCCACTCCGCGATATGAAGGTCTTCAAGGTCTCTGTCGAAGACCTCGTAAAATGCTTCGAACTTGGGCCGGATCACTGCGGCATGTTTTTTCATGTGCGCTTTCATTCCGTCGATATTGCCGAAGAACTGTACGTGGCGCATCTGGTTGATCTTGTCATGGCCGATGGTCTGCCATGTGATCCTGGACAGAGCGTCCGCCACATTTGCCTCGGAGCAGGCCATTGCCGCGATTCCCGATCCGGGGAAAGTGACCTTGGAGGTGGAGCAGAACTCATAGACCATGTCGGGTCTTCCTGCCTTTTCACATTCCTCAAGGATATTGGGAATTGTGATCTCCTCATCATAGAGATGATGGATCGCATAGGCATTATCCCAGAGAATCCTGAAATCCTCCGCGGCGGGCTTAAGAGCCGCAAAACGTCTGACGACTTCGTCAGAATATACGGTGCCGGAGGGGTTGGAGTAAAGGGGAACACACCAGATTCCCTTGACCGCCGGGTCATTGTTCACATACTCTTCCACCATATCCATATCCGGTCCGTCCTCTTTGAGGGGAATATTGATCATCTCAATCCCGAACTGGGCTGTCAGGCCGAAATGCCTGTCATAGCCGGGAACCGGACAGAGGAATTTCACCTTGTCCAGTTTGCACCAGGGGGTGCTTCCCATGATACCGAACATATAGGCCCGGGCAACTGTATCATACATCACGTTCAGGCTGGAATTGCCGAAAATGATCACCTGCTCCGGTCTGACGCCCATCATATCCGCCATCAGCTTCTTGGCCTCGGGGATACCGTCCAGAACACCGTAATTGCGGATATCGGTTCCGTCTTCCGATGTAAGATGCAGCAGTCCCGGAAAGTCCGTGATCATGGAGAGAGACAGGCGCAACTGGTCATCTCCCGGTTTTCCTCTGGCAATATTAAGATTCATGCCAAGAGCTTTCTTCTCCTCATACTGTGCGGAAAGTTTCTCCCTGAAAGCAGTCAGTTCCTGTTTGTTCATTTCTTTTAATGGCTTCATTTGCAGCACCTCCGTGAATTCATTTCAAGTCACGCCTTCTATTCTATTCGATTATGGGAAAATATGCAAGTTTTATCATATTTTCCTTCATATAGTCTTCATTCCTCTGTCATCATGGAAAGCTCTTTCATGACCCTGTCACGGTTTTTTACAGAAATCCGGATCCTGACCCGGCCTGTATTCTTCCCGTAGGGCGCTTCCCTGTCCATACCTGTCTCTGAAATGTCTTCCAGGGCGACAGCCTTTGCCAGGAATTCTCCCCGGACATTATAGAGAGTCAGTCCACTGTCCTTTTTGATCCTGCCCCGGACGATTTCTCCCCACAGAGCAAGAATGACTTCTTCACAGTTTTTCCCGCCGGTCTCCTCCCGGTAGTCATCCACATAGAAGAGCATGGACGCCTGCTCATGAATCTTCATGACTGTCTCCATCCATGCCGGCCGGTCTTTTGCCATATCCGCCTTATAGCGTTCCATGGTCTTTTCATGAAAGGCCAGCAGCTTCTTCAGTAGCATGGCTGCCACCTCCCTCCGCAACACTGCCTTTTTCCATTTCCGTCAAGGTGTCAAATGCTTCGCAGGTCACTGCGGCGGCCGGCTTTATAAAGCGGATGCGGACTCCTCTTTCTGCCAGGCTGCGGATCCTCGCAGCACCCGCACGGAAAAGCCTGTCATTGGGAATCTGTCCGTCGGCAAGGAAGCAGACTGTAACAGTCGTAAACTCCTCTTCCCCGTCACTCATTGCTTCCAGATTTTCAGCAACCAGATCGGCCGCTATGATCAGGGCCTCCCCCGCCGAATATTCCCGGATCCGTGCCGCCAGCTGGGATCTGTACCCTGCCGGATACTCCCGGATCTGCCTTGCCAGCACCATCCCGTCTCCATAGACAAAGCCCTGCAGGAGTCTGTTCTTTTTCATCAGACAGGTCTGTTCTGTCTGCTCCTGAAGATCATAAAGCATCTTTCCCATATCCCCTGACCGTGCAGGCTGGGTCCGCAGGAGAACATACCAGACAAGTCGGACCTGTCCGTCCTCGTCCGCTTCCTCCTCCTGTCCGTAAGCAGGGGGCAGGACCGCTCCCTCCTTTTCCATACGCTCGATCCTTTGCCTGGACCGGCGGGCATATTCCTCCTCCAGGGCAACAGATGCGCTGAGGAGTTCCTTAAGTTCTTCTCTGGAGAACACCTTTCCGCCTTCAAAGGCCGTCTTCCATTCATCGGGCAGGACATTATAAAAAAGTGTGGCGTAATCCAGGTCAGACTTCCTGGGAGGCACTCTCACATTTCCGCGGGCGCTTCCCACCAGGATTTTATAAATCAGCCGGTTGTCCGCAATCAGCTGGGATGACGCATCAAAATGTGTCAGTCCCGGCAGGAGTCGTTCATCTTCCGGAAACCACTCATAATCCTGCTCATAATCAGCCAGCTGGAAACGTTCCGGTCTGAGAAAGCGGACCGGCTTTGTGTCCCGGTTGAGGTCGGTCACTATATCAGCCAGGTCGTAGAGGCCGGCTCTAATCCCCGCCTCTGCCAGAGCCGTGAGGACCCTCAGGACCGAAAGGGCGATTTTTTTCAGCACCATGGAATCCACATGCCAGCGGTCGATGGAAGTCCGCTCAAAAAGAGTATGCAGTGAAATGATCCCCCTGTCAGGATTTTCTGCAATCTCCCCAATTGCGATCTCCGGTATGGCCCGGATCTTTTCCGCGATTTCTCCCTCTCCGTCCAGCAGCATGCGCTTTTCCGTAAGGCTTGTATTCTGTGTGCTCATGCCCCGATCGACACTCCCTTCATAAGATCCTTCAGGGGTTTTACGATATTGTCAAGGAATTCCCCGTTCAGGGGACGCAGCAGCTTTTCGATGCTGATATACATGGGAGAAGCTTCCTCGTCAAAAGCTCCGTCTTCCCGGACAAAACAGAAGAGGAAATCTTCCTCGCTCATTTCCTCTGTGCAGAAAAAGATTACCTGGCCCAGGGGACTTGTTATATATTCATCATAATCATTACTTCCGTAAGCGTCGGAAAAAACCAGGAGGGCCTTGTTGCGCCCGTAAGAAGGAAACTTATCGATTGCCTTCCGGATGGCCTTGTGGACAGACTCCTTCCCGTCCTCCCCTCCCCCGTACAGGGAAATGGTCCGAAGCTTTTTGAGGAAGAGATTCAGGTCAGACGTAAAGGCGGATCCCTCAAAATCCATGACCTCTGTAGCCTCACCGGCCTCCTCATTGCGGATGACGGTCAGTCCCAGCCTGGGATAGATCTCGTATTTGGTCAGGCATTCCAGAAAATGGACCGCCGCAAAATAGACAGCGGGGAAAACAGTATACATGGAAGCCGTGCCGTCCACCACAAAATCAAGATATAAAGTAAGGGCCTGCTCGGCCTCTTTTTCGAAATCTTTCTGAAGATTGAAAGGAATCTCCGGATTCACATTTCCAGTCATACTCTTTTTCTCCTTTTTCCGTGGCGGATGCCTGTCACCTCGATCCCGCATCCGGCGTAGGTAAAGAGGTCTCCCTCGCTTACCCGGTCTTCCCGGGCTGTCAGGATGGGATGGCAGTCTTCATTTAGGACTACTGCCCTGATCCTGTCCCCCACCCGGTAGAAGGACATGATATGATCGCTGAGCCTGCCGTTCTGACTCCGCTCCTGCCTGGTGCCGAACTCGATGGGAACAAATCTGTAATTGCGTACATAAGGACTGTATTTTACATCCCCTACCCGGTAGGAAAAGCGGACCACATCCTCCATGTCCCGGTTATCCAGAAGTTCCGGAAGTTCAGGCATTCTTCCCTTTTCTTCCAGGTAAGCCGTCAG
This sequence comes from Eubacterium sp., assembly GCA_017434385.1. Lineage (GTDB taxonomy): Bacteria > Bacillota > Clostridia > Lachnospirales > Lachnospiraceae > Anaerobutyricum. The sequence goes on from JAFRFJ010000023.1 coordinate 26,765, forward strand.
GTCCCTGATCACATCACTGATCCTGGAATACCTCTCTTCTTCAGGGGCGATCATCCGGGCTATGATCCGGGTAATCTGCTCATCGATGCCCGGCATTTCCTTCAGGGTGTAGGCGTAACTGTCACCTACCATATAACGGTTGATCTCTTCACTGCCGTGAAAATGATGACGTCCGGTATAGATAAAATAAAGAACAAGTCCGGCAGAATAAATATCCATCTCCGGCCGGCATATATAGCTGTTCCAGTATTTGGGATCCGCGTATCCGGGCGTTCCCTTCTGCTCCCGCCTCCCCGAGAAGGTGGCGCTGGAATCATGCAGGTGAACCCAGTCAAAATCTATGATCTTTACGGTAGAACCGTCAGGGGAAGCCATGACATTTTCCGGCTTTAAGTCTCTGTGTATGATCGGATCCTCCTCATACAGAGACATGTAGTGGTCAATACCGCACAGAAATTTCAGAGCAATTGTGTTGCAGACCCGGATTTTCTCGTTCCAGGTTCTTCCCGCCAGCAGGTGGCCGCTGACCAGATCGGAAAGGTCCCTTCCCGGCAGGAATTCCACCAGGGTGATAAAGCGGTCGTGTTCCGCATCCAGCATTCCCCCGTAAATCCTGACGATAAAGGGAGAGTAGAGCTGGACCTTGCTCTCTTTTTCCACATAAAAGCGGTCCATTTCATCACAGAAGAGGACCTTCATAAAATACAGCTTTTTGCTGTTGGCGTCCTCCGCGATCACCGCCTGCTTGCTCCTGGACCTCTGCTGTTCCCGAAGGATTACAAGAGGAACGGTCATGGTTTCTCCCGTGGCATCCCTGTCCCGGATCCAGGTGAACCTGTCACCTTCTTCAAAATATTGAATCATCTTTTAATTACCTCCGGGAAAAAGGCAGTCTGGCCAGGATCCTTCTCATCATCCTGAGGCCTCTTCTCCCCTGTTTTATGGTTGTCTGGCTGATGACCGTGATCTCAGGGATGGGGAAAGGCTCTGCGTCTCCACCCGGCTCGCCGTTATCTTCCGAAAATCCTGCCTCTTCCTCTCCATCCGGACTCTCTTCCGGAAGAAGGCCTTCCTCCGGCACTGCGGGGACTTCATCCATAAAGCGGGGATAGCCGTGATCCCTGGCCTTCGTAGTCGTCCTCTCTCCAGCGTGGGGCAGATAGAGTATAGCCGTCTGGTTGTCTTCCTCCCCGTATTCCCGGGCATGTTCGAAGAGGGACCGGATGACCGTACGGGAATCCGGTTCCAGGCAGACTGTATCGTGGATCTCTTCCATGGTAAGGTCGCCGAAAGCCCCGTCTGTCCCCAACAGCAGGGCATCCACGTCCCTTACGTCCAGAGTCACGCAGTGGGGATGGACCTCCTCTCTGCTGCCGAGATACTGCAGAAGACGGTTTTTGTTCTGGTAGTAGAGAAGACTCCTCGGTTCGGTCTTGCCTTCCCGGACCATTTTCCCGGAAACATTCTGGATCTCGCTGAGCAGGGTGATATCCCCGTCCCTGATCCCGTAAACCGGGCTGTCGCCCACATTTGCAATAATCAGGGTGTCCCAGAAACGTATGACCGTAGTCAGGGTTGTTCCGCCCCGGATGCCGGTATCGATCCCTTTTCTGTAGAGGATTCTGCCCAGTCTCCCGTAGACTTTTCCGCTGAACTCACGCAGAAGCTCCGTCTGGTTCTCCAGGGTACCGCCTGCAAACTCATCTCCCATGATCAGCTTTAAAAGTTCCCTGTACCAGAGCCGGACCGCCATATTGGAGTAATCCTTGCCTGCGGCAAGGCCGCCCATTCCGTCGGCCACCGCCATGGCGTAGACGCCTGCCTCATGGTTGAGGCGAAATTCCATTTTCGCAAAACTATCCTCATTGGAGGACCGCTTGTTCCTCACACTATCGTAAAAACAGGTCATAACATCCTCCCTGTCAATTGACGATTGTTGAATCTCATTTCATTCTATGATACTATGAAATCCACAAAAAATCCACCTGTAAGAAAGGGCAGCTTCATGTTTCCGGCACAATTCGACTATATAAAATCCTATCAGAAAAAGAGCGGTTTCTGCCTCTTTGAAGCCGGGGACTGCCGGGGCAGATACATGATCAAATGTACTCCGTCAGAAGATACGGCTGCCGTCTCGGCACTGCAGGACGAGTACGCCTGCCTGTCCGCCCTCTCCCATCCTTCGATTCCCCGCTATCACGGGATAAAGGAACATTTCAGTCCGGAGACCGGGGCGGACTTTACAGCGGTCTGCATGGATTACTGCCGGGGCAAAAGTCTCTACCGGCTGGCCGGCGCCCTGACCCCGACCGTACTGGCAAGGGTTCTTTACAGGACAGGCCGGGTGCTGGAGTTCCTTCTCCATCACGGAATCCTCTATACCGATCTGCATCCTTCCAATATCCTGATTAAGGATGAGACTGCTTCCGATCCCGAAATCACCCTGCTGGATTACACTTACTGCTATTATTTCAGGAGAAATCCCCGGCCCGTCTACGGCCTTCGGTTTTCCTACCGGGCGACGCCCAGCCTGAAAGGCCAGCAGCTGCTGATCCAGGAACTGGCCCTGCTGGCGGAAGACCTTTCCTCCATCCGGGCGGACAGACAGGACAAAGGCACTGTGGGCAGGGATGCAGAAAAAAAAGAAGGCAGCAGCCTGCCTTCTTCTTTCTATCTTCTGATCGAGACCGGCCGCCACCCGGGACCGGATCTTTTTCTTTCAGATTATCTGTCTATGATCAGCGAATCATTCTCCGTCTGAGAAAAGCATCTCGTAGAGATTTTCCGCCACAGGTTTCAGGGAGCGGCCGATTTCCTTTGTGCCCAGGCGGTTTACCACCACCACATATCTGGGCTCATCGGCCGGCGCGAAAGTTACCAGCCAGGCGTTATTGGTCCCATCCCCCCGCTGCGCTGTTCCTGTTTTCGCAGCAATCTGAATCTTTTCCTTCCCGATTTTTTTCAAACCGTAGGTCTTTCCGGCCTCTGTCATGGCATCCCTTATCTCTCCGGCCACTCCGGGTTCCATGGTGGCTGCCATCACTTCTGTTTTTCCCAGTTCTTCTTCCCTGCCTCCGGCATCCTTGCGGCGGACGATCAGCCAGGGTCTGATCATCTGTCCGTCATTGGCTATGCTCTGGGTGATCATAGCCATATGAAGGGGCGTCACCAGAGTGTTTCCCTGTCCGAAAGCCGTTACGGCCAGCAGATTATCTGACCGGTCCCCGGGATCAAATTCTGATGAGAGGGTGGTAAAATCCAGTTCCACCGCTTCTCCCAGCATGAAACTTTTTCCGGCTTCCCGCATTCTGCTGCTGCCGAGTTTCAGAGCCCGGTCCATAAAATAGACATTGGATGATTTCACAAAGGCTTGCCTGAAGTCCACCTTCCCGAAAGCCTCACCCGCATAATTGTGAATGGTCTGTCCGTTCACTCTCAAAGAGCCCTTATCATCAACCTTTTCCTTATCTATTCCCGCTTCCAGGATTGCTTTGGATGTCACCAGTTTGAAGACTGATCCCGGTGCCACGGGATTCCTGTAGGCATTGGAAAGCATCACGCCTTCCTTGCTGTTAATCTCTTCCCAGTCCTCCTCGATCCTGCTGATGTCATAGGAAGGGCTGGATGTCAGAGCCAGTATTTCCCCGGTCTTTACATCAAGGATGACCACAGACCCTGCGAAATCCTTAATCTGCCTGTATGCCTCCTCTGTCAGGCCCGCGTCCAGGGTCAGAGTCACATCCTGGCCCCGCTTGTCATCTTTGGGACCGGGTCCCCATGCCAGGTAGCCGTCCAGAAGATCTTCCAGACCGCTGGTCCCGTAGCGGACAGAAGCATATCCAAGCAGAGGGGAATAGGCAAAGGGGTGGAGATAGTGTCTTTCTCCCATAGGTTCATCGGAATAGGCCAGCTTTTCCCCATCCCGGTCGAGAATGCTTCCCCTTGTATATTCTTTTCGGTTTACTTTTGCCCTGGCCCGGCTTTTCTCCCGGTCCGCTTTTTCGGAGATGCCGGGCAGCAGAGCCGAGATTCTTACCAGCGAGATGAGCATGAATATAACTAAGACCAGCGTGACACTTTGCAGCCACTGCGCTCTCTTCAAAAAACTCGGTTTTCTCATCCAGATCTGCTCCTTTCCATGAGACATTTCCCGAAACAGCAAGGGTCAGTGCGGTCATGACCGCACAGACAGTCAGCGAGGTACCCCCGCTGGATATGAAAGGCAGGGTGATTCCGGTCAGGGGGCAGAGACCTGTACTGCCGGAAATGATGATCAGCACCTGGTAAAAAAGCAGGAAAACGAATCCCGCCGCTGTGATCCGGTGAAAACGGTCTTTTTTTCTTGCCGCGATCCTGACCCCTTCCAGCCACATGAAAATGTAGATAAAAAATACAAGAATGGCAAAAACCATTCCGCAGCGGCAGATCAGAGCCGGATAGACCAGGTCGCTGGTCTTCACGGGAAGATCCGTCACGGAAGCTGTGCCGAACCAGCCGCCCAGGACGATGGACTCCCTGGCTCTGAGAAGCTGATATCCCAGTCCCAGCGGGTCTTTCTCAGGATGGAGCCAGTAGGCAAAGCGGTTGAAAATCTTACTGTAATGCCGCAAAAAAATGCGGGTAAAAACATTGGCCGTCCCTTTTCCGCCGGTGCTGCACACATGCATAAGACGGTTGCCTGCAGTCACCAGCAGGCCGATACTCAGGCCCAGTCCCAAAGTGGTGGCCAGAAAAATCCGAAGATCCGGCACAAAAAGAAAAAGGAATGTCAGGAAAACCGCCAGCAGCAGAAGAAGTGTTCCGAACTCTCCCTGAAGGACCAGGGTAAAGAGGAAGGATGCCGTCACGACAAAGAAAGCCCTGATCCTCTCCCCGCCGGGTTCCTCCCGGGTTCCCAGGAGAATGGCAGCCAGAAGAACATAGGAAATCTTCATGATTTCTGTCGTCTGCACAGACAGGCCTCCTATGTGGATCCAGTTGCGGACGCCTCCTGTCGCCGCCGAAAATACAAGAGCGCAGGCTGACAGGGCCAGGCTTGCCGCATAGAGAATCCTTCCGGACCGCACGGATGCCGCCCCTGAAAATCTCCGGTAGGCAAAAGCAGCAAGGCAGGCACATATAAATGCTGTCAGATACTGCATCTGCAGTCCCGAAGCCGGCACTCTGCCTCCGTAAAAAGCAGGGTCTCTGCATGCGGCTTCCTGCAGGAAAATGCATTGCAGCATGGTTCCCACTGTCAGAAGAATCAGGACGCAGGTCAGAATGACCTGGTTGCCCCGCAGCAGAGAAAGCCCGGTCCAGGACAGAATTGAAATGACCAGAAGGAGAGGCAGCATATCCATATAGACAGGGCCGGCGCCTTTGGCGGCCACAAAAACATATCCCCCGGCCTGCAGGAGCAGGATCAGGGGAAGGGGGCTTCTTCTCATAACAAAGAAAGCCCTCTGCAGTTCCCAGATCAGGCGCTCGCTGATCAGTCTTTTCTTTGCTGTCTCCATAAAATCACCTGCTTTCCGCCGCCGTGGCAGTTTCCTGCCCTGCTTCCTCACTGTCGGGTCCGGCAACCGTGATCCGCAGAAAACCAAGATAAAATGTACTTCCTGCCCTTAAAGGAAGGGATCTGATCTCCTCGCCCTCGAAGAGGATCCCGTTAGCTGACCCGCTGTCAAAAAGAACCGGGCCGCTCTCATCCGGTTCGATCCGGCAATGCTTTCTGGCTACGGAAAGGTCACTGAGCACCAGGTCGTTCTCCTTTCCTCGGCCTATGGTAAATGGAAGTTCTGTCACGGCAGCGCTGCTTGTTCTTCCACTGTTTTCATCATAGATTACAAGAGACAGAGCCGCCGGAAGTTTCTGCCTTGCCTGCTCAGGGTCCGGTATCTCTTCATGGGGGACAGAGTCCGGGCCGGCGTCTTCCTGACTTATGATTTCCGGAACTGTTTCCTCCTCAGGCAGAGGCTTTAGCGGCAGTCTCCCGGGCGCTTTGCCGGACAGTTTTCTGCCGGACTCCCTGTATTTCCTGAGCTTTTCTTCACGAAGGGCCCATTCATCCACAAAATGCTCCCCCTCTTCATACGCTTTTTTCAGATCACGGTTAGACCGGGTCAGGATCATGGCGATTCCGGCGATCAGTATCACCACCGCCGCCTGGGAAATAATAGTCATAAAAAATCAGCTCCTGTCTTTAAAGTAAAGGCTTTGCCTTGTTGTCACTTTTCTGACAGGAGCATATCATGCGGATGATCCATATTCAATTTTGGCTGTTTATATCATTTTGCCATCCATGGCCGGCCCTCCCGGTCAGGCAGGGCTGATGGCCATCACCGCCTCTTCCAGCCTGGACAGATTACGGCTGTCACTGTATTCCGTATCATCAGCCAGATTATCACTGATCATTTCTGCCAGCCTTTCTCCCGCTTCACCGGCAAAGGCAAAAACAGGCGAGAGAAGCTCATGACAGTGTTCGGAGTCTTCCTTTGTGAAGCAGAGGCCGGTCCAGATGGAGAAGAGAAGGCCGCTGCACAGATAAATGTCATTCATCTGGAAGTCCCTGGTAAAACGGTTGGGCTTTCTCATGTAGCAGTAATCCGAAAACTTTTCAAGGTCGATTACATCAGGCGGCATCTCCCTGCTGACAGAAGAAGACGAGATGAGGCTGCTTCCTTCACTGAGCATTTCCCGGGTCAGGCCGCCTTCTTCAAAGACTTTCTGGCAGTTCCTGAAGAGGGCGCTTTTCTTGCACCGGTTCATATCATCAAAGAGAATACGGTCTACATAGGCGTAACGGCAGTAGCCGGCCTTCTCATAACCGTAGTCCTTATTCTTCTCGTTGTCCGCGATCCTCTGTAAAAGGCAGAGGGAGAACCACCATTTCTGGGCGTTGGTAAGTTCCCGCACGGAATTGTATTTAAAGCAGAGTTCCGGGTCGATCTGGCATCCCTTATCCATCAGGGCCCGGGCCACATTTTCTATAAGGATCCATATCTCCTGGCTGTTGGCCAGGGAGTCTGACTTATAGCGGGAGACCATGTCAATGATGATCTCACCGGGCGTGATGCCGAGAGGCTCCATCTGGGCCTTGGCCAGCAGCTTTTCTATGGATTCGATGGAAGGCTGCAGGGCGATGCAGAAACGGAGAAGCCACTCTCTTGTGACGATGGCTTTTCCGGCCCGGATCTTGGAAAACTGGGCTTCATAATGGAGAAGTCCTATGTCTCTGAGGAACCAGGATGCCTTTTCATAGTAGCCGTATTCCTCCTCGATCACTTCTTCCAGACACTGTCCGAACTTCCTGGCCCCATCGGCAAACTCGTCCCTGTAGGTCCTGATCAGCCGGTAGAACTCAGGCAGGCTTCCGGTATCTGCCAGGAGGACCCAAAGGTCCGTAGTCGCCAGAGACCGGTTATCTTCAGTACTTTCTTCCGTGAGGATCCTCTCCACTTCTTCTTTGACACTGTCCATCTGCTGAATATCAAACAGGCCGTTGATCAGGGCGATCCAGAGGGCGTCATCAATATTCTTGCAGTAGAGACCGTAGCCCATGTAACTCTCCAGAAGGATATGATTGATCTCCTCCAGAGACATTTCAAATGCCATACCCAGGGTTACATAGATCTCCCTTGAAGAAGGCATGGAACCCCGAAGCCAGGAACCGATTGCCTGTCTGGTAACGGGGACAAAGCGACGGTCGGCTGCCTTCTTTTCAGAAGCCCTGTGGAATACCTTTTTGGCCAGGGAGGTATTACTGTAGTTAAAATAATCCATCCTCTCTTCCAGAAAGTCCGAGAAGGGGATTTTATTCTCCCTTACCCGGTCCAGTCTCTCTTCCACTTCCTGTATAAAATCCGTGATATCTCCGGATGTCATGTGACGTTTATCCTCTCCCATATCAGTCCTCTTCCTCTTCTTGCTTTCTTTGCAGCATGATCCTGACAATGTCAATGAGCAGCAGGGCGGTCACGATCAGACCCAGCACAATGAAAAAATACAGACGCAGCATCTGGTTTTTGAAAAACCAGGCTGCAGTTTCTATAATAATGCCTTCCACCAGGCACAGTCCGATCAGCTCCCAGGTGGGCCGCTGTTCCTTCCGCAGTAAAGCCGTATATTTATAATTCAGCATCAGCAGGATCCACATGCCCAGCATGCCTACCGCGATCTTCCAGTGACCGAGGCGAATGGTATAATGTGACAGATAGATGATGCATCCTGTGATAAAGCCGGGAGTCAGTCCCCGCAGCAGAAATGCGAAAAATCCGTCTCCGACCCTCTCTGCCGACGCATCTCTTACATCCTCTGTCTTTTCCCTGTCTTTTCTTTCCTGATCATCGCCGGCCCGGTCTGCATTCACGGCGGCATCCTGTTTTTTCTTCCTGTTGTCATCCGGCTGATTCTTCTGTTTTTGCAGACTCTTTTCACTGTTTCCGCCCGCGCCGCGGCCGCCGGATATAACGCCGCCGTCTCCGGCACTGTCGCCGGAAAGCAGTCTGACCTGATCCAGGAGACTGTCTATCAGGGCGGAGAAGGGACCTTTCCCCTCCGATCTTCGGGAAAAGCTGTGAACCACACCTTCATAAAGTGCCCTGTTGGAAGACCAGAGAGCCGCCAGGCGGGTCTTAAGGGACCCTTTTTTCAGATCCTCTTCTACCGCCAGCATATTGGCCGTTTCCTCGGCGGCCGTATCTCCGATCCTGGCAGAATATCCTTCCTGAAGAATACCGATATAGGCATCTGCTTCCTCCGGGGTCCACGGGTCCTCGTAGAGATCGGCGCGAACCGCCATCTCCGGTCCCTTCAGGCTCTCCTGCCTGCTGCTCCAGTAGGCCAGCTGGGGAACCTCCCGCATCAGGTAGTCCCTAGACAGGCTTTCCCCTGTCTCTGTCCGACATACCTCATAAAATACCCAGAGCAGCTTTTCATAAAGGTGAGATGTATCTTTATTATCTCTCAGAAATGCGTCCGCTTTCCCGAGAAGGCTTCCCGCCAGGGCATCATCCTGCCAGAGGGCGGCGCCCAGATGATAAAATACATAAGCTTCAAGTTCTCCCCGGGAAAGGCCGTCTTCTTCACCGTCATCGTCAAAGGGACTGTCCAGATTCACATGAACGCTTCCCAGAGGACGGTCCGAAAAGAAAAAGGGAACCGACGGCTGTACTGCAGTCGTCCGGGAAACATATCCCGCCCGGTGCCTGAGCTTCTCCGGAATCACGGAATGGATGGCGTAGACCAGCTCCCTGGTCCGAAAGTCGTAATCTTCTTCGGTCCAGGAGGATGCGGTAAAGCAGATTCCTTCTGTCTCTCCTGTCAGCGCCATATAGACGGCCCGGAGAAAATCGGGAAGAACATCCATCAGATGATATCTTTCCAGAATTTCCCGCAGGTCAAAATCCGGTAATTCAATCGACAGAGGAGGAAGCAGGGGCCCATCAGCCCGGGTCCATTCGCTGCCCGGCGCCAGATAGATACGGGGATCTTCCGTCTTCTCCTGTGTCGATGCGATCCTGACGATCCGGTTTGCCCTCCCGTCAGCCCCGGACTCACAGGCCCGGGCTTCCATCATGATATATCCGCATACAGGGCTGTAGATCAGCTGCCGGGTCGCAAAGAGGCCCGCCCGGTCCCAGACGGCACAGGCAGCCAGTTTCTCCAGTTCATGCAATAGCGATTTTTCTTCAGGGACGGAGGATGCAGTAATTCCCCATCCCAGTCTGTTTCCGGTGATACAGTGGTCAGACCAGCTGTATTCATGCTGCAAAAATGTCCCCCTCAAGACAGCCACCCTCTTTTCTGCATGTATTTCATGATCATCCAAAGGACAGGCTCCTCCACCCGGATGGGTCTGACCTTTCCGACAGTCCTCACTACTTTTTCGCTTCCTTCCATCTTCTCAACCGTCTCACAGCCCAGGGCCGATACCGAAAAGAGACTGCTGTCCCCGTAATCGTTCAGGTGGCGCTGCAGCCGGTAGATCTTCTGCTCGAATATCCGGTTCAGAACTTCCTGCCTTAACAGATGATGATCCATATTCATAAAACCGTAGTTCACCTGTTCCCGCTCAAAAAGCAGGCTGCTTCCCCGGTATTCCCGTATCTCTCCCAGATCCTCAAGTAGATCACTCTTGGCGATGGTTAGAGCCATATATTTTTCAGACAGGGCGGCATCTCCCAGAGTGGCACGAATGGCGTCCATAATGATGTCAGCCCTTCTCTCCGTGAAGAACTCGGCCGCTGCCGTGTCACCGGCAAGGAAGTCTTCCTGCCGCATAGCCTGTTTATCATTTTCATTGCTGGTATGCTGGACAAAGATCTGCTCCTGCATGGTCATCAGGTGAAGCCTCTCCAGCACCCGGTTTTCATCCGGCAGCTTCTTGCTGATCACCGACCGTTCCAGATGCATCTGCGCAGGATCCACCATGCAGATATAGCCGTCCATATGACGGACAAACCCTGTCCTGCCGCTGCCGGACACATCCCGCAGCAGCTCACCTGCCACGTCATAGATTGCCGTAAGCAGGTGGAAGACCTGGTCTCCGATCCGGTAGGTAACTTCCAGAAAAACCGGTTTCCGGAAAGACTTGCTCGTGGATTCCGGACAGATGCCGAAATGGAACATCCTGTCGGCATTTCGTTCCATTTCCATCTTTGACTCGTCATTTGGATTGCCGTAGGCGTTGCGGACAGACAGGTTTTCCCGCTGCATTACCTCAAACCCGTTCATCATGAGTGAAGACAGATAAACCGTCTTTCCTGATGCCACGCTGCCCGCCAGTCCGATCATCAGCATCTCGTAACGGAAAAAATGCTGGGGAAGAATATTATGACAGAAGGGGCAGACCATGGTATTGGAAAAGAGGGTTACCGCTCCCTCATCCACATGGAAGGAATATCCCCGGCTTTCCGGATCATAATGTCTGACCGAAAGGTCTCTCCCCGACCTGGCCAGCTCCTGGTTCAGTTCTGACATGGTTTTATTATCTATGACCACTCTTCGGGCATCGATCTGTTCCTCCGGAATCCCCATAGAACTCCAGAAATACAGATAAGGTTCGTCCGTCCTGGCTGCGACCACCTCATTCAGAGCCGGGGACTGAAAACGTATCCCCGGCGCCCGCACCAGGAATGCGGCGTCTTCATTTGAGATTTCACGGAAGCAGTAAGGACACTTCCTGATCTGTTTTATCCTTTCTTCCATCTTGCCTTTACTCCCACCGATCCGTCAGCATTTTGCTGCCGCACAGACGGTTATTTCATGCTTTGACTCCAGGATTACATGATAAATGATATTGTTTTTCAGTACCGCACGCATGGTTTCCATACCCTGGTCCCTTCCCATGCCGGATTCGCGCACCACAAAGGGCCTGGCATCAGATTTGAGCACCAGCTCGTCCGCAAGATCACAGGCGCAGATTTCCAGATCTTCGTCCTCAATAAAATAACTGAAATCTCCCCCCGAAGGATGCCTTCCGTAGAGAGGAATCTCAGACACGGGGACCGAGCCCCTCCTCTTTCTGCCGTCCTGGCAGATGGCACTGATTCCCCCGAAGGCTGTTCCGTGGGATATCATAAAATCCAGTCCGAAGATTCTGCTTTTCTGCTTTCTGGCCTCTTCCTCCCGCAGGCGTTCCTCTTCCTCTCTTTTCCGGGTCTCCAGCACAAGCATACGGCCGGCATAATCCAGAAGGACGCCCCTGCCGGCACTGCGGCCGAAATCTCTGGTCCACTGCAGGGTTCCCGCAGCCAGAAAGAAAGTTGTGATGATCAAACCTGCTTTCAGTACGATCAGTTCCATATCTATTCACCACCTTTGGTCAAAATTGTAAGAAAGGGGTAATACCGGTGTCAACGCACCATCTTTACAGCTTTTTCACTTTTACTGAATATAGCCTGTTATTTCCATAAATAATCTGGGTAAATCCCGGCTTCTCCCTCAGGTCCGGAGCCTTCTGTCTTCATCCGGCGGATTGCATCCATCACTGTCTGCTTGTCTTCCTGATAGGTGACTCCGTACCATTTTCCGGGTGTCTCCAGTACTTCTACCACCGCTTTTCTTTCCCGGATCAGGTCTTCCACAACCCCTGGAAGGAAATACTCGCAGGTAAGCGGATCGACTTTCAGCCTCTCATCAAGAAATGCAGGGAATCTCCGGGACAGTTCATCCAGAAAGCCGGGAGTGAAACCCCAGCAGTTCATGGACACCGGAGTACCGTCCGGAATGACTGTCCAGGTCTTTCCGTCATCCAGTGTATACTGTGCTGTTCCATCCCTCTTTTCAATCCGGGTGCGCTCGGTGATCTCTTCCAGACATCCGTCCTCTCCCACCCGGCAGACGCCTCTTGCCACATGGCCGTGTTCCGTGATCGTATTCTCTATGTGGAATCCCACCATAACATAGCGGTATCGGTCGTCGTCCTCATGACTCATCAGATAATCCGCCAGCAGTCTGAAGGCGTCAGGTCCATAATAATCATCCGCATTGATCACTGCGAAAGGTCCGTCCACGACTCCGCGGGCACACATAACGGCATGACCTGTCCCGAAAGGCTTTTTCCTTCCTTCCGGAATCTGATAACCCTCAGGCAGACAGTCCAGTTCCTGGTAAACATACTCCACATCCATAAAGGGCTTGATTCTTTTTCCGACCATCTGGCGGAAAGCTTCATCTATTTCATGCTTGATGATAAACACAACTTTGGAAAAACCGGCTCTCTTTGCGTCATATACACTGAAATCCAGAATAGTATGGCCTTCCTCATCTACAGGGTCCATCTGCTTTAAACCTCCGTAACGGCTGCCCATTCCTGCTGCAAGTACTACCAGAACCGGCCCTTTTCCTTTATACTCTTCTTTCACTTTATCACTCTCTTTCCTCAGATTGATTTTTTTACATACGTATACATTTTATCATGCGGACATATACATTGCAATGCGGACGGGAAGGCCAGGAGATCTGTTTATTTATATTGCCTCTTTTATATAAATTTAATTGATTTTTTTAATACTAATTCGTGATTTTATTCACATTTTAGTTGAAATATTTATATCTTTTTTATATAATGTTTATAAAAAAAAGAAAGGATTATGATGAAATGAGCAATATTAGATATAACTTACGAAATCATAATACACATTCTTTATTTTTTTCTCGTTTATCATACATTCATTTTTATGATTTTGATAAATCTGTTTCCCATATCAGTTCAGGGCATCCCTATGCCCGTTTTATCATCACGGTAGAAGGATCCGGAAGCCTTATAATCAATGACCATCGCATCTATACACATAGAAGAGACGTGATGGTTGTACAGCCGGGTTCCGTTTCTTTTGCCGTCATTGCTGAAAATAAACCTCTTTCTTTCGCATCTGTCGGTATGGAGAATCTTTCTTTTGATCATCCCGAGATTGTAAGCAGGCTGATACATCCTGACCATCCTTCCCGAAAAGAAGAAATCCTGAAAGGCGTTCATCTTCTGAAACAAGAACTGGATGAGAAGGAGAAACACTATTCTCTGGCATGCTCTCTCTATATACAGATGCTCCTGATCGAGATGGTCCGCCATTATGACGTGGATCTGATCAATGACAGCCGACAGTCACAGAACTTGGATTCCGCCAGAGTAAAAGAGTATATAGACAATCATTATATGGAAGATCTGACTCTGGATATCCTTGCAGAAAAAAGCCAGATGAGTAAATATTATCTGGTTCACTCTTTCACTAAAAACAACGGCTGTTCTCCCATAAGCTATGTGAATGAAAAAAGAATTGAAGAGAGCAAACGTCTGCTGGAAGAGACAACCTTGAGCATAGCGGAAATAGCCGAGAAGCTCGGTTTTTCATCTCAGTCCTATTTCTCTCAGGCTTTCAAAAAGAACACCCTGATGACTCCGATCGAGTACCGCCGTTCTGCCGGTCTGTAAAGACCGGTTCTTTTTTTGCAATTCCTATTTTAAATAATTTCTTATATCCTCCATTTTTTAAATGACATTCCCATAATTTTATGATATTATCTATAATTATGAAGGATTGTAATTAAAATTATTCATTTTTGAAATGGAGGAGTCCTATGGCAGTTAAGTACATTTTTATCACCGGCGGCGTCGTGTCCGGTCTGGGAAAAGGTATCACGGCCGCTTCCCTCGGGCGTCTTCTGAAAGCCAGAGGCTATCACGTTGTGAGTCAGAAGTTCGATCCCTACATCAATATGGATCCCGGTACCATGAATCCGATTCAGCACGGCGAGGTCTTCGTCACCGATGACGGTGCCGAAACCGATCTGGACCTCGGACACTATGAAAGATTTATTGACGAAAACCTTAATAAAAGGTCAAATGTCACTACCGGAAAAGTATACTGGACTATCCTCAACAGAGAAAGACACGGAGACTTCGAAGGACATACAGTCCAGGTAATCCCCCATGTCACGGATGAGATCAAGAGCCGCTTTTATCAGAACAGGGAAGGGAAAGAAACGGAAATAGCCATCATAGAAATCGGAGGGACTGTAGGCGATATTGAGAGCCAGCCCTTCATAGAAGCCATCCGTCAGTTCCGGCATGAATCCGGCCGAAACAACTGTATGGTGATCCACGTGACCCTGATTCCCTATTTAAAGGCATCCGGTGAACTCAAGACCAAACCCACCCAGGCCAGCGTCAAACAGCTGCAGGGCATGGGCATTTCTCCGGACCTTCTCGTCTGCCGGTCCGACCTCCCTCTCGGAAATGAAATCCGAACCAAAATCTCCCGCTTCTGCAACGTCCCCATTGACAACGTTATCGAGAATCTGGACGTTGATATCCTTTATGAACTCCCCCTGATACTGGAAAAAGAACAACTTGCCCAGGCAGTCTGCCAGTGCCTTGATATCCCCTGCCCCCAGCCGGACCTTGAAGGGTGGAAGGCCATGGTCCATGCCTGGAAAAATCCTGAGAAGAAAGTCCGGATCGGCCTGGTAGGAAAATACGTATCTTTGCATGACTCCTATATCAGTGTGGTCGAAGCCTTAAAACACGGCGGAGTCGCCAACAGAGCTTCCGTGGAGATCGACTGGATCGACTCGGAGCAGCTGACCCCGGATAATGCAGGCGAATTTCTGGATCAGCTGGACGGCATCCTTGTTCCCGGCGGTTTCGGAAGCCGCGGGATTGAAGGGATGATCTGCGCCATCCATTACGCAAGAACAAAAAAAATCCCCTATCTGGGGATTTGTCTGGGTATGCAGCTTACCATTGTGGAATATGCCCGCAATGTAGCCGGTCTGACCGGTGCCCACAGCTGTGAATTTGATCCGGCTACGCCTCATCCGGTCATACATATCATGCCGGATAAAGAAGGCCTGGCCGACCTGGGCGGCACCCTGCGTCTGGGTTCCTGGCCCTGCGTCCTCCGCCCGGAAAGCAAAGCTGCCGAACTCTATCAGGACCTGCAGATTCATGAACGCCACCGTCACAGATACGAAGTCAATAACGATTACAGGGATATTCTGTCCGAAAAAGGAATGCTGCTCTCGGGATTCTCCCCCGACGGACATATCGTGGAAATGGCAGAAATTCCGGATCACCCCTGGTTCATAGGAACCCAGGCACACCCGGAATTCAAATCAAGGCCCAACAAGCCCCATCCCCTCTTTAAAGGTTTTATAGCAGCTTCTCTTAAAAGACGAAATCCCTGAGAACTGTGGAAAGAATGCATACGCCAATGCAGATATAGTATCCCGGGAAAGGTTTCCATGTACCCTCTTCCCGGAGGATGGGATCTCCCTTTTTCATGGCCCGGACGCATAGGATAGTCAGAGCTGTAAAAAAGATGAATACTGCCAGTCCTTCCAGAATCAGGACTGCCGGGGGATTCCCTGCCGCAAAAGAGGGATTTTCCCCCAGCAGATAGTAGTCACCCAGGCGGACTTTAAAAAGTGCCAGAGCTGAAGGATGGTCTGTAAAGAAGGTCAGCAGCAGGTTCCAGCTGTTAAATAGTCCATGGATCACCATGGTTGTCAGAATACTACCCGTCCTGGCCGCGATCACGGCAAAGAGAAGGCCTGCAAGCAAGGCATAGGTAATCTGGTTCACATTCATATGCAGTAAGGCAAATAGAATGGAAGAAAGAATCAAGGCTCTTTTCTTTCCCGGAATTCTCTGCATCAGATAACCGCGGAAAAATATTTCCTCAAACAAGGCAGGCATGACGCCGATAAAAACGATGGCCGTAACAGGCGTCATGGCAGCATAGTCCATAGTATCATTGACATAATTGCGGAAGAAGATTGTCGACATTTCCCCCACATAAGACAGAGCGATCAGGGTTGTTATTGATACAGCCGCGGCCAGCAGAAAGTTCCTTATGGGGATGGCCCTGACAGACAGGGTTTTCGCCAGGCTCCGGGGCTCCAGTTTCTGAATCCAGACAATCCCCACCAGCTGCGTCATATAGAGAATATATACAGGACGGAAGGCAGGAGCGACCAGCTTGACAGCCGCAATGAGGACCATTCCCGCCAAGGCTGCCTGAACAGCCCGGGCTTTTCCTTTGTAATGCCATAGTATGGCACAGGCAACTGCAAAGCACGCTGCCAGATAGAGGATCATGCCGGTCCTGGATCTATAAAATACCGACCCCGCCAGAGCACCGATAATATAAGTCCATATTGCAATGCTCCAAATCCTGTCTGCTCCCATCATTTCATCTTACTCCTCTTGATTGCCAAAGGCTTCCTACAACTTGCGGATTCCGTCCGCTTCTATCACTATGCTCTTTTGCCTGTACAATCTTCCTATAGCACGTTTAAACTCATTCTTACTCATTCCGAACTCCGCCCGGATATCATCCGGAGCAGACTTGTCATGGTAAGGAAGAAATCCCTCATTCTGACAGAGCTTTTCGTAGATTTTCTCACAGTCGACATCCATCTGAACATGCGCCTTGTTCCGGACACTCAGGTTCATTTTTCCATCTTCTCTGACAGAAATCACACGGGCTGTAATTTCCTCTCCCATATTGAAGCGGCGGACAAGCTCATTTTTCGGAATCATGGCCTGATACCTGCAGTCCACCGCAACAAAGACACCAAAGTCGGGATTGCTGGCATATACAACGCCCTTGACCTCATCATCTTTTTTGTAGGGGCTGTCTGTCCGCAGCATGTCATATACTTTCATGGTAGCACAGAGCCTGGAACTCTTATCCTCATAAAGTCCCACAAGAAAGCGGTCGCCCTTTTTGACCTTTCTGGTCTGCTGGGCATAGGGAAGAAGCAGATCCTTCTCCAGTCCCCAGTACATAAAAGCACCAACGGAATTAACCTGGACTACTTCAAGAACAGCCGTTTCCCCCAGTGTCAGCATGGGAATCCTGGTTGTCGCGATCATTCTGTCACTGGAATCCCGGTATACAAAGACCTCCACCGGATCATCCACAGAGAGGTCAGCCGGCACCTGTTTGATCGGAAGAAGAATCTCCGCCGTCTTTTCAGCTTTTTCCATACTGTCTCTCAGATAGACACCAAAGCCTGTCTTATGGTCCATATACAGTATTTGTTTCTTTCCTATTTCTATCATTTTGTCCCTCTTTACTGATTAAACATTTACTTGTAATTCTTCTGATTATCCTTCAGCCTCTTCCGGATCAAAGGTAAACTTCACATAGGCCAGCAGCTCTTCATCCTGGTTCTCAAACTTGACGATCCTGTCCGCTCCCTTATCCTGAATAAATATCCGGATCCGGTCACCGTCTGCGGCACTCTTCCTGTAATCGATCTTCACCTTGGACAGCCGCCTGTCTTCCTTCAGAAAACCTTCCGCCCACATGGCATAATACTGATTATTAACGTGTCCGTTGGTATCCAGGTAAAATGGCATGACCGGAATGGAAGCGACAGCTTCCCAGTCACTTCCGGCACGGATCTTTCTCCTGATAGTCGGCTTGATACCGCCGTCAGACGATCCGAATCCGCTGGTCATCTCATAGGGAACCCGTACAGGAAGAAGCTTCTCTATATCCATCAGGATCCACATGGAATCCGCCCGTACCAGAACATTTCCCTCACTGTCATGGATATTAAAGCTCCTGTATCCGTAGTATCCTTTCATCAGATAGGGATCCGTACTGACTGTGATTTCTTCAAAGACCTCCGGTAATCTTATGATCTCAATATCATAAGCAAGAAGGAACCAGCCGTGGTTATGAGAAAGATTCCTTTCAAGGCCAAATCCGATTACCTCTGAGTGCAGGGTTGCCGCATCCTGCATATAATTCAGAATCATATGCAAACTAACCTTCTGCGCGCGTGTGCACTCACTGTAGCGTACCTTAATATCCATATCAAAGTTCATCTTATATTCCTCGCTTCACAAAAAAAGGATTCTGTCATACATGCCATGCTAACAGAATCCTCTGGAAAATGCAATATGAAACAGATTACAGACTGCTTTTCTGCTGCCGGTCAGGCCGTCAGATCAGTCTGTTCTTCTTCTCCTGCTCTTCAGCAATAATCATCTTCATCGCCGTCTCCACTGCAGCTGTCTCACCGAAGAAGGCCAGAGTTGTAATGTGCTGCGGGCAGCTGCCGTTGATCTCTACAGGAAGAACATTGCTTACCTTTGCAACACGGTCTCCGTAGTAAAGGATGCCTGCAACAGTTGTCTGAAAGAGGCCTACAGCGTCAAATCTTCTCTGGCTGAGCTCCTCCTGGCTCTCCTTGTTCATCTTTCTGGAGAACATTTTCATGGTCATACGGCTCGGATTATAAATAATACGTGCTTCGTTCATGGTATTACCCCACCTTTTCTATCAATACTGATTATTACGGACATATCTCACTGCACATATCATACCATATATTGTGTTTTACTACAATGTATTTTATTGTACGGAAAATGTGGCAAAACACGCAATTATGTTTCATCGGCGTATTAAATGCGGCCACAAAAAAAGAACTCCGGTAAAACCGGAGTCCCAGTCTGACAGCGCTACCAGGATTCGAACCTGGAAATGCTGGAATCAGAATCCAGTGCCTTACCATTTGGCGATAGCGCTATAAAATGTTGTAAACACAACGAGTGTGCGCAAGAGGATTCGAACCCCCGACCTTCTGGTCCGTAGCCAGACGCTCTATCCAGCTGAGCTATGCGCACTTAAATTTTTAAAAGATGCCGGTGATCGGAATCGAACCGATACGGGAGTATAAGTCCCGCAGGATTTTAAGTCCTGTGCGTCTGCCAGTTCCGCCACACCGGCATATATATGGGACCTACAGGGCTCGAACCTGTGACCCTCTGCTTGTAAGGCAGATGCTCTCCCAGCTGAGCTAAGATCCCATATTATAATGTCTTTTTATCAAAAGACAAACGACCCGGATGGGATTCGAACCCACGACCTCCGCCGTGACAGGGCGGCGCTCTAACCAACTGAGCCACCAGGCCAGATCAAAATGGACCTTCAGGGACTCGAACCCCGGACCGGTCGGTTATGAGCCGACTGCTCTAACCAACTGAGCTAAAGGTCCCCAAATAATCCAAGCACTATAAAAATATACAGGCAAGCCGATGAACGGACTCGAACCGTTAACCTGCTGATTACAAATCAGCTGCTCTGCCAATTGAGCCACATCGGCAAGACGAGTGACTCCTACGGGATTTGAACCCATGTTACCGCCGTGAAAGGGCGGTGTCTTAACCACTTGACCAAGGAGCCATTTTGCGCGCGGTGCGCGATGAGCTTGCGAACGCGGTGCGTGCGCGACTCCATCAAACTCCCCGAGTAGGACTTGAACCTACGACAGCGCGGTTAACAGCCGCGTGCTCTACCGACTGAGCTATCGAGGAATATTACAGGATATATACCCTGAAAACCACACATAGTATAACATTTTCCCCATCTCGCTTCAACCTTTTTCGTAAGGTCAAGCTCTCGACCGATTAGTAGCAGTCAGCTCCGTACATCGCTGCACTTCCACCTCTGCCCTATCTACCTCGTCGTCTTCAAGG
>JAFRFJ010000024.1:0-3333 GCA_017434385.1 Eubacterium sp.
AGGAGGATATTATGCCAAAAACTGAGAAAACATATCCTGAATGGGTACAAAAGTATCGGACAAAGGGAATGACGGTTAAGAAAAAGGGGGATGCCTATTATCTTTACAAACGGACATCTAAAAGAGTCCCTGGAAAGAAATATCCGCAGCCGGTTGATACATATGTTGGTATCATCACACCGGAGGGAGTCCTTGAAAGCAAAAAAAAGAAAGTGGAATTAAGCAATATCGAGGTCTGGGAGTATGGATTTTCCAAAGCCATACTCGAACTGTGCCCGGAGGGATGGAAAAAGCCGCTGGGTGACGAGTGGGAAGATGTACTCAGGCTCATCATCTGCGGCTGGTCTGATGCCAGTTATCTTCATAGGGAAAAACTCAAAGACAAGGATGGGTTCCGGTGCCAGTTCAATGTACAGGCATCTTCGCTCAGCAGACGCATATGGAAAGAGCATGAGGTGGATATAAAGGAACTTTCGTCTTTAAAAAAGATCTATCTGTTAAAGATTGGGAAAGAAAATGTGCTTTCCAAGATCGGACCAGAGCAGGAGGAGATACTTATCCGGCTCGGTCTGAAACTGGAGGTGTGAGAGGACCGGATATTTTGTGAGGTCGCTCTATGAACGTATGAAGGAAGTCGAAGATCCCCGAAGCCCGCGGGCAAAAAAACATGACCTGGCGGAAGTCCTCACTTACCTGACAGCAGGATATATAACCGGTCACACCAGCCTGCGGAGATGCCTGAAATGGTGTCAACGCCGAAAAAAATGGTTCCAAAAACAAGGACTGGAACTGAAGAACGGGGTTGCTTCTCTCCCTACAGTCTCACGGCTCCTGAGCGGTATTGATGAAGTCCTTTTCCTGTTTGTCTTTATTGAATGGATCAGCGGGATCGTTCAGACAAGGGGAGCCCACCTGGCAGTAGACGGCAAGGTGATCCGGGCCGCAGCTGAAAAGTGCAAAGGAAACCGTGCGCCGATGATGCTGCATGTGATGGATGCAGCGACGGGACTGGTGCTGGCACAGAAACCGATCCCGGATAAGGAAAATGAGATCACAAGCATTCCGGAACTGTTGTCATATCTGGACATACGGGAAAGCATGATCACAGCAGACGCGCTTAACACGCAGACACGGGTGATGGAACAGATCATCAGTCAGGGCGGCCACTTTGTGATGATGGTCAAGAAGAACCAGCCGGCCAGTTATGAAGAGATCATTGAACAATTTGAAGAAATGAAGAAAGACCAGGAGCGGATGGCGGAGGATTCTGCCTGGAAGAGCAGATATCCGCAGTTCATGGAGAAATACGACGAGGTGACGTATTCTGAAAAAAACAGGGACAGATATGAATACCGGAATTACAAGATCATAAATGATGCGTCCTTTGTGTCAAAAACAGAGAAACAATGGCCATTTCTAAAAAGTGTCGGCTGCGCAGAACAGATCAGGATCCTGATCGTAAAGGACGAAGACGGAAATGATATCACGCCTTCCAAAGAACAATTTTTACGGGAAGGATCAGTCAGACAGCCTGCGCCCCTGAAAGGAGATGGAGAAAGTACGGATATTCAGGTGGTGGGGATCATATCAGACAAAGAGATGAGTGCTGAAGAAATGGGATGGTGCAAGCGAAACCATTGGAGTGTGGAAAACCGCCTGCACCATGTCCTGGATGATACCTTCCGTGAGGACAGGTCGCCGGCCAGGGGATCCAGAAACAATCTCGCGCTGATTCGAAAGTTTGCGCTGAATGTTCTTCGCCTGGTCCAGATCCAGACCGGTAACAGGTCCCCCATCAGTGAGATGATGGATCTTCTCAATGATGACAGCGAACTGCTGGGAAGATATGTCTTTGGGCCCATTGAGAGCCTCTATTAAAAAGATACTTAAATAATGATATATTAAAAAACAGAAATCAAGACTCCAGGGGGATTTTTGCGCTTTTTTATTTGGAAGGCGTGCTGCTTTTAATAAAAGGCATGCGGGAGTGGAGCGGACGCATGGCTTCCTTCATTGAAGCGGATGGGGGTTACTACCTCGACTCCTTCGTGAAACAACCCTGGCTGAGAAGACGGCACTCTTGTAAGAATGCCCAAAGTGTATTAAAATTTTGTAGAAATATGGAAACGTAAACGCAAGGCGGTGCGGATTTGCCCGCGGCCGGGGAGGCAGGGGCATTTTTCCGGGCGGTCTGAGACCGGACCCAGCGGAAGAGACTGCATCCGGGCGGTCTGAGACCGGACCCGGCGGAAGAGGCTGCTTATAGCAGCTGTCTGACTGCACTGCCGCCTTTGGAACAGCAGAAAAGAGGAGGAAAACCATGCCGGAAAAAGAACCTGGAATGAACGCTGAAAAGAAATATCCTGTGATTACGATCAGCCGAGAGTATGGAGCTCTGGGAAGGTCACTGGCGGAGGCTCTTTCCGACAGGTTCGGGATCCCCTACTACGACAGGGATTTTGTAAAAAAGACGGCTGAACAGAGCGGCTATGCCGAGGATGAGATCTGGAAGGAGGGCGAGGAGCTGAGCACGCCCAACAAGATGCTCAACGCGATCCTCAACAGCGCCGTCTCCTACGCCAGCTCCTACGACGGGATCTTCAAGGCCCAGAAGCAGGTCGTCCTGGAACTGGCCAAGTCCCCCTGCATCATCGTCGGCCGCTGCGCCGACCATATCCTCAGGGAGGCCGGGATCGACTCCTTCAATATTTTCCTCTATGCCTCTGTCCAGGACCGCATGGCCAGGGCACAGGAACTGGCGGAGAACGGGGAGATCCGGCTGGACAAATATATTGAGAAGCGCGACAAGCTCCGCAGGACCTATTACAAGCAGTACACAGGCAACGAAATGGGCGATGCCACCAACTACAACATCTGCCTGGATACCGGCAGGATCAGCATCCCGACCTGCGTAGAGATCATTGAAAAAATTCTGGAACAGGAATAAAGAACGACAGCAGCTCTGAAAATGAAAGCCCTTTACGATGTTCCGGGAGGCCGGACACGCCGTAAGGGGTCTTTTTTCATGCAAGTACGTATTCTGGCTGCAGTCCAGACCGTTTCGAACGCCAGGTGTTTTTGCGAGGGAGGACGTGTACAGCAATTGCATTTTGGCGATTATTTGCATAAAAATCCAGAGGAATTGCCGAAAGATTGTACATGTGCTACAATAATTCCTGCATGCTTGTATACAATGATGTAAAGGTCAAAAGTATCGTAAAGGCTCTGAGACTCGTCAAGTTGCACAAACAGCCGAAGGGCCTTGGCGAGCGGCCGGTACTTGGCCGCTGGTTTTTAGCGGCCTTAGTACCGCTGCCAGCGAGGGTAGAGCGA
>JAFRFJ010000025.1:0-2618 GCA_017434385.1 Eubacterium sp.
ATCGTCTGGCTGATGCCTGCCGGGAGTTCACACCCTTCGATCCTTTCCTGCAGGCGGCAGAGGTATTCCACCGCTCTGGACCCGTCTGCGAAGGCCCGCCAGTAATGCGTATATAGCAGAAGCCCGTCCGCCTCATATTCGCGGATCTTTACCAGGCGCGGCAGGTCTCCCTCATTCATGGCCCAGTACAGCTCATGGCTTTCCTCCAGGCGGTCGTCAAAGGAGTTTCTCTCATTGATGGCAGCCAGCCCGTCACGATTTTGGCATTTCTTCAGCGCGGATGTTCCTTCGTCATTTAGATTGTCTGATAAATAGTCCCGGATAGCATTTCTATAACCCAGGTCTTCTGTACCAAACGGCGTTTCTTCCCAAATGGTGTACAGTGTGTACATCAGATATAGCGTAGCAGCTTCACAAACCAGTTCCTCTGCCCAGGAGATCCCTTCCTGATTCTTTCCGCCGAGGTGGTCGATCAGGCAGTGGGTCATCAGATACCCCAGCTGAAATGCCGCCTGATCCCAGCATTTTCCATTTTCAACGCACAAATGCAGGGTATAGCCGTCCTCCCTCCGTTGCCAGGAAACGTCATTCGAAAAAGGATCATTGGCAAAATGCATACAGACATTGGAAAAGCCGACTCCCTGCTTGCGCAGGATAGCACCCAGTGTCGCAGCCATCTTCTGGATCTCAAGGAGATCCGGGTCTTCCGTCCAGACAAAATACAGGGGCAATTTTCCGGATTCTTCCGGCATCGCGGCATAATTCTCTTTCACGGGATCAGCCTTCTCCCCTTCCTGTATGACCTTATTCTCAGCATATTTATGGGTGTCATTTTCTTCAATTAGGTTGCCATCCCCGTCGTATTCCCTGCTGAATAGTTCTGAACACAGATCCACGTATTCCCGGTATGCCTGCGTCTCCCGCAGGGTTTCATCTTCCCCAAAGGCATTGGCCAGCAGGCCGTAATACATCCCATGCATAATGGGATCCTTCTGGTTGAAACGACTCCAGAGCTTTTCGCCAAGCATCTGATAATCCCGGTGCATGGCCCGGATGTTGGACAGCTTATCGCCCAGGGCGAGCATCCGGATCTCCGTGGAGGCATGGGCCATGTGCCGGATAGTTTCCTTTTTCCGAATCCACCAGGTTTCTTCCGCCGGCCGGTCTTCCCGCTTGTCCTCACTTTCTGACTCCACCAGTTTCGCCACTCGCCATCCGAAGAGCCTTACCAGTTCCTCTTTCGTGGTCTCCGTGTCCTCCAGCGTGTCATGCAGCACGGCCGCCGCGCGGATCTCTTCGTCCTCCGTCATTCGGGAAACGATCTCCATCGCCTCCACCGCATGAGTGATATAAGGAAGCCCGGTGCCTTTCCTGAACTGTCCGGAATGCTTCATGACCGCAAAAGCAATCGCCCGGTCCAAAAGCGGCAGCGTCTCCAGTTTCGTCCAGTCAATCTTCATCATCTGCAACCCCTCCTTCATCCTGTCCACGTTCAATCCTCTCCCGCGCAGGTTCATCGTACAAGATCAAGATAAGCTCTACCAGCATGCTGCAGTTGAATTTTTGCCAGGCAATTCAAGCACAGCTTGAATGGTCCAGAGGGGACGGTGGTCCGGAGGGGACGGTTCTTTCCGGACCACTGGTCCGCCCGGGACGCACCTTTACCCCAAAAGTGGTCCGGAGGGGACGGTTCTTTCCGGACCATTGGTCCAGGGATCCGGACAAACACTGAAGGCAGCCTGTCTGTTTCCCATATTGGCAGCTGCCCGAATCCTGAAAAATATTTTTGTTCCCCTTGTCTTTCACCGGGTTTCTGTCATAATAGAGTTGGGCCGATCACTGTTTTTTCCATCGTTTTCTGGGCTTGCCCGGTTTGTGAAAACTGCTTGCAGGCAAAGTGATTTTGGCTTACAATATATTTGACCGGAGGAGGTTTCTCCCTTGGCAGAGAAAGACATGATTGAGAAAACCCTGGAAGGTTATAACGATGTCTTTGCAGACATTGTGAACGGGCTGCTCTTCGGTGGTGAGCCGCTGATTGATGAAAAGTCTCTCGTGGATGCTGCGCCGGCATCGATGTACAAGATTGACGGAGATGTCCACGAGGAAGAGCGCGACGTAGCAAAATACTGGGTCAATCAGGGTGAAAAGGTGAATGTCCGGATCTCTTTGCTTGGAATGGAGAATCAAACGAAGTACGATCCCGATATGCCCCTTCGGGTGATGGGGTACGACGGCGCCGCATACCGGGCGGAGCTTTCCGGGAAGGATCGCTATCCGGTCGTAACGCTGGTGTTGAACTTCAGCTCCAGGTGCTGGGGAAAGGCAAAGTCGCTGTACGATTGCCTTCATATTCCGAAGGAACTGCGTCCCTATGTCAGCAATTACCGGATGAATGTCTTTGACATTGCGTTCCTTACGGATGAGCAGGTCAGCCGCTTTCACAGTGATTTCAAAATCGTGGCTGATTACTTTGCGCATCACCGCACCGATCCGGACTACCGCCCGACGGATCCGGAAAGATTCCGGCACACAGATGAACTGTTGAAGCTTTTCTCCGTCCTGATGGACGATCCCCGGTTTGAAATGACCCTGAAAAGCGAGAAAGGAGGCAAACC